>JBLILH010000014.1:0-80472 GCA_047636495.1 Candidatus Endobugula sp. | reverse complement strand
CATGCTGAACCCAGACAAGGTAGAAAATATTGAGATGAAAGCCTTGGGTTAACCATTGAGAAAATAGTGCCTACTAGCTTGAAAACACCGGGAACGACGCTGCTAGTCTTTATCGTTTGGCATTAATTTGTCCTTCAGTTATTTAAAGTTAACAACGCAATTGGATAAACCAACAATTTAGCTGACTCATTACCATTTATTATGACTCCCATCACACATAGGAGCGGATGTAGTTTGTTTGCAGCCACAAAAAAAAATCGTTTCCTTGGCATCACTAATATATTCCATTGGTAGAGATTGAGTTCCCACATGTGAGCCATCACAGAAAGGCTGTTTTTGGCTTTGACCACAGGCACACCAGTGGTAAGTTTTGCCGGCTTCGACTTCTTCTGTAAAAGGTGAGTCGAATACGCTAGGAGAATTGTTCATTATTTTATGCCTATTGATACTGCAATGAGCTGATAGTAAAAATCCCCGCATAAAGCGGGGAGGTCGGCTAATTAAGCCGCAATTTCTACACGGATATTCTTAGGGGCTTCTTTTTCAGATTTTTTCAAATGAACAGTTAGCATGCCTTCTTTAAATTCCGCTTTAATATTCGCTTCTTTGATATTGTCGGGTAAACTAAAGCTGCGAGTAAAATGGCCATAAAAACGCTCGATGCGATGAAATTTATTGCCATCTTTACTTTCTTGTTCGAACCGTCGTTCACCATCAATAGTCAGCACACCATTGCTAATATTGACATTAACATCCTCTTTTTTAACTTCAGGTAACTCTGCTTTGATTAAAAATTCGTGATCTGACTCAATAATATCCACCGCGGGAGACCATTCAGTCGATGCTGGCTCTTGACGAGTGGCAATATTACGGTTTGATTGCTGAAAACGAGGGTGGTAATGGAACATTTCTTCTATGTCTTTTAACGGTTTCCAAGTGGTTAGGTTCATAGTTAACAGTCCTCTAAAAGTGTAAGGTTTAAGTGATTGGCTAATTGCCAAGTTGGACTAAACTATAAGGCAGTAAGCTTAAACTAAACTTAAGTTCTAGAATATTTACACGCTATGTTTACATGTCATATCGAAAAATAAAAAATCAGTAAGGGAGGATTGGTGTCGATACGATGACTTAAATACTGTGTCTTATGTAAGGATTCAAGGCACCAGTGCTGCAATTTCTTTTAGCAATAAATCCGCATCTACTGGTTTATGTAACACCTTCTGTACGGTTTTTAATGCGGCAGTACTGACTGCGCTTTCGGTATAACCCGTGATCATAATAGCCGGTATTGGTTTTTGAGTGAGTTCACGTAAACGTTTAACCACATCCAAACCATTTTCGCCATCGGCAAGGCGGTTATCGGTAATAATCAGGTCGGGTGGTATTTGAGTATCTTGTGTATAGGCAATGGCTTTGCCACCAGTGCTGGCACTGAAGACACGATAACCTTCGAGATTTAATAAGGTTTCCATCGCTTCCAAAATATCCTCGTCATCTTCGAGGTATAAAATAGACGCTTTGTGATTTTGTGTTGTCGTTAATAAGGGTTCGTTAGACATAACAACGGCTTTATGGTCGCTTGCGGATAATGGTAGCTGAATGGAAAAAAAGGAGCCAATACCAAGGGTAGATTCCAGCGTAATAGGATGATTTAGAAGCTCGGCCAGCGCTTTAACAATGGATAAGCCCAAACCAAAGCCTTGCTTGTTATGTTGATCCATGCGGTAGAAGGCGTCAAAAACTTCGGCTTGTTTGTTATCAGGAATACCCGGCCCGGTATCGCGAATCCCCAGTATTAGCGTATTGTCTGCGGCTAGATATTCAATTGCCACATGCCCTTGCTCAGTATACCTCAGTGCATTACCCAGTAAATTTCGAAGAATTTGTAACAAGAGTTCTGGGTCGCTGTGTACTCGGAGGTCGGCTGTTGGTATCGATAAGGTGAGCTTTTTTTGTAATGCCAGTTCTTCGAAGTCTATTTGCAGTTCTGACAAGAGAGGCTGTAGATCCATATTCTTGAGTTGAGGCTGAATACCACCACTTTCAATTTGGTTTAGATTGAGTACAGCACTCAGCAGACGCTCCATACCCTGAATAGATTTGTGCATTTTACCTACGTGCTGTTTAACATCAGGGTCATGAATTTTTCGCATTAGTACAGAACACAGTGTGTTCAGGTTTTGCAGCGGTTGGCGCAAGTCATGGCTAGCGGCAGATAAAAAACGTGTGTTGGTTTTGTTGGCGGTTTTTGCGGCTTCTTGTGCCGCTAATAGAGAAGATGTTTGTTCTAACACCTGAAGATTGAGCTTCGATACCAATTCAGCATTTTCCATACCTATAGCGGTACAGTTTGCGACTATTTGTAGCTGTTCAAGTTCATCATCCCTTGGTCGATGGAATTCTGCCCAGTAAATACCAATAGCGGCAAGGGGGTTGTCTGAGCGAACTGGCACCATAATCAGACTACGAACAAAGGTTCCTGCATATAAGTTCTGCGGAATACGTTCATCATTGCGAATATCTTCAATCACCACCATTTGTTTGTGACCCATACTCCAGCCACTAATATGTTGATTGGCAGGAAACAGTGGTCCTTTCCACAGTGGCGCAATGGCATGTTCATCCGCATAGTAACAATGCTCGCCATCCTTGAGGATAAAGGTGACTGCATCAGCTTTGACAAGCTTGCGTACAGAATCAGCTACTATGTACTGAATAACATCAAGGGTTCGGGCTAGGGAGAGTTTGTGGATAAGGGGAAGAATTGAGTTCATTGATACCATGACATCTGTCGCACTAATCTTATTTAATGCATGCTGATAAGGAATTCTACCCTAGGCCGTTGATGAATGATTGTCAATGAATCATGTCAATTGTTACTTGTGTGACCTAGGGTATGGCCTCAATATTATGGGTAAATAATATTGAGGCCGATAAGCCGCCGAGAGATGAGGGTGCAAGTAGCAGTTGACTATTGTTAACTTCGGCCACACGTTTTACTAAAGCCAGCCCTAATCCAGCTCTTCGCTTTTGTCCATCCATACTTTTTTGGAATGGTTGCTGAACACGATTATAATCACCAGTGGGAATCCCGGGGCCAGAATCCTCTACTTGTAATTTAAGCTTTGTATTATTGTCTATCAGCTGCAAGCTAATCTGGACGACACCCTCAGAAGGGGTATAGCGCAAGGCATTATCGAGCAGGTTTTTTAATACGATTTCAATGTGCTCTTCATTGCTTAGGATAAACAGTGCTTGGGTTTTATCAAAAACTCGAGTTAAGGTAATCATACGGGATTGCGCTAGCGTTTGGTAATCATCTGCCCAGCGCTGGCATAGCCCGATGATATTCAGTGATGTAAGACTAGCCTGTCGATAATATAGATTGAGGCGGGAAAGCGTCAGTAGTTGTTCAACTAAGTGCGTACTTTTATCGACGGCTTTTAGAATATTATTGAGCGCCTTATCTCGCTGCTTGGGATCAGCGGTTCTTTGGGCAATTTGTGTTTGTAGGCGTATCCCTGTCAGCGGTGTGCGTAACTCATGGGAGGCTTCAGAACTAAAGGTATATTCTTGGCTAACACGACCTTTTTCCAATGTATAAAAATGATTGAGCGCTGCTAGCAATGGCTGTATTTCGTCAGGTTGGCCGTGTATTGGCAAAGGTTCTAAATTATTGGGTTCGCGGTTTTTTATTGTGTGTGCCAGCGCCTCTATATTATTTATTTTTTTAATCGGTATAGAAAGGTGATTTTGCCACAATTTATAGACGCTGAGCGCAATAATGACGGTGACAAAGAGATCAATTTGCCACCAGGCATGTTCTAGAATAAGAATAATACCAATAATTACCCAGCATAAGCCCAGTGTAATGGTGGTTATCAATAGCGTTATTTTTTTCAATCACTCAACCTCAGGCACTTAAGGCCGCGCCCATTTTGTACCCTACATGCCGTAGGGTTTCTATGCTGTCTTTACCCAGCTTTTTGCGTATCCCATGGATATGGACTTCAATGGTATTACTTTCAATTTCCATATCCCAGCCATAAAGGCTATCTTCAATATGGGCTTTAGATAATACTCGCTCAGGCCTTTCCATCAATGTTTGTAAAATAGCAAACTCCTTTGGCCCCAGCGTCACTGGATTACCATTTTGGGTCACAATGTGATTGGCTGGGTTGAGTGAGAGTGAGCCGACGCTGAGTACAGGCGAAGTGCGACCACTAGCTCTGCGTCGCAGGGCTCTTATGCGTGCGCGTAATTCATCAAGATCAAACGGCTTGCTCAGATAATCATCTGCGCCACCATCCAGTCCTTTCAGCTTATGATCAATGTCATTATAGGCGGTCAAAATCAGCACTGGGGTATCATCTTTCTTCTGGCGCAGATGTTTTAATACCTCTAGTCCAGAGCCATCAGGCAGGCCAATATCGAGAATCACTAATTCATAAACGGTCGTTGTCAGTGCGGTAAGGGCTGATTCTTTGTCTTCTACCCAGTCCACCGCATAGTTATCGAGACCTAGTCCTTGGACTAAACCATCACCGATAATTTTATCGTCTTCAACAACTAGGATACGCATGGTTATTTTTTCCGGGGCATAGTGTCATAGTAAAAAGTACTAATCAGTATTAAGAAACTCATCCTAGTATAGCAAACTTAAATGGCGCTTAAATAATGCTATTCAATACTGAAATAATGAATCTGTTTTGTGATAAAAGCATTAAGGGTGATTTAATCTTCTTTCTTTATGCTGCTTATTCTTTTTTAAGTTAATACTATCTATTTTGGAAGTTACCGATTGTGCACCTTGATCCTACGCTGCCAGTTGTTGTTGCCATTGCCTTAATTGTTATATTAGCGGCACTGTTGCTGCGTATTATTCGCCGACCTACGGTCTTAGCCTATTTATTATCCGGTATGGTGATTGGACCAGAGGGGGTTGGCCTGATTAACGATAACGTGTTGATAGAACATATGGGAACCTTTGGGGTTATTCTCCTATGGTTTTTTGTCGGTATGGAGGTGCAGCCAATCCAACTCAAAAAGCACTGGAAGATATCGGCCGCAGGGACAATGCTACAAATTATAGTCAGTGTGACCTGTCTCTTTATAGTGGGATATTACTTTCAATGGTCTCTAGGGAGAATTGTATTATTAGGTTTTGTCATCAGTTTAAGCAGTACCGCTGTGGTATTGAAATTACTTCAAGAGGGTAATGAACTGGATACATCAATGGGCTAAAAAGTATTAGGCATACTTTTGGTTCAGGATTTGGCCATAGTCCCCATGATTATCATTTTGGGGCTATTAAGTGATGCGATTATTGATACTTATATTGTTGGTTTACAACTAGTCGGAGGCATTGCCGCACTGATTTTTGTTAACTGGCTCATGCGAAAACCTTTATTACACGTACCCTTCGCGCGTTTAATACAGCAAGATCATGAACTGCAAGTCTTTGCTGCCTTGATAATTTGTTTTGGCTTGAGCTTGTTAACCGGGTTAATGCAGCTATCGACTGCTCTCGGGGCTTTTATTGCTGGAATGCTGGTGGCTAAAACCAAGGAAACCCTCCGGGTTAAACAGAGTGTAGAGCCTTTTATAATGGTGTTTATTGCTTTATTTTTTATGTCAATTGGGATGTTGATTAATTTGAATTTTGTCATGCAGCAGTGGTGGCAGTTATTGATTTTACTGGTATTGGTATTAATCACTAATACCTTTATCAATGCGATCTCACTGAGGTTACTTAATGTTAATTGGCGAGACAGTTAATATTCGGGTGCGTTATTGGCGCAGCTTGATGAGTTTAGTTTTGTGCTCGCATCCATTGGCTTACAAGCAAATCTGATCAACCAGTATGCACATCAAATGACCATTGCAGTGATTGTGTTAAGTTTATTTGTCAGCCCACTATGGATTGCTTTATTTAAAAGGATAACGCAAATAAAGCTGTAAAACTGTTAGCGTTGTCAAAAATAATGTAGTGAAAAATACACTATCAATAAAGCAACTAACTATGATGGTGTTTGCTTTGTTTCTTGAGTTTTCCAATATCATGAAGGAAATCAAGTGCCAATGTAGCGCCTGCATAATTAACGCCAAAATTGCAGCGGAATCTCAAGGCGATTTGAATGCGCCGTGTCATTGCTGGCGTAAATATCCAGTCTTTACTCTGTTCTTCTAAAGGCACAACAATCAAACTGTCTATCTTGCGATGGACTGTTTTCAGTTGAAGGTTATAGTGTTGACAAAGTTCTGATAAATTCATGTTTAGCATAATAGCCCTTTAGTATGATGTGATATAAGGATAAAGTAATTTATCTAATTGTTGTTTGTCTGCTTCACTGTATTTGGCAATGGTCAATATTTTTCCATCATATATAAAATCGAGAGTTATTTTCTTTTTGGTAATAGAATTTGACTCTATTGAAAAGGTTAAACGTAGATCAGATAATTTGTCTCTATCGATAAACTTTTTATTGACAGAGACCGGTGCTATTGCAAAACTCGCTTCTTTATCAACAAAGCAGTTTTGCAATGCTGTACGAATTGCCTCTTGTTGGTCAAATTGGAATAGTGAATACTGACCAAAAACTTCTCCTTGGGTACTATCAATTTCATTACACACCAACACATCAGATAAGCCCTTAGCAGAAAACTTAAGACATTCGTTTAATCTAAAATTGGGCTGATAAGACTTGTATTGCCAGTTATCACCTATTTGACGTAATAATACCAAGCCACCAAAACTATTGTTATGCGCTTCGCAACCATCGGTATCGACAAGCATTTCATTTTTTTTTGCCGAACTAAAGCGACACAGATTCAACACTGGCTAGAACAGAACTCGAAAGCAAAGCCATGAGTACATTAATTCCTACATTTCCCCACAGGATGGTGGTTAATAAAAAATTAGCGTCCTGACGCATGGCTAATACTTTTCGAGCAGCTGGGTTGTGTTCACCGGCAACCTCGAGTTCTAAACGGTTGACACTAAAAAAAGCCAAATTAAGCCCTGAAAACATGGCTGATTGAAGTATACAAAAACCTATAGCTATCCAAGTGATCGTCATAAAAATATTACTTTAAGGTTGTCATGGGATTTTCAATCAGCAACCCTAATAAGTGAGATGTTGATGTAAAGACCATTCATTATAATGTAAGCTGAATAATGCCCTACCTTAAGCGGAAAAATCATACAAGCAGAGAACTTTCTAAAAAACCAGCTGTGAAATTAACGTACTAATCGAGAGTTGGATTGTTGTTTATAGTGAACACTTTCCTGGAACCATCAGCGCATTAACTAACATAAGTTCATCAATTTATTCAATCACATGAAAATATCATTTATCAAAAATAAGCCATGTACCACTTTATGTATAGATTTTACAAAGAGGAACTTAAATTAACATTAAGGCTTTATTTTTATCATTTAAGCTGGATTTAAGTTTTCCCCTTTATGATACTTTTATCGTAATAGAGTATAAAAACTCGTCTTTACATGATTTAGGCGCATCACAGGCGGAGAATCACCGAAAGGAGAGAAACTTTAGTCATCAAGCATCACATAGATAATGATTAACAATCATTAGAAACTACGACATCTTATTTGAGGCAGCGCCATGAAACGAGTCTTTCTTTTTTTAGCCACCAATTTTGCCATTGTACTTGTGCTATCACTAAGCATGCGCGTGCTTGGGGTAGAGCCATATCTTCAAGCTAATGGCCTTAACCTAAATGCCTTGCTAATTTTTGCGGCTGTGATCGGTTTTGGTGGTTCGTTAATTTCTCTTGCGCTCTCTAAATGGATGGCCAAGATGTCAGTGGGCGCACAAGTGATATCAAAGCCTAAGAATAATCAAGAGCAATGGCTCGTCGACACTATCGTTCAACAGGCCCGGTCGGCCGGTATTGGCTCACCAGAAGTCGCCATATGGGAATCGCCAGAAATTAACGCATTTGCAACGGGGATGAATAAAAACAACGCCCTAGTTGCTGTATCAACAGGCTTGCTTACCTCTATGACGCGAGAAGAAGCGGAGGCCGTACTGGCCCATGAAATTTCGCATATTGCCAATGGTGATATGGTGACCTTGGCGCTTATTCAAGGCGTGGTAAACACCTTTGTTTTATTTTTGTCTCGCGTCATTGGCCAAACGGTAGATAGGGTCGTGTTTCGGAATGAAAATGGCCATGGACCAGCGTTTTGGGTGACGGTCATTGTTGCAGAAATTGTACTGGGGATATTGGCATCCGTCATCGTTATGTGGTTTTCTCGACAAAGGGAATTTAGAGCCGATGCAGGCGGTGCGCGCTTAACCTCGTCTAGTGCCATGATCAGTGCATTGGAGCGTCTACGTCGTGGACACGTGGCTTCGTTACCCGATAAGCTCGCCGCCTTTGGTATCAGCGGGCATCGAAAAAATGGCTTTCGCCGATTATTTATGACCCATCCACCATTAGAAGAACGCATTGACGCTTTGCGCAATCACATAAGGTTGTGAGTTGAATAGCGGGATAGTGCCACCGTGAGTACAGGCGCTCACCAACAAGCATTATTTCTGACTAAAAATATTGAGTCCTATCTCAAACACAGCCTCGGGAATCTTTTACCTATAAAGATGGAGGCTCTCTGATATCGCTGAGTCAAGATAATTCTATTGGCACATTAATGGGAAAACTGATGGGTTTTATTGCACAAATGCTGTATGGAGCACACTATCGAAGCCATCAGTTATCGATTGACGGTTTTTATAAAACAATAGTATTAATGCTAAGTGATTTTCTGGGACGTTCGACAGGGGATAAAACTAAGTTGCATTAAATCTAGATTATGCATTGGAATCACGAAAGCAGAAGCTGGCTACTTGTCGTCATTAGAAAATATGATATCTATGCAGCAGCGGAGAGTATTATCCAGCCAGCTTAAGCTTCGTTTAAGGGTCGATATTTATAATGCAAAGCGCAGGATTAAGAATGGATGGATCTAGTAGGCTGTCCGAGAATAGAAACCTACTGCGGAAAAGCGGATTTTGGCCAATTTTCTCCTGATTTTCGTCGCTTAAAGGCGCCTTCTGTTGGCAAATAGAACCAATATTCTCCTAAATTCATGAAAAAATCTGACTCAAAACCGCTATCCCTCACTGCGGCCCCTATTCTCGGACAGCCTCCTAGAGGGATTAATCAGGAATGAAAAAACATGTTTGAACAACACGTTAAGTTTTTGTTTGATAAAATAATTGCTTATATTTTTATTGTTATTTTACTATTTATTATGGTGGGTATCGCTATTGGAGTCTTTCAATTGTTTGGTACTTTATGGTTGTTGTTTCAATCTGACGGTATTACAGGGAAGTATATTGATATTATTTCAGATGTGTTAACGCTATATGTATTGGTAGAACTATCTCGTTCGCTGGTTGAGTACTTTGATACAAAAAGAATACGATTAACTTTTATTATTGATGCGGCAATTGTATTTGTTATAAGAGAAGTGTTAATCGGGTTGTTTAAACATGTCATAACACCGGATATGCTATACGCACTTTCCGCATTGATTTTTGTTTTGGGTGTATTGAGAGTGGCTTCAATTCTTCTCTTTCAACGAGAAACAAGTATGTTCCGTGGAGAATAGATACAATAAGTTGAACGCGCCTTTATATTTATAGATTGAGTGAAGCGGAGTACGGCTTCATGTGTTTCCCCTACTCGTTATAACACTGTTGTGCAATACAACTGGAAGCCACTTATGGTAGATCACTTATCTCGCAAGCCCGTTAGTTTTAAGTTGTGTCAGGATGCAGTCTTTCGATGCGCCATTTTAACCCATGGTGGTGCAGGTTCGAACCCTGATGACTCTGATGGGCCCTTGTCAGCCGCACAAGCTGGGATGGCATTAATGACGAAGGGACAATCAGCTCTAGATGCTGTCGTTTGTGCGGTCAGTATTTTAGAAGATGATCCGCGCTTTAATGCCGGAACAGGTTCCAAGCGCCGGGTCGATAATCAGACTATCCAGATGGATGCCTCGTGCATGTCGAGCGATGGTCAGTTTGGCGCGGTCACTTGTGTCGAAGCGATCAAAAATCCAATTACTATTGCTCAGGGCGTGTTGCTGCATTCTAATCATATACTCATTGCGGGGGATGGCGCTCGGCTGTTTGCACAAGCACACAATATCATCACGCAACCTTTGAAAAATTGTGTCGCAAGCAATGATCAATACGGCAGTGCTCCCTCTTGCGATACCGTAGGAGCTGTTGCTTTTGATGGGACTATGTTTGCAGCGGCGCTAAGTTCTGGCGGTTTGACGAACGCTGCCATCGGGCGTGTCGGTGATGTTCCTTTACCTGGCTGTGGTCTTTATTGCGGGCCGTTGGGTTCTATTGCCTGTACCGGTGACGGTGAATTTATCGCCTTAAAAATTCTGGCGAGAGAGGTCTATGGTTGGTTAGAGCAGCGCATGAACCCCCAAGACGCGTTGAAAAAGGCGCTTATGCTGTTCGATAATACCGTCGATATTGGGCTTATTATTTTAACAAAAAGCGGGTTTGCCTCTGGCGCTCGCAATGGTATGGCTTGGTCACAGCTAACCAGCACAGAATGATAGACCATAATATGGTATCGAATATTGTTTTTCACGGTCGTCTTATTGCTATTGGAGGCAATGAAGACAGAGTGCATGACCTGAAAGTATTAAAGCGGGTCGTTCAGGAAATTGGTAAAGCTGACTATAAAGTGGTGGTGATTCCCACGGCGAGCGAAGAGCCGGAACAACGAGGTAAAGATTACCAGCAGATATTTACTACGCTTGGTGCTGCATCCGTTGAAATACTCAACATCAAAAAAAGAGCAGAGGCAAATAACAGAAATCTTGCTAGAAAACTCGAAAATACCGACTTGATTTTTCTTACAGGCGGAGACCAACTTCGCCTAACAACTATATTGGGCGGTACTTGGACGCTGGACGCAATTCACACCTGTCTTCGAGCTGGAACACTAGTTGCTGGCACCAGTGCAGGTGCAGCAGTTTTTTCTGACACCATGATTTATGAAGGGAAAAGTGAAGAGGGCTTACTCAAGGGTGGCGTATTGACAACTTCCGGCTTTGGTTTTGTTGAAAATATTATTTTTGATACTCACTTTCTTGACCGTGGTCGGATAGGGCGGTTAATGCAAATTGTGACCACAAATCCAACCTGTATTGGGGTGGGTCTTGGTGAGGATTCGGGCGTCATCTTGAAAGGTGATGGCACCACCGAAGTGATTGGAACAGGGCAGGTCATTATTATCGACGGCAGTGATATCGAACATTCCAACATCATGAACATAGAGCCGGGTGGCCCGATTGCTGTTGAGAATATCCGCATTCATTCTCTGGTGAACGGCTATGGCTACAATTTTAAAGAACGGCAGTTTTTAACAGCACCACTATCGACAAAATAAATCTTACGAAATAGTCATCAGTAACATAAACCGAAACCGAAACGACTGGAAAGTTAAATGATAGACATTAAAGAGTTACGCGCCCTGCGTGGGCCCAATCGCTATACACGTCATTCTGCCATGTTTATGGTATTGGACATCAAAGATTATGAAGAGCGACCGTCAGATACTCTTGATGGATTTACAAATAGACTGCTGACATTAATGCCCAGTCTTCATGAACATGGCTGCTCCATTGGCAAACCCGGTGGGTTTGTTGAGCGTCTTCAACGGGGTACTTGGGCGGGCCACATCATTGAACATATTGCCATCGAGTTGCAATGCTTGGCTGGTATGGAAGTGGGTTACGGCAAAACGTTGAGCACATCAAAAGTAGGCGTTTATATTGTTGCTTTCCGCTATCGGGTTGAATCTGTCGGCTTAAAAGTTGCCGAGCAGGCCATAGCTTTATTCGAAGCAGTGGTTGAAGAACAAGCCATTGATATTGATAAGATGATCGCCGAGCTTAAAGTCTTGCGAGAAAACGACATGCTGGGCCCCTCAACCTTGAGTATTGTCGAAGAAGCTAGATCCAGAGGCATCCCTTTTCGACGTTTAAACAATGATAGTTATATTCAGCTAGGTTATGGCGCGCACCAGAAGCGAATTCAGGCCACCATGACCTGCCAAACATCCGCTATCGCAGTAGAGACAGCCGATGAAAAAACATGGGCAAAACTACTTTTGCAAAAATCCGGTATTCCTGTTCCACACGGCTTTGTTGTTTCAACTGAAGAAGAAGCCATCGAAGCATTCAATGAAATTGATGGATCGGTGGTCGTAAAACCGGATATCGGTAACCATGGCAATGGATCGACCATTGATGTCGAGACAGTAGAGCAACTGAAAATCGCCTTTAAGATTGCCAAAGCTAGGCACCCAGACGTCATTGTTGAAGAGTACGTCCATGGCTTTGATTTTCGTTTGTTGGTGATAAACGGAACGTTAGTGGCTGCAGCTAAACGTGAACCTGCTCATGTTGTAGGGGATGGACAATCCTCAATAGCGGCTCTTATCAAAAAGACCAACGAGGATCCACGTCGCGGATTCGGTCATGAAAAAATGCTGACTCGAATTGATATTGACCCAATGACCGAAACACTTTTGGCTTTGCGGGGGCTGGATCTGAATGCCTGCCCAGCGGCAAGCGAAAAAATTTATTTGAAAGCGACGGCTAATCTAAGCCAGGGTGGTACAGCTACCGATGTGACGGATGAAGTCAGTCCCGATATTCGCTTTATGGCAGAAAGGGCGGCGCGGATTATCGGCCTCGATTGCGTGGGTGTGGATGCACTGGCTAGGGATATCTCTCTGCCGTTAGCGCAATCAGGTATCAAAGTAGTGGAGGTTAATGCCGCCCCCGGCTTTCGTATGCATTTGGAGCCTACCCATGGCCAGCCTCGCTTAGTCGCCAAACCCCTAGTGGATATGCTTTTCCCTGAGGGTTACGTACAAGTACCGGTAGTGGCGGTTACTGGCACCAACGGTAAAACAACAACCTGTAAATTAATTACCCACAGCTTAAAGTATGCCGGTAAAAATGTTGGCTTAGCTTGTACTACGGGCGTCGAGATCGATGGTGTCTCCATCCTAACCGGTGACTATAGTGGTCCTGATGGTGCAGATATTGTCGTTCGGGAACCCACCGTTGATCATATTGTATTAGAGGTTGCGCGAGGCGGTATCGTTAGACGAGGTCTAGGGGTCGATCAATTGGATGTGGGCGTACTGCTTAATATCGGTGAAGATCATTTAGGAACCGATTGGGTCGAAACCCAAGAAGATTTGACTCTGGTAAAGTCTACCGTTCTGGAAGTCGTCAAAGAAACCGGAACATCAGTATTAAACGCTGATGATGAGGTGACCATGAGCGTAATTGAGCGTGCGAGAGGAAAAATCATTCTATTTTCTCTTGACCCAAACAATGCCCATCTCAAAAAGCATGTGGATAGTGGTGGAACAGTTATCACGGTAGAACGGCGAAATGTCATTATTCGAAATACGGTTCTAGATGTGACTGTTGCTGCGCTGGAAGAAATTCCCATCACGTTTTCCGGTATCGTTGATTTTAATGTTGAGAATGCGTTAGCGGCAATTGCAGTATTGCATGGCTTAGAATTATCTATTGAACAAATTCGAAATGGTGTAATGACGTTCTATCCTTCAGTTAATCAAAATCCTGGGCGAATGAATTTATTTGATTTCCATGAATACAAAGTTCTGCTCGATTATGGCCATAACTCCGAGTCAGCCCAAGCTATTGCTAAATTACTGCCAAGGCTATCACCTGGAAGGAAGGTGGGTTTATGCCACGGTACAGGTAGCCGCACCAATGAGCAAATTATTGCCTACGGTAAAGCTTTAGCCTTGGTATATGATCATATTTTATTGGCCGATTTTGACCCTCGCGAACGGGCTAAGGGAGAAACAACAGGACTGGTGCGTCAAGGATTGATTGAAGCGGGATTCAACGAGACTAATATTGAAATCATTACAGAACCCAGTGAAGCAGTCGCTGCAATTTTTTCGAAAGCAGAAGCGGGGGATTTACTGGTGATTCAGCCCGATGAGTTGGAGCCTATTATGAGTCAAATTCAGGCGAGGTATTTACAAGTAGTGGCGCAGATGTAATGTAATCGGGGCTGGTTGTATTGTTCCAAACGTAGGCCTCTATATTCGTATAAAATTCTAGCTACCGTTCCCACCACGGACATTGTCAATGACTATAGCGCTCTTGTGGTCATTCAAATAATTCTTAGATTCAACTTGCAAGTGGTTTTAAGTATAAAAACATAGGCATAAAATTATTTTAATAAAAAACCCAAAGGGCTTAGGCGTTAACCCCTGAGTCACCTTTGCAGTCTAGTGTCAGGCCTCCGCTAATGTTTTAAATATCAGTCATGTTTATGGTGAATGACAATACGAGGGGATGAATTTTAATAAACTGAGTCTACCATCTAAAAAATATAAATATTAGTTTATGTTCTCTCTCTGCTACATCAATTTATACAATTAATAGTGTCGTTAGTTCCTGAAATAATTCTCAAATAGAAAAGCATACTACTTACAGATCGGCGCTTTTCTAAAAGTTATTAATAATGTAATAAGCGTCAACAATTAGAATCAATCTGAGTAATTTATAGCGCTTTAAGGCTGGCTTAAGTTACAAGGTTTACATTTAGAATATGATTAAATTCTCCCCCATTACAAGTATCCTGATCACCTCGATGACTGTTGTGATTCGGAGCATATCATCTGTTTCCAGACTTAGTAGTTAACAATTACATTTAGGAGTAGTAATACATGAAGATTCGCCCGTTGCATGATCAAGTCGTAGTGCGCAGAAAGGAGCCAGAAAAAATGAGTACTGGAGGAATTGTCCTTGCGGGTACCGCTAAGGAAAAACCAAATGAAGGAGAGGTGATCGCTGTAGGGAATGGAAAGATATTAGACAACGGTAAGCGAAATACGCCCTCGGTAAAAGCGGGTGATCAAGTCATTTTTGGTCGTTATGCCTCAAGCGATACGTTAACGTTTAATGGGGAAGAGCTTATTATCATAAAAGAAAGTGATATCTACGGCGTCGTTGAACCTTAATTATTTTTTCATAATAGTTGGCCTGTTGAAATACACACTTTATTAATTTAAAACTTTATTTTGAGGATACACTGATGTCAGCAAAAGACATAAAATTTGGTTTGGATGCACGAGAACGTATACTTAAGGGGGTAAATATTCTTGCGGATGCAGTAAAGGTTACCTTGGGACCGAAAGGAAGGAATGTCGTGCTGCAACGTGCGTACGGACCGCCGTTAATTACCAAAGACGGTATTACTGTAGCAAAAGAAATTAATCTTAAAGATAAAATAGAAAATATGGGCGCACAAATGGTGAAGTCAGTGGCGAACAAAGCTTCTGATGATGCTGGTGATGGCACCACAACCGCCACTGTATTAGCACAGGCAATTGTTAACGAAGGACTAAAAGCCATTGCCACGGGGATGAATCCGATGGATTTAAAACGCGGTATTGATAAAGCCGTATCAGCAGCGGTCGTAGAAATTGCGCTGTTGTCGACACCCTGCACTGACAGTAAAGCAATTACTCAAGTCGGCACTATTTCGGCTAATAGTGATGGCGAAATCGGAAAAATTATTTCTGATGCTATGGATAAGGTCGGTCACGAAGGTGTCATTACTATTGAGGAAGGTTCAGGTCTGGACACTGAACTTGAAATCGTAGAGGGGATGCAGTTTGATCGCGGTTATTTATCGCCGCACTTTGTCAATAATATGGAAAAAATGCAAGCTGATCTGGAGTCACCATGGATTCTGATTGTTGAAAAGAAAATATCTAACATCCGTGATCTTTTACCCCTACTCGAAAAAGTGGCGAAGGAAGACAAGCCTTTACTCATCATTGCGGAAGATATTGAGGGTAACGCCCTAGCCACATTAGTCCTTAACCAATTGCGTGGCAGCTTGAAAGTTGCTGCCTGTAAAGCACCAGGATTTGGCGATCGCCGTAAAGCTATGTTGGAAGATATTGCGATTTTGACGGGAGCTACGGTTATTTCTGAAGAGCTAGGCCTAGAATTAGAAAAAACGGAACTGGAACAACTAGGCACTGCAAAACGTGTAACGTTAACAAAAGACAATACCACCATTATCGACGGTATAGGGACCAAAGAAGCGATTGATAAACGGATACAGGCCCTACGCCAACAAATTGAAGATACCACGTCAGACTATGATAGTGAAAAGCTTCGAGAACGTGTTGCCAAACTGGCAGGCGGCGTAGCGATTATAAAAGTAGGTGCAGCCACAGAAATTGAAATGAAGGAGAAGAAAGATCGCATTGATGATGCGCTGTGTGCAACACATGCAGCAGTCGAAGAAGGGATTGTGCCTGGTGGTGGCGTTACTTTGGTTCGTGTCGCTCACACGCTCAAAAATTTAGTCGCTGAAAACGCAGATCAAAATTTGGGTATCAAAGTGGCATTGAAAGCGATGCAAGCACCAATGTATCACATTGTTAAAAATGCAGGAGGAGAAGGTTCAGTTGTTATTGATAAGGTTCTCAACGGTAAAGACAGTTACGGTTTTGATGCTAGTACCGGCACTTACGGCGATATGATTGCAATGGGTATTATCGATCCTGCAAAAGTCACACGTATTGCTTTACAGGCAGCGGGATCTATTGCGGGACTGATGTTAACGACCGAGGTGGTGATTTGCGATAAGGCACTGGAGTAAACGAGCAGCCAACGCCATAATATTGTGGCTAATTAACTATAGTTAATTACACAAAGGTAAATAAGAAGCTAACTAACATCAAGCTCACACATAAATTATGTGAGCTTGATGTTTTTATATTGTCCACCTCGTAGTGATGATGTGGTGGGCGTACTAGCCACTTTTGTCCAGATTACTAAGTGAACAATTTATTCGACTTAAAGATTGTTTTGGATTTTTTATCCCTTTTTCAAAGCTTTGGTGTAGCCGTTGATTAAAAATAAGTTTATGTTTCTGTTAGTGATTTTTAGCTGTTTACTTAGGGAAATAATTCATTATAAGGAAAGGTGAAATTGCTATCCTTCCAAAGTATCAACTGAAACTCATAAGTAAATTAATTGTGTTTTTACATGCTAATAATTGTTAGACCACTTTAGCTTCCGTAAGTTATCTATACGGGTTACTATTGCATTTTACTATTAAGGAATTTAATCATGATTGTAGGCCCTAAATTATATTAACCTTACTTGATTAGCGTTTTCAGAGTTGTAGCTTGTCAGCTCTGTTTGTATTTAATCTACCTTCCTATCTTTACCAGAGGCTGCTCGCTTCTTATTTTCACTTTGCACGTAAACGGTATCTGTGGTGGCCATACTGGCATGACCTAGATCTTCGGATAAATCTTTGAGAGCTCTGCCACGTTCTATCTCCATGCTTGCACCGGTGTGACGTAACCAGTGGGTAGAGGCTTCTAGTAGTTTTCTTGCTGCATCTTCGCCTTCTTTTTGTCTCATTTTTTCGTAGGCTTTATCAAATATTTTTTGAACTAAGCGCGTTAAATGCCGGGTTGTCATTCCGCCTTGCCCGCGAATTTTTTCTACCAGCGGGGAAATATCCGATGAAGAAGGCAGGGCACTCAGAGCACGGTACTGCCTATAACGTTTTAAGTAACTTAGGTATTGCGTAGGCACACTCACGTCGCGCAATTTTCGACCTTTACCATAGACTTTAAGCCACCAGTTTTTTTGCTCATCCTGCCAAAAATGGCGCATTTCAGGTGACCAGTCTTTACGCTCAGATAGTTCCGAAATACGTAAGAATAGGGTTTTTAAACTGGCAATGACGAACAAGCTGCGTTCATAAATGGCATCCTCTTCGGTAAGAGAATGTGCTATGTCTAATACGTACTGCCACTGATCTTCTGTAAGCCGGCGTATCTCTTTAACTTGGGAATCGGCAATAAAGTAACGGCAGTCTGACTTTGCAATTTGCGCTGGATTACCATAGCAGACCTCTTCATTCATCAAATACTTATAAAAAGCGATAACACCTGTAAACATCGACTTTAATGTTTCTTGTGAAGGTTTATATTTCTTTTTATCTGGTTTTTCCTCAGCCTCTAAAATTGAATTTTTAGCAATTTTAATCCTAAAAGGCAGCCACTTAGGATTGATATTATACAAGCCGTTACTGGACAGAAAACGGTCATACGCAGCGAATCCTATCCAGTTTAATGGCGGTTTCCAACAAAAGTCTGCGTATTCCAAAATATCTTTTTTACGCAAGCCATCTAAAGGTTCTTTTTTAACGACGAATAACCATGTTAAAAAACGTTCAGTTTCATTTCTGAATCGATTATAGGTATGCTCAGATTTATTTCGGCCGATGTACTTAAGAAAATCAACACCCCAAAGCCAGTGCTGCATACGCCATGATTCTTCTTCAGCGTCGTTAAGAAAAGCATTAAGCTTGGGATAACTCGTTAGCTGCATTTCTTTTAACTCGGCATATGTCGGATATAACGGTATCGGTTCAGGAAGCTTCATAATAGTCGATGTCAGTATGTGGGCTAAGTTGCTGTATTATATTGGTTATAATAGCTATAGTCTAGTACACGAACGTATTAGACATAAGAAAGGTTGTTATGTACAAGTGTATCACTACCTTCGAGTATGCAAGCTGAAGTGCTAAAAGCTTGGATGATTAGTGGCTGCTATATCGAGCTTCACTGCGTATGAAATTTACAATACAATCGTATTCAGTATATTAATTTACTTCACAGATAAATGAACTCTGCGATATGAATACAAACACAACGGTAATCTATGTCGACATGGATCATGTCCTATGTGACTATGATCTAGGCTATAAAGCGCACAAAGCGAAATATCCTGATTTGCCATTTCCACAGAGCCAGCCTGGCCTGTATATCAATCTATTGCCTATTAATGGAGCTGTAGAAACTTTTAACTGGTTGAGCCAACAGCCCGAATTTAGTGTCTATATACTAACCGCGCCATCAATTAAGAACCCATCATGTACAAGAATCAAATGAGCGACAAAATGCTGACCACCAATGCAAAGAAACGGTGACCTTAACCTTAGCTCCCCACCCTAATCACGCCAATCAAGACGCGTTTCGAAGAGATCTTGGTCTAACTGACAAACCTGTACTCAATATCAACGTTTCATTGGCCATGGCAGGCTTTGTATTATCAGCTATGCGTGTTGATTGCTCTGAGGCTGCCGACATGGACATACATCAGTTCCCATTACGATGTATGAATCTTCACGATTTAAAAGACGTGGAAAGTCTTCAAATTGCTCCTGGATATCACCGTTGATATTGCAATCACTGATAACTTTTTAAGTATCCGTCTCAGAAATATCCTCCAATTGATATGTTCAAGTAAGGTGGTTAAGTACCTAACACTAATGGCCCTCATGGTAATACCAGTAATAACTATGATACGAGCAGCGATACATTACAGTATTTTTATTAGGCGTTGGTATTTATGACTTGAGATTACACCTGTTTATATTTATATTTCCCTTTAATCTTTTTTGCAAGATAACCACCAACAGAAGATGCATTGTATAATTCCAGAAAAACATTTACAGGAACATTAAAATATTGATATGTAGATCCATTATTAAAGCTAACTTGTAATGTTGAACTACTATCAACATGACCAACAGCAGCAACATTACTTGATTTTACCTTTTTCATTTCCATAATTTTTCCTTTATTTATGTTTCATTATCAGCTTAAGGGTTTAGTAATATATATTTGAATTTTTATGAATATTACTTATACATCAAGAAAGCGCTTTAATATTATGGTACAGCTCATACAAATGGAGTGCTGACATATCCAATATTGGCTCATACATAAACGCATTTAAATGTATATTTTCGGGAGTCATTAAATTAACTTGGGAAAGAATACTTAAGTTACCATAATCACCAGGGAAATCGTTCTGGTAACGTTCATATAAGCGTATGGTTTGATTCTTTTTAAGACTTGTTGCAAATTCCGTGTCATTTATTTTGTTAATCATAAATATTTCCGCTTTCAAACGGATAGATATAGATAATACTATCTTATACTCTATCTCGATAGACTCTTCATTTTTCGAAGAAATATCATCTGCTTCGATAAATACAACATCCAATAACTTTTCTTCTGGATTGGCTAGTACCAAGTCATGTCTTTCTTTAATAACATCTCTATATATTCCTTGAAGATCTAAAATAGTAATATCTTCACTGTCCCCCTTGTAATGTAGAAGTGATGTTAGTTTTAAGTAGTTTTGGCTTTTGATGCCTTCTGAATATTCAACTAAATTTCTTACCAATGGGATACAAGCAATAAGGCAAGATGTATTTTTATGGCATAAATTCTTCCATGTAGAAAATGGATTGTTTTGATACTTCTCTTTTCCAAATGATAATCCAGAATCATTTTTAAGTGTAAATAATCGTTTTTTTCTAGAGATTGATAGTCTACTGCTAATGGTTCTATGAAAATCAAAGTTATGAGTCAGAAAAATAAAACTGAAATGTTCAATCAACGACAATTCTCTAAAATACTCTATAATTGAATATTTATTTTTGTAATCAAAAGAATCTGCTATATCATCAACTATAAACAATGTTGGCAGGTTGTTTTTTATCCTAAACTTAACCTCAAATAAGAGATTTAATATATAAAGTGCTCTCTTTTCTCCTTGACTTAAAACGCTAAGCAGGCTTTGTGGAGTTACTTTTTTAATATCTCCTCCTTCCTTGAAATTGAAAGAAATTTTTGGTGTCATATCCTTTAAAATAACATCCTTTTGGTTTTCAATAGATAAAGAAAAAGGAACAAAAAATCTAGTGTTAAACACGCTTACCACCTCGTCCCATATCGTTTGTTCTTCGCGTGCCTCTAGCACTATTTTTTCTATCGTATTCTTTGCTAGCTCGTAAGTTTCTGAGTAGGAAATAATTTCATCTTTAACGGAATTTAAATATGACATCCATAATTTTTTCTTAAATTCTTTAAAATTTTCTAATTCTGGTAATATTTCTTTATTATTAAACAAGTAACTTCTAAAATTCTTTAAATCTGTGTTACTTAATTTTTTATCAACAGCGTCAAAATTTTTAAGTAATTCTGTATCAGAAAGTATTTTTTCTTTTTCATTGTTTACTATTTCTTCAAATTCTTTAGCGCTAACCACTTCATTCTTTTGGTTGCCATCAAAAACATTAATAGTATGCTGCGCTTCAAAAAAACCATTTTTAGAAAGATTTTTTGTAAGATCAGAAGCTCCTGAATGATTGAATTTTTTGTTAAGTACTGGTGACTTATTAACAAGATCGGTATAGCGCTCAATATAATCTTGTATTTGTTGTTTAATATCACCGGATTCTAACAGCTTGATTGTTTGATCATTAAAAACCTCACTGTAGTTTATATTTTCAAATTCGGTATCAGTAGACACATCTTTCGCTATTTGATTAATGAATTCATGAATGCCATCATCAGGCTTATTGAAGCAGGACAATATTTCTGTAGTGGGTGTCACTGTACGGCCATTTAAGCCTGACAACTGCTTCAAGGTTTTAAGTATGCTGGATAATTCAGTATCTATTTTCTTTAAAGTATGGTCATATTCTGCTTTGAGTGTAGGGTTTACCAATAGGTTTGACGTATTTTCTGAGGTATACCCTTCAATATATGGCTCAATAACAAAAATAGTTTCGGGCTTTAGCGGGTCTCCATTTTCATCATTAATTGTTCTAATAGTTTCTCGGTCAGGAAATATCAAGTCTGATGTATCTTTAGCCTTTTGAACATCGTTAAATACTTTAGCTAAAGATGTCTTCATAAAACCATTGGGAGCATATATCGAATATAAGCTTTCATTATTATTGCTATCTATATGACCAAAATCAAAGCAGTCTGTTAATTTTTTAATGCCATAACAGTTTGCCAAATCGATATTAACTTTATTCATATACATTTTTTCCCAGTGTAATAAGTTGCTGTTTATTCAACTACATTAGCTAACAATATATTTAGCATCCAATCGACTAACCCCTAACCCACTCATTTTCTTAATCCCAATCTGCACTGGCACCCTCTCCTTCAATGCCTCGATATGACTAATAACCCCAATCATCTTCCCGCTGGTATTCAGGTTATCTAAGGCATCCAGCGCGATGTCTAGGGTTTCTCTATCTAGGGTGCCAAAGCCTTCGTCTAAAAATAGGCTATCAATTTTTGTTTTATGGCTGACTAAATCCGATAGGGCTAAGGCCAGTGCCAAGCTCACCAAAAAGCTTTCGCCACCGGAGAGGGTTTTGGTGTCGCGTATGGCGTCGGCTTGCCAGGTGTCGATGACTTCTAGCTCTAGTGCTTCACTGGCTTTTCGATTTAGCTGGTAGCGGCCATGGAGCTGTTCTAGCTGGCCGTTGGCTAGGTGTATGAGGTGGTCGAGAGTTAGGCCTTGGGCGAAGACTCTGAAGCGTTTGCCATCGGCTGAGCCAATGAGGCTTTTTAGGGCGTCCCAGTCATCGTATTGCTGCTGTTGTTTTTCTATATCGGCAATGAGTGATTGTTGCTGTTGGCGTTTTTCACGATCGCTTTTGAGTCGTTGCTCTATTTCACCTAATTGTTTGTTGGTGGTGGCGATTAATGTATTGGCTTTTTCTACGCGGGCCGTAATCATTGTGATTAGCTGTTCTGTTGATTGTTCTATTTTTTGTTCTGTTGTTTTGGGCAGTAAATGTTGCAGCTCTGGTATTTGATCGGCTTGTGCTTTTGCCGCTTGCCACGTTTGTTCTGCCTGTTGCTGTAAGGCGCTACACCGTTCTACTTGTGCATCCAGCTGTTGTTTGAGTTCGGCTAGCTTATGCTGTTCGGCATCGTCCAGTAAAGCGGCACTAAAAGCGGCTTCGTTGTCAAAGGGGCTACTGGCTAGTGCTTGCTGCCATTGTTGCTGTGCGTTTTCAACTTTGCTTTGTCGAGCGGTTTTTGTCTGTGAATTTTCGTGCAGTTGTACTTCTACGGTATGCAGGGTTTTATTCACACGGCTCAATTTTTCATCGAGCGTTTTTAATGCGGCTTCACTGGTAGTTAATAATTGGGATAAACGTTGCCGTTCTAACACGGTATCTGTATCGCCAAACAAGGCATGGCGCTGTGTGTGTAATTGTTTGAGGCTTGCGCCTACTTGTTCTAATTTAGTTTGAGTTATGTCTACTCGCTGCTGTTTGTCGGTTTGCTGCTGTTGCCCTGCTTGTAGCTGATGTTCTTGTTGGCTCAGGGTTTTCTGGATTTGTTCCAGTTGGTTCGACTGCTCTTGGTAGTGGGTGCTTTGTGTTTGACGTTGCTGCAGCCATTGCGCTTGCTCGGCCAAGCTGGGCAATTGCCATTGATAAGGGTCTTGTAGTTGCTGGCTTAGCTGGGTTTCTAATGCTACGCGTTCAGCCTTGTGGTTATTTAGCTGGCTTAGTAAAGCGGCTAATTGATTGTCGCTGTGTGCTTTTTTCTCTAGTAATAAGGTGGTGTGGTTACGGTGGTTTTGACCTTGCTGCTGTTGATCCGTCAGGGCTTTGTGGGCGGTTTGCCATTGTTGCTCTAATTGCTCAAGAGTTTGTTGGCGTGCCTCTGCTTGTTGCTTTTCACTTTTTGCCTGTTGAATCAATGCCGAGATAGTGACCTCTGCGTCTGCGTCCGTCAGTACCACTGCCCACGTTAGTGTCTGTGCGGGAGCTTGCCACGATTGTAGGTGTTCGCTAATGCGCTGCTGGCTGGCGCTTATTGCCTCCACCAGGTTGGTACACTGTGTTGCATGGGCGACTTGTTCGTTCTTAGCCACCGCCCCCTGCTCTGCTACTTGCTCTAAGGCCTGCTTTTCTTTCGCCAGACGCGCTTCGCTTGCTGAGCTGTTGATGGATTGATAACTGGCTATGGCGGGGTGTTCGGTTGACCCACAGAGGGGGCAAGCGTCGTCGGCTTGGAGTTTATCGCGGTAGCTTTGCAGGTTGGCAATATCGCGTTCGAGTTTTACGGTGTTTTCAATTTCGGCTATCAACTTTTGTTGCTGTTGATAGTCTACGCGTAGCTGCTCAACACCTGCGCTGGCCTTGCGTTGATCCTGCTGCTGTTGTTGTAACTGTAACTTTTGCTCATCACATATTGTTGTTTGCTGCTGATAATCCTCAAAGAGATGACTGCAACGTGATAAGGCTTCTTGCTGATTAAGGTGTAGTTGGTAGTTGGCCTTTATCGCTTCAGGGCTCTCACCTTTCAACTCCGCATTGACTGCCTGCTGACAAGCTTGCTCATGGTTTTTGCATTGTGCCAGCGCGGCCTCTGCTGCTTGCTCGGTTTGTTGTTGTTGGGCATGGGCGGTTTCAAGCTCAGTGGCTTCATGTTGTGATGCGGTTATGGATGCTTCGGTCGTCGCCACTTTTTGTTGCAGTTTTTCTCTATCGATAAACTTGGCTTGCCAGAGGGGTAAGCTTGCGTGCAATTGTTGATGGCTGGCATGTTCATTGAGGTAGCTTGCGATAGTCGTTTTGTCATGACGCGTTATTGCAATGTGCTTGCTGAGGGTTTCTGTTTGCTGTTGCAGTTCTATTAACTGAGTTTCGCTGAGCTGA
Organism: Candidatus Endobugula sp.; assembly: GCA_047636495.1. Taxonomy (GTDB): domain Bacteria; phylum Pseudomonadota; class Gammaproteobacteria; order Pseudomonadales; family Cellvibrionaceae; genus Endobugula. The sequence continues at coordinate 55,810 of JBLILH010000014.1, read as the reverse complement.
TGTTCTTGGGTGAGCTCATTGCCTTGAATAGTCAGTTGTTTTATTTGTTCATCAAGGGGGATGACTTTTTCGGTGATAAGGGTGTTGATCTGGTTTACGTCGGTAGCGAGTGTTTGTACGGCGGCTTGTTGCTCACTGAGCAGTGGTGTTAAGGCTTGCTGCTCTTGTGCTGCTTGCTGTTGATTCTCGATCAAGGTGGTCGCAGCGGTGACCACCTCAGCTAATTCGGCCTGCTCTTGTTTAAGCGTGTTAAATAAGGGGCGTAAGGTATTGGCTGGCGCACTGTTGGCCAGTCGGTTTAAGTCTGCTTGGTGTTCTGCCATGGCTTGCGTGGCATTTTCTGTTTTCGCTTTGGCTTGCTGCTGTTGGCTGTGGGCAGTTTTTAATTGCGCAATGGTGTCTAGTGTTGTTTGATCGCTGTTGCGTTGTTGCTGCGATGTCACAACACGCGCTTCACATTGCTGTTGCTTGCGCATTAGCTCGGCCATTGCCTGGGCGTCGAGCACATCGACATTGCTACTTTGCTCGCGTAAATGGCTTAATTGCTGCTCTTCTTCTCTAAAACGAGTAAACACGGCTGCAGATATTTTGCCGTATATTTCTGTACCGGTTATTTGCTCTAATAGCTCCGCCCTCTTCCCCGGCTCTGCATTTAAAAAGGCGGCAAAACCGCCTTGGGCCAATAACATTGACTTGGTAAAACGACCAAAGTCTAAACCGGTAATATGGGCAATGAGGGTGTCTTTATCCTTCACTTTATCGGCGATTATTTTATCACCTGAAGAGCTGTCACCTACAAAGCTGTCACCTATAGTGCTGTCACCCACAGCGCTATCGCTTTCTTTGGTGGTATTAACTTCCGCCAGTTCTACTTTGGCAGGCTGTAATTTCCCATCTGCTAGGCCTCTGGCTCGGCGTACTTCCCAAAAGGCGCGATAGCGTTTGTCCTGCCCTTTATGGTTTACCTCAAACTCGACTTCGGCTAAACACTCACCGGTATGGCGGGTCATGACTTTGTCGGCAGGTGACGGTTCATTTAAGCGTGGGGTGCGATGATAGAGAGCTAAGCAAATGGCATCTAACAGGGTGGTTTTACCGGCACCGGTGGGGCCGGTGATGGCAAACAGGCCACTACTGGCAAAGGGCTCTTGTGAAAAGTCTATTTTCCACTCGCCTTTTAAGGAGTTGATGTTTTTAAAGCGCAGACTGATGATTTTCATGATTCAGCCGACTCGATTAAGGTCTGTAACACTTCGTCAAAGGCCTGTGAAACTCTGATCTTTTTCTCTGTTAAGGCCTCATTGCTCCAGTCTTCTAGGGCTAAACGCCGCTCAAAGACGTCTTTGGGGCTTAGCTCTTGTAAGGTTTCTTTGGCTTCAGACCTGATGCTTGGCAGGCCTTGTTTTCTTTCCCGGCGCAGTAGCAATACTTCAAGGGGTAAATCTTCGACCATGGCTTGAATACGCTGATGGATATCGTTTAAATAATCTTGGGCGCTGACTTCAATATCCAGCCATGCGGGTTGTGCTGGCTCGTGTTGAGTGGCCAGTTTTATTATCTCGGTTTCAATGGTGTTCAGATCGCCTTTGATTAAGTGCATAGCTTGAAAACGTGGCACTTCTTTGGGGGTCGCCGCGACAAACTGACCCTCCTTGAATTCAACCAGCAAAATGATTTTATTGTTATTCAGCTCATCAAAACTTAAGGGGATGGGTGAGCCACAATAACGAATATGTTCTAGCCCACCGACAAGCTGCGGGCGATGAATATGTCCTAGGGCAATGTAATCGGCGGGCGGGAATGCGGATGAGGGAAAAGCATCGAGGGTGCCGATGTAAATATCACGCACGGATTCTGAGCTTTTAGCACCGACGGTGGTTAAGTGGCCGGTGGCGATAATGGGTACGCTATAACCTGATGCTTTTTTTATGGCTGCTTGCTGCTGTTCGGCCAGCGCATAAATACCTTGGTAATGCGCACTGATAGCTTGCTGCATGCTTTGTTGTTTTTCAGAGCCGCTTTGTCCTGCAACGCTGTAGAGTAAGTCGCGAGGTCTTAGGTAAGGAATGGCACAAATAATCGCTTGCGCGTTATTTTCTGCATCCTCAAGGAGAACAACCTGATCATGACTATCGGCCAATACACCGGGAATAACATGGGTGTTTAAACACGCGAGTAGCGCTTTTGATTCACCCAGTGTTGCCACAGAATCATGATTACCCCCTAATATAATAAGGTGGATACCGCTTGGTTGTAAGTTGACGATAAATTGGTTGTAGAGTTCACGGGCATAGCTGGGCGGGGAGCCGGTATCAAAAATATCACCGGCGACGATGATGGCATCGACTTTTTGCTCGATAGCGTTGGCGATAAGCCAATCCAAAAATTGCTTATGCTCGGCTTGCCGACTTTTTCCCATAAAGTGTTGGCCGAGGTGCCAATCGGATGTATGAATTATTTTAAAAATTTCCATTCCCTTTATTCACGATCTCTTTTTTTGTGGGGAAAGAATCTCCTTAATCAAAGAGATTCTTGTAATTGCTTGAACTGCCCCTCAATCACGGCCTTTTCTTGTATCGCTAGCCTGTAATTATCATCTAATACCGACAACTTATCCTGAAGCGCTATTAGTTCAGACTGCTTATCGCCAAGGCTTTTATTAAGAAGCTCTACGTCCTTCAATACTGACAATTTATCAACGGTAACCTTATCATGATCTTTTTGAATTCTTTCATAATTCAAGCTTAATTGTTCATAATCATCAACGCTAACTGCCACTTTGGCACGTAATTCATCAAGAAGTGACAGTTTGTTGGCCAGCTCATTTTCCAGCTGCTGTTTTTCTGATGAAAGCGTATGAAATTCTTTCTCCTTTTCATTCAATAGTTGCTGCTGGCTGTGTAATTTTGCGTTCACTTCAGAAAGTTGCGCTGATAGCTGGCTAACTTGCTCTTGAAGCTGCTGTACTAGCTGTTGTTGCTGCTGGTTCAGAGCGTGTCGCTCTTCAGCCACTCTAGTTTGATAGTGCTCAAGGCTTTCTCTGGCCGCCCTATTCTCTTCTTTAGCTTCTTTAACACTAGCCTTTAAGCTTGTCATTATCGCTGTGTTATTGACAGCCTCTAATTGGTACTTGGCGGCTTCTAGCTGGTGGTTGATTGCTTGCTTGCGCAGCGCTTCTAGCGTTTCAGTAGCAGCGTTGTTTGCTAGGGTCAGTGCGTTATGCTGATCGGTCAGCTGTATATTCTGTTGCTCAGCAGTGGTTAGCTCTTGTTTTAACCCGCTAATGGTTTCCTTGAAGCCAGATGACACCGCTTCAATTTTTGACTCAGCCTCTTGCTGAACTCGTTCATATAGGGACTTCACTACCTCTACTAGGTCGCTAGGTAGGCCACTCACATCGCCTGAGGCCTCATTTTGGGCCTTCCATTGCTTTAGTAAAGGCGCAATTGTGCTTTTGCTGCCCGTACCTAACTGTTCCCTCACTCTATCAACCGTAGGGTCTAAGCCACTTTCTTTAATGGCTTCTGCTGCTTTTGCAATATGAATGTAGTTAACGCCTGCTCTAGCCATAATTTCCTACTCTGTCAATATCGAAACGTAATATGTATTACGTAATATTACATAATTATATGGATTTTAGATAGTGCTAAAATGACACTTTATAACCCGCTATAATCAATGTTATCGCAGGTTATAAAATAATGTAGAATAACTTGATATGTAATGCGAAAAGAATAGCGATTCTAGAGAGACAAAGACTATGGTAGGCAGTGAGAAGCCCGAAACACTTACAACACAGTTAAGCGAAGACAGCCAGAGTATTGTAGGTGAGGATAAACACCCGCTTGCGCCCTACTCCCACAATCACTATATTGCCGCCGCAACGTCTGACAACACGCGCAAAACCTACCAATCTGCTATCAGGCAGGTTCAAAAATGGGGGGCTAAATTACCCTGTAGCGACGACACCGTTATTCGTTATTTAATGAGCAAAGCGACAACCGTCAATCCAAGAAGCCTTTCTCTTCATCTTTCCGCCATTAGACAATGGCATCTCACACAACAGTTTACTGATCCTACTCAATCCCAAACGGTAAGGAAAACCATGGAGGGTATACGTCGGGTTCATGGCAAGCCTAAGAAGAAAGCCAAGGCTTTACGCGTAGAGCATATTGCTGTGCTACTGCGCACGCTTTATGCGAAGCCTAAATCTAAAAAGAAACAGCGCGACATAGCATTGTTACTGGTTGCCTTTTTCGGTGCGTTTAGGCGTAGTGAATTAGTGGCGATTATGCATACCGATATTACATGGGAGCCAGAGGGAGTGGCCATAACACTACCGCAATCTAAAACGGATCAAGCCGCAGCAGGTATTGTTCGAGCTATCCCTTACGGGAAAAGGTCTAGCTGCCCTGTTCAGGCCTTAAAAGCCTGGGTAGCGTGTAACGGTGATGGTTCGGGTGCTATTTTCAGATCAATCAACCGCTGGGATCAGGTGAGCAGTCATGCGCTCAACCCAAGCTCTATCAATGACATACTTAAAACCCTGGCCCTTGAAAGTGGTTTTGATTTTATTCCGGAACTCAGCAGTCACAGCTTTCGCCGAGGCCTATCCACCTCTGCTGCACGCGAAAAAGTGAGTTTTGAGCTGATTAAAAAGCAAGGTGGCTGGAAAAGCGATGCCACTGTCTGGGAATATATCGAGGAAGGCCAGCAATTTACCGATAATGCAGCAATAACGCTAATGGATAAAATGGACGAGCTGATGAATAACCACAAATAGAGCCTGATGCTAATAAAGCTTGCTGATTGTATAGCGGCATATTAACGGAGTGTCGCACTGGTGACTGAAATCCTCGAGATTAGCTATCTCATAGCCTCTAAGAAGGCAATTCCTATGATTGATCACGCGTTAATGATGGCTTAATTCCGTGTGCAATAACCTCTTCTATTGTCAGAGAAGAAGAAAAGCAAACCCTCTGGTTGATAATGATTATCATTTACAGTATTGTGGGAGTGAGAATTTAACTGGGAAGTAAGCTATGAAGCGTTGGGAAAATATTATAATACGTGGGCAACAAGCGTATTCGGAAAAAGCCTACTCTGAGGCAATTACATTTAACCGATTTGCCTTATCAATTTCTGAAATGGAATTTGAGAAAAATTTTGATGGTGAAGATCCCAATAAAGCAGTCACTACTATCTTGGTCAGCTATTTCAATATGATTGATGCTTATATTGCCATAGAAAACTATATGGCGGCAGTCAGTTCATTTGAACACGCCATCGCTTTTATAAAAGTAACGATAGCAACCGCTGAGAAAAACCATTCTCAAATAAAGGCGGTGAATAATGGCATGCGATATCTCATTAGAGAATGGAAAACGTTTATACAACAACTTGCGCCATACGACAATAAAACTCTACCGCCAACAGTGATCGTTCATATCGAAATAATAGATGATCATATAGGGCGTCTTTACACGCTTCCCCCGACACTTACATTACATTAAATAAGAACGGAGATACCACTTGAGAAGCCTACTGTTTTTCATACTATTCAGTATCGCTAGCGTGACACATGCACATGCACATTCTGGTCATGGCGACATCATTTATACACACTTTTCTTCAGGCGCGATGATCGTGATAGCGTATTTAGTATTGTTATCGTTAACCGCTGCGGTGACGAGTTTTATTGGTTCACCGCTATGAAAATGGAGAGAAATTAGTAATTTTTCGGTATAAATATAGACGCCTTCTTTGTTAATAGTCAGGCTCACCTTTTGATCTCTTTTCCCGTGCCAAGTGTTTGCATCTTTTGGCGAATGAATAGAAATGGAGTCGTGCAGGGGATCGCTAGGTAAAAAAATGACGGTATCCCCTAGCTTTACTTTTAATACCGACGGATCAAAAATTATTTTTCCTTCTGCGCCGCTATTGAGCATTTTGATTTCGTACGCTGCAGAATATGCAGGCCCAACATACAAAACCGCTGTCATAGCGACGATGCATGTGTAAAAAATATAGTAACTACTCAGCACTGTTCGTAACTGCTCAGATTGCAGTCAACATTGTGCTGAGCAAGGCGAAAAATGTGAGTTTACAAGTGTAAACAATTATTTTTTAACGCAGTTCAGCGCGATTTTGGCTGTGAGCTAAGTAGTTACAAAATATATTTCATTATCATCACATATCCTTAATGTATTTTATATTCCGCCAGACGTTAGCTTATTAGGGTCCAGCAGCACGGTTAACTCTTCACGAGATAGGCCGCTAAGCTCTGCTGCAACATCCACCACAGAGCGCTTCTCTGCATAGGCTTTTTTAGCGATTTCTGCTGCTTTGGCATAACCAATGACTGGATTAAGTGCCGTCACCAAAATAGGGTTTTTATACAGTGCAGCAGTAATATTATCTTCGTTGACAATAAAGCTCGCAATCGCTTTATCGGCTAATGCAGTCGCTGTATGCGCTAATAGGGTAATACTCTGTAATAAATTATTAGCGATCATCGGCAACATTACATTTAACTCAAAGTTGCCCGACTGACCCCCAATAGTAATAGCGGCATCATTACCAATCACCTGAGCCGACACCATGGCCGCTGCTTCGGGTATCACTGGATTAACCTTTCCGGGCATAATAGAAGAGCCAGGTTGTAAAGCCTCTAATGCTATTTCACCTAAACCCGCTAAGGGGCCAGAATTCATCCAGCGTAAATCATTAGCGATTTTCATCATAGAGACGGCAGTGGTTTTTAGCTGACCCGATAATGCAACCGCCGTGTCTTGTGAGCCTATAGCGGCAAAAAAGTTATCTGCGGAAGTAAATTTTAGTTGCGTAATGTCACTGAGTATTGCGATAAAGGTGGCGGCAAACTCAGGATGGGCATTAATGCCTGTTCCCACCGCAGTGCCACCCTGAGCCAAAGCTTGAATGTTAGGCTGTAACTTACGCAGGTTCTGTTTGTTTTTGTCTATTTGGTCATGCCAAGCCATTACTGTTTGATCGAATCGCACTGGCATGGCGTCCATCAAATGTGTACGTCCTGTTTTACAATAATGACTTAGCGTACCCGCTTTTTCTTTTAAGGTAGTAAGCAGATGATCTAAGGCAGGCAGAAGAGCATTGTCCAATGCCAGCGCAGCGCTAATATGTATCGTACTAGGTATTACATCGTTGCTGCTTTGACCAAAATTAACATCATCATTTGGATCGATAGTCATACCCGACTGTTGTGTGGCTAATCGCGCAATCACTTCGTTGGCATTCATATTTGAACTCGTGCCCGAGCCGGTTTGAAATACATCCACAGGAAAATGATCCATAACGTCATCACTCCCTAATAGGGTCTGACAGGCATGCACTATCGCACTGGCTTTAGCCGTCGACAGGCATTCTAGCGTTTCATTTGCTTGAGCTGCCGCCAGTTTTAAGGTGATTAACGCACTGATAAATAACGGGGGCATTTTCTGTCCGCTAATAGAGAAGTTATTAACCGCTCGCTGAGTTTGCGCGCCATAGAGCGCTTCATTAGGTACATTCACCTCGCCCATACTGTCTTTTTCAATTCTTATCTTCGACATGGTTCTCTCTATTATTGGTTATTGGTTATTTATTTATTTATTTAAAAAATAGTCATGGCATATAGTGATGACATATGACCGTGAAAAATAGCTTAATCACTAATGAAAATAATGACTGAGTGTGCGTAATTTATAATACTGCTGTTTTAAGAGATGTTTTTCTTGATCGTTAGTAATCAGCGTTTCTAATGTTGATAACGGACGATAACAGTTATTTAAACATAACTGACGCCACTGCAGAGCAATACAGTGATCACAAACCGTGTCTAGCAAAGTATCTAAAATAGAGTTGAAAATTTTTATTTGTAAAGATGTAGGTTTATGCACAGCATAGTTGCACCCTATGTCTAAATAACGTGTCAGCAATTTAGGGGAATCCGGTTGGTGCCCCTGGCGGACTATTTTTTCCAAGGTGCTGAATTCAGCAATCTCCGCTTGGTTATTGGATAACTGATTCATTAATGCGTCATAGCTGAGTAAAGACACATTCATTTACATAATATCTCGATGGCATTATCGGTCACCCAACATTGCCCTTAAATAGGCTATGCTAAACACTAAGGATAAAATGATAATGATTATCATTTGCATGGTCAAGTTATTTTTCGCCTTATGCTATCAAGGCTACCACTATATGGCACCCACATAAGTAGCAAACTAAAAGAAAGAGACTCTAGGAGGCTGTAGGATTAAGAGAGTCGTAGCGAGGTGGTGAGAATGTCCCGATTTCTCGTTGCCGTAGTCAATTCCTGAGAAGTCCGATAAGCTCCTCGGGAACTACTTTCTTTCTTCTACGACTTAAGTGCATGTCAACATTACGGTCATAACGACTGTAGGGGCGTTTTAGTACTACTTGATAAAGATAAGGTTTCGTTAACACTTGTTGATGGTGATCGACTAAAACAGGCAGTCATTGACATTGTATTGGCGTTAATGATGTTGAAGCATTGGTAACCGTGACTTGCTGACTTTTCCGTCATAGAATCATTTCGTCGATACTGATTGTTACATTTTTTTTCTGGAATAATTCCGGTTGTGGTCGTGAACGGCGCAGTAAGCTTCTATACGTAAACCCAGTTCCGTAAAGCTAAGATGACACCGAGGACACCCACTATTAAAAAACACCGCAAATAGAATATCGAGTGCATGTCCTAGGTCGATTTTTTTGATTACCCAAAGTTAACGGGGCAGCAGTGATATATTATATGTCGCGCTGACGACTGAAATCTGCGTGGTACCTCTTGTTCGACACTAATATTTAACGGCGAAGCTGCGCATCTAATTGATCGACCAATACTGACCAATCAGAGTCATCGCTAATAGATTCTTTAATGAACGCAGCCTGCCCACCTGACCAAAAAGAGGCCTTTTCTATCTGCTCATGGCGCAATAGTGGGTGTAGCTTGATAAATTCTTTTATTTGTTCACTTTCAGCCGGTAATCCTAGCTGCTCAAATAAAGACTGCATGGTGTGATGATTACTGGTATCCATGGTTCACCTCGTTAAAGAAATCATGACTATATTGGCGATCGGCATTCAAAGAATGTAGGCCGCCAGGTGGTTTGTTTGCAATAACAACAGGCGACTTATTGTCAAATGTTGAGAATACTGTATGAACTCAGGATTCATTTAAAGTCGAGTGAATTAACGATGATCTTCGATGGTCGATTATTCATTTTATCAGGGGTAACAAACATGATAGCACCCCATATCCCCGCCACTAATGAACCCGCAAGAATACCTACTTAAGCCTGGGCTAATAAAGGGGGATCTTTAAACGCCAGAGCGGTAATAAACAGCGACAGAGTAAAGCCGATACTCGCTAGCAAACTAAGCCCTATTATATGTGCAAAATTAAGCTTTGGTGGAAGATGTGGAATACCCAGACGAATTCCCAATCAGGTAAACAGTTTGACACCCATCGCCTTACCCAGAACCAGTGCCCACCATAACTGGGGAGCGTACAATAATATGGGATGGAATATATTACAACACCCGCATTAAGGAAAGTAAACAGTGGAAAAACTATTAGGACTATCACGCGCGCCATGCCTCCCAATACTGTACAGGGGTCGTCGTTTTCACCGCAAACTGTTGCGCCTCTTCGACTAGTTTATGTTGGTCTTGCTCTTCAAAAATGATCAATCAGGATGATCTATCTCTTCAAACCGATTGACCAATCGACTCATTTTACGCACAAACCAACTCGTTTCTGCATAGGCTTTTGTCGGCGCACACAGTGCCGCTAAAATACCCGCTGTCGTTGCGTGAACACCCGAATGGAGAATAACAGCAGTACACCGCCGACACCGTAAAATAAGGGAATACGAACACCCACTAGATTACCGGTAAATAGAGCCAGCAAGACAAGTGTCAAAATCACTAGTGGTTGCGTATGGATCTGTTCTGTGTAAAAAAACCAATAACCACTACCGCACCAATATCATCAATAATTGCTAGTGCAGACAACACCAAAGCGGTGACTCTTGACGCACGACTTCCTAGTAAAGCAAGAATAGCTAGCGCAAAAGCGGTATCCGTTGCCATCGGAATGCCCCAACCGCGAGAGGCGGCTGTGAAAATAAGGTCTGCCCACAGGATGCCTGCGCTAATCACCCATAAGTAAATACTTGTAGGGACTAACATTCCTCCAAGTGTCATACAGATCACTAAGCTGGCATGGCGAATACTGCTCAAGTCACCTACTAGACATTCATGCTTAACCTCTAAGCCCAGCACGAAATAAACAACACCATTGAGTGGTCATTCACCTGTTGATGCAGTGAGTAATGCACACTCCAATCTTACAAGGCAATTCAAAAAGATAATGGGTTAATCGATTCATACAGATTGCTGTACTGTGAATTGGCTAGAAATAAAGCAAGCAGCGACGCTAATAACATAACAATAGCGGTCGAAGATTGACTGCAGAGAAAAATATCAAAGGGAGTCAATATTTTTTTGAAGCTCCGGTCTAATGGCACATGATTGCGTTCATCATTTCCTATTCGGGGTTCTGACGTGGTTAATGTCCTTAAGGGCAACTCTGCAAACAGTGGTTTTTTCATGAGTTCAAAAAGGCACCACGTGGATCTCGGTGTCGCTTGACAGCAGAACCGCAGTGTATAGGGTATACATGAGGATTCGAGCACGGAGCCACCAAAAGTAGGCGCCATTAGGCGACGCAAGAATCGCGGGGAAAGTAAGCTTTTAGAGATGCCCTTAATTGAAACGTGTGGGTGGGGTAAGGTTGCATCGATCAAACGTTGAGGAATTAGTTGCAGTAGAGAATTCAGGTTTGCAGCATGATGACTGTAAAGATACGATTTATTCTGTCGGTAGTCAGTTAATACCTATCTATTAGCCAATAAACCTGAAATTATATAGTACTGATTGTTACAGTAGAAAGCATTGCTGCCTGATTAATTTTTTAGTATCTACGGTAAAAATTATCTGATGATGGTGACGAAAAAACTAACTGTAGCAACGAGAAAATGATCATTTAGTCTCGCCATTCGGGGCAATGGTTATTTCTGACCCAGAACCCAGTATTTTAATAAGTGACTGGATGCCGGATTAAGCTCGTCACAAAAAAATAGTTAGCAAAACAGCGATGATTAAAGAAAAAAATTATTTACATGACAATCAATCACCCTTAATCGATACCATTGAGCAAGCTATAAATATCACTATCTGTCGTTAGCACCAACGTGGTATTCGCATCGATAATACGCTGATAAGTTTCTAGCGTCTTAACGAATTGGTACAATGCTTGCGAGTCCTTTGATTGATTGTAAGCCGACGTATAAATCCCTGTTGCTTTTGCGTCAGCAACACCTTGAATAGTTTGAATTTTTTGATAGGCTTCAGACTCTATGCGTTGCAGTTCTTTTTCTTTACTACCAATAATTTTTGCCGCTTCACCCGCGCCCTCAGAGCGAAATCGTTCGGCAATTTGTTGGCGTTCGCTAATCATTCTTGCATATATTTTTTGTCTAACACTGTCATTATAATTAATTCTCTTAAATCGGATATCTAATAATTCGATACCAAATTCCGATAGTTTACCTGATGCGGCTGAGTGGATATCTTTTTCTATTTGATGGCGCCCTCGTTTTATGGGTAAAAGTCTACCCGTGTCAGCGGCGATCAAATGTGGATCAACCTCAGGCGCTCTTCCTTTAGTAGTGCGAATGATTTCTATCAGTTGGTGCCTAGCGACCGCATTACGCGTCTCACTGCCAAGAATATCTTCTAGTCTTGACTGGGCGCTGCGCTCATCTCTTAGTCGTAAAAAATACTGGAGAGGATCCTTGATACGCCATCGGCCAAAAGTATCGACCGTAATATAGAGTTTATCTTTTGTTGGCATGTCATTAGCATCGCCATCCCATAATAGAATGCGTTTTTCAATTCGGTTTACTTTTTGTACAAAAGGCACCTTCATTTTCAAACCTGCGTCGGTAACAACGTCACCGACTGGCTTACCGAACTGGGTGATAATGACCTGCTCTGTTTCATCGACGCGATACAAGGACTCGTAGCCGACGACGAACAAAGGCAACAATAGAGCAATGGCTAGGTAGCTATATTTATTCATTTTACATCTCCTGTCATTTTATTAAGCTGAAGCAGAGGTAAAATAGACGTTGCTTTGTCGTCGAGTATCACCTTATTTGTTACTTTGGGTAAAACTTCGGCCATAGTTTCTAAATATATTCGGCGCTTGGTGACTGCAGGTGCTTTTATATATTCCACTAATAAGGCGTTAAATTTATTCGAATCACCCTGCGCTTCGTTAACGCGCTGTATAGCATAACCCTCTGAAGACTGTACCTTTTGGTCTGCCCTACCTTTTGCTCTGGGTATGGCTTTATTATATTCACCACGCGCAACGTTAATCATCCGTTCTCGTTCCTGCTTGGCTTCATTCACTTCATCGAATGATGCCTGGACTGGTTTGGGTGGGTTCACATTTTTTAGTTGGACCTGATCTATGCGTAAACCCATTTGATAAAGATTAGTAACCTCTTGCATTTTTACCTGAGCAGTGGCTTCAATGCCTTGTCTTCCAATGGTAAGTACTTCATCGACAGTTCTATCACCTACGACCTCGCGCATCACTGATTCTGATATATCACGAAGCGCTGCACCTGGATCACGCACCTTAAACAAAAAATCGAAGGCGTTTTCAATACGAAATTGAATAACCCATTCCACTAAAGCAGTATTTAAATCGCCAGTGACTATGGTTGTTTCCAATCTCCATTCCTGCGGATTGGCTATTTGTTGTGTGTAAGTTGCGCCAGGAGTACCAAAGCCAAATTCTTCTTTTAATTGCCTTTTAATAGGCACCTCGGTGACGCTATCAACGCCAAAAGGAATTTTGAAATGTAAACCTGGGTCTACTGCTGAATGGTAATTGCCGAAGCGCTGAACAATACCGACAGATTCTGCTGAAACAGTGTAATAACTGCTGAAGATTAGATAAACGAACAAGGCTATTGCTATGCCGGAGCCTATTTGACGTGGGGATCTAAGTATATCTGATAGTTGAATATTTTTTTTATCCATAATAGTTATTTCCTTTATACATATTGATTGACTCAAAATTGAGTATTTATAGACTCAATTGTTTCCTCATTACCGGCTGTTTAAAGCGTGTTATCGCTAAGATATTACTGAGGTGAAAAAATGAGATTCGCAGGCGCAAAAATATTTACTGCGCGTCCGCCAGGATTAAAATAGTTCTATATTCATGGCAAGATACAGTGCATGTGTAACATGATTTTCATCCCATGGACGGATAATCCAAAACCCAGAAATTATTAAGCGCTTTAGATTCTGGGTCAACCAGAAACGCTGTGTAAAATGACAAGCATAACTTATGTCCTTCACCCTGCACCCTTCCAACGCACTGTTAAGTTAATTAGCCTTTAACTCAGTTGGGATTGTCATAAATATCAAAAAAAATAGCGCGGCAGTAGTGGTAAATTTTATTAGATGTAAAGATAAAAATAGTATCTGTCTTATTTGTACGTAGTAAAGTTAGCTAGGGACTTGCGCAATCAATATGGCTTCGGTGTTTCAAGAGACGGTAGATTGTCTAATTTTTAATTTTACATCGTGCTCTCTTACAGATGATTATAGATTTTATATCCGTGATGTAATCATGCGGTAAGGTATCTTTGATCTTTTGACCGAAAAACAAATATCACTAGGATCAAAATGTCCACCAGTCGTGATTAACACTAACGTCATGCTTAATCAAAACGTTCTCTATGCTATCAATCTCTATACGTGATGAATCGTATGAAACTGTAAGAACCTGTGTTTTTTTGTCAAAGACAATATGATCTACCCCGTAAGCCTTATTAATATCTGTAATGGCAAGAGATATAGCAGCCACAGAGGCCGGCTCAATTTTTAGAAGGCGGGTGAATAATTTAACCTTGGGAACATCTGAATCATTTACTCTATTTGTCATATGATTGTCTCCATAATATGGTTGAACGCTAGATAAAGTAGCCATCTAAAATTTTCATTTTTTTAAACCAGCGTACCGCACTTTACTGCTTGCTAGGAGGGATTTCAGGAATTTCTTTGGTCGGCGGTCCTGATGGTGTTTCTATCGGGATATCTGATAGCGGTATTTCGATCGGGTGTTTTAACGGTGGGAGTTCGGTAGGGGTATATCCCGGCGCAATATCAGGCTTATGTAAAATCTCATTGTCATCACTAATATTCATTTATTCTCACTCTACAATAATATTAACAGGCTAGCTAGTGTCCATCCATAAATGGCTCGTCGCAAGGTGAAATGAAAATAATCATTCCTATGATGAATGGGCACTAGCCAGGTTAGATTACTTCTAAAAATACATATTTTACTTTATAAAAATTCATGTATTCACGTTCACTTATCATGTTAACTATCGTCGCTATTGATATTTTTTTTAATTTTTCGTAAAAATCATGGAAGGTTACTTCATATTCAGGGTCTATAAGTTTACTGGGGTCATATTCGGGGCTACCTTCAATCTTCTCGGATGTTAAGTTAATGGATACCATTCTTTTAACCCAACTAACAGATGAAAGCCAACTAGGCACTATTAACACTTTACGACCGCTGAGCAGCCAGTTTCTAGCATTGACAATAATATACGCTATAGTCCAGTCCACATCATTTAACACGAAGTCTTCAACTTGACCCATTTCACCATAAATAGACTCAATGGTATAACCTTCGACTTTTTTTGCATAACGTAAATCTCTCTCTTTTGTTGAGACCTCTTTAATCCGCTCGCCGTCATCGGTAACGTTAGCATCGGGAGTAACTTTTGCCAGTGCAATGGGTGCTGCGGAAGATCCCCATGGTCCTGCGCCTATCCAATAGTAACCATAGCCATAATAATCAAAAAAGTTCGTTTCATATTCGCGAGATACTGGCTTATGCTCATCGCGCTGAGGATTATTCTCTAGCAACTCGCGCGTTAACGTCACGGGCAACTGAGTGTTCTTCACGTTCGGCTCACTCAAAGAAATAGGACTGGGTAAGGTGTTTTTACTACTGGGTAACCCCGCGCTAGTGTCCGCGAGCATGTAGCGGAAAAACCAGATTTTGTCATCAAATAAACGATCCTCGCAACACCCTATATTGCCATCACTTGCCTGTAAAGAGTATCCAGTGATTTCATTTAAGCTTCTTAACATGTAATAGCTCCCTAGTGAGGGCCGGCTAACGATATAGTCAACCATATGCTGTAATGAAATTTTATTAGGTGTTATTAAGTGAGTGTTAACGGTTCTATAATAGATATAGATTGTCATAGATAACCGCTTGATGAATTTTGTCAAGCAGACGCATGAGCGTCTGTACGCTACTGCACATAGCGTGGTGTGTATGTTTAGAATAACATCGCCGTCCGGTTAACTCTTTTGTGTGATGCGGTGCTTGAACCGGCACTTTGTAGTAGTCAATGTAGTGGTCAATGTAGTGGTCAGTTTTTTGTCCATAACTCATTGAAAAAACTAAACTTTAAATTATAAAACGCCGTATGGAATGATGACTTTCATGGCTCTACTGCACTGTTACGTTGTTTGGTTTCTTTCTCAAGTAGCATTTCTCATAAAAAGATTGACGGAAAGTAATACTGATAAAATATATATTTCGGTATTTAGATGATGATTGTAAAAAAAATTTATCCGTTTATTAGCGTAGGTTTCTGCTCCATCGTCTAATCTGCGCTAAGGTCCAAGATTTAAAGTCATATAATTTTTATATCCGTACGAAATCGCACATAGATGTTATATTTAATGTTACTGTAGGCCAAGTCAACAGACATATCTCCGCTTTGAATCGCGCTAGTTCCTCCAAAAATTTATATTATCGCCCCTCCCATCATTTAATGGATGTTTATGCCTACTGCCCCCAAGCCTCAACAAAATCATTTGTTAGCTACGATCTCTAAGGAGATTCAAGACCGCCTATACCCTTACCTTAAATTAATTTCTTTGCCGCTAGGGAAGGTCTTGTACGAATCTGGGGATGTAATGCGGCACGTTTACTTTCCAACCAATTCAATAGTGTCACTAATATATGTTATGGAAGATGGGTCATCTACAGAAATTTCAGTGGTAGGTAATGACGGTATGATCGGTGTTGCGCTTTTTATGGGAGGTGATAGTACACCCAGTAGAGCGGTCGTTCAAAGTGCCGGTTACGCCTATAAAATGAAGACCCAAGACTTTAAGGAGGAATTTAATCACCATGGAGAAATCATGACATTGATGCTTCACTATGCTCAATCGTTGATCACCCAGATGACACAAACCGCAGCGTGTAATCGACACCATTCTATTGATCAACAATTGTGTCGCTGGCTACTTTTGTCATTAGACCGTCTACAAGACAATGACTTATGTATGACTCAAGAATTGATCGCTAATATGTTGGGCGTGCGTCGCGAAGGTGTTACCGAAGCCGCTGGCAAGCTACAAAAACTTGGCGTTATCAAATATTCTCGAGGTCATATAACGGTTCTTGATAGAGATAAGCTCGAAGCGCTGTCATGCGAGTGTTATGCTGTTGTCAAAAAAGAAACCGATCGTTTACTGCCTGTCTCTCCTGCTATTTTTGCTCAAAGCTCCACTACAAAAAAACTATAAAAGACTGGCTGTCCATTTAGCCAATGCACAAACTTCCTACTGATAACTAACCAGCAACACATTCTATAACCGACACTATTTGGAATAGAATCGGTTATAGAATGTGTTATAGCGAACAGACAATGTCTGTATTACTGTTTAATAATACTTTATCGGGATTGTTCAGCATCTGTCCCGTGCCTTTTTCGGCTTGCCTTATGCTGAGGACATGTAAATGCCGGTCTCACTGACACCGATATCCAACCGTCTACTCAGTAATTTACCTCCCGTAGAATACCAGCAAATTCTTACATCGTGCGAGAAGGTGGAATTAATATTGGGTGAGGTTCTTTGTGATCCCAACGAGCCCTATCGCTTTGTATACTTCCCCCTTACTGGTTTTATTTCTCTTACGGCATCCGTTGAAAGTCATCAAACGCTTGAAATGAGTTTAATTGGCAATGAAGGGATGTTGGGTGTGACATTGATACTAGACGTCGATGTCGTCGCCATTCACGGTGCGGTGCAAGGCAGTGGCAGCGCGCTAAGAATAAATAGAACCCGATTTCAGCAATTACTCAATACTAGCCCGACATTACAGCGTCGTTTAAAATACTATTTATTTATCGTTGTTGCACAATTATCTCAGTCGGCAACCTGTAACCATTTTCATAACATAGAGCCTCGATTAGCGCGTTGGCTGTTGATGACTCATGATCGCGCGCACTCGGATCGTTTCTATATTACCCATGAAGTCCTCTCTTCCATGCTCGGTGTGCGCAGAAGCAGCATCAGTATTGCCGCGAGTGAATTACGCCGAAAAGGCTTAATTAATTACGCCCGTGGAGAAGTAAATATAATTAATCGCTGCGGGTTAGAGGCAGCATCATGCAAGTGCTACACGGATATGACGAACACCTATCAAGCTTTGCTAGGCTCTGTTGACGCGAGTTAAGTTTTTTATACCTATCGCTATACAAGTACAATAGCTGCAGTGAATAGCGTTTTTACAGACTGGAGAATTACCATGCCAGCTTTCCCGCACCACTTCACTGTTAGTCTAACAGGCAAGCCAGAGGGAGAAGTTAATATCTCATGCGACGGGTTTGAATCTATTGCATCAACAGCGCCGTTAGAATTTGACGGACAAGGTAGGCGCTGATCTCCTGAGAGACTGCTCGTCGCATCTGTTGCTAACTGCTTTGTTTTTAGTTTAAGAGCCAATGCTTCGACTTCGAAATTCACGTGGAAATCTCTGCAAATCATTGTTGAAGGCAAGCTTGAACGAATCGAAGAATCGACGAGGTCGAGGTGCGAGCGACACTGATAATCTCTCAAAACATCGCAGAATTAGTGGCTCAGCATGCACTCGAAAAGGCTGAGGCCAGCGGCCTAATCACCAACGCCTTATCGGGCAACACGCATCTTCAAACAGAGGTCTTGACACTAGCGGAGGAGTTTTTTGTACAAAAAATATTCCCTCTAAAATTCTCCGTATAATCGATGTTGTGTCCGCTATGCAGAAAAAACTGACTTACTTATAAAACAGACTTTTCTCATTTTTGGCCGAAAAAAACTCAATAAAAAGTACTACCTTTTGTATTTTTAATGTGTATTAAATATATATGGATGATTGATACTGGTCGTTATAACCGTGAGTGAATACGATTAATGTCAACTATAATTTGACAAACTACTTCACTATATTCATTGTCAGTCGCGCCATCTATTTTTAAGATCTTGATCTACATTATTTAATAGATTCAGACCTAGTTTTAATATTAAAAAACTCATCTACTCTGGGTGTATATGTTTAAGGGAAAATAACTTGTCTTTTACACTTTTCTCTCTGAAGTTTTTAAATTTATTGCTGCTTCATTCGGTGACATGTGATATCCAATAACTTTTTCCATGATAGTAGCCTCCAATGGGATCAATTCCACGATATTGCGAATCCTGAATCGTCACACTAACCCTTTGTAGACTTAACGTCCGTAAGTTATCGCGCTTACCCGTAATTTTTTCATGCTATTGACACAACGGAGACAAGCCTGGTGTCTTATGCAAAAAAATTGATGGATAGATAGAGGGTTATTGCCGCTATGAGCGATACCGTACAGAGTAAAAAAATAGCCAAGTGTACCCTTCACCATGGGTTACCCTATAATCAAAACGACAATCATTATTTTACTGACGGGAGTTGTATATGACATTAACATCAAAATTTATTATAACGAGTTCATCAATACTGATCCTTACGACGCTCGCTGCATGTGATAAAAAAGTGTTACCCATCAAAGAGCCTGAAAAAATGGTTGAAAAATTTGTCGCGGAAGTTCCTTATATGCCTTACAAGTCAAAAAGTGACGTCATTAGTGCAACCCGATCTATAAATGATAACGCTGTTACTGATAATGTCAAAAACGCTATTTCATCCGAATTAGAGCTTAAATTATTGAAAATTAGTGTCAACACACAAAAAAGAGTGGTTTCATTGAATGGATCTGTAGGGTCTGCAGACCTTAGCGACAAGGTCGAAAATATTGCCGCAGCGGTAGACGGTGTTAAGCGTGTCAATAATCAATTAATCATTACCTCTGAAAAAAATTAACGTCTTCTTTTATCTTGTAGACACATATTGTTAATGGTTTTTTTCAACTATTAACAAGAGTAAACGCAAATAATTGCAGCAACACACTAGCACCATCAGATTTAAGGCTAAAATTGTGAGCACAAAATTAATCATGACGAAAAATGATAATTAATCACAGAGTAGAATAAAATGCAGGCAAAAAGAGCAAAAAGAGCAAAAAGAGCAAAAATAATGTTACGTAAACGATCTCTGACACTCTTAAGGCGGAGAAACCTTAATCGATACCATCGTAAGCTTACGACATAACATCGCTGGCCCTAGAAAATTACAATCGGTTGTACGCTCGATAATGCCCGTTACTGCATATGGTATCGAATTGGGTTTTAGCGTATTTTGGCACTCGCGGCCTTAAAACAGACTGTTCTGGATCAATCTCTAATGTTTACAAGTAAATAGTTCCTAATTTATGAGCCATTATGAAGCATCTTAGCTCTTTTCGCTAAAGTAAACCCTCAGCGCTCATATGCATATAATTGGCTCGTAGATTCTTTGTTGTTTGTGAGTAGGAAACTGCCGTTAATCTTTTAATGTATCGGGATACGATTCGAGTTGTCCAATATCTGTACTCTGGCGGTCAAGGATGCCCACGTCAAGTACAGGTGAGGCATCGATATGTTGTGCGTCCATCATCTGCGCTATTCGTTGCAGGGAAGATATCATCATGGTTTGTTCCCACTTCTGCATATCGCTGAACTGGCGGGAGAACTGCTCTTGTAGGGGGACCGGAGCTTCTTTTAGTATCTCTTTGGCTTGGTCAGTAAGATAAGCATGAACCTTGCGTTTATCTTTCTGCGACCGAACACGGAACACCAGTTCACGTTTCTCAAGCCGATCAATAATGGTCGTCACGGTGGCTTGGCTTAGGCTCATTTCTTGGGCAATTTCGCCAATGGTAACTTCGCCTTTGTCACGAATGGTTTGCAATAAGAGCATCTGCGGCGCTGTTAACCCTGTCGTTTTGGCGAGATATTTGGAGTGTAGGTCAGTAGCTCGAATAACGCGCCGGAGCGCGACTAAAACTTCTTGGATATTGTTCAAAAGTACCTCACGAAAAAATATTAGCTAACCGAATGTTTGTATGAATAAGAGACCGCACTCTTATTCAAGTTTACCCTGCATGAGGGTATTGGGAAAGAGGCACTCGATCGATGTACTCAAGAAAAGTATGTCTACAAAAATAGGCTTTCTATACTGGGCCTATGCCAATCTCTGTAAGACCCGTTCGTGCACGCTCAAGTCAAATCAGCTGTTTATTGAAGTTCATATTAGCGATTAAGCGCGGTACTGAATAACAAAAGTTCATAGTATCGAGGCTCATCCGGTCACCTAGCACTTGAACATCATTCATCTGTGATATACTTAGAACTCTAAACATGTATTTAACACATCACCTATCGGAATAGTTGACTTAATCGTCAAGAATTAAGATATTGTGCCTTTCATGACTGCCATATATATTTAGTGGTCTAATTATATTGTTAGCTTATCAGGAGGATATTTGACATTTTCAAAAAATATTTTATTACGTTCACCGGTAACGGAAGATGGCTTAGGCGTTTGGCAACTTGTAAAGCGCTGCCCACCTTTGGATACCAATTCTAGTTATTGCAACCTGCTTCAGTGCAGTCATTTTACAGGCACATCCGTTATTGCTGAATCGGGCGATAATATTGTTGGTTTTATATCAGGGTACAAGCCCCCTGATCGTCCAGACACTTTATTTATTTGGCAAGTAGCCGTTGCAGAAGAGGCTCGGGGCTTGGGCTTGGCGTCGAGTATGCTGACGGAGATTTTAGCTCGTTCAGCTTGTGAAACAACCCATTATCTAGAAACCACAATTACCAGTGACAACCGAGGTTCTTGGGCTCTATTTGAAAGCCTAGCCACCAAGCTGGGTGTGCCTTGTAAGTCTTCACCTTGGCTTGATAAAGATAAACATTTTAATGGCGCTCACGACTCGGAAGCCCTAGTCCGTATTGGTCCTTTTACCCACGAAATATCACACACAAACAGAGAAACTATATGAAAATTTTTGAAGAAATTGAATCGGAAGTCATGAGTTATGGTCGTTCTTTTCCTCGTGTTTTTAATCGAGCCAAAGGTGAGTTCATGTGGGATGAAGAAGGTAAACAATATCTAGATTTTTTAGCGGGCGCAGGCACATTGAATTACGGGCACAACAATCCTTTATTTAAGACAGCGCTTTTAGAATATATAGAAAATGATGGTATTACCCATGGTTTGGATATGCTGACTAAAGCAAAAGGGGAATTTCTACAGACTTTTAATGACCATATTCTCAAGCCTAGGGGTATGGAGTATATGGTGCAATTTACTGGCCCAACAGGCACAAATGCTGTAGAGGCAGCAATGAAAATTGCCCGTAACGTGAGTGGCCAACAGAATATTGTGACTTTCACTAACGGGTTTCACGGGGTGAGTTTAGGCTCGCTAGCAGCAACTGGCAATTCTCATCACCGAGATGCAGCAGGTGTTAGCTTAAGTGGGACGCATCGTATGCCCTTCGACGGCTACCTTGGCGACGGTATCGATACCACCGAATACTTGGATAAAGTCTTATCTGACTCTAGTAGCGGTATTAACTCACCAGCTGGTGTTATTGTTGAAACGGTTCAAGGTGAAGGTGGGATCAATGTTGCCAGTATTAAGTGGCTTCAAAATCTGCAAACCGTTTGTAGAAAGCACAACATATTATTAATTGTAGATGATATTCAGGCTGGGTGTGGTCGTACTGGAGATTATTTTAGCTTTGAAGAAGCGGGTATAGAGCCAGACATTATCACACTATCGAAGTCGCTTGGTGGATACGGGCTACCTTTTGCCGTAGTACTAATGAAACCCGAGTTAGACCAATGGAAGCCAGGAGAGCACAACGGAACCTTTCGGGGTAACAATCTCGCCTTTGTCACCGCTAAGAAAGCCATTGAACATTATTGGAGTGATGAGAGCTTTTCACAGGAAATAAAGCGCAAAGGGCGATACGTTTCTGAGCGTTTGAGTAATATCGTTAGCCAATACGGAGAAGGAAATTTTACGCCTAAGGGGCGTGGCATGTTTCAAGGTATTCATTGTGTCAATGGAGAAATTGCTGGAAAAATCACCCGTAGCGCTTTCAAAAATGGGCTGATTATTGAAACTAGTGGTGCCGATGATCAAGTAGTTAAATTCTTTTGCCCGCTGATCATAAGTGATGAAAATCTGAAAAAGGGTATTGATATTGTCGAGGCTGCTATTAAGGAAGTCTGCTCCACAGAAGATGAAATTCCTGAAGAGAGAACCTATTTCAAGCAAGCATCTTAGATAATTTCTGCTATGAAATCTTCGGCTGATAAAAAAACAATTCTAGTATGCGAGGGTGAACGACGCCTGCTTCCCATGGCAGAAAAACACAGGTCCTACCGAGTTCGCTGCTTAGCTGGATCGGGGCACGTTCGTGTCATGTCGATGGTAAGGCGCAGGTTCTTACAAGCTGGCAATGAAACGGTCATAAACAGCGGAGAAATAGCTACTATAAGTGGTAGGAAAAGCATGCTGGTCGAAATTATTGAGATAACGAAATAAAGGAACATTATGATTGTACGTAACTTAAGTGATGAAAATAAAACACATCGCCGCATCGTTTCGCCGGATAACAACTGGGAAAGTACTCGATTATTGTTAAAAGATGACGAGATGGGATTCTCCTTTCACATCACCACAATATACAAAGGTGCAAATTTCAGTATGCACTATCAAAATCACCTTGAATCTGTTTACTGTATGTCCGGTGAAGGCGAAGTAGAGGCGGTCAACAGTGGGGAAGTACACCCTATCAAAACGGGAACGCTTTACATACTAGACAAACATGATAAACATATATTGCGCGCTTTTGAAGAAATGAAAATGGCCTGTGTATTCAACCCTGCCCTCAATGGTAAAGAAGTTCACAATGTAGAAGGTGCTTACGAGATCAATACTCAGGTGTCTGAAGAATGTTGAGTGATAGCAGTGAGCAGCTAGATTTTACACCCGAAATAGATATGGACTGTTACCCCTCGCGGAATGGACAAAAAGCACAGCTTGTAGATCGACTTGACCCCGTGACCTATCCGCCTAAGGCACAACTCCCTCCTATTGGGCAAGCCGCTATTGAGCAGTATGCAACGCAGGGATTTATTGTATTGGAAGACGTGTTCACTGCGGAGGAAGTCGGAAACTTTCAAGCTGAGTTATTGCGGCTTGAGAAAGATGAATCCATTAGATCATCGGGTGAGATTATCACCGAGCCTGGCAGTGAAGAAATAAGATCAATTTTTCGTGTACATGAAAGTAGTCCCTTGTTCAGACAAGTTGCCGTTGATCAGCGGCTTGCTAGCGTTGCGAGTTATTTATTGGGAGATGATGTATATATCCATCAATCGCGTGTTAATTCCAAGCCTGGATTATCTGGCAAGGAATTCTACTGGCACTCTGATTTTGAAACCTGGCATGTAGAAGATGGTATGCCACGTATGCGCGCGTTGAGTATATCCATCTCTCTAACAGAAAACTTCCATCACAATGGACCGCTTATGTTCGTGCCTGGATCGCACCTTCAGTATGCAGTATGCGAAGGTAGCACACCAAAAAATCACTTTCTATCGTCCTTGAAAGCGCAAGAATACGGTATTCCATCTAACGACTGCCTGCAGACCTTAATTGAGAAAGGTGACATTGTATCGATTGTCAGTAAACCAGGAAGTGTCACTATTTTTGATTGCAATTTAATACATGGATCTAATAGCAATATCACACCTCATGCACGATCCAATGCATTTTTCGTCTACAACGCTGTGAACAACAAAGTTGTAAGCCCATTCTCCGGTCTGCTTCCTCGGCCGGAACACATCTGTAGCCGAAACAAAATTAATCCTATTATATCAACTGCTAAGGTTTCAACATGAGCATGGAAGAAAATGAACGTTTACAACTGATATCACTAATAGAAGAGCGCATCGAACAATTACATACCGATCTTGCTGAAAGAGAATTAGAGGCAGATATCGATCAGCTTGAGCCAGATGAACCGCAAGTAGATCCAGGATTAAGCATTAGTGGGCCGGTGAATAAAAAAGTTTTCTCTGATCATCAAGCAGAACTCGCACAGTTAATCCGCAGCCGGAAATGGTTTGAAAGTGAAAGCGCTGGCTATTGCGAGCAGTGTGATAACGAAATTCCCATTGCGAGACTCAAGGCGGTGCTAGATACCCGTCTTTGTATAGCTTGCGCAGAAAAATTTGATTCGTAGAAATAAAAAAAGGGATAAAGATGCATACTATTGAAAAAATAGGCGGTACGTCGATGAGTGACTACGCGTCAGTACGAGACAACATTGTATTGAAAGGAGGTCATCATGGAATGTACCAACGCGTCTTCGTGGTATCAGCTTATGCAGGGATCACCAATGAATTACTTGAGCATAAAAAAAGTGGTGAGCCGGGCGTGTACGCTTTATTTGCTGGCAGTATAAAAGACAAAAGCTGGCTGGGAAAGTTTGAAGAATTGAGTGAGCAGCTGCATACGATTAATCGGCAGTTATTTGATCAAGGAGAATTACTTGATCAGGCGAATCACTTTATTGATACGCGCTTAGAGAGTGCTAAGCAATGCCTACTGGATTTAAACAGCCTTTGCCGGCACGGGCACTTTGCTATAGACGCGCATTTAGCAACGGTAAGAGAAATGCTAGCCAGTATTGGAGAAGCACACAGTGCCTGGAATACCACTCAGTTATTGCAGCGTGATGGTGTAAATGCACTCTTTGTTGATTTAACCGGGTGGAAATCAAGCCAACCTATGGCCTTGGATGACCGTATTCAGCAGGCGTTCTTGGGCATTGATCTCGCGACCCAGTTACCTATTGTAACGGGCTATGCTCACAGTGAGATTGGATTGATGTCATCATTCGATCGTGGCTACAGCGAGATGATTTTTAGTCGGTTAGCCGTCCTGAGCGAGGCTGTCGAAGCGGTAATTCACAAAGAATTTCATTTGTGTAGCGCAGACCCGCGGTTGGTGGGTGAGGATAATGCAGTCCCTATTGGCAGAACCAATTACGATGTTGCTGACCAGCTTGCCAATTTGGGAATGGAAGCTATTCATCCCAAAGCGGCAAAAGGTTTACGTCAACATAATATTCCACTACGCGTTAAAAACACTTTTGAGCCTGATCATGCCGGTACGCTAATAACGGGGGACTACATCAGCGACTCTCCACGTGTTGAAATTATTGCAGGCTGTAAAGACATATACGCTGTAGAGATATTTGACCAAGATATGGCTGGAAGTATGCATACTTACGATCGTGAAGTAGTAACAGTTATTGAACGCTTTAAAGCCCACATTGTTTCCAAAGATACCAATGCAAATACTATCACGCATTATTTATCAACTAACTTAAAGACGGTTAAGCGCATCCAGTCGGCACTTGAGAAACGCTTCCCCGAGGCTGAGCTGAATCAACAAAAAGTGGCTATTGTTTCCGCTATCGGTAGTGATATGCAAATCCCTGGTATTTTAGCGAAAACCGTCCAAGCAGTTGCGTGCGAGAATATATCCGTGCTCGCGGTGCACCAATCCATGCGTCAGGTAGATATGCAGTTTGTTGTTAATGCAGTAGATTACGATAATACGATAAAGAGTTTACATGCTGCACTGGTAGAAATTCATGATCATGGACTCGCTATATGTCTCGCGTCATAACTCCGCTAGCGATTGTTTATTCATAAATGATACGTCGCGAGGAGAAATATCAATGGACCTTCCTATTTGTAAATGAGTGGTCGTAAATGGGTGGTCGTAAATGGTGGTCCCAGCTGCAGGCGCTTACTTATTGCAAATAACGTATGCGCTGTATGGGTTCCACCGTACCAATGGCGTAGGTAGATGTCGACAAAAAATAAGGCGACCATCCGGTGACATATTCAAATAGTACAAGTCCAGATCTAGACAGAAACACTAGATCGATAAGAAAGTTATTGTCTATTTCTGTAGCCGTAATTCTCTTCTAGGAATCCAATATAAAGATACAAAAACGGGTTGGGCAACATAAGATATTGAAGAATACTGTATTTTCACTTATGGCTTCATGTTACTGACTACAGTTCAATCGCTACAATCTCGCTCTTTGACGATTATAAAAACACAATAATAGTAACGACACCCTGTCACTTTTATGCTTTATTATCATCTACGCTGTAGCTGAAATACTTTACAAAAAGCAGTAAGAATAAAAATATCCTTCTTATTAACTGATCTTTTAATCATTTCTGCCGAGTGAGTGTAATCTGTTTTACAGATAATTAAGCTGCCTGTAAATTCGAAAAAATGTTTATGCTATAGAACCATTAATATGTAAAAGTGAGATATGGTCACCTCTTCTTGCTAAAAACTGCAGGAATTTTACACAGACCTACGCAGAGCCATCAATATTTAGGCAGTAGTTCATAAGCTCCGTGCAACGGCATCATCAGGATATCGCCCCCGTTATATCAAAAAGGGCTTTCGACATTTTAAAAGGGATACTTCGATAACGGTTATATTTGTGGCTTGTTTATGAAAGACATAATATCACTCGTAAATAGCATCATAAGTCAGTATCCGATGATGTATATATAGCGCTGCTTATATTTTGAACTAGTCACAAAACTCTTTTTGGGTTTTCAATGCTGGGCCCGTTCAACGCGGAGTACCGTATAACTAGCTAAGGTAAACGTCCGCCAGCTTATCGGGTTAACTCTCTCTGAACATAAACGTGTCACATTATTACTTCGGAGGCATTATTAGGTTATCCATCAACTCATCAGTCTCTCGTGCTTACTAGGTGACTGTCGGACTTAGAGAATCGTAGCGAGTCAGTGAGAAATTGAGGACGTTTTCAACCATTTGAGGCGAATAGAGGCCTATTCACCAGAAGTAGGCGCCACTAGGCGACGAATATTATCGGGAAAAGGACCCTATTTCCCGCTGCCGCAGTAGATTTTTCCTAAGCCCGACAGGTTGCTAGTGTCTAAATAGGCGATTACCGTCCTATGAGCAATATTTGTGAAAATCTGACTCTAATTGATTAGACATGTCACAATAGCGCTTGCTTTTATGTTCTTAAAAATGGATATATCACCTTCACTAGAGGTACTGTTAACGCTAACTTGTCAGAATATAGGCAATTAATCACTGTGCTACGTATATAGCCATAATTGGATATGCTATATTTAGTCCTAATACTCTGCATATAAACCTTTTTTTATAATAATCATTACACGGTTTCTCACGCTATGAACCTTATTTTTAAACCTTTTTTTGTTGTTATTACCACCCTACTTTTGGTCGCTCCGAACGCTAATTCGGCGGTTAATGCCGCTGCTGTAGATAACGCTGTGCTGATGGGTACAAAATCCCAGCAAAAGGCAACATTAGAGATACTTGAAACACTCGACAAACGACACTTCACGCATGTTGAGGTCGATGACGCGCTATCAGTTAAATTTTTAAATAATTATATTGATCAACTAGATCCTAGTAAATCTTTTTTTTTACAGTCTGATATTGATGAATTTCAAAAAAAGCAGTTTCTCTTAGACGATGAGTTAAAAAGCGGCAAAAACACCTCGGGGTTTGCTATTTATCAGCGCTTGACGGAGAGAATGAATAGCCGCTTAGAGCAGGTGATCCAAAAACTAGAGAGCGACACTTATCCTATTGATTTTTCGACAAATGAAATCTTTACTGTCGATGCGGAACAGCAAGTGTGGCCTAACAACCAGCAGGAGTCTGATGAGCAATGGCGCAAACGCATTAAGTCGTATTTTCTTACTCAGAAGCTGGCCGATGAGCCTGCTGCAGAGTCACGAGATAAGTTGGTAAAGCGTTACAGTGATCAATTAGTACGGATGAAGAAAAATACTGGAGAGGATGTCTATGGTATTTATATTAACGCCTTCACAGAACTCTATGATCCTCATACTAATTATTTCTCTCCTCGAGCATCAGCAAGTTTTTCAATTCGCATGTCGCTATCACTAGAAGGTATTGGAGCGGTATTACAAAATGAAGACGGTTACACTCAAGTCGTCAGAATTGTGAATGCAGGCCCCGCCGATAAGCAAGGTCAATTAAAAGCATCTGATCGTATTTTAGGGGTGGCTCAGGGAACAAAAGGTGAAATGGTAGGTGTTGTAGGTTGGCGTTTAGATGAGGTGGTAGAATTAATTCGCGGCCCGAAAGAATCTATTGTGCGCTTAGAAGTTACTTCATCTAATGTTGCGGATCAAGCTAGTAAAATCATTGAGATTAAACGAGAAAAAGTAAATCTTGAAGATCAGGCTGCCCAAAAGGCTATTATCAATATAGAAGAAAACGGCCAGCCTTTTAAAGTCGGCATTATTAATATACCTACCTTTTATTTAGATTTTGAAGCTTATCGAAAACGTGAACCTGATTTTCGTAGCACGACTAAAGATGTCAACCGTTTATTGAGTGAATTGGCCGCTGAAGGGGTAGATGGCGTTGTAGTGGATTTACGAAATAATGGTGGCGGCTCTTTATATGAAGCGACAGCGGTGACGGATTTATTTGTTGATAAAGGACCGGTAGTACAAATTGGCAAAGATGGTGGGAAGAAAACCAGCGACTATTCACAGAACAATGCTCTTTACCGTGGCCCACTAGTGGTGCTTATTAATCGGTTAAGTGCATCGGCATCAGAGATTTTTGCGGGCGCGATACAAGATTACAATCGCGGGATTGTGGTCGGGTCCCAGTCATTCGGTAAAGGCACAGTACAGACACTCTCACCACTTAAAAGTCAGGGTGAATTAAAAATTACCGAGTCTAAATTTTACCGTATTTCTGGTGAGAGCACACAGCATCGAGGGGTGGTTCCTGATATTACTATGCCAGAATTAATCAATCCT
This sequence comes from Candidatus Endobugula sp., assembly GCA_047636495.1. GTDB lineage: Bacteria > Pseudomonadota > Gammaproteobacteria > Pseudomonadales > Cellvibrionaceae > Endobugula. Next base: position 26,470 of record JBLILH010000014.1, on the reverse strand, counting down.
AAGGATGTGGGTGAAAGCAGTTATGATACTGCTCTAGCATGGAGCAAGACGGAGCCAGTTCGACATGGGGTTTATTTTTCTTTGGAATCGGTAATTCCTTCATTAACGTCCAATCATGCAAACAGAATTGAAAATGATCCAGACTTTATTTATCTTAAAGAAAGAAAAACATTATTAGATGAAGTCATTGGCAGAGACAGTATTTCTTTAAATGAAAAAACACGTATTAAACAAAAGAAAAATATTGAACAACGCTCGTTGTCGATAGAAAACAAAAGAAGACAAGCCAAAGGCCTAACTCTTTTTAGTAATTACGATGCATTTAAAATTGATGAAGAAAAGCGTGGCGATGAAAGAGCCGCTAGAGCAGGCACCACGCAAATTGACACAGAAGAAGATGCCATATTAAAAGAAGCGGGCAATGTTCTAAAAGATTTTACGGAGCTATTACAATCTCAAACAAAACCGACGAAGACTAAAACAGTAGCTGTAAACCCTTAATCATTATATTGATTATTGACATTAGTAGTCACTATAATAGGCCCTACAACAACACCCTTAAGTGATGATTCGATTGATCGGTTAAGTTAACCCCTAAAATAGACGCCAAGAACAATACTAGGCCAGTATCCTGATGGCTATTTTTTATTTTAAAAAACATTAACGACTTAGAAAAATTATTACTATGATCAGAGCTATATCATTTAACGTTAACAGCATTCGCCAACGAATTCATCAACTAGAAGCGGTCATTGACGAACACCAACCCGATTTTATTGGTTTGCAAGAGACTAAGGTCACCGATGAAGACTTTCCCATCGAAGCCATTAGGCAATTGGGCTTTCACGTAGAATTCACGGGGCAAAAGACTCACTATGGTGTTGCTTTATTATCTAAGCACCCTTTCCTATCGGTGCAAAAAGGTTACGACAGTGATAATGATGAGTCACAGAAGCGTTTTATCAGTGGGCGTTTCAAATCTCCTTTAGGTGGAGAAATAACGGTAGTGAACGGTTATTTCCCTCAAGGAGAAAGCCAAGATCATCCCATGAAATTCCCCAATAAAAAGAAGTATTATGAAGACCTAGATAGCTATTTACGTAAAAATCATACGCCGAACGATCAACTTATTGTTATGGGGGATATGAATGTATCACCGGCAGATATTGATATTGGTATTGGCGAAGATAATCGTAAACGATGGCTTAAAGCAGGCAAGTGTAGCTTTCTACCGTTAGAGAGGGAGTGGTTAGCGACGTTGTATAGTTGGGGCCTAACTGACACTTACCGCCTACTGCACCCAGAAAATCCTGACAGCTTTAGTTGGTTTGATTATCGGAGCCGAGCCTTTGAGCGAGACCCCAAGCGCGGTTTACGTATCGACTTAATACTTGCGACTAAACCTTTATTACCTTTAGTCAAGAGCGCTGGCATAGATTACAACGTGCGTGCGATGGAAAAACCGTCAGATCACTGCCCTATTTGGACCTACTTTGAAGAATAAATTTAATCCGGCATGTTAAGAAATCGCAGAAGGATCAATGTTGGCTATGTACGCAGCGCGGCCTATAAAGCGTTTAAGTACCGCTCGTAAATCTTCTATATCTATGGGTGAGTTCAAATAACAATCCATACCAGAAGCCAAACACTGTGACTCTTCCCCTTCTAACTGGTGATTGGTAAAGCCGATAATGGGCATAGTGTATTCGTGTTTTCTAATCGCTTCACAAGCCATCCTCGCGTTATTGACAAAAGACGTTAAATTAATATCGGTAAGGTGGCTCTCGCAAATAAAGCCATGATATGTATGTTGTGATAGCTTTTCTAAACAATCATCTGGCGATGCGGCAACCGATACGATGCACCCAATTTTTCCTAACAGTTTTTGGATGATGGCTATGTCAATTTCTTCTTTTTGAAACAATAAAATTGTTTTACTCGATAAAACATCATGCTTTACTTGTTTTCTCGGTACTGTAGAGCGGCTTTCAATCAGTAGTGACTTAATTTTTTTTTGCAAATAGCGGTGTTCTATAGGTTTATAAACTGTCTGTATTTGGCTGTGTTTATGTAAATGTTTTTGTACCAATTCAGTCTTACTTTGTAATTGACTAATCAACAAAATCTGTGGCGTCTCTGACGTAACCGATTGTTGGCACAAATCTTCAGAAAATCGAGTCGAATCATGATCATCTAACGGGACATAAATAATAATCAAATCGTAACCATTGGCCGATGAAGCAGTATGCAACATCGACAGTGCAGATTGCTCATCATCGACTAAATCGACATTTAGCCCCCAGTGATGAAGTGTGGCAGAGAGCACATCGGCAAGCGCTTCTGGAGGCTGATAAAACAATACTCGCTTGTCTGATAATGCGGCGACTAGCGTCTGTTTTTCTACCGTCTCCATCGATATAACCGGTAATTTTGCGGAAGCCCAAAAAACCAATGCTCCACTTTTCTTGTAATGCACATTAGCAAAGCCGCCCATACAAGAGGCCAAACCTTTGACCACGGCCAAACTTAAACCAATATGTGCATCTTGGGCATCACGAGGAGAAAAAAGCCGCTGAAGTACATCTAAGGGTAACGCGTCTTTGTCGGCATGATTGTTGGTGATAGAGACTCTAAAAATTCCCGTGTCAGCTTCTTGCTGGTAGGTAAAATCGATGGTTAAATTCCCCCCATCACAATACTGACAGGCGCTGCTAATCAGATTACTGACTAGTTGCTGCACTCTTTCGCCATCGCCTCGTACCTTGAGTGGAAAACCTGCAGAAAAAAATGGAAATAGCTCTATTCCCTTTTGATGAGCCATACTACTAATGTTAGAGAGAGACCTTTCCAAATGATAACGAAGATTAATAACGTCTGTATCTAACAATACATTCTTTTGTGTTATGTTCTTCATCTCCGAAATATTTTTTAGTAGCGTGCGCTGCTGTTGGTTTTTTTGTTCGGTGAGCATCAATAATCTTGCACTATCAATCGGCAAATCAGCTTCTTTGAGTAAAGTAAGACCACTGGAGATTTCTTGCATCGAGGCGGTGAGTTCGCGAGTAATTTTGGAAAAGATGACGTCGCTTTCATTAAGGGTGCTTTGCGTTGATATTTTCTCAGCCTCTAGTGTCTTGGTTTTTTTTAATAAATCGTAAGTGGCCTGTAACTTATCCCAATAGTTATCGCCTATCACCTCTCCCTGACGATAGAGCAAAACGTACAACATCATCATGATAACGCCATATAACGCGGAAACTGGGTCAAAGAGTAAAAAAGCGGTTACAGAACATGGAACAAACGCAACGGCCATATAGATCCGTAGAAACTCCTTAAACGGGCCAATAACGTACAAACTGCCGGCAAAAAACCCCACGGTATAAAGCCAAAGAATAGGGATTTCGTTATTTAGACCACCAACCCAGGTCATGGTCGCCACTAATGTACCCCACCATGCAGAACCGATAAAGGTCAGAAAAAAGAAGATATTACGCCATTTACCGGGGCCTTTCGGATAGATAGATTCGAAACGAAATAGAAAGTAGCCGCGAACAAGCGTGATCGTAACGAGGCCTATTGATAAAATCGCAGTGACGGTAGGATTGTGTATGTGATGGTCACCTACCCATACGGTGAGACCGAAAGCAAGTACACTTAGAAAGATGCCTTTCTGGCTATATGCGACCAAGCGCATATCGGTTTCACGCATAACATTGCGTTGCAGGTGGACTTTTGAAGTGGCCGTAAACATATATTAAAAACCAAATGAAAAAAAATTAGCTGTTGGTTGCATTATAGGTAGCTAATGCATCAAGTGTGAGTGATAACAGGTTAAATCAACTCAACCAGCACGGTTTTTACGACAAAGCCCAATAACCCCACTCCTAGAGCTGCAAATAGAATAAACGTGCCGAAGCGACCAGCCTTAGATTTCTTCGCCAAATCCCACATAATAAACGTCATAAACAGGATCAAACCCCCTACACAAATTATCAAGGTATAAAACTCAAATTGTTCTACAGTCATATTTTTCCTAGCAGTGAGTGTCTGGCCGCCAATATAGGTCATTTATTTAGAGACTATTTTACGTGATTTACATCACAAATTCTTTAGCGAAATTGAGTTTATAGACTATTTAATTTCAATGTATCAAGGTTCAAAAACTTGTCTATACTCAATGAAGTTATAAGAGTCATCAACACCAGCGGAGATATATTATGCCTTACACTATTGCACACGCCATCCCTATTTTAGATGAGCTTGCAAATACCTTGGATAAAGCGTACTGGGAAGCCAGTTCGATAGCCACAAAAGATGCCACATATGACTGCTTCAGCACGGTATCAAAAGAATTACTTGAGATTAATAAGCTCAGTATTCAAGACCACGACTTAACGTATGAGCCCATAAGCTATGAGTTTAAGTTAATGTCTAAAAGACTGACAATCTTTAGAAAAAGTCTGGACCACTATATTATGAGAAATACCACTTTCGAGGCGTTAGACAATGTAATTACGAGTACGATACAACTGATATCGCAAGAGGTTGCGCAATCACTTGAATAGTCTCCCAGCAAGAAACTTAATGAATAACTCATTGACGTCATGGTGACGCTGAAGAGCTATTATTTAAAATAATCCAATTGATCAATTTAAATAACGACCCGGAAGGTGGCTTACATGCTCTGTTATTAAGCCATCGATACACCCTTTTTAGTACAAATATTAAGAATCTTACTTGCATTCTTTATTGATGGATTTGCTGATGATTGGTTTATAGACCAGAGCACTTACCTGAACACTTCGAAATGACCGTTAAAACGATATGGTTCAAACTATTTTACCATGTGCTTAAGACGATACCTTTTACAACAATTAGATCTCAAGAAAACTTGCAGGCTACGTGGTTTGCACCCTAGTTAATGTCGATTTAGTTAGTTCATGCCTTCACTATTTTCCCAAATGGTCTTGGCCAGACACCTGCCCTGACGTCTATTTTTTTTTAATCTTTATATCCTCTGTTATGTACTACCCTCAACCCGGCGATGACCATCGGCTGTTAGCAGTTTGCACCAGAAATCTCAAGGCTGGCACCAAAGTTTTATAGGCATTTTAGACAAATAATTTAGTAATCTGCTTTTCCACAATTACTGTGGATAACTTTGTGGGAAAAGTTTAAGGAAGGTGCTTAAAGGCAGTAAATATAGGGCTGCCTAGCAATTGATCATTTTTTAACCTTTGATAAAAAAATCATATTAATCATATACTTACGATTGTCAATAAAGAAAAGATAAAAAAAAAGCTTTTTTGAAATAACTTATGACTACTTTATTACAGATGTGCATAACATTCTTGTTAGCAGATACTAACTCGATATTTGCCATTATTTCTTGAAGGATTTAGAGATAGGCATAGGGTACCTGGTAAGTGAGTCAGTAGGTAAGCTTTTAATGTGATGTGGGTCACAATAAAAGCTTACCTGAAAAAAACTACATCACATAAAACGTGACATATTTAATTGAGAGAAAAGTCGGCTGACGGAACTTTCAATGGCGAGCTGGACATTAACGCCGAAGCGCTCCGCCATACTTTTCTTTGTAGCAAACATCACATGAAATATATCAGCAGATGCTACCTGAGAAACAATGTAATCATCACTGGTGGTGAGCTGGTCTACCAACAGCTGTTTTTTTGCTTGTGAACCAAACCAAATTTCACCGGTAGCGACTTCATCAACATTCACGATTGGGCGTTGGTCACGAACAAAGTCTTTAAATAAGTCATGAGTCGTTTCTAAATCATCAGTAAACTTTTCTCGGCCCTTATCGGTGTTTTCACCGAACATAGTGACGGTACGCTTGTACTCACCAGCGGTAAACAGCTCAAAATCAACATCGTTTTTCTTTAACAATCGATGAAAGTTAGGCAGTTGTGCAACCACACCAATAGAACCAATGATGGCAAAAGGCGCTGCACAAATGGTATTTGCCACACAAGCCATCATATAGCCGCCACTAGCGGCTACTTTATCGACACAGACTGTAAGAGGTATATTGCTCTCTTTGATTCTAGCCAGCTGGCTAGATGCAAGACCGTAGCTATGTACCATTCCTCCCGCACTCTCTAGTCTGACGACAACTTCATCGGTTATTTTAGCAATACTTAAGATAGCCGTAATTTCTTCACGCAAACTATCTACTGCAGAGGCTTTAATATCACCGTCGAAATCGACGATATAAACACGTTTTTTATCATCGTCAGTAGATTGAACATCATCGTTACTTTTATCTTTCAAACGTTTTTGTTTTTTATCTTGTTTCTTGTCTAACTTTTGTTGTTTTTTATTCGCTTTCGCTTCTTCTTTAAGCTTTTCCGAGGTGTATACAACGGACTTTATTTGGTCTCTCATCTCGTCATAGCGGTCATTAATCTTAATAATATCGATACTACCACTCGACTCACGGTGGGTTTTGTGGCCGGCACTCAGTATCAATGCAATAATAATAGCGATGGCAATGACGAAGGTCACTGCTTTTGCGAAAAACAAACCGTACTCATATAAAAATTCCAAGATAACTCCTTAGTAGTGATTAATAATATTTTTTCCGTGCCACTATTTATCGCTTACTGGGGTAATGCATAGTGACATGTATGGTGAGAAAAAGAGTGAAAAAATCCAATGCAGCACGGGGTATATTCAGGCTGAAGGTAATTGTGTGAAGTAAATCGGTCTATGATACTTTGACAGGATACCCTAGAGCAGCCAAACTCTCTTCTGCTATCACCAAATTATCTGCAGATACTTGCTTGTCCACCTTCATGCAGCCAAGATAATATTCTAGACAAATAAGGGCGTCAGCAAATGTTTCCAGCATGTATTCTAGAGCTGCATGCTCATCTGTCGACATCAAAGTCTTTTCAATAAATTCGTGACACGCAGCAACAATAGCGGCAGCACGTGGCAAACCAAGCACGGTCATACCGCCTCTTATCTCTTGTAACTGCTCAGAAAAGTTGCCAATATGCGCTGTATCATACTCAGAATCAGTAAAGGCCGTCAGTGATTGCTTAATTTGAGTAATGCCTCTCTCAGCTTCCTCCATTACAACAAGCTGTGCGTCGATCAAGTTGTTCGATGAAATCATCTCGTTCTGATTAAGCTGATTCATTTCATTGAGTTGTTCACCAGAAAAATTTCGTTTTGCTAAGCTACTCAATACACTTTCAACATACAGAAAGGCATCGACTACCTTTATACTACCTTCATCATCTAAGCGCTGTTTAGCTTCATCAGCACTTGCCAATATTGTTAAAGAACCGCGTATAACATTGGCTGCGGATGTTAACCCCACAACATGTAGAATATCTTTGACTCGTTGCATACGAGAGATAGTGTCGGTATAACCGTCTTCTACGGCATAGCCTGTTGTTTGCGATTTCTCCATATTTTCTTTCGCAACATTTAATTCGACGCGCAATACTTCCGCAACCGACTCAACAGTACTAGCGTTAGGTCCTGTAAGGGCTGCCGTTTCTTGCTGGAGTGTTTGCTCTGTATAGATAAGTGTCGTAAAACCGTAAAGCTGTTTAATTTTTGCATAACCATCACTACAATCTGCAGCCAGAGCAACATAGTACGCTAGCTCGATTAGCAGCGATTCGGGAGGTTTTTGATCAAAAGCACTCTCACCTTGTTTTTCTAGTAGTCGCAGCTGTTTGTCAATATGTGAAAGGAGGCGTTTGCGTGCAACACTAGGCGCTATATTGGCATCAGTAAACGCCTGTAGAGCATTTGACACCAGCCACCAAAGTGTTTCGCTTTCACAGCCTTTAGCAAAACGATAAATTTTATTACAAGCACGTTGCATGAGAGTCAATGCATGAGCCACATTCTGTTCTTTAATAACGCCCAGTAAACCTAACTGATACATATGCCGAAAACGACGCAACATAACGTGGATATCTTCGCTACTGTCGGGTACTGAGTCAATAACTGAAGGAGGGCAGCGATACTCTGATACTGAGGTCTCAAAGTACGACTCGGGCATAACTGCTTGTCTATTGACAAGACGAAGGTCGTTAATATAGGGCACAAGTAATACTGGCATACCTGATTGATGTTGTTGTGTATATTCAAAATAACAGCTGAGAATAAAGAAGCCTTTAGTTAGCGCCGATAACTTTTCATCTAGAGCGATGTTTTTATCGATGTTAATAGCCATTGCCGTAGACAAAATTTCTCCTGCTAGCTCACAAGCACCATGTAATTGAATAAGGTCTAAACTACCACGAATTTGTTGTAGTGAGCTTATACAGTCTTCTAATACCTTGTGATTATCTCTTTCATTAATAAAAGTCTCTAAATGTGTCGACGCTTCACTGATGGTCGTCATCAACTCGTCTTCAATAATATTCATAGATGTTAGGTTTATTGCTTGTTTATCACTCAAAAGGCATTTCCAGGCTGTGAATATAGGCTTATTTATAATAGTACGTAATATAACACTCAAATCAAAACGATTGTTTTAAGTAACGCACATTTTATTCTACAATGTGCGTCTAATCCATAACGCCAAGATGGAGAATAGTGGCTTCCCAAGCTACTTTTACATATAGCTGTGATGCTTTCCCTTATTAGTACCACCAGCCGTGAACATTTTGAAGACTTAACTGAAGTCATTAACACAGGAACAAACTTACCAAGTCTTGCGACGCCTAATGAACAAGCAGCATGTTTATTCTTACTGATGCATGCACTCGACCCATCGATTCGCCTATCCTATGGTCGTTTTGGCGCTTCTATAGACTATTGTGCTCGTTAGCGTAGACTTGATCAGCTTGTTATTATTTATTTAAGCCAGAATACATAAGTACTCGGGTCGATCAGCTTGGAGTTTGCTACGGCGTTATTTTTGTAGTTCCCAACTTAAGCACTAAACGTCTGTCGGATTTAGGGGGTCGAGACGAGGCGGTGAGAGTTCGAAAAGATGCACCCATTTCGTGCCGATGCAATAGATTTTTCCTAAACACGACAAGCGCCTAGCGTAATAAAAAAATGTTATCTTCGCATAAAAAAGCCAAGCATTTGTAAATTCGACTTTTTTATGCGATCAGCACCTAATATGACAAGTGTTTATCTACACTACTTAATACGAAAAACGTTGCGTGCGATTTAACCCCGCTAGAGCTGCAATTCGATAGGCTTCTGCCATTGTGGGGTAGTTGAACGTGGTATTGAGGAAATATTTAATATTATTTTGCTTACCGGGTTGTTTCATAATAGCTTGACCAATATGAATAATTTCTGATGCCTCGGCACCAAAACAATGAATACCTAGAATTTCAAAAGTATCGATATGAAAAAGAATCTTTAACATCCCCACTTCTTCACCGCTAATTTGGGCCCTCGCAATACTCTTAAAGAATGCACGCCCAACCTCGTAAGGGACTTTCTCATCAGTCAGTTCCCGTTCTGTTTTACCCACTGAGCTGATCTCGGGCAGTGTATAGATACCCGTAGGCACATCGTTGACATGATTAATATCACAACCTAATATTGAGCCGGTCGCTGCACGTCCCTGATCATAAGAAGCGCTCGCTAAGCTAGGCCATCCAATCACGTCACCCGCGGCGTAAATATTGTCTACTGCGGTGCGATAAGTATCATCAACTTTCAACTGACCACGGCTATCGGGTGTTAAACCAGCGTTTTCTAACGCTAAGGTATCAGTGTTACCGGTTCTGCCGTTACACCATAAAATAGCATCAGCATATAGACGCTTCCCCGACTTTAAATGTACCGTCACCGAATCATCGTTGGCTTCTAGATAATCAAATTCTTCTTGGTGTCTAATCATCACACTAACGTCTCTAAGGTGATAATTTAATGCACCAGAAATTTCATCATCTAAAAAAGACAACAGCCGGTCTCGAGTGTTGACTAGGTCAACTTTAATACCTAAACCGGCAAATATAGAAGCATATTCGCAGCCAATAACACCCGCACCATAAATTATAATAGTCCGTGGCGTATGCGCCATTTCAAGTATCGAATCGCTGTCGTAAACGCGGGGATGTAAAAAATCAACACCCTCTGGATTATAAGGTCGTGAACCTGTTGCAATAATGAAGTCTTTTGCTGTTACCGTTTTCGTCACAGTATTCGAAGAAAAAATTTCGACTTCGTGTTGGTTAATAAATTTAGCTTGCCCATTAAACAAATTGACACGGTTCTTTACATAAAAAGAGTTGTGCACATTGATTTGTTTGGGAATGACTCGCTGAGATTCTTTAAGTGCGGCTGGAAAAGTGATCGATCTTGTATCACCTAGCGCATTAAATACATGGCTACTTTTATAGCGAATAATTTGCTGAATAACATGCCGTAATGATTTTGATGGGATAGTGCCTTTGTGCAAGCAGCTGCCGCCTACTTCAGGCCGATTTTCTATCGCTGCCACTCTAAGACCATTCTTAATAGCTGCCATTGCAGCTCCTTCACCAGCGGGACCGGAACCGATCACCAACAAATCAAAATCATACTTCAAAATAATAACCTTTTTTATAACAATAAGATAAATGCGAGTGATGTACGACAAAGTCAAATATTATAGTGAACTCATTACTCTTTTTTAGTCGCATCATATGCTAGAGTTTTCACTTGCCGTTCACTGGTGGTAACTTCTTCACATCTTGCTGGATCGTCATTACAAATATCACAGTTGTAATTCTTAACGCCAAGAGCCGCGCCAATACCACCGCATGACCCAGTAATGGGTCGACGACCCATAATAACACCTATCGCCATACCAGCGATGACCAAACTTAACAAAATAAACCCGAGAAACACGGTCAACATAGTAGTACCTCTTAATAGTCGTGATTATAAAGCAGAACAAATAGCCAGTATAATCACTCATTATAGCCAGAAAAAACGCCACTAAAAGTGATTAATAGCTTAAATAGGGGACAAAACCATTGGAAAAAGATTCCGTAAATACTTCATCGTCATAGCGTAATATATAAATTGGCAGCCCTAACTGATTAGCCAGTGCCTGCGCTTCCTCTTCGCCCAGTGTCATAAAGGCCGTTGCCAGACCGTCGGCTTTCATTGCACTGTAAGTTTTTCTACGCGTTTCATCACTCGCATCACTCGCATCACTCGCATCACTATCGATCGTCTTATCAGTCAACGAGCTGCTTACAATAACGGTGATTGACGCTATATTGTGAATGACCGGATTACCGGTCACTGGATCTATAGTATGCGAGTAACGAATCCCCTCTTTTTCGAAGAAGTTTCGGTAATCACCCGATGTTGCTACGGCCACATCATTAAGCTCTATTACTTTACGTGCACCCTGCTGAAACAATGAAGGTGTTTCAATCCCTACCCGCCAGCGCTTGCCACCGGGCTTACGACCTTTAACGCGTATTTCACCACCAATCTCAACAAGATAGCTGTCGATTCCTTGGGTCTCTAACCACTGGGCTATGACATCTACCCCATAGCCTTTTGCAATAGCCGATAAGTCGATCGTTAAGGGCTTAGCTTTTTTAATACGTAGATTTTTTTTATCAATAATAAGAGCCTTCCAGCCTACTTTCTCTTTGGCTTTAGCAATGGCTTCAGCGGAAGGAAAATCTGTTTCGCCTTCACTTCCAAAACCCCACAAATTAACCAGTGGTGATACGGTAATATCAAATTTACCGTTTGTGAGTTCCGATAAATATAAGCTGTATTCGATAACGCTTAAGGTCTCGGGAGATAACGCAAACCATTGATTATGCTCAATCTGGTTAAAACGTGAAATTTCTGAATCAGCAATATAAGTAGACATCAGTAGATTGATATCGACTAGTTTCGCATCGATAGTTGACTTTATAGCATTTAGTTTTGCGTCACTAAAATGCTCATCGCTGGCATTATCAACTATGCTGATGTTGTACGTCGTCCCCATAGTTTGTCCACCAATAGCAGAAATAGGGTACACATTAGGGGGTTCACTACAAGCCACCAACTGACTGAGTAACAGCAGGAATAAAAAAAACCAATATCCCGCACTGTGTGTGTGCAGGGTATTGGTTACCTGACGAGAGAAGCAAAGCTTACTCACTATAGTATGTAACAACATTAGCCACCAAAATCATCTAGCATGATATTTTCATCTTCAACACCAAGATCTTTCAACATTTTGATAACCGCTTGGTTCATCATAGGTGGACCACACATGTAATATTCGCAATCTTCGGGTGCAGGATGAGCCTTAAGATACTCTTCAAACAACACATTATGAATAAAGCCTGTTAAGCCATCCCAATTATCTTCGGGCTGGGGATCAGATAAGGCAACATGCCAGTTAAAGTTTTCATTTTCACTTGCCAACATGTCGTATTCATCTTCGTAGAACATTTCACGAAGAGAGCGCGCGCCGTACCAAAAACTAATTTTACGCTTGCTGTGTAAGCGTTTGAGCTGATCAAACAAATGTGAACGCATTGGCGCCATACCTGCACCACCACCAATAAACACCATTTCGGCATCGCTATCTTTCGCAAAGAACTCACCAAATGGACCGTATACAGCGATCTTATCACCTGGCTTCATATTGAATATATAAGAAGACATTTGTCCGGGTGGAATACCTTGAGCACCAGGAGGTGGAGTAGCAATACGGATATTGAACTTCACTAAACCGCGCTCTTCAGGGTAATTTGCCATAGAGTACGCACGAATAACAGGCTCATCAACTTTAGACTCTAGATTAAAGAAACCAAAACGTTCCCAATCACCACGATACTCTTCTTCAATATCGAAATCTTTAAATTGAATATGATGTGGCGGTATTTCTAACTGGACATAGCCACCTGCACGGAAATCAACACTTTCACCCTCAGGTAGCTTCAGCGTAAGCTCTTTAATAAAGGTGGCCATATTAGGATTAGAGACGGTTTCACATTCCCATTGCTTAACACCAAATACGTCGTCTTCAACTTCTACATTCATGTCTTGCTTCACCGGCACCTGGCAAGACAAGCGCCAGCCTTGGTTAGCTTCACGTTTATTAAAGTGTGATTCTTCGGTCGGTAAAATACCACCGCCGCCAGACTCGACAATACACTTACATTGTGCACAAGTGCCTCCACCGCCACACGCCGAGGGTAAAAATAAACCTGACTCAGCCAGAGTCTGTAAAAGTTTACCTCCTGCGGGTACGACAATCTTTTTCTCATGATTCACCGTGATAGTGACATCACCCGATGTCACTAATTTAGCGCGTGCAGATAATATAATCACTACCAATGCCAACACCAGTAGTGTGAACATGGCAACGCCTAGAATAATTTCAATATTCATCTTTTAACTAACCCTCGCAATTATAGATCGATGCCACCAAAAGACATAAAGCCCAATGACATTAGGCCAACAGTAATAAAAGTAATGCCTAAACCTTTTAAACCATCTGGCACATCGCTATATTTCATTTTTTCACGGATACCGGCTAAGGCAACAATCGCCAGTGCCCAACCTGTACCAGCACCAGCACCAAAGACAACACTTTCAGCAAAATTGTAGCTGCGCTCAACCATAAATAGCGAAGCACCCAAAATGGCACAATTCACTGTAATTAACGGCAGGAATACACCTAACGCGTTGTACAGAGAAGGCACATATTTATCCAAAACCATTTCCATGATCTGAATTAATGCAGCAATCACACCTATATACGTAATTAATCCTAAAAAGCTCAAATCAACTTCAGGTAATCCTGCCCAAGCCAATGCACCATCGGCGAGTAGGTAGGTATAAAGCAAATTATTCACGGGAGTTGTAATAGTTAATACCACAACAACGGTGATACCTAAACCAATTGCTGCCTCTACTTTTTTAGACACTGCTATAAATGTACACATACCTAAAAAGAAGGCTAGCGCCATGTTCTCTATAAAAATAGAGCGAACAAATAAACTCAGTAATTCTTCCATTAATGAGCTCCCTTAACTTGAGTATTAGATGAAATTTTAAATTCGTCCTGCTCAACCTGGTCAGTTTTTACTGCGCGAATAGCCCAGATAAACAAACCAATTAAGAAGAAAGCGCTAGGTGGCAGTAATAGCATACCGTTAGACACATACCAGCCACCGTCAGTGACTAATGGAAGTATCTCTATACCGAACAACTTGCCTGAACCAAATAACTCACGAATAAAAGCGAGGCCTAACAAAATTGCACTATAGCCTAAGCCGTTACCAATACCATCTAAGAAGCTAGGGATCGGCGGGTTCTTCATCGCAAACGCTTCCGCACGTCCCATAACAATACAGTTAGTAATAATTAGTCCTACAAATACCGACAGCTGCTTACTAATGTCGTAAGCGACTGCTTTTAATACTTGGTCAACCAGTATCACCAACGAGGCGATAATGATCATTTGAACAATAATACGAATACTACTCGGTGTATGATTACGCACGAGAGATACGAAAAAATTAGAAAAGCCTGTGACAATCGTTACTGCTATACACATCACAATGGTGACTTTTAAACTACTAGTGACCGCGAGAGCAGAACAAATACCTAAAATTTGTAACGCAATAGGATTATCTTCGAATAATGGCTTATACAATAGATCTTTAATTTTCATGGCTTAAGCCTCCCCTTGTTTTAAGTTGCTTAGATATTTAGCATAGCCCATCGAGCCCATCCAAAATTTAACTAAATTATCGACACCTTTACTGGTCAGCGTTGCACCCGATAAACCATCGACTTTGTATTCTGGTTCAGTAGTATTTGCATCAACGTTGCCTTTGATAACCGTCAACTTGACGTCTCCACCATCGCCGTATACTAACTTACCTTCCCATAACCCTTTCCATTTAGGGTTATCCACTTCGCCGCCTAGACCAGGGGTTTCAAAATGTTCATAAAACACTAAACCCGACACGGTATTTAAGTCACTTTCTAACGAAAGAAAACCATAAAGCGTCGACCACAAACCATAGCCTTTCACGGGCAGTATGACTTTTTGCAGACCACTTTCGTTTTGCACTAAGTAGACTTTAGAAATTTTTACGCGGCGTGAAATTTTTGCCAGATCATTTTCTGTCGAGAGCGCGTCTGAAAGTGCTGGATCTTTGGCAGCTCTACGCTGGTCATACGTCGTTTTTTCTACTTCATCGGTATATTCACCCGTATCGATATCGACTAATCTAGTCGTAACCTTTTCAAACATCTCGCTGATGCTTTTACCGTCAGCAATACCTTGCTCGTAGAGGCCACCCGCTTTTAAAATATTAATTTTAAAATCTTTCTGCTTATTCGCCACCTGAAGAGGTTTTAATAGAACTGCTGCGGTTGACACAATTACTGAGCAAACAAGACACAGTAAGAAGGCCACTAGCAGAGTACGCTGTGTAGAATTTTTACTAGGCACGAGCTAGTCTCCTTTTGATATTGGCTTGCACAACAAAGTGATCCATTAACGGCGCAAATAAATTTGCAAATAAGATGGCTAACATTATACCTTCTGGGAACGCGGGGTTAACCACACGGATAAGCACAGTCATCAAACCGACCAAACCCCCAAACCACCATTTACCGGCATTGGTCATTGACGATGACACTGGATCGGTCGCCATAAATACCATACCAAAGGCAAAGCCACCGACCATTAAATGCCAATACCAAGGGACATTAAACATTGGGTTGGTGTCGGAACCAATAAAGTTAAACAGGCTAGAGGTCGCCACCATGCCCAGCATGACGCCGGCCATTATTCGCCACGATGCGATGCGAGTAACCAATAAGAAGAAACCGCCCACAAAGATCATTAACGTAGATACCTCACCAAAAGAACCATGTAAGTTACCAAAAAAAGCATTCATCAAACCAATTTGTGCGTTGAGTGCTTCGACGCCACCTGATGCTGCCCAAGACAACGCTGTCGCACCAGTATAACCGTCAACCGCTGTCCACACCGCATCACCCGACATAAAAGAAGGGTACGCGAAGTATAAAAACGCACGGCCAGTTAAGGCAGGGTTAAGGAAGTTTTTACCGGTCCCACCAAACACTTCCTTACCGATGACCACACCGAAACTAATGCCTAAGGCGGCTTGCCATAGAGGTAGATCAGGAGGGCAAATTAACGAGAAGAGGACTGACGTTACAAAGAAGCCTTCATTCACTTCGTGTCCACGCTTCATCGCAAACAACACTTCCCAAAAACCACCTACAATAAATACTGTGGCATAAATTGGTAAAAAATAAACGGCACCGTGGATCATACTGTCCCACACACTGCTAGCGCTATAACCTGCAAGCAGTTCGATAATACCGCCGCGCCAGCCTTCAACAGCCGCTAAGCCCATATCGGCCATAATGGTATTAGCTTGAAAACCCACATTGTACATACCGTAAAACATGGCAGGGAACGTACATAACCATACGGTAATCATCATGCGTTTTAAGTCGATACCATCACGAACATGCGCCGTTGTTTTAGTCACATCACTGGGTCGATAAAATACCGTATCTACTGCTTCATACAAAGCGTACCAGCTTTCGTACTTACCGCCTTTATGAAAATGCGGTTCCACACCATCTAAAATAGAACGTAAACTCATGATTAACCCTCAGTCTCGATACGCGTTAAGTTATCGCGCAAAATAGGCCCATATTCATATTTACCGGGACATACGTAAGTGCACAATGCTAAATCTTCTTCATCTAGCTCTAGCCCGCCCAATTTTTGAGCCATCTCGGTGTCACCTACAATCAACGAACGTAGCAGCTGTGTTGGCAAAATATCTAAAGGCATTACGTTTTCATACGCACCGATAGGAACCATAGCTCTTTCACTGCCATTCGTTGTCGTAGTGAAATTAAATGTTTTACCTTTAATTAGGCTAGAGATATAAATGCCAAGGGTAGAAAAACCGTCAAATCCAGCCCTCAGGTAGTGCATAAACAAACGCTCATCGCCTTCTTCAAGCACTGTAATTTGGTGATGGTAACGACCCAAGAAGGCTAAACTAGCATTAGCCGTACGTCCACCAAAAACAGAACCCGATATAACACGGTTATTACTGCCAATAATACTTCCGGCGGTGAGTGCGTCTAGGCTTGCGCCTATTCGTGTAGCCAGTAATCGAGGGTTATTCACCCGTGGACCTGCTAATGAGATTACACGACGAGTGTATAATTCACCGGATAAAAACAAATGGCCTATAGCAATGACATCTTGGTAACCAATAGTCCATACCACTTTATTCACATTGACGGGGTCAAGATGATGAATATGTGTTCCCGCGTTACCCGCAGGATGCGCGCCTGCGAAAGTTTCTGTTACCACGGACGCATTTTCTGGCGAACTAAAGACAGCGTTGTCGCCTTTACAAACAAACACCTTACCCTCGGTTAAGCGAGTAAGAACAATAACACCATCATTAAATGCTACCTGTTCTGTCGCCATAACAACGTTCGGGTCGACGGCTAACGGGTTGGTATCCATTGCGGTGACAAAAATGGACGCTGGCGTGGTATCAATGGCCGGAACCTTACTAAAAGGTCGCGTGCGGAATGATGTCCACGCGCCGGACTGAACCAAATTATCGACTACTTTTTGACGATCAATATTAGCGAGGTCGTTTGCAGAGTATTTATCGAATAACTCTTTGTCGTCACCTTTAACATCGATAACCACAGATTCTAGTACTCGACGAGCGCCACGATTAATTGCGCTCACTACACCTGATGCGGGTGCAGTATATCGAACACCTTCAGTTTTCTTATCGGTAAAGAGTAGTTGACCGAGTTTAACAGGGTCACCTTCTTTGACAGCCATTGTGGGTTTCATGCCGTTATAATCAGGACCAACAATGGCGACTGAGTTGACAGCAGGAGATTCTGAAATGACTTGCTTTGGCTTACCATTAATCGGTAAATCCAAACCTCGACGGATAGTAATCATACGCCTCTAGCCTAAAATTGTTGAGTGGAGGGTTCTAAAAACACGCTTTGTCAAGCTACATTGGTATTTCTCTGCAATGTACTCTAACGTGTTTTTTTGGGTTGTTTTTTTTCGCGTAGCGTGATGTTGCTAATCTAAGTAAGTGTAGACAATTACACAAGAAAAGTACGGCTTTTGCTAAGCGGCGCAATTATAAGGATCTATGGGAGGTCTTTCCAGTAAAAATAGCAGTTTTAGGTATAAAATTTTATTAAAACTCCATTTCTGATCATAATTTAAGCGACAAGGTAACAAACAAGCTGGGGAATAAATAGGGAGAAAACAGCACACAAATGATAGAAGCCCGATAAGCGTTTACTTATCGGGCTCAAGAGCTAACGGCGTGCTACAGCATTACCATTTCACTACATGATCAAAGGGGATATACCTGATAGTTAACGCCCGCCATTTGCTCTAAGCAGCGAACAACTTGGCAGCTATAACCAAATTCATTATCGTACCAGCAGTAAAGCACGCAGCTATTATCATTAACAATAGTCGCTTTGCTATCAAAAATACACGCATGACGTGAACCTACAAAGTCACTAGAAACGACTTCGGGTGAATTGGTGTAATCAATTTGCTGTTGCAACGGAGAATGCAGCGCCACTTCACGCATGTAGTCGTTTAGCTCATCTTTAGTGGGAGAAGCCTGCAACTGAATATTCAAAATAGCCATTGATACATTCGGCGTCGGCACGCGAATGGAGTTGCCCGTTAACTTGCCCGCTAATTCAGGAATCGCCTTTTGTACCGCTTTTGCTGCCCCCGTTTCCGTTAGCACCATGTTTAAAACGGCACTTCGACCGCGACGTTCGCCAGTATGATAATTATCAATGAGGTTTTGGTCATTAGTATAAGAATGCACTGTTTCAACGTGCCCTTTCTCGATACCATATTTATCCATTAACGCCTTTAATACTGGGGTAATGGCATTAGTAGTACACGATGCCGCAGAAATAATCTTATCGTCTGGCTGAATCACGTGGTTATTAATACCGTATACCACGTTTTTCATCTCACCTTTGCCTGGCGCAGTCAGTAATACCTTGCTAATCCCAGGGCAATTCAAATGTTGTGACAGCCCCTCTTCGTCGCGCCACACCCCCGTACTGTCTAGCAAAATAGCATCTTGAATGCCATATTCGGTGTAATCAATTTCCGTAGGCGAGTTGGCGTAAATTACTTTAATTTCGGTACCATTACACACCAGCGTATTAGTGTCTTCTTCAACTCGAATAGTGCCTTTAAAGCTACCGTGAACTGAATCACGACGTAGCAAGCTAGAACGCTTAACTAAGTCGTTAGGGCTTTTACCTTTACGCACAACAATTGCACGCAAACGGAGCTGGTCGCCACTACCCGCCTTCTCAACTAATAAGCGTGTCAGTAAACGTCCAATGCGTCCGAAGCCATATAATACGACATCTTGTGGTTTTTCTAAGAGCTTGTCGGCCGAACCAATAAATTGCTTTAATTCACTCGCCACCCATGTATCGACGACCGTACCGTCTGGTTGCTCCATAAATTTAACGGCTAACTTACCAAGATCAATATGGCAGCTACCCAGATTAAGTTCTGCCATCGCTTTTAGTATAGGGAAAGTTTCAAATTCAGATAATTCATTCTCCTCAACTTGGCGTACGGCGCGATGTGCCTTCATCAAATCAATCACCGAGCGATTAATCAACGGCTTGCTGTACATATAAGTTTTTACATTTGACTCACGATACAGCTTACCTATTAAGGGAATCATCGCCTCCGCTAATGCTTCACGTTGTTTCCAATCTTTGAAATAATCATCTGGCTTAGGTCGATTCACCGCAGGTCACCTTGTATGTTAAATAATAAGTTAAGAGTTAAAGAGGAGAGTTAAAGAGAGGCTACATTTATACCGTTTCTTCAAATATGCGTATTATCGTAATTTGTGCCACTAAGCGCAAGTAGGATTAATGAATTTAGAAGCGAAGTTTACTAATAATGTGTTTCAACAACGTCATTAGTAAAGCGGCTGGCATCCTTACTACGAAAGTCTCGATTTTAACTATAAATCAAGAAAAAACGGATCCAAATGAGCCAACGCTAGCGGCTAGATTTATGGTGCGAGATGATTTGTTACATTATTGAGACCGTAACCTTGTTATGGCGAGTACGAACATTTGACTCTTGATTGTCTTTCGGGACAGAGTACTAGTTTACAATGCCTTCGATTGAACGGTGCCGTGCAAGGATCAGTTCACTACTCCCCGTTCGCGCTAAGCTTCGCTCCATGGCTTAGGTAAAAATCGATATGCGTTAGTGACACGTTATTGACATTGACAGCACCACCAACATCGTCAAAATCACCTTGTCCTAACAATATAATTTTACCTCGTATGTAGGTAGCGGTTTTTATGTTTGCCAATATTGCGGTTTCATTTACACCTGATTTCAGCTGATCTGATAAAATAACGTTTACGGCTATATTTTCTGGCCTTTGAAGACGACCTGCCCGCTGCCCACCTTAACAACCTGAAATCATTTCTCCTAAATATACGTTGCCCCCATTATATAGCGGCCTTAAAAATTCGTACGCTATAAAAATATCTACTCCGTCTGTGACGTTTACGTTTTCATGGATAAAGGAGATATAAACAATATGACGTTTTTTCCGCTTTTGATTAAAAGCTTCGCGGATGATCATTATTGACTGATGGATGGATGGGAGGATAAATAAAGGGGTACTTTGAGAAAAACTGTATGCCGCTTAATGGATGACGAACTATTGATTAGCTTGTTTGCCAAGTTGGCAAGTTGCCAACTTGGCAACTTTGTGACATGTAGAGAGGCTTAAATAGGTAAGAAAATCGCTTTAGCAACACCTTGAGTCACCCCATTAATCGCTCTGCGGTCGCCATCTGCAGCAATAAGAGCCATCATATCTTGTATTGATATTAACTTAGCGATCAGACGCTCGAAGCTCAAATTGACATTGTCTCCACTAAGCTCTGTAGACATCAATAAACGTTCGCCATCACTATTATTTTCTGTGCGTAGTCGCCAAGAAAAAGTTTCGATATTTCTAGCTGAATTATACAGTTTTTGCTGATCGAGCTTGTCGAACATGTAAAACTCTACATGATAACTATAGCTTTTGTGCATCATGCTGACTAAACCGCTGACAAGAGCGAATACCCGATCGCCCGTATAATGGACGTCGAAGGCCGATTGTAATACGTCGATACCTTCGACGCCGTCGATGAGCAAAGGACTATCTTCATTAACCGACGCCTGCAAACGGCCTATTTGAGCTTCTATTGTGTCACTTTCTTGCTTCGCTAGCTCGATAGGGTTTCGCTTATATAGCTTTTCCATTAGTTCATATAACAATCGCTCACTTTCTTTGCGGTGCGCATCAGCGACAAAATCGATATCACCTTTGCCTAGCTGCTTAACATTAAAGCCTTCTCCGCACCCGGATAATAGCGCGGCGAACACACAAAGCATATAAGGTAAAAAAGTCTTAGGAGTACAATGAGAAAAAAACATAAATACTTGAAATATCAGCAGGTTGAGTAGTTAAAACATCTTATTGATGTCAATTATTAGTATTATCACAGACTATCATGATCTCCTCCGCTACAATACCCCGTATTTTACATACCGCATATCTACATGCGCCATATATTATATAAGAAGTAAAATAGTCAACCATGAGTATATCAACCTTTTCTTCATCAACCATCTCTCCTCTCAACCCGCCCATTGACCTCGATAATAGTCTAGGGTTAAAACAGCAATGGGGAGGTTTATATGGTGCGTCAAGTGCATTAGCGATTATCCGTACCGCTAGTGAAAAACAGGCGATACTCGTCGTTACACAAGATACTGCAACGGCTAATCATTTATTGGAAGAATTACGTTTTTTCAACGACCCAGTCGAGAAAGGCCAGCAACAAAGTCACCTCCCCGTGCTACATTTTACAGATTGGGAAACACTACCTTACGATATATTTTCGCCGCATGACGACATTGTCTCGACCCGTTTAGAAACACTTCACAGTATTACCCAGCTGAAAAAAGGCATTGTAGTGGTCGCGATGAACACGCTTATGTGTCGTTTGCCACCGCTCGATTACCTACAAAAATACAGTTTTATCATTAAAAAAGGTGATCTGTTTGATATTGGCCATATGCGTAGACGGTTAGAGTCGTCTGGCTATCACTGCGTAGATACGGTCTATTCCCATGGTGAGTTTGCTGTTCGCGGCTCACTAGTCGATTTATTTCCTATGGGAAGTGCTCTGCCCTATCGTATTGATTTGTTCGACAACGAAGTTGATACCTTGCGTACCTTCGACCCAGAAACCCAGCGTAGCATTCAGCAAGTAGACAATATTTACCTGTTACCGGCAAAAGAATTTCCTTTGGATGAGGATGGTATTCGTGGTTTTCGCACCCAGTGGCACGAACGATTTAATGTCGATCATCGTCAATGCTCTATTTATAAAGATATTAGCGATGGTATTGCACCTGCTGGCATCGAATATTATTTACCCTTGTTTTTTAAAGAGTGTATTTCATTATTTGACTACTTACCTAATAACACTCACATTTTTTCACTTACGGGGATTGAATCTGCTGGTGAGCATTTCTGGCGTGAAGTTCATCGACGATTTGAAAGTCGTCAGGGAGATTTGCAAAGACCTATATTGTCGCCCTCCGAAATTTTTCTACCCGTTGCTGAGATATTTTCACACTTAAAACGTTTTAGTCAGTGTACTATTCAGCCCTCAGAAAAATCTCATGTTACGTTTAATAGTCAAGTTTTGCCCGAGCTAACGGTTGATGCGCACACGGCTCAACCTTACAGTCGATTGATCCAGTATGTAAATGAGTTTTCTGGTCGGGTATTATTTTGCGCCGAATCCCCTGGTCGTCGTGAAGCATTATTAAATGTACTGCAGCCTAATAACATAAAGCCTGTCCACGTCGATCACTGGCAAACATTTATTGACGGCGATATGCCTTTAGCCATCACCGAATCGGTTATTGAGCAAGGATTCTCGTTAACCGACCCTGCTATTTCAGTCATTACTGAGACTCAGCTGTTCGGCAACCAAGTTAAACAACGCCGTCGTCGTAAAACCTCACAGGATGTGAGCGAGCAAGTCATTAAAAATCTAACCGAATTGAAAATCGGTGCGCCTGTAGTCCATCTAGATCATGGTGTGGGCAGATATTTAGGCTTGGAAACTATTGTGGTTGGCCACGGTAAAGATCAGGAAACCAATGAATTTTTAATGTTGGAATATGCTAACGACGCAAAATTATACGTTCCGGTCACACACTTACATTTGATTAGTCGTTATTCAGGTGCAGCCGAAGGCTTAGCACCACTTCATCGATTAGGCAGTGACCATTGGCGTAAAGCGAAAGAAAAAGCGGCTAAAGAGGTTCGTGACGTAGCGGCAGAGTTATTAGATATTTATGCCCGTCGCGACGCGCGCGTAGGTTTTGCATTTCCCTACAATAAAGCAGACTATCAACTATTTTCCAGTAGCTTTCCATTTGAAGAGACACCTGATCAGGAAGTGGCAATACACTCCGTGCGCAATGACATGCTATCAGCAAAACCTATGGACAGATTAGTTTGTGGTGACGTAGGCTTTGGTAAAACCGAAGTCGCTATGCGAGCCGCATTTATTGCGACGCAAGCTAGTAAGCAAGTGGCTGTGTTAGTCCCAACGACCTTACTGGCACAACAGCATAATGAAAATTTTATTGATCGCTTTGTGGATTGGCCGGTAAATGTTGCCGTCATTTCTCGCTTTCAAACGACAAAAGAGACTAAAATCATTGAAGCGAAGGTCGCTAGTGGTGAAATTGACATTCTTATTGGTACACACAAAATATTAACCACAGGCTTTACCTTTAAAAACCTGGGGTTATTAGTCATTGATGAAGAACACCGCTTCGGGGTGCGTCAAAAAGAAGCGATTAAAGCATTTCGAAGTGAAGTCGACATTCTCACCTTAACCGCAACCCCTATTCCTCGTACACTGAATATGGCAATGCATGGCATTCGTGATTTATCTATTATTGCTACGCCCCCCGCACGACGTTTATCGGTAAAAACTTTTGTTCGTGCTTTTGATGATGCATTGATTAAAGAAGCTGTATTAAGAGAAATTTTACGTGGAGGCCAAGTTTACTTTTTGCATAATGAAGTAAAAACAATTGAAAAAATGGCGCGCCATTTATCAGAGCTCATTCCCGAGGCACGAGTCGGCACCGCTCACGGACAGCTGCGTGAAAAACAATTGGAACATGTGATGTCCGAGTTTTATCATCAGCGTTATAACGTATTAGTATGCAGTACTATTATTGAAACGGGCATCGACATTCCTAACGCTAACACCATTATTATAGAACGTGCCGATAAATTTGGTTTGGCACAATTACATCAACTTCGTGGGCGTGTTGGCCGGTCACATCATCAGGCCTACGCGTATTTAATGACGCCGCCGCCCAAAGTAATGACCGCCGATGCTGAAAAACGCTTAGAAGCAATAGCGCAGGCCGATGAGTTAGGCGCGGGATTTACCCTGGCTACTCACGATTTAGAGATACGCGGTGCGGGTGAATTATTAGGTGACGATCAAAGTGGACAAATGCATTCTATTGGTTTTACCCTGTATATGGAGATGCTTGAAGAAACCGTAAGAAAGATTAAAGAAGGCAAAGACACTTCAGAATCACTATTAATGCCAAGCCATGTGGATATTAATTTACATATCCCTGCGCTTATCCCTGACAAATACTTACCTGATGTGCATACTCGCTTATTATTCTACAAGCGATTATCGTCTATTAAAGATGAGCAAGGCTTTGATGATTTACAAATAGAAATGATTGACCGATTTGGGTTGCTGCCTGAACCCGCAAAACATCTAATTCGTGTGACACAAATTAAATTAGAGGCTGACGCTTTGGGTATTGCTAAAGTAGATGCTAATGCCAAACGTATTATGATTGAGTTTTCTTCCAATCCAAAAACGGATCCACTCAGCTTGGTCAAAATGGTACAGAATCAACCGCATTTATATCAACTTCGTGGAGCAAATCAGTTATTATTCCACCACGATATGCCATTTGCAGAGGAGCGCATTGATGCCGCCAATCAACTATTAACGGCGTTAACGCCCAGTTAAAATGAAGCCATCGGGTTTTATTATTCAAATAAGAACATGAGAATATATACGACATGACCTATTTACGCCTAAGTTTTTACTTATTGTTGACACTTATTAGCGTGTACAGCATGACAGCAGCCGCTCAACATGCTGGCCGCTGGTATCAGGTAGAATTACTTATATTCAAACGTAACACACCGCCTACTGATACTATTCCTGCAAGTCAAAGAGAGGAGTGGCCAACGGATATTAGTCTTGCTTACCCGGAGGAATATCGCTTTATCGAAGACCCGCTCCCCTCCTCTGAACACCAGCTTGGAGGTTATAGCTATGCACTAACAAGAAATGAACAGTTTGAGGTGCTGTTTCATCAGGCATGGGATCAACAAATGTGGGAAGAGAGCCGATCAACCCCGTTCATCATTAGAGCAGGCCAACGCAATGACGATCATTGGGAGTTAGAAGGTAGTATCAATATTCATATTGGGCGTTTCCTTCACCTGACGACTGACTTATGGTTAAGCGAGTTTATTTATGGCGATGTGAGTTCATCTTTTTCTGAAAATGCTTGGCCAATACTCCCTATACTTGGATCTGATAATACTGCTTTAATAGACACACCCGGCAACAATTTCATCGCTCCCTTTCTTGCTGACAAGCCACAAGTATCGCGTGCTGTAAAGTTTACTGAAAGACGCAGTATGCGCAGTAAAGAAACGCATTATATGGACCACCCAGAAATGGGGATTATAGTGAGAATGCTCCCTATAGAACCCAAAAACTAAGCGTACTCGCACTAGTCTATTTTTTAGGCCTCTCTTGTGCATATTAGTTTACTGTATTGAAATACCCGCTACCCGAGAGACTATTATTGATATGCATACTTACTTGACGCAGGCTACCTTGTAGAAACAGTTAACCAATGCACGCAAATAATTGTAGATACATTTCGAAATGGAAATCACTTTCAACAGATAACGTCAATTTTTTGATTATAGACAGCTGCCTCTAATGGGTTCGATGACAATATATACTTGAGTAGTGGGCATACTTGGTATCAACCCTGAATGAATCATTACAACATGCGGTAGTTTTTAGAGATGCCCTAAAGCAAAAACTCATCTTTATTAAGAGGACGATGAGTTTCATATTAATCAATGACTTTACTTCTGCAGAATAATAAGTCGCGGCTTCCGGTGTTTTTCAAGCTAATTGGCACTATTTTCTCAATGGTTAACCCAAGGCTTCCATCTCAATATTTTCTACCTTGTCTGGGTTCAGCATT
>JBLILH010000013.1:0-82541 GCA_047636495.1 Candidatus Endobugula sp. | reverse complement strand
AACCCATAGGCGTCATGTTTCATTCGGATCAAGGTTGTCATTACACTAGCTTGTCATTTAGGCAGTTGATTTGGAAATATCAAATTAAACAGAGCATACCGTCAAGCGGCACCGAGGTGAGTCGTCGTGGTAATTGTTGGGATAATACGCCAATGGAACGCTTTTTTAGAAGCCTGAAAACTGAGAACATGCCTAAAAATGGTTATGAGAATGAAACGGTAGCGAATGATTGTGTACGAGATTACATTTATAAATACTACAACTCGGTAAGACCTCACAGCCATAACCTTGGCCTGTCTCCGAATGAAAAAAAAGCATTTTATTGGAAAACCTCTAATTGGCTGGCCAGAAAAGGTTGACCACTACAGTCAGAGCCCTAAGTGAGCATTGTTTTGGCAAGGAAAAGGCTTTGTATAGGGCTCTGACCCCTAAAGTTTACCCCTAAAGTTTCAAGGAAAAGGCTTTGTATAGGGCTCTGACCCCTAAAGTTTCTCCTAAAGTTTCCTAAAGTTTATTCGGCGACGCATCCAGCTAAATTACCAGAAAGTGAGAAATCCTGATATGATTAGAATGTCATTCGCCAATGAGTTATATACTATGAATTACCAAGATTATATAGAAATAGTGCATGGTAAGCGCAGTGGTAAGCCTTGCCTTAAAGGTACACGTATTACGGTATATGACGTTTTATCGTGGTTAGCGAATAATATGAGTCATGAAGAAATTATGGATGACTTCCCTTCGGTGAAAGATATCCATATACAAGCTTGTTTGGCCTATGCTGCTAGCCGAGAGCAACATTTACAGTCGGCATACGTTGCATGAAGTTGCTGTTGGACGAAAACTTATCGTACAAGTTGGCTCAATTGCTCTGTGATGAATATCCAGATAGCACCCATGTCATGTTGAGTGATATGGAGGGTGCGTCTGATGAGCAGATATGGGCTTATGCAAAGGAAGAGGGTTATATCATCGTGACCCAAGATGCTGACTTCCATGAATAAAGTTTGTTGTATGGTGGCCCTCCGTTGGTGGTATGGCTAAGATGTGGCAACCAATCGAAAACATTTATGTTAGAAAAGCTGCGTTCTTCTCGCTTGATTATTGAGGCGGCAGCACTCGATACAGAGGTGTGGTCATTGAAGATTCATTGATCCGAAGAGAATGAGCTACGATCTACATATAAGCGATTGTTTATGGGAGGCAATAGGCTTCTTCCTTCGCTTGTCACATGGCTTGCAAAACCCACAGCGCAAACCAAGTGCCAAGCTCTCATTGTGCTAAATCTGAATCATCATCACTTCGTAAGAAAGAACTAGTAATTAAGGTTGCGGTCCGTTCCTTCCAGTTTGTTGTCACGTAGGTTGCTAGTACTGCTCCTACACATCCGTGTGTCCCCAGCATTAGTGCATCCTTGCACGTCAAAGCCGCAACCATCACGCCAAGCCACTTCCAGTCTCTAAACGCGCAGCTTCCTCGGCCACGCCCTACCGCGCACCTTGCCCAACCGATGCTATTATTTTAGGGGCAAAAAGCACCCCTAAAATAATAGCATCGGTTGCCCCGCAGCCCAGCAAAAAGCGCTGGTCTGTCGCTCCTAAAAAACACTAGGGGCGAGTGCTTGCTTAAAAGCAAAAGCAAAAAAACAAAGCCAATCACTTCGTCGTTAGCATCGAGCTATTACCGTTCCTGTGCATCCATGCACCCACGGCATTAGTACGTCCTGTACGTTACGCACGGAATAGATCACTTCCATTAGCCGCTATCTTCCGCCGTGCGTGGCCACCGAGGAGAATATAGTGGCGACACACTCCCGCATCCTGCTCACGTTGCGTACCTACATCCTTGTAGGCAAGCGCCACCATACTCTCCTCAGTAGCTCGACGCTAAGTGATGGGTTACACTTCGCGTTATGCAAAATATCGCCACTCAATTATTAGCGCCAATTAAGCCAGAAACCGCGTCGGGAGTTGTAAAAATAACCACGGTCTCGCATTGGGGCTTTGCGGCTAATGACGCTAGAGTGCATAGGGGCTGTAGCGAATGTAGCTACGATGTTGCGTCAGATGAAATAGATTACAACTACTTTAGGTACTATGATCCAAATACGGGGAGATACACTCAATCAGATACCCTTGGTTTAATTGCAGGTTCTAACACTTACACATATGTGAGGGGAAACCCGCTTTTACGTACAGATAAATATGGCTTAATAGACTATGTTGATGCCGCTATATCATCAGCAGGTTTAGTGTTTAGTACCGCAGAAGTAGGTGTTGGTGGTTTTGGTATAGTGGTTAATGCAGGGTTAACAGGAACCCCCCTGTGTCAGGGTAGTTGTCTCCTTTGAAAAACTCCGATTAGCGTTGTAAATGGCAAAAAGTGTGTGGCTGTCCTTAGTCGCTTGTTAGTCGCTCGTTAGTTTCCTGTTAGTTGTTTGTTCGCTGTTATCTTAAATGCTTACCAAAATGCGGGTATCACTGTGAATTGAACCAGCAATAATGCCAGCATTGTTTTGTAGATGGTACCGGATAACAATAGACGCGCGTGGACGATAAAAGCAAAAATGCCAGTATATATAGGGTTGCTTGGACGGTGATGGGGTACGGTGGAATCTAAAATGGTGCCCGGAGCCGGACTTGAACCGGCAAGACCTTGCGGTCGGGAGATTTTAAGTCTCCTGTGTTTACCAATTTCACCACCCGGGCAAACAGGAAGATTTTTTATAGTAGGCTTGGATAAACCTACTTCTAGTATAAGCTACTAGCAAGCTTCTGGAGGCGCGGGTCGGAATCGAACCGGCGTTGACGGATTTGCAATCCGCTGCATGACCACTCTGCCACCGCGCCTAAATATCGATTAGCTAGTGAAGCAATCATGTTGCTGTGATGCCAAAAGAGCGGCGAATTTTATACTATGAGTTTTGAAATGACTAGTGTTTTCTGGACTAATTGCCAAGAAATTGCCGAATGGTTAAAATATAGTCTGCTTAGACACTATTCGCGACTCTGATCGTCTTACTGCCTTCATATTTCGGATTGTCGCCATTTTAGGGGAGCTGTTTAAGAGTGATTCCTTGGTCATCGTCAGATTCAGTGCGATAATTCGTTTTTTAGTAGCGGTCGCATGTTGTCTAATAATGATTTGGGTAAACGAGATGAGTCACCGCTCAGCGGTTATGTAGGGGCAATATAATATGAATGTGGCATCAATAGGAGGGATATAAAAATGTTAAAGCAGTATTCTACAAAAATCTTGTGGGTATGTCTGGTGGTTGCCATGGCTTATATCTACCATCAAGATAAACGTTATGAAGAGCTGGTGACAGAGAACGCACAATCAAGCGAGCAGCTCGTTTTGGCAGAGACGTTGCTGCGCGATGTAGAAGAAAAGTTGGCGCTGCTAGAAAAAACCAATGTTGAAAAAACCAATGTTGAAAAAAACAATGTCGTCAAAAATAGTATCGAGTCAGTGCTGGTGGACACTAGCGAGGTGGTGGTGTCTGGTTGGAAAATATTGTTGGATAGGGTTAACGAGGCGCTCACTGACGCTAAGAATCGGTTTAACGAAGAGGCAAGCCAAATATTAAAAGATAACGCAGCGCCCCCCACTCAACCCGCGTTACCGAATAGCGAAGACTCGCCTATTATCGAGGGTGAACGAACATAGCTATCGAGAGCGGTGTGCTACATCAGTCTTTGGCTGATACGGCGTCCCCCATCATCTTACACACCACTAAGGACAAGAATGAAAACACTTAAATTTTTCGTATTTAGCTTTATTATTTTGGCCTCTATTTCGTCAGCGGCTATTTATTATGCTTTTAGCCACGTTGATGATGTCATCATCGATGTTATTGAACAAACCGGTAGCGAATTAACGCAAGCGCCGGTAAAGGTTGATAGTGTCAGTATCAATTTAAGTTACGGTAGTGGTTCGTTAACCAATTTATCTATTAAAAACCCGGTAGGTTTTTCAAATAAAACATTATATATCTCGAATAAAATTGCCTTTAAAGTTGATTCCAGCACCTTTAACCAGCCAGTAAAGGTGATTAATAAAGTCGATATCAGAGATATTTATTTTTACGTAGAGCTGGCGAGCGGAGCGAGCCAAAATAAACCGTCACTGAACAACATTCAAACGATTGCCGAGCGACTTTCTTCGATTAACGACTTAACCGATATGTTATCTTCTCAGGCTATTAGCACTAGTGACACAGAGTCGGCATCTATTAAAGTGATGATCGAGCGTATTACCTTTGCAGACCTGCGTATACAGTTGCAAGTCAACACATCCGATAACGTAGCGTCAAGGTCAGAACTAAGACCAGGGCTACGCTCGTTGACAGTGCCTGGTTTCTTTGTAGAAAACATCGGTGATAAAGCAGAGGGGCTTACGTTAGACGCGCTGGGGCGTAGGGTATTGATAATAATGTTTGCCGCAGTCGACGCTGCCGTGCAAGCAGAACTTGATGGCTTATCGCAAGAGGTGGATGGCTTAGCAGCGCAAGACGCACTAGGCGAATGGTTACAAAAAACCTCTTCTGACAACGACACAGCGAAGTAATATTTTATGTATAGCATGGTCGATGAAAACGAACATTTTATTGTAGTGAACAAGCATGTAGGCGTTTGTGTGCACTCCGAGCCTGACGAGGTCGGTTTGTTGGTGCAAATGAAACAGGATTTGCAACTAGAGCAGCTGTTGCCTGTTCATCGGTTAGATAAGGTGACTTCTGGATTGTTGTTGTGTGCAAAAACCAAAATAGCCGCGAGTGAGTTGTCCCAACTGTTTCAGCGTCAAGAGGTAGAGAAATATTACTTGGCGGTGAGTGATCAAAAGCCTAAGAAAAAACAAGGTTTGGTCAGTGGCGATATGGAAAGCAGTCGTCGGGGGGCATGGAAACTGTGCCATACCAAAGACAATCCGGCGCTTACTCAGTTTTTTAGCTACGGTGTGGGGCAGGGTCAGCGGTTATTTGTGTTGAAGCCAAAAACAGGTAAAACGCACCAGCTACGAGTTGCGCTTAAGAGCGTGGGCTCACCGATTATGGGTGATCGTTTATATGGGCATCCGTTATCGATCGCGTTACCTGTTTTATCGGGTATTTTTTTACATGCGTTTGTTCTACGTTTCACCTTTCAGGGTGAAAAATTCCAGTACATTAATATGCCGAGTCATTGGGATGACAGTGCTGAATTGAGTCGTAAGTTGCATGGTGATCCCAGCGCTGAGTTTGACCGCAAATCGATAGAGCAATGTGCTGACGCGCTCTCGATTAGTCGTCCTTGGGCGATGTCGTGGCCGGTGCTGCCTATATCTTCACCCTCTTCACCCTCTTCACCCTCCTCACCAAAATCTTCACGATCGCTTCCTATACAGGAATAGTCTGTCTATAACAGTATTACACCGAATGTTGGGTTGATATCACGTGACTGCCGATCGGTAAGGGTTGTGTTTGTCGGCTGTTTTGCATGAGTGAAATGTAAAAACAAGGATCATTACTAATATGCATCAAAATCACTTGCTTGAGCCTATCAGTTGCCTGTTATCAACCCAAGCGGCACCGATGTCCGAATATACGTTAATCCAGCAGTTACAGGGCCAGGGTTGGCTCGATCCCATTAATCTAGCGGATACCTTATCGCTTTATAGTACGCATTTTATCGTATATAACGCGCTTTATCAGCTACAGCCCCGGTATCGTGATCAGCAACAACATCTACGGATATCGGCACTGGATATTGGTTTGCAGGATGTCAGCACGGGTTTATCGGCAGGCACCATGCCCGCCTATTCGTTAGCGCACGGGTATCACGAAGAGAACGAGGCCTTAAGAGATTTTTACTTGAACTGGGATAACGTTGATACCGCAACACAGCAATCAGTCGATACGTTGTTAAACGGCTTTTGGAAACGCTACGTAGAAGACGATGAACTTACAATGGCTTTTGTCCATTTAGAATTAGATATGCGCGCCCCTTATATCGACTGCAAACAAAAATACCGTCAGCTAGCGATGCAGCATCACCCCGACAGAGGTGGAGAAGAACGACGTTTCAAAGAAGTGCAACATGCCTTTTCGGTGGTTCAGCGGCACTATTGTGTAAGGTAGAGTCATCAGTAGGGGACGGCCGAATGGCCATGACTAAATACCGATAGGCCTCGTAAAATGAGCTAGTTAAGGTAGAATACTGGTTTTTTTATTATTGGTTAGTTAATCGAGCAGCTTATCGAGCATATCGATCAACTAAACAAGCCCAACGAATAGCTCAACCCATAACTCGGCATGCTATCCCACTCATTTTTTCTTGTTGTGGCACAGTCTGCAACATCAATAGCAATAGCAATGTGAATACTACTCTATGACTACATCGACACTTGATACCGTAAAAGCAATCCTATCAAAACGCATTATGATACTGGATGGCGCTATGGGGACAATGATCCAGCGTCACTCGTTAGGCGAGGAGGACTTTAGGGGCAAGTATTTTCCCGATCATCCGTCACCATTGAAAGGCGATAATGATTTGTTAGTGATTACGCGCCCCGATATTATTCAGTCTATTCATGAAGAGTATTTTGAAGTGGGTGCCGATTTCGCGACGACTAATTCGTTTAACGCGACCACTATTGCGCAAGCGGATTACAGTATGCAGGCGCATGTGTATGATATTAATTACCAATCCGCACAATGTGCGCGAAAGGCTGCCGATGTGTGGACCGCAAAAACGCCGGATAAGCCGCGTTTTGTTGTGGGCGCATTAGGCCCCACTAACCGAACTGCGTCGTTATCACCCGACGTTAACGACCCAGGTATGCGCTTAGTCACCTTTGATGAGCTGCGCGCAGCGTATTTTTATGCAGCCAATGCACTGTTAGATGGTGGTACCGATATATTAATGATTGAAACCGTTTTCGATACGCTCAATGCAAAAGCCGCGTTGTATGCGATGGCTGAGATTAAAGAAAAGTGGGGTGATATCCCCATTATGGTATCGGGCACGATTACTGATGCTAGTGGTCGCACATTGTCAGGTCAGACCGCAGAAGCGTTTTGGATTTCGATGATGCACGGTGACTTGTTAAGTGTTGGGCTCAATTGTGCTTTGGGTGCCAATGAAATGTTGCCTTATATTAAGCGTTTAGATGCTATATCGACGGCTTTCGTATCGGCACATCCGAATGCAGGTCTACCTAATGAGTTTGGTGAGTATGACGAAAGCCCTGAACAAATGGCGGCGCAGGTTGAGGCGTTCGTTAAAGGTGGACATATTAATATATTAGGGGGTTGTTGTGGTACCACACCCGAACATATTGCGGCATTGGCTGAATTGGCGCAGAAGTATTCTCCAAGAATATTGAAAGACTAAAAAGCGGTACTAAAAAGCGGTACTAAGAAGCGGTGCTAAGAAGTAGCGCTACGTTAAGTTTATGGAATATGTCAGCTGTAGACAATCATTAAAAAATCATTTAAAAGATAGCTATCATGAGTAGAAAAATTTCAGATATGGTACTGAGCGGTTTAGAGCCTCTTGTCGTGAATAAAACCACAGGTTTTGTCAACGTAGGCGAGCGCGCTAATGTGACAGGCTCTCGAAAATTTGCGCGTCTTATTCAAGAT
Organism: Candidatus Endobugula sp.; assembly: GCA_047636495.1. GTDB lineage: Bacteria > Pseudomonadota > Gammaproteobacteria > Pseudomonadales > Cellvibrionaceae > Endobugula. Next base: position 74,914 of record JBLILH010000013.1, on the reverse strand, counting down.
GAAGATTACGATGCAGCCGTAGAAATTGCGCGAGTACAAGTCGAAGATGGCGCGCAAATTATCGATGTCAATATGGATGACGCCATGTTGGATGGCGTAGAAGCGATGCAGCGTTATTTGAATTTATTGGCCGCCGAACCCGATATTTGTCGCGTGCCGTTTATGATTGACTCATCAAAATTTTCAATTATCGAAGCCGGCTTGCAGTGTGTGCAAGGTAAAGCCATTGTCAATTCTATTTCGATGAAAGAAGGCGTGGATGAATTTATTCGTTACGCGAAGATTGTAAAACGTTACGGCGCAGCCGTTGTAGTGATGGCTTTTGACGAAAAAGGCCAAGCGGACACGTATCAGCGCCGAATTGATATCTGTCAAAAATCTTATGATATTTTAGTCAACGATGTCGGTTTTTTAGCAGAAGATATTGTGTTTGATCCGAATATCTTTCCTATAGCGACAGGGATTAGCGATCACGATAATTACGCCGTAGACTTTTTTGCGGCGACACGGTGGATTAAAGACAACTTACCCGGTGCGAAAGTATCGGGTGGTTTGTCTAATGTGTCGTTTTCGTTTCGTGGTAACGATGCGGTGCGTGAAGCCATGCATTCGGTTTTTCTTTACTATGCCATTCAAGACGGTATGGATATGGCGATTGTTAACGCCAGTATGTTAACGGTTTATGATGATATTCCTAAAGATCTACTGGAAGTTGTTGAAGATGTCATTCTTAACCGCCGTGAAGATGCCGGCGAGCGTTTGGTGGATTTTGCGGTACAAGTCAAAGATCAAGCGGCGAATGTCAAAGAAAGCGACAAATTAAAGTGGCGCGAAAATTCTTTACAAGAACGTATCACGCATGCCTTGGTAAAAGGTATTGCTGAATTTATTGAAGGTGATGCAGAAGAAGCACGTCAACAAGCCGATAAACCATTACATGTGATTGAAGGCCCGCTGATGGTGGGCATGAATGTGGTGGGCGATTTATTTGGTGCGGGTAAAATGTTTTTGCCGCAAGTGGTTAAAAGTGCCCGTGTAATGAAAAAAGCTGTGGCGTATTTATTACCTTACATCGAAGAAGAGAAAAGACGCTCGGGCGATGTGAGTAAAAATAACGGCACTATTATTATGGCCACGGTAAAAGGCGACGTACACGATATTGGTAAAAATATCGTGGGTGTGGTGTTGTCGTGTAATAATTATGAAGTGATCGATTTAGGCGTCATGGTAGCACCCGAAAAAATTCTTGATGCGGCTGTTGAACATAATGCAGATATTGTGGGTTTATCCGGATTGATTACGCCGTCGTTAGACGAAATGGTCACCGTTGCCGAAATGATGGAAGAGCGGGGCATGACGATGCCACTGTTAATAGGCGGTGCTACTACGTCTAAAGTACATACAGCAGTCAAAATAGAGCCCAAATATAGTGGTGTGATATGCCATGTGCTAGATGCCTCTAAATCGGTGCCGGTGGCGAGTGGGCTGTTAAGTGATGACAAAGACAGTGTTATCGAAAAAATTAACGCCGAACATGAAAGGGTGCGTTTACAAAATGCCAGTCGCCGTTCGAAAAAAGCCTTCGCACCATTAGGTAAAGCACGCTCCAACGCTACCCCGATTGATTGGTCAAACTATCAAGCTGTGGTACCTTCAACGTTGGGCCAGCAGGTGTTTTTGAACTGCCCGTTAAGTGAGATTGTTGAGCGCATTGATTGGACACCGTTTTTTAAAACATGGGAGCTGCACGGTAAATACCCTGATATATTAACGGATGAAATCGTTGGTGAAGAAGCAACGACGTTATTTGCTGACGCGATAGAAAAGCTCAATGAAATTGTCGAAGGCAATTTATTGCAATGCCATGTGGTGATGGGTTTATATCCAGCCAATGGGATAATCAATGATCAGACAGAATTGTATCAAGATGAAGACAGGCAAACGGTAGTCGCCACGTTAAATCACCTGCGCCAGCAAGTAGATCGCCCAGCAGGTCGTCCGTATCGCTCGCTGGCTGACTTTATTGCGCCTAAGACATCCGGTGTAAACGATTATATGGGTGCCTTTGCTGTCGGGTGTTATGGTGCGGATGAATTAGCTAAGGAATATGAAGCCGCACTGGACGATTATAATTCTATTATGGTTAAGGCGATTGCTGATCGTTTTGCAGAAGCCTTAGCAGAATTAACCCATGAAAAAGTGCGCAAGCAATATTGGGGCTATGCCAATAGTGAAATATTGGATAATGACTCGTTAATTAAAGAGTCTTACGCCGGTATTCGCCCCGCACCGGGTTACCCTGCATGCCCAGAACATAGCGAAAAAGCGACTTTGTGGTCATTGTTAGATGTAGAGAATGCGATTGGTAGCCAGTTAACCGATAGCTATGCAATGTATCCCGCATCGTCAGTCAGTGGTTGGTATATAGGGCATCCAGAGGCACGTTACTTTGGTTTAGGTAAAATCGATAAAGATCAGCTGCGTAATTATGCTGAGAGGAAAAGTTGGGACATCCAAACAGCCACACGCTGGTTACGCCCAGCGTTAGTTGATTAATGATCAAAACTCAGCAGATTCGAAGTCTTTTTGAGGGTGGTATCGATCAGTAGCAATAAGCTGATCGGGAATGGTTTTTTTCAGCAGTGCTGTGGCGTCATTCATTATTGTGCGCAAAGTGGCCATTTGCTGGCGGCGTACAATAGCCGCGTTAATGGCGTCGCCCCATATACTCAGGTGACGTGTATTGATCAGTCGGTATTGTCTGTTTTTGGCCCATTCGGGCCCAATGAGGTTGCCAATATCTAGCATCAGCTGCCTAGCACGCTGTTTATCATATGCATTGGGTAATGAATCGACTAGCTCTTCAGTTGCCTGCATCCAACCTCGTCGATACAGTCCCCAGCCAAAATAAAATCGGTTAACCCACATTAGATAATCGCGTTCAGATAGGGCTGCTTGATGGGGTATGTCTTGTTGATAGTAGGTGATGAAAAATTCTTCAGGGGGTATTTTGGTCGCCCCATTTTTTTTATTAGGCACACTGGAGCATGCGGTGATAGATAATACGATGCAGTATACGACAGGTGTTAAGTACTTCATAAATCACTTTTTTGGGTTTTCAGTTTTCCCGTAATACTCATTTATAAGAGTAGTTCATACAACTATAGCTGATTATTGGCCCTAAGCGTAATAGCATTGAATAGTAGTATTATTGCAAGATGACTATCTTGAACCCGTGTTGTTTTTTATGCACGGTATATTCTCGAAACAATGCAAGTTGTTGTTTGGGTAGACTAATAAATTCATTTATCACCAGAACCGCTATTCCCGTGACGGTAAGGTGTTGTTTGATTTGTTCTAAAAATTTTTGGGTTAATGACTGGTCATGACTAAACCCTTGATGAAAGGGTGGGTTGCAGAGAATGAGGTCAAATTTATCATTAAGATTTTTTGCACAATCATCCGCCACAAGGGTGATGTTAAATGGTAGGTTTTTACTATTTATGTTTGCACATAAAAGAGCCGTCGCATTGTTATCTGTCGCAGTAACAGAAAGTTGGCTGAGAATTTTTTCATCTAGGTAATGCGGTAGATTAATAAATATCCACCCATATCCACAACCCAAATCTAATAATGTCTTAGGCGAAAGACGGTGTTGTTCAATAATCGGCGATAGACTATGGAGTAATAATTCTGTGCCGCTATCTATTTTATCCCAACCGAAAATCCCGGGTTTACTGTGCGCGTTGATATGGCGGTGATTGGGCGTGGGAAGGGGCGTTATTGCTTGATAACGATCATCAAAATCGATGTTTTTTACGACACGTGAGAAACTTGAGGGGGTAGCAGAGGAGAAAGTCCCGCTATAGTTGGTACCTTGCTTTTTAAGTTGGCCATCGCACGCTAAGGTATCCGTTAAATACCGTTGATAGCTTTTTATTCCTTCTTGTTTCCTACCGCTAATAATGAGTTCGCCTACACGGCCATTGCGTACGTTATTGTTTTTTATATTAGCGACTGGCAAATTACTCTTTAGCAGGTCACTATCCAATAAATCACGGGCTTTGTTGTTCGACAATAACATCACGCTTTGTATGAAAATATGCTGTGTCAGCGCTTTCTCTTTGGAAATACGATAAACAATACGCTCCACTGGTGCGTTAATTACGGTGTTGAGGGTAGAAAAATCGAAATCGTTAAACACGGCAGCAATGCCTTTACTTTTTGCTAAAGTGTAAATGTCGTAGCGATTAGTGATTAGCGACAGCAGGGGCGATGTGTTTACAGGGAGTTGTTCAAGTGCGTGTAGGGCATTCTCATCTGCGACCCACAGCGTGCTTATGTCGGTTGGCTGTAAATAAGGTAACAACGGTGTGAAAGATGAATCGAGTCTATTCATGCCAATACAGACGCCACTTCTTCCGTTGTCAGTCGTCGGTATTGCCCCAAATCAAGCGATGCGTCAAGTTCTATAGTGCCTATTTGCTGGCGGTGCAATTGGTTAACGTGGTTACCTACTGCCGCTAGCATGCGTTTAACTTGGTGATATTTCCCTTCGACAATAGACAGCTCTATACAGTTCACGTTGATGACGTTAACTGTTGCTGGGCGAGTGAGCTTTTTTTCATTGTGTAAGAGTACGCCTTCTTCTAGCGCTTGTTTGGCCGAATCAGTAAAGGCTTCGGCGAGTTCGGCACGATACGTTTTAACGCACTGTTTGTTGGGCGATGTTATTTGATGGCTCCACTGTCCGTCATCTGTCAGTAGTACCAAGCCGGTAGTATCTTTATCTAAGCGGCCGGCAACATGGAGTTGGTGTGAGTTGGGCTCATCTAATAAATCAATGACTGTAGGGTGCATACTGTCTTCTGTGGCGCAAATAGTGTCCACGGGTTTGTTAAGCATAAAGTATCGCGGTGCAGGCGCGCGCAACGGCTCATCAAATAAGCAGATCATATCTTTTTCAGTATTAAGTTGTAGAGCCGCATTTTTTGTGGCGCTATCATTCACCGTGATGCTGCCATTTTGTAGTAAGCGTTTGACTTCAGCGCGAGAATAATCGGTGACGGATGAAACGTATTTGTCTAAGCGCATAAGGTCATCGGATTCCAGTAGTGTAAAACAGCGTGAAGGTCAGTGCCAGTATGGTGATCAGAGAGGTATGTCATTGTAAAGAAGGCTCAGATGAAGGTTCAAACCATTGATCATGGCGGTTATTAAAAATGTGTTGGCACCACCCAAACACGGGGATTAATGCTGGCCTGTTTAGTCCCGGCCATACTGACAGAGACCAACTTACTTATTGAGTAAACTTTTTTCACCCGATACGACTGATTGGTATATCAAGGTATTGATGGTCATTGGTCCAACGCCTCCAGGAACAGGTGTGTAGGCTGCTACGCGATCTATTAATGGCGCTAGTTCGATATCGCCTAAGCCACCAGGATGGTAGCCCGCATCAACGACGACAGCACCATCTTTGATCCATTCGGCTTTAATGAATTCGGGTTTGCCGACAGCACCGACAACAATGTCGGCTTGCTTAATGTGCGCTTGAAGGTTTTCGGTGCGTGAATGGCAGATAGTAACGGTTGCATTTGCACCCAACAACATCATCGCCATGGGTTTGCCTAATATAGGGCTGCGGCCAACGACGACGGCATGTTTACCCGATAATTCGATATCGTAGGCTTCTAATAATCGCATAATACCTTTGGGGGTTGCGCAGCCATAGGCTTCTTCGCCCATACTCATTCGGCCAAAGCCCAGGCAGGTGACGCCATCAACGTCTTTTTCTAAGGCGATGGCGTCAAAGCAGGCGCGCTCATCAACTTGTGGTGGTACGGGATGTTGTAACAAAATACCGTGAACATCTGGGTTATTGTTTAGTTCATCGATTTTAGCGAGTAATTCTTCGGTGGTCGTTGATTCCGGTAACTCGATCTTTAGTGAATCCATGCCAATGCGTCGGCAAGCGTTACCTTTCATATTGACGTAGGTGGCTGATGCAGGGTCGCTACCGACGAGTAAGGTGGCGAGGATGGGGGTTCTGCCGCCGCTAATGGTCTTAAGGTGATCAATACGGGCACTGAGTTCCGCTTCGGTTTTTTTCGCGATCAGTTTGCCATCAAGTAAACGTGCGCTCATAGTCTGTTTGTTCCCTGAAAATAAAAAGCCCATTTTCCCACAGCTATGGATATAAGGCCAATGGTTGCTGTTGATAAGTGGTCTAAAACGATGATTTTTTATCTTTTTACATAAACTTATTAATTTATCATTGACTGGCTGAAAGCGCATGGTATTATGCGCACCTCTTCAAACATGGCCGTTTGTAGATAGTTAACAGTAGTTAACGTTTGTTTGATTTGAAAGTTTTTCGGAGTGTAGCGCAGCTTGGTAGCGCATCTGGTTTGGGACCAGAGGGTCGGGGGTTCGAATCCCTCCACTCCGACCACTCAATTATCAACAACAAGGCCATGACTACGGGAAAATGTATATGCGCCCGTAGCTCAGCTGGATAGAGCATCCGCCTTCTAAGCGGACGGTCACAGGTTCGAATCCTGTCGGGCGCACCAGTTGTTCTTTCTATGGTGACTGTAGCTCAGTTGGTAGAGCCCCGGATTGTGATTCCGGTGGTCGCGGGTTCGAGCCCCGTCAGTCACCCCATTTCCCCACTTCTTCTGTTATTATTCTAACGCTTGTTTATGGACTACATCCATCGAACATCCCTTTGCGTATTTGTTATCACTTCAATGATGCTACTATTATTGCCTCGACCGTAAAGTGCTAAGCTTTATTGTATTTTATAAGGTATATGTCGCAGTCTACAAGCGCGAGTACAATTAATAGACACAGAATAAAAGAGATTTTCTATGACCGACTTAGAACATGATGCCGATGCATTAAAAGCCAATTTACGTTTAGGTATGCGTCGTTTAGCCGCAGGTGTGTGTGTGGTATCTATGCAGGTGAATGGGCAGCGATACGCAATGACAGCGTCGTCTGTTACGTCTGTATCCGACGAGCCAGCGTCGCTATTAGTGTGTGTTAATAAAAACGCCTCTATGTATTCTTTGTTGACAATGGGGCAGCCGTTTGTGGTCAATGTGCTTTCTCAATCTCAGCAGCTGGTATCGAATAATTGCGCCGCGAGAGACATCGGAGAAGGACGTTTTTCTTGTGGCGATTGGCAGGAAGATGATCAGGGTTTACCTTACCTGGCCGATGCACCCGTTAACTTTTTTTGTCGCGTAGACAACGATAATTATTTGTACGGTACACACCAAATCGTGATTGGTCGCTTGGATAAAGCGTTGATCGGTTCGGGCGCAGTGAGCCCACTTGTGTATGTAGACGGCGGATACGCTGCCATCGAAAGTGAGTAAGAAATTTTGCTTATTAATGTCGTCATAACGACGCGCTATGTTACTTTATTTATGTTGCTTTATTTATTTTGCATAGCGGAAGTGGATCGACGACGGTTTAATTTCTTCGATTTCTAATGGGCAAGCGAATAATAAATGTGGTGCCTTTAGTGGCGGTAGATTCAACGCTAATAAAACCCTGATGGTGTTCGGTGATAATGAAATATGACACTGATAATCCTAAGCCTGTGCCTTTTCCTGTTTCTTTCGTGGTAAAAAACGGTTCGAAAATATGTTTTTTCGTCCATTCGTCCATGCCTGGGCCATTATCATTAATTTTGATGATTGCATCGCTACCGGTAATGTTTAACGACACCGTGATAATAAGTTTGCCTTCTGTGTTGTTGACAGCTTTATTGGTAGATCCTTTTGTGTGATTTTTTTTATAATCTTCACTATAAGCCTGATAAGCGTTATTAATTAAGTTTAAAATGACCTGCTGGATTTCTGCAGCCATCCCGTAAATGGATGGGCACGTGTCGGGAAAATTTCTATTAATGGTTACATTAATATTGCCGCGTTTTTTTTGTAAGCTAGAAGAACTAATGGCAAGGTCAATGCTGCGGTTTAATAAGGCTATCAGCTGTATCGACTCGTGTTTTTGTGTGTGAGTGCTGGAAAACTCTAACATGTTGGTCACGATGGTAGCCGCGCGTTCCCCGGCCTCTTTAATATTGCTTAAGAAGGCTAATATTTGTCTTTCTTCCAGATAGGCGACGAGTTTTTCTAAATCAATGCCTTTTTTCTCTGCTACCTGAATATTCGCGATTAAGTCATCTGAAAGACGCCTTTGAATAGTTTGTAGGCTTTGTAATATGGTGCCTAGTGGGTTATTTATTTCGTGAGCTACACCGGCTGCTAATTCACCTAGTGAACTCATTTTTTCATTCTGAATGATCATGTTTTCTAACTGAACGCGGTTAGTGACATCATCAATACGAATAACAGCACTTTCAATATCAATGGTGGTGATGGGATAAATAGTAATATCTTTGAAACGAGCGTGGCTGCCATGACCTTCTTGTATCGCTTCTTGGCGTTTAGGTTTTCTTTTGTCTATGGCGTTGGTGACCAAGCGCATAGTAATGTTGGGTTCGTCGATAATAGTTTGAAAGTGCTTACCCAGTGCATCGTCATGAGAAATATGTGTTTTTTCTTGCGCTGCATTATTCCAGTGAGTCACTAGACCCGCTTTATCAATGCCGATAAGAATAGACGGCATTGAATTAATAATACCGCGAAGATAATTTTTAGCTTCTAGCAGAAGTGCTTCGGTATCTTCTTGTTTAGCAATCTCTTGATACAGTTGGTTATTGATTTCATAAATCTTATCATTTCTGTCGGCCGATTGTTCGGTAAGCTCGGCGTAGTATTCATCTATTGCCTGTTCTTTAAGGTGAAGTACTTTTTCTTTTTTATAGAGGCGATAGATCAATGCTAATGCACCGGAAGTGGCAAGCGTTAAAACGCCAATCAACATAATATGCGTATAGCTGAGTATTTCACTGTACAAAGAGGGAGTGGTGATAGGCTGAACATTATCTGCGAGTGCAGAGACCTCTATCGCCATCAATAATATAATAAAAAGGAGAGGTAGAGCTTTCATAGAATGCGTTTCTGCCGAGCTAAGTGGTTTATGGGAAATAATAGTGGTGATTACCGTTGAATGTCGACATTCCAGTGCTGATTATGCAATGTCGACAAATAACCGATGAACGATTAGTTTACTCCTTTTAACATTACTTTGAAGCACTTAAGAGACTAGCTGAAAATATCGGTGAGCAGTGTCTCAGAAGTAATATAAATAATAATGCGCATATAAAATTATGGGTCGGGAGATAAGTAACGTTATGAATAATGATTTAAATAGTCATAGAGATAGTATCTCAAGTAGAGGAATTAATCGTCGTGAGGCCAGAGTGGAATAAATAATATACTATTTATTCATTTACAGTAGAAACATGGCAAAACTGTTTGACACGGCAATTGATTCGGGTAGAATGCCCAGCTCTCGCACAGGGGGTGGTTAGCTCAGCTGGGAGAGCGGCGCCCTTACAAGGCGTAGGTCACAGGTTCGATCCCTGTACCACCCACCAATTGCGAAGATGAAGTATCACTCGAAAGAGTACATTCTACGGACCGGTAGTTCAGCTGGTTAGAATGCCGGCCTGTCACGCCGGAGGTCGCGGGTTCGAGTCCCGTCCGGTCCGCCATATTCAAAAACCCGCTAATCAATGATTAGCGGGTTTTTTTGGCTTTAATTTTCGGGTTCTTATTTCCTCTATTCCACAATCTTGTTGTATCCTTTTTTGACTTCGGGAGTAGGGTCTATTTCTGTAAACGGGGTAGAGCGGCCACTGTGTTCGATAATACGTACATGCTTACGGTTAAGTGCTCTAGGCTTTTTTACACCGCATGAATGCGTGATAAGCCCCGCACCATATAATAGCTTGTTGGCAACGTTAGCGACTCTTTTGGCTTTATCTTCTGGTATTAAGCCATCTTGTAATGCTTTCTTATGAGTGGTGATGCCGGTAGGCCAGGCGTTTTTATTACACTGTAATGCTTTTATGCGACCGAGAGCAAACATAAACCCTCGCGCGGATACGATAAAGTCCGCTCCGGCGGCAAGTGCCCATGCTGGCTTTCTAGGCACTAATAATTTACCTGATGCTATGATCTTTATTCTATCTTTTAATGCGTGTGCGGTAAGAATGTCGACAACCAAAGGTAAGCTCTCTTGGATGTTCATACCCATATAGTCCATCAGCGGTTGTGGTGCTGCACCTGTTCCGTCGTCGGCACTATCTAGGGTAATGAAATCGGGAGCGCTCTGGATTCCACGCGCATGAATTTTTTCGCAAAGATCTTGGAAGAAGTGTAAGTGACCAACAACTGTTTTACAGCCAACGGGTCTACTGGTGACTTTCCTCACGCGCTCGATCATGTCTAGTAAATCGTCTACCGAGGCGATATCTTCGTGACCATTTGAACTAATAGAATCCTCTCCGATATTAATGCCTCTTATAGCGGAGATTTCTTTATTCACTTTGGCGCCGGATAAAATACCACCTTTACCGGGTTTGGCGCCTTGGCTCAACTTTATCTCAAGCATTTTCACCTGAGGATGGCTGGCAACTTCACGTAACTTTTCATCCGATAGTTCGCCCTCTTTAGTGCGTACGCCCTCTTTAATGCGTACGCCCTACTTAGCGGTACCTATTTAGTACACGAAGTTGCAGCTGCCTTCTAAGTGATAAAGCGATATACCGCCTTCGCCAGTGTTCATCCAGATGCCTGCCGTTTTAGCCCCTTTTGATAACGCTTGCACAGCGGGCTTTGATATAGCGCCAAAACTCATACCAGAAATATTGATAATTGAGTTTGTAGTATAGGGTTTCTCCACGAAGCCATCGCCTATTGTAATATCGCGCGAGCGCATAACGTCTTTATCTAGAGTGGAAAATGGGCAGTTAATGAAAATCGGTTCGCCCTGAATATTCGGTGGTCGCGTTGAGCCAAAAGCAATGGTGGTATCTATTTTTTTAGCGGCGCGACAGACCCATGAACGATCTGCACGATTAAACGGTAGCTCTTCTCGATCCATCGCAAAAAACTATTGACGGAAAAACTCACCAATATATTCAAAAAAATAACGAGTACAGTCAACGACAGTTTGTTGCGTCGAATGTCTGTGTCGTTTGTGTTTTATCGATAATATAAAGAATGGCAATGTAAAGAATGCCTGAGCCCATCACAACAAGAGCGTGAGAACGCTCCATTGAATGATATTGCCAGCGAGTATTTGTAGGGTGCCCATAATAGGTTCCGAAGCAGTTGGGGGTTATTAATTTATTATTTCCAATCACTCAGACAAATAGTCTAGCGTAAGTTCAATAAGGAATTTTTTTTACAAACGAAGAAGTTAGTGAGTTGATCTGGAGCGTAGGAGCTTATGTGTTATTAATATGTCTAAAACGGTGCCGGCGACGTAATGACGATTTCTTTTTGGCTGACAGGGTGAATAAAAGCAATGGTCTCTGCGTGTAGTAGTAATCGAGGGCTATTGCTCTTTATCGGCTCTGGGGCATAAAAATAATCCCCAACGATAGGGTGCCCAATAGCAAGCATGTGGACACGCAACTGATGTGAGCGTCCGGTAATAGGAATGAGTTTAAGACGACTAGTCTGACTTTTCTGGCAATAGCTGATGGGTATAACATCTGTTTTTGCATGCTTGCCGTGCAGGTGGTCGACTTTTTGTTTGGGACGGTTTTCCCAGTCGCACATCAGTGGTAGATCAACTGTTTGTGTCTGCGTTATTTTGCCATCGACAACTGCACAATATTGTTTACTGACGGCACGTTCTGCAAATAGTTTACCCATGGCAGACTGCGCGGGCGGGTTGAGTGCAATAATCACGATACCCGACGTCGCCATGTCGAGGCGATGCACGATGAGCCCGCTTTTCCAATATCGATCAAGGGGGTAGGGGGCGCTATCATGGCCAATAATACGATGTATTAAGCAATCTTGCTTGTCTGGCCCTCTTCCTGGAACCGTTAACATCCCTGCGGGCTTACTAACCACCAGTAAATCTGCATCTTCGTAAAGTAATTCAATAGGTTGCGTGGTCGTGATCATTGTCATATAGGGTCATTGTCTGTTTAGAGTAAGCCAGTGATTGGCTTTTGAGCAGTGCATCACCACCACGAGACCCGCCAGTGCATATTCATACGTGCCTAGCCATACCATACCCGTTAATGTCTAGCCATAACCAGGGCATTGTTGCAAAAAAATAGAAACCGCTACTTTTACACTACTCGATATAGTTATTTTGCAATAAGTAAACGTTTGTATCGAATATGCCATTCTAACCATTTTTATTTTCCCTCGCACGAGCTATTGATGAGTGAATATTCTCTAGGCTAAGAAAATATAGCGCCATAAGGTATCATGCTTGGTAATATACAGGATCTAGTAATATATAGGGTCTTTAGCAATATAATGATATTATAGCGGCACTAATGACCGCCCAATGACACGTTGAATAATACCTAATGACTGTTGCTATCAAGACATCGTCGATGCCTATCCCTTATCCATGGCAACAGCAGTCATGGGAACGTATACATCAGCAAGTCGCGCAAGATAAAATACCTCACGCAGTATTGCTTTCGGGGCAGCAAGGTATCGGTAAGTGGCATTTCGCAGAATCACTTGCTGATTATTTATTATGTTTATCCCCGAAAGCTGACCTAGCCTGCGGTCAGTGCCGCAGTTGTCAGTTGATTAAAGCGGGTACACATCCCGATAAAAAATGGCTGGTGCCCGATGAAGCGGGCAAAGCCATTAAAATTGACCAAGTTCGCGCCTTATCACAATTTATTGCAAACACTTCCCAGCAAGGGGGCAGAAAAGTCGTGTTGCTAGGGCCTGTTGAGCAGCTGAATATCAACTCGGCCAACGCACTATTAAAAAGTCTGGAAGAGCCCGCGGGCAATACTGTATTGATTTTGGTCAGTCATGCTCTTAATGGTGTCATGGCGACGATACGCAGCCGCTGTCAGTTACTTCCTTTGGTCTGTCCCAGCCGCCCTGTCGCGCTGGCGTGGTTAGAAAAGCTCCAAGTGGATAATGCGAGTACTTTACTGACCTTATCTGGCGGCGCACCGCTGATTGCTAAGGGCATGATCGAGGGAGATTATCTTGATCATTTGACGGTTTTTGTCCATACAATTGATCGCTTGTCGCAGCCTTCATCCCCAGCGGATGTGCCAGATATCAGTATGGCGCGCGGTTTGATGCCGCTAAGTATTAATCACATTACTGAGTGGTGGTTGCAAATAATTCACAATATAGTGAGCAATGTAGCCAATCAACCAACGGGTGCAGCGGATAGTAATTCTTATATTATTAACGACGAGCTGACGATTAGCCAGCGTGTGCTCCGAATAACTTATCAAGGCCGGCGGTTGAATAAACAATGGCTATATAAGTTTAGTGATAAGCTATTAGCACTTCGTCAACAACAGTTGAGGGGGGCAAACCCTAATATGCAATTACTCGTGGAAGAGCTGATCTTGGACTGGCAGGTGATTGTTCAGCGCTCTTAATACGTTGTCGTGTTAGTGATTAGGTGCAAACAACCGAAGATTAAAAATAAATAAAGAACACAGAGAGAATAAAGTCATGAGTGGATTTAGTCTTGGTGGCGCGGGTCAAGGTATATTATCTTTATCAATTAAAGATGTGGCAACCTTACACCGATCGTATATGCCGTATGTTGAAAATGGTGGGTTATTTATTCCAACCAAAAAAACATATAGTATGGGCGATGAAATTTTTGTGTTGTTATCTCTCATTAATGAAGCAGAGAAAGTGCCTATTTCCGGCAAGGTTATTTGGTTAACACCCAAAGGGGCACAGGGCAATCGTGTGGCGGGTGTTGGCGTGCAGTTTTCAGAAAGCGAAAGCGCCGTAGTCAGTACTATTGAAAAATATCTTGTCGGTATATTAGAGTCTGATCGGCCCACGCATACCATGTAATCCCAATGTCGTACATTATAAATCAGTGACAGTTTATTACTCTGTCGCTTCACTCGTTAGTGTCAAATTACTAATAGGCCATTATGCTAGTAGATTCTCATTGTCATCTCGATCGTCTAAATCTTGACGCCCACAATAACGAATTATCCTCTGCAATTGATGCGGCATTATCTCGTGGGGTACAACAGTTACTCTGTGTCGGCATTAGCGTCAATAATCGCCAAGCTGTCGTCGACATTGCCGAGCGATTTCCACAAGTGGTGTCATCGGTGGGGGTGCATCCCTTAGATGTCAAAGAAGGACTCGCGACAGAAGACGATTTAATTACTTGGGCGCAACACCCTAAAGTAGTCGCTTTAGGTGAGTCGGGCTTAGATTACTATTACAGCGAAGACGATAAAGTGCTACAACAAGAAAGCTTTACAGTTCACTTGCAGGCAGCATCGAGAGCGCAGTTACCCGTTATTGTGCATACTCGCGATGCGCGTGAAGATACATTACAGTTGATTAAAGACCATGGCAACGAAACCTCCGCAGGTGTGCTGCACTGTTTTACCGAGAGTTGGGAAATGGCTAAGCAAGCTATCGATATGAATTATATGATTTCGATATCAGGTATCGTAACGTTCAAAAATGCGTCTGAGTTGCGTGAGGTGGTTAAAAAAATACCGATGGATCGTTTGCTGGTCGAGACTGATTCACCTTATCTTGCCCCCGTGCCTTATCGTGGGAAGCCTAACGAACCTCAATATGTGAAAGAAGTGGCCGAATATATAGCTGAACTGAAAGGTATACCCTTTGAAGCGTTAGCCGCAGTGACGACTGAAAATTTCTACCGTTTATTTCCTAAGGCGACCCATAGTCTAGGCTTGTAAAATGGTGAATGTCAGGTGAGCAGGTTGCTTTCCAAAGTGACGTAGACAGCTCCGCATTAGTTTGTTGCATACCGGATGCTATCCAGTCAGCTAAGGCTTTAGGGACATCAGGGTAATGTACTTGTTTACCGGTAAAGCCGGTTAGCCATTTTTCCACGACCGTGCTGTCCAGTTGCGGCATAGTCATTCCCAGCGACAGTTTATCTAAGGCGTACGCGTTAGATAGCTGCTCCATTTGCCCTATCAAGGGTTTAACGAGTATTTTCTTGCCCAAACTAATCGCTTCGCTAGCGAGTTCAAAACCTGCATTGGTAATGACACCGTTACACGATAATAAATCTGTTTTAAAACCATCTCGATTCACTGGATGTAGGTGTAAGTGATTCTGCGACATTTTTGTACTGATGGAGGGGCTATAAATAAAGAATTCGTAGTCGGTAAATGGTTGTAGTAACTGCATTACGGCGGCTGTTGTTTCAAACCCTAGGTAGACGACTATTTTATTGTCGATAACATCAATTGGTTGATGATCTAGATCAACAATGGGAGGTAGAATAGGCTGGTTAAAATGATGCCAGTGTAAGCCTATTTGTTTATCGGTAGGTGCAAAGTACTTCATGAGTGCATCGTTGAAAATGTTGCTACCTTGTTTGGGGATATTACAAAGAAATGCATATTGATGGCCGATAGCCAGCGATGGCACTTTCTGATTTTTGGCTGCCCATGCACTAATAGGTTCGAAATCGGAGATCACTAAATCATATTGGCTAAGATCTAGTTGCTTGATATTGAAAAAAAACTGTCGGATATTGTTTTTTTTCAACGTGGCTAGAAAGCTGATTTTTCCATCTTTGGTGATAAAGGTAAGGCCTGGGTAACAAGCGAAGTCACCAAATTGTTCCATATCAAAATAGTGTTTGCCTTCTCGACCACTGAATAAGTAATCGATTTCTATCCCTTTCTTTTTTTTCAATGCTTTATCCATGGCCCGAGCACGAGATAGGTGCCCGTTGCCGGTACCTTGCACACCGTAAAGTATTTTCATTGACGGATTCTTTATGTCATGAATTGATGGTTAATAGGGGTTGTTATGGCGCTCATAAATAAAAATATAAGCATAGTTGCGCAATAGAGACCCCCAATATACAGCCAGCAAAGATATCTGTGGGAAAGTGAACGCCGAGCATGACCCGTGAAACACCGACCAACGGTGCCCAAATAACGAGTAATAGCCAATAAATAGGATCGTAAAAAATTGCAATGCTAGAGACTAAAAACGCCGCTGAAGTATGTCCGGAGGGAAAGCTAAACTGGTCCGAAGGCTTGATAATACTTTGGTAGCCAGGGATAGCTTGTGGCGGCCTATGACGTTTAAGTTTGTTTTTTAATAGAAAGTAAGTGGTCCGCTCTATAGCGAAAGCAACCGTCAGTAACTTAACGATATCCCAACGCAAAAAGTAACACGTTAGTAAACCTGCAAACAGATACAAGTAACCATCTGCTGTACGCGAAATCCAACGGCTAATTGCCACCATGCGCAGATGGTGTTTACGTTTTAAGCACCAGTCGAATGTTTGTAAATCGACATAATGTATTTGCTGTAATAGCCGCATAATAAAGACTCGCTACTGTTATAGAACAATATAGAACAATAATAAACTTACAATAGGGGGCTTGTATGACAGGAATATGACATGCTACTGGGTGTTTCACTGCACCAAGCATGGTAAACTTGGTCGTTTTATTTGTTTGAATGATTGACTAAAGACGAGGCATAAAGACGGTGCGGACACAGATCCAGGTAATGTTAGATTTACAAAATACAATGAATGGCAAGGTTCATCCAGAATGGCGAGAGCAGAATTTTGAATGGTATAGAGCTATCTGGATTGAATGTGCTGAGCTAATGGACCATTACGGTTGGAAGTGGTGGAAAAAACAAACGCCCGATATAGAGCAGGTTATGCTTGAGGTAATTGATATTTGGCACTTCGGTTTGAGTATGTTGTTAGTTAATAATGTATCTGCTGAGACTATTGAGCGAGAGCTAACCTCTGCTTTACGTATTGCACCCCCCACGAGCTTCCACAAGGCGGTTGAAGTATTTGCTGGCAATACATTAACGACCCAAGAGTTTTCTATTGAGACCTTTGCGGGCTTACTGCAAACTACTGATATGTCTTTCGATTCACTCTATATCGGTTATATTGGTAAAAATGTGTTGAACCTTTTTCGCCAAGATCATGGTTATAAAGAAGGGTCATATCAAAAGTTGTGGGGTGGGCAAGAAGATAATGAGCACCTTGTCGACATCGTTCAATCAATTGATTCAAAATCGGCAGATTTTAAAGAAGTACTATATAAAGAACTGTTTCACCGTTATCAGTCCTTGTGTGTGTAAACTATCGACTAGGATATATATTGTTCAAATTTTTTGTACCCACGTATTCGGGTACTTCAATGTAAATAATTTACCCAATTTTTAATTATGGAGAAAAAGTGTGAAATCACCTGTTAGAGTTACCGTGACTGGCGCCGCTGGTCAAATTAGTTATTCTTTGTTATTCCGTATTGCCGCTGGCGACATGTTGGGCAAAGACCAACCCATCATCTTACAAATGTTAGAAATTACACCAGCGCTAAACGCACTTAAAGGCGTAGCAATGGAATTGGATGATTGTGCGTTTCCATTATTAGCCGGTATGGTGATCACTGATGATGCCAATATTGCGTTTAAAGATGCAGACTACGCCCTGCTTGTTGGCGCACGTCCTCGTGGCCCAGGTATGGAGCGTAAAGATTTGCTTGAAGCCAATGCGGCTATTTTTTCTGCTCAAGGAAAAGCAATGAATGTAACTGCTTCACGTGATATTAAAGTATTGGTTGTGGGTAATCCTGCAAACACCAATGCATTGATTGCACAACGTAATGCACCTGACTTAGATCCACGCAACTTTACTGCCATGACGCGTCTTGATCACAATCGCGCATTAACGCAATTGGCTCAAAAAACAGGCACCAGCATTAACGATATTACTCAGCTAACCATCTGGGGTAATCATTCATCGACACAGTACCCTGATATTCATCATGCTAATGTTGATGGTAAAGCAGCGATGAGCTTGATCGACCAAGCATGGTATGAAAGTGACTTTATTCCTACGGTTCAGCAGCGCGGTGCAGCGATTATTGCCGCACGTGGAGCATCAAGCGCTGCATCTGCGGCCAATGCGGCTATTTTCCACATCCGTGATTGGGCATTAGGCACATCAGCAGGTGATTGGACTAGCATGGGTGTGTACAGTGACGGTAGCTACGGTATTCAAGAAGGTCTGATCTACTCTTTCCCTTGCGTTTGTAAAGATGGCGATTGGGAAATTGTTCAGGGCGTTGAATTGAATGAGTTCTCGATTGAAAAGATGAAAGCGACGGAAAAAGAGCTTGCAGAAGAGCGAGACGCAGTGTCTCATTTATTGCCATAGATAATGCAGCGTTAATTAAATGGTAATGTAAAAAACGCGAGCTGGTCTCGCGTTTTTTATTGAACGTATATTTTTTTGTGGTGATATTGACAACCCTAAACGGTTTATATTACAACCCTCTATATTGACGCTATTAGCATCCACGTCATCTATACCACAATCATTCATAGTGAAGTATTCACGAATAGGAGAACATCATGTCACACCCTACAATAGGGAATAAAGCCCCCGCATTTACGTTAACCAATCAGCAGGGCGAAAAAGTGTCACTTAAGAATTTTGCAGGTACAAAAAATGTAGTCTTGTACTTTTATCCTAAAGCGTCAACTCCAGGTTGTACTGTGCAAGCTTGCGGTATTCGTGATACGCAAAAAGAGTTGGCGCAACGAGACACCGTGGTATTTGGCGTAAGTCCCGACCCTGAAAATAAGCTGCAAAAGTTTATTGATAAGCAAACGTTGAACTTTGACTTGCTGAGTGACGCAGACCATGAGACTGCAGACCAGTATGGCGTATGGGCATTAAAGAAATTTATGGGTAAGGAGTATATGGGCATCGTGCGCACGACCTTTCTTATTAACAAAGAAGGACGACTGGTTCACATAATGGATAAGTTTAAAACCAGCAATCACCACGACGTTTTATTAGAAAGTATCGATAGCTATTTAAGCGAATAATTATCCTAGAATTTTTTATTCCAAAATGTTGAAGCTGGGCGGTGAAAAGTCATAAAAACGATTGCGTCCCATCATTTATTCTCCTTTTTGTCACCTAATTCATCTTATTTGGCATTCCTCCCTTTTTTTTCAAGTAAAGTCGTTAATTAGGGGGGCGTTTTTCCCTGTCTATTTTACTTTACATATATATAATCGTTGAGGAATTATTGGTATAGCGCGCTAGCAAAGATCTTGATTAGGGACAATTTAATTTGTTTTGCGTAGTATCAATAACGGGCAGCAATCCATGTTAACGCTAAACATAGTGGTTAGATTATCTGTTGATTAAACGTTTTCCCATGATAATGTGCAGAAAATTGCTAAGTATTGTTGTGTATTGATTGACCAATAATAAGGAGTTCATTATTATGATGCCGGTTGCCAGCATCCCCCAAACACCCTTTTCTCAGTATGCCCTCCGCAGAGATAATCTTGTAGATTCGGGTTATCAAGGTCTAGAAAGGTTACGAGGACAGGCCCGTATCCCCGTTATGCACGGTACCGCTGGTCAAGTACTACGAGCACTTCAGCGCAGAGTTGGGCGAGAACCATTAGGCATTAGTGTGGTTTCAGAAAGTTTAGACATGTCTAAACGTACCCTGCAGAGACGCCTTAAAGCGCAAATGGTACATTACGCGGGCCTCAGAGATCGCGTTAGATTTCATCACGCTATAAACTGCTTGCTGGTCGATAAAATGAGTGTCGAAGCAACCTCAAAATTTTTAGACTTTTCAGACAGAACCAGTTTTACCAATGCCTTTAAAAGGTTATCCGGTTTGTCTCCCAGTGTTTTCCGCAAATTGTACCGAGACTATATGTAAGTCTTGATACAGATAGTCTCAAATACAGATGCTTGCTGTGTATTTACGGCTGACTATTAATACATTTAATTCTCTAGTTTAATTGCCAGCCACATGGAAAGTCGGTAAAATATTGTCTAATTTTTATTGATGATAATAAGAGGTTAGCATGTTATTTTTTATTCCTTCCGCTCACGCCCAATCAGCTCCGTCATCTGCACTAGGCGGTGATTTTTCTGGTTTATTACTTATTGCTGGTATGTTCGTTTTGATGTATTTTATGATCATTCGACCACAGCGAAAAAGACAAAAAGAACAAAAAGCACTGACCGAAGGTGTCGCTAAAGGTGATGAAGTACTAACCACTGGCGGCATCCTAGGTAAAGTCACTAAAGTGGAAGGCGACTACATGGTATTAGAAGTATCTAATAATGTAGAGCTTAAATTCCAGAAAGTATCGTTACACGCCGTATTACCTAAAGGTACTATTAAGGCGATATAACTAAGGCGATATAGTATAAGGCGGTATAGTATAGGGCGATATAACGCCTTTTATTGGTAAGCTTTCAGGGCTCCACTCATTAGTAGGTTATCGATACATGCCCAAAGAATTTGATAATAAGCTGGTGATTGCCATTTCATCTAGAGTATTATTCAATTTAGATGAAAGCCACCAGGTGTATATCAATGAAGGCCTAAAAGCGTACTCTGAATATCAAATACAGCGAGAAAACGACATTTTAACGCCGGGAAGTGCCTTCCCTCTTGTTGAAAAATTATTGGGATTAAACACGCTAGGCGACGGCCACCCCCGAGTCGAAATTATTCTACTGTCGCGTAACAGTGCCGATACAGGCCTACGCGTATTTAACTCAATTCAGCACTATAAACTCAACATTTCTAGAGCTGCTTTTTCTGGCGGCGAGAGTCCTTATCGCTATATCGGCGCTTTCGGTTGCCACTTGTTTTTATCCACGGACGGTGAGGACGTGAGGCATGCCTTGGAGAATGGTATTGCTGCAGCAACACTCATCCCAGCCGGTCAAGAAGGTAATAATATAACGCAGTTACGATTTGCTTTCGATGGTGATGCCGTTATATTTTCTGATGAAGCAGAGCGTGTATATAAGCAGCAAGGTTTAGCGGCATTCACTAAAAATGAGCAAGACGCGGCAAAAAAGCCACTGACAGGCGGTCCATTTAAAGATTTTTTGTCGGCGTTACAGCAATTGCAAGCTGAGTTTGCTCAAGGTGATTGTCCCATCCGTACCGCCCTAGTCACCGCACGCTCTGCACCCGCACATGAGCGTGTGATTCGGACACTCCGAGCATGGAATATTCGTATTGATGAGTCACTATTTCTAGGTGGTTTATCAAAAGGAGAGTTTCTTAAAGCCTACGGAGCAGACGTGTTTTTTGACGATCAGGCACTTCATTGCGAATCTGCAAAAGAACATGTTGTGGCCACGGGTCATGTGCCTCACGGTATTGCTAACGAGTAGTGTGATTATTTTGTTTTTCCCCATTGTCCCCAACATATATCATCTAACCTCTACTCGTTGAATCTAGCGAGCCTGACATCTATTCCCAAACTGTCTATTAAATACGTATTTTTTTGCGTACTTACTGCTATTCTTTAATACATAGTCATGTGCAAGATGCTTAATGTTCACTGAATAATAAACGGTGATCATACGTTCAAGTAGTGTTAACTCCATATGTTAGGATGGTAAAAGTGATAAAAAAGATTTTGCTCGCGGTCGATCTTGGTGTGTACACGCCTCATTTGTTACAGTATGCAGCCAGTTTATCGAGTCAATATCACGCAAGCCTAGTTGTAGTTCATGCGGTAGAGCCACTTGGGACTTTAGGTCATGCATTGTTAAAAACCTATTTAAAACCTGAAACGACTAGGCAGTTAACCACTACAGGGATGGACTCGGTGGTTGATCAAATTCGATCACAAGTAATTGACATCCTAACAGATGAGTTTATGAGTGGAGGTATAGACTTGCCTCGCCTAGAGGACGTTATTGTTAAGCCAGGGGCTCCTGTCGAGATAATTTTAGAGACGGCGAGTGATATTAATGCGGATGTTATTGTACTTGGAAGCCACTCTTCAGAAAATCATGATTCTAGCTTAGGTAGCGTTCCACAAAAGGTATTAACTTATTCTAAACGCCCTGTTTATCTTATTCCTCAACCAAATCCTGTATGGCAGCAAAAGCAATACTCCAAACCATCCGCGCGTATGTAATATTATCTTTCACTGGCTACTCACTAGAAAGCGGCATTAGAAAAATACAAATTTTATGCCTAAAATCATCAATACAGATGCCAGAATAGGCTGCAATAAATTATTAGGAATTTTTCGACTCAACTTAGCGCCTAAAAAAACAGCTGGCAGTGACCCAATGAGCAAACTTCCCAGTAATACAAAGTCCACGTTACCCAACAAAAGATGGGCAAAGCCTGCAATAAAGGTTAATGGCACCGCGTGAGCAATATCGACCCCGACAATTTTGTGCGCAGGTAAATAAGGATATAGAGTCATGAGAATGGCTGCGCCTATTGCCCCCGCACCTACCGATGATAGTGTGACAAACACCCCTAATATAACGCCCATGGCGATAGTAAAAGGGACTGAGTGCCGATGTGCAAAGGCCATAAAAGCATTGTTCGATGTAGTGTCAGTTTTGAGTCGTTGTCGAAAAAATAGCACGCACGATGTAAATACCAACATAATGCCCAACGATAACGTAAGGATATGCGAGTAATCATTTGCGTCATCGAATAAGTAGTGCAGCGCCAAAGACGTAACAATGGCGGCAGGCACACTCCCTATCGCTAAACGAAACACCAAATCCCATTGAATATGACCTTGTCTTTGGTGTGAAATAATGCCGCCTGACTTAGTGATCGCGGCATAAAGTAAGTCGGTACCAATCGCCACATTGGGCGGGAAGCCAAATAATAGTAAAAAAGGGGTCATCAATGAGCCACCCCCTACACCAGTAATGCCGACCGCTAAGCCTACGACCGCGCCTGCGAGGATATAAAGTAAAAAAATAGTTTCCATGTGTAGCTTGTCTTTTATTGAAAGATAATTGAGCGTTTACGCTAAACGATCGTTATTTATTCACTATTCTCATTGTTAACGATATAGTCTAAGGTTATAAATAGAAACACTTTTCATAATTAAATAGTAAAATTCATTGGCAAATATACCGAATTAGAACTATTCTGGATAAGAATATTTACTTCTATTTTTATAACATTCGATACTAGTGGAGAAGATCTATGAAGCTTCAGCAATTGCGCTATATATGGGAAGTTGCGCATCATGACTTAAATGTTTCTGCGACAGCTCAGAGCTTATTCACTTCACAACCTGGTATCAGTAAACAGATTCGTTTGCTTGAGGACGAGCTGGGCGTCGAGATATTTTCACGCAGCGGTAAACACCTTACTCGAGTGACACCTGCAGGCGAGGCTATTTTACAAACGGCGGGCAAAATTTTACGTAAAGTAGAGAGTATTAAGCAGGTAGCGCAAGAATTCAGTAATGATAAGAAAGGCAGTTTATCACTGGCAACTACGCATACTCAGGCACGGTACATGCTGCCTAATATTATTAAAGGCTTTATTGAGCAATATCCCGATGTGTCGTTGCATATGAATCAAGGCACGCCGATGCAAATTTCTGAAATGGCTGCAAGCGGGTCGGTTGATTTTGCGATTGCGACAGAAGCGATGGAATTGTTTAGTGACTTGGTAATGATGCCATGTTATCAGTGGAATCGCAGTATTGTGGTACCCAAAGACCACCCCCTATGTCAGCTGTCCGCATTAACGCTAGTAGAAATAGCAAAACATCCTATTGTCACTTATGTCTTTGGCTTCACCGGTCGATCAAAGCTAGATGAAGCTTTTATGGAGCATGGCTTAGCGCCTAAAATTGTATTTACTGCCGCCGATGCTGACGTGATAAAAACGTATGTTAGATTAGGTTTGGGTGTAGGTATTATTGCTAGTATGGCTCATGATGAGGAATTAGATAGTGATTTAGTCTGTCTTGATGCGGGCCACCTGTTTAGACCGAGCATCACTAAAATTGGTTTCCGTCGCGGTACTTTTATTCGTGGCTTTATGTACGAGTTTATGGAAAATTTTGCTCCTCACCTTACGCGAACAATGGTTGATGAGGCCTACAGCTGTTCGTCCCGTTTAGAACTTGATGAATTATTCCAGCACGTTCGTTTGCCGGTTTATTAAGTAGTCTACGTTTCGGCAACATTGTTCATTACGCTAAAAGTTTCACTATTGTTAGCAATATAGTGTAGCTTTTCCAGACAAAAAAGCTATTTTACTTACTCCTATAGCAGTGTGCAGGAAAAGTTGTATGTCACGTAAAGCTATCATATTGTCTGTATTTTTTCTTTTGCTTGTTCTAAATAGTACTACTCTGGCAGTGTTGCATTTCTTGGGGTATGTTTTTGAACCTAGTGTAGAGGCTTTAGAAGTTGAGCGATTAGCAATAGAAAAACGACAAAAAGAAGCAGAAGATGCGATCAAATACGCTCATTTAGAGCCTCTTCCAGAGTTTAAGTCTCGTGTGGGCTATGTAGCTTCAATGGGAGAAGCGGTGGAAATATGTGAGCGAGCACTGCAAGAAAAAGAAATACTCCATAAGAGTTGGTCTATTAATCATATTGAAAGCCGATACCTTCCCCATATAGAACTATACAAAATATTTTTGGATTACGAGACCATTCCCCTGCTAAGAGGAGAAGAACTCAAGTCTCTTAAGGTTATTTGTGAAGTAAATGAGGCGACAAAACGTATGTCAAGGTGGAAGCCAATAAAAGTAAAACAATAGTCTTGAATGACGTTTTCAACACTCCCTTAATGTAAGTGGCTAAGAACGTCTTTTACCAGTTTAAAATAAATGGTGTATATTTCTATATCGCCATCTTTATCTTCAACTATAAAGAAAGGAGCCTTACTCACATCATATTGTTTAGCCAATAACATCCCCTGGCTTTCGGGGTCTGCTTCATCAGCAATCACCACCTCATCAATAAAGCGCATTTGATTTGCCGCTTCCATCTTATCTATCACTTCACCACATTTCTTACAAGGTGAGCCATTAGCGAATATTTTTTTTACAAAAGTAATTTTTTTTACTGTCATTATAGTTTTCACAGCCTTTTATCAATCATCATGTTTAACGAAGCACAGAATAGCAAAATCGGCCCAGAGTCGAAAAGACTTTTCTCGTATAATAATAGAAAGGTAAAGAATAACGTATCATCTGGCACAACATCAAACATCAGTTTGATGCATTTATAGTGAATAAGAGGTAATTGGTGAATATAGTTTGTTTAGACCTAGAGGGTGTCTTGATACCCGAGGTATGGGTAGAGTTTGCCAAAGCGACCGGGATTAGCGAGCTGAGTGCGACTACGCGTGATATTGCTGACTACGATGTACTTATGCAGCAACGGATTGGCATATTACGCCAACATCAATTGACTATTGATCGCATACAATCAGTAATCGCGGAACTGTCGCCTTTGCCCGGGGCGAATGATTTTTTGAATGAATTGCGTGAGTACGCTCAAGTCATCATTCTATCCGATACCTTTTACGAATTTGCGCAGCCATTTATGCGCCAACTGGGTTTCCCCACTTTGTTATGTCATCGGTTGACAGTTGACCATCACAATATGATCACAGGTTACCAGTTTCGGCAGGAAGATCCTAAAAGAAAGGCTGTTCTAGCGCTGCAATCACTCAATTACAGAATAGCTGCCGCGGGGGATTCTTATAACGATATTACCATGTTGGAACAAGCTGATATAGGAGTGCTGTTCAATGCGCCATCGTATATAGAAGAGGAATACCCTCACCTTAAGTCAGTGACTGACTATGATGTATTGAACGGTGTGCTGAAAGATGGGCTGTTAAGTGAATAACATAGGTAAGATAGATAAGATAGGTAAGCTCAAGATGAGGTTTCAGTTTGAAAAACCCCGGTTTTATTACGGACCACGTAATCAATAGCGATATAGTTAACGGCAAGTTAATCCAATATCGATGCGTTAACGACGTCGACTTCAAAACGTCGTAGCGCGAGTAAGATTTTGTTGATTTTAGTGAGACTTTCTTGGTACTCATCTTCGGCATCGGAATCGGCCACAATACCACCACCCCCCCAACAGTAAAGCGTTGCACCATCACATGCGATGGTGCGAATAGTAATATTGCTATCCATATCACCCCGACTGTTGAAATAGGCGATACTGCCACAGTAAATGGAACGTTGGCTATCTTCTAGTTCTTCGATGATCTCCATCGCGCGCTTTTTAGGCGCACCGGTAATAGAACCACCGGGAAAGCAACCTTTGAAAAGATCTGCAACACTTTTATCACTGCGTAATTCACCTTCTACATTACTCACCAGGTGATGTACATTGGGAAAGCTTTCCAACGCAAATAGAGCCGGAACATGAATGCTTCCGGGGAGACAGCTTTTTCCCAAATCGTTACGGAGTAAATCCACAATCATTACATTCTCGGCTTGATTTTTTGAACTACCCCTTAACTGCTGAGCGTTATATTTATCAAGCATGGGGTCGCTGTCCCTAGCAATAGTGCCTTTGATGGGTTGTGTGAGAACGTGACTGCCGATGACTTGTAAAAAACGTTCGGGCGAAAAAGACAGGATGGCTTTATCACCTAAATCAATAAAGGCAGAAAAAGGTGAGGCCATTTCTTCTCGTAGTGCTAAATAAGCGATATAAGGATCACCTTGGTATTCGGCGCTAAAGCGTTGTGCAAAATTAACTTGGTAGCAGTCACCCGCATGAATGTAGTCGTTGATGGTCGCCATTTTTTCATGGTACTGGTGGCAGTTAATATTCGAGGTTAACGGGTTAATAGAAAATGTAGTCGAATTTTCTGGACGAACAAGAGAGGATAAAGCGCTGATTTGTCGTTCGATCGACTGCAGAAGCGCTTTATCACACTCGGGTAATCCTACAAGATAGCTACATTTTTTTTCGTGATCTTGAATAATGGCCCATTCATATAAACCTGCAACCATATCGGGTAGCTGGCAATCACTAGGTGATTGTTGATTAACATTGAGTTGCTGCCGTCCCAGCTCGTAGCTGAAATACGATAATATCCCGCCTATAAATGGTAGATCTTGAGTGGGAGGGGGCGCCGATAAATGAGCTCGCGTTAGTGCCTCGGAGGCCTGTTTAATGAGGGTGAAAGGGTCTTCACTTGTTAGTTTCGTGCTGATCTCTATGCTGTAGCTGTTATCAACATTAGCGGTGTAGTGATAATCGCTAATAATAGTCTGACCATTTTCGTTCACCCAACGACGGCTAGGATGAGCGGATAGAATATCGTACCGCCCAGTTTGACTGTTGGGCTTACCACTATCTAGCCAGTAGGCAAATTGCATGCATCGAATACTGTCGAAGAGCGTTGCGCTGTTACAGTGGTAAGGGATAGAAACAATATGATAGTGTATGGGCATAATAGACTACGACAAAAGCCTTACGGTTTGTAGATGAATGCTTTTTAGGTTAATAGCATGGGTAAGTAATATGCAATATAGTTTACCGTCTACATCGAAAAGATAACACCTATTGTTAGCATCTACACGGTTGCCCGAAATAGGTAAAAATGCAGATTCTTAAGGAAGACGCCAATGTTTTATCCCCTAGAACGACTCATCAATCTATACGATGGTTATCAGCGCGCATATCATATTCACGGTCAATCCCTTTTATTATTACAAGATAACGGTAGATGCTATTTGCTACATAATCAATGTCCGCATCAGCAAGCGTCTTTCTTGCCATCGGGAGGGGCTCAGGCGAGCGTGTCGGAAGGCCAACTTCGTTGTCCCGTGCATGGTATGGGCTTTGACCTGATGACGGGTAAAACATCTGACGGCTGTCATCAATCACTGCAGTTTGTATCCATTGTCTATGAGGGTAATCAGCTGGGAGTTGACCTGTAGAGTGACGTCTATTTGATTAATTTGCCATACGATTGAGCCTCAATTTCAACTACCTCTACCGTTAATGAAATGGACGGTAGAGGTAGTCGCGAGAGTGCCTCTAAAATACTTTTCGATAGATGGTGGCGTTGTTCGGGTGTTCTGCCTGACAACATTTTTACACAAACGTGAATAAATGGCAGGTTACCATTGCCTTTCATAGAGGGAGAAGAAGTCAGCAATGCTGCATCAAATTTTTGAGCGCCAGACATGTAGTGATCAAACGGTATCGCTCTTAGTTTAATATCGGCGACATTAAACAGCCCACTATTAACGGCACCTGAATGTACTGATTGGATCAGTGCTTCTGGTGAAGTAATACTTGTTAGTGCAGAAGCGTATTCAATAATACAATGTGGCATAAGCGTGTTTCCCGTCAATCACTGAGTTATAAGCGCAGCGTCAGTGCTCTCCTCGATAAACATGATTACTTAGTAGCGAAATTTATTAGTACTTCTTAGTCCCACTCTTTAATTACCTTGCTTAGCCATATCACCCTACAATAATACCTCTGCAAATAGGCTCATAAAAAAGCGTGCAAAAGCTATATTGTAGAGCCAGCAAGTGAATATTGACCTCTATATATTAACAATTGCTTTAGCTTGAGCAGCCGCATTACCAATATAGTTCGCTGGCGTCATAGCGCGAATGTCGGCTTTAGCCGATTCAGGGATCGCTAAGGTTTCAACAAACTCAGCAAGAATATCTGGGGTAATGGTCACGCCACGTGTAAGCGCTTTGAGTTTTTCATAGGGTTCATCAACACCGTAACGACGCATAATAGTTTGGATGGGTTCAGCCAATACTTCCCAGCTATTATTCAGGTCTTCGGCGATACGTTTCTCATTAATTTCTAGCTTACTTAAGCCTTTTTGCAACGATGCAAAAGCAATTCCGCAATAAGCAAAACCCACACCCATATTACGTAACACCGTAGAATCTGTTAAATCACGCTGCCAGCGAGAAACCGGTAATTTAGATGATAGGTGACCTAATATTGCATTAGCAATACCTAAATTACCTTCGGCATTCTCAAAATCAATCGGGTTTACTTTGTGTGGCATAGTTGATGAGCCAACTTCGCCAGCGATAGTTTTTTGCTTGAAATAACCTAGCGAGATATAACCCCAAATATCGCGACTGAAATCAATCATGATGGTATTGCTACGGGCAATAGCGTCAAATAATTCAGCAATATAGTCGTGAGGTTCAATTTGTGTCGTGTAAGGATTCCATTGAATACCTAAACTGGTTACAAACGTTTCTGCATTAGCTTGCCAATCAATGTCCGCATAAGCGGATAAGTGTGCGTTGTAATTGCCTACCGCGCCATTAATTTTACCTAGTAGAGGCGTTGCTTGTATTTGTGTTGCTTGGCGACGAAGACGCGCGACAACATTAGCGATTTCTTTACCTACTGTGGTAGGTGATGCGGTTTGCCCGTGGGTTCGCGACAACATAGGTACGGCAGAAAACTCCATCGCCATAGCCGTTAGCGTGTCGATAATAGTGTTCAATTGTTGGCCTAACACCGCTCTACCATCACGCAACATAAGTGCATGGGAAAGGTTATTAATATCTTCGGAAGTACAAGCAAAGTGGACGAATTCTTTAATGGCGTCTAGCTCTGTGTTGTCGGAAAAAGACTCTTTAATAAAATACTCAACGGCTTTCACATCATGATTGGTAACACTTTCTATATCTTTAACACGTTGCGCATCAACTTCTGAAAAATTATCCACGATGGCGTCTAAGTACCTATTCGCTTGTTCGCTAATGGCTGGAACTTCATCAATCTGTGGGTGGGTCGCTAATTGTTGAAGCCAACGTATTTCAACTTCTACTCGGTAGCGAATCAATCCATATTCACTAAAAATAGGACGGTAGTCAGTTGTTTTGCTGCCGTAGCGGCCATCAATAGGGGATACAGCCGTAAGAGACGATAAGTCCATGAATAAATACCTAATAAAAAAGCGAATAGAAAAAGTAACGTTGAAGATGCGAAAAAAACAACACAATAAAGAACATAAAAAAAATGTAGCAGAAACTATCGTTATAATACCGGAAAAGACAGCACTTGCTAAGCGCTTTCTCCAATAACAATGACCATAGATGTATTCCATCCATTGATATTTGAAAGGTAACACTGGCAGCTCGTGGGGCATGAACTAGGCTGAATGATAAGTTTATTTACATCAGGAATGCGCTGTTTACTCGGGCATGAGCATTTTGAAGTGCTTATCTTGTCATGTTTTATAGTGTGGAGTCTTCAATGAATATGAGCTTAATCGTTACCGGCGAAAAGAGAGCATTTACGACACAAATTTCTGATGCTATGAAACCAAAATGTAGTACCCAAAAAGCGGATAAACTGGTCATTATCGCGAGTATCTTCTTCGAGCACTATCCAATAGATGAATTAGTTGAGCACGATATTAACTTAGACACTAATGCAGACGGTTGGCGGTGTAAAAATACCGTCGTGACCGTGCACTATAACAATGCGCTTTTTATGATCGACTCCATAAGAATGGCATTAACTAGTAGAGCCTTGTCGATTAAAAAATTAACCCGTTAATTTTGTCGACCCATCGTGGCGGTGAAGGCGAATTGCTTCATTGCGATATTCCCGACAACCATAGTCAATCACCGGTGCCGAATCAAGAGCTGTATATTTATATAGAAATAAATCGCCATAATAAACCCCAAGATTTATACGCTATAGCGGAAGCGATTAGGAAAAAAATTGAAGATTGTTAATATAGTGAATGGGGATTACTCTAAAATCATAGAAGAACTGCAAGCATTGCGCGATACCATTGCGTATTCAAAAATCCACCATGGCAGAGAGGACAATTATGAAGCCAATCAGTTTTTTGCTTGGTTGATGATCAACAACCTTACCTTTTTAGGCTATGCATTTTATCGGGATGCTGGAAGTCAGGCGATAGAAGCTAAGGCTACAGGGAAAATATAAGTTGCAGAGCTTCAAAATTATTATGGTTTACTCAACAAAGAAGATGAACTGAATAATTTTTTCCCAGTCAACCATGACCAGCTACGTGATCACGATGGCCTCTTATTAACATTTAGAAAATCGCCTAGTCGCTCGACTATTCATCGACAAGCTTACCCTGACCATATAGCTATACAAGCTTATGATTTGGAAGGGGACTGGGACGTTGTCGGTGTTTATCATATTGTTGGCCTATATACATCACAAGTGTACCGGGAAACTGTTATTAATATCCCGTTTATAAGGAAAAAAGTAGAAACCATTTATTCTGAGGCAGGTTTGTCTGAGCGTAGTTATAGTGGCCATCAGACGTCAACTACCTTGGCTAGTTTTTTTCGTTTGTTAACCATAAAAATTTGCTACCTACCAATACATTGTCGCCTTCCTTGAGCAGCGTCTTATTTTTTTTCTCCGCACTTGATCAACAGCCTCGTTCAGGTGCTGACTGATATGAAAGCGGTCGTGAACACTGTCAGCCTGCGGTAGCTTATCTGTCACAGCATTGGCGTAGGCCTTCCACATATCAAGCGCTACAGCCGCCACCTGTTTTTACTGAGATTCAGTCAGCCTCGGCTCTGCCAGCAATTTACAGGCAGTGTCGGTACGCTCTTCCACCACATCCAAAACGCGACTGCCCTTAAGGTTAACCAGCGAACGAATATAGCGGTGACCGGAACGAGACTGTTTTTCATCAATACCGATACATGGAATGGCTGCTTCTTTACGCCGCGACAATCATCGATCAACCGCCCGTTTTTTTATCGCTTCTACTGGGTGCCAGTTCAGACCCAGTAATTTTCGCGCTTGTTCGACGCTACGAGCTGCCATTAATCCCCGCACAGCAAAGGCTTCAAACAACAAAGTAAAGCGGCTGTTTTCTCTAGCCCAAGGTGCATTAAGGCTGTTAACTCCATGATTTTTGCAGTATACCCTGGGTAACTTACCATGTAATTGCGTAGCAAACTGCATAGTATCAAGGTGCCGCCAAGTGCGTTCTTTGCGGTTATCATGCTTAGGAGAGGTGACTTCACATTCAGGGCAAGCGCCTGTGCCATACGTATACTCAATGACGATATCCACTTTCTGTGCCGACAGATCAAGGTCAACACTGCTGATGTCCCATGGGCTATTTATGCCAAGTAACAATCCATAATATTCTTCGATTGCCACAACACTAATCCCCGCTAATAATTTTTTGGTATTGGCGGTATTTTACCCTAAAATCACACAAATCTACGAAGAGCCTTTATTATAGGGGATGACCTGGCTTTTACTGGTTTGACCATGCAGTCACAGATGTGAAGGTGGAGAGTTACTGGCAGTCGATGGCGAGAGAATCATTTACTAATGCTATCGATAACGTACTGAGGGTCACGACGGTTGAATGACTACGTTTAGGCGGTAAACGCTTTCAGCATGAAGAAACTTTGCCGTTATGGATGCACGAATACCCTGTTTTACTCACACATTGGTGCAATATCGTCTATGAGCTGCAAACTAACCCTCACACTGATTTTGCTATGTTTTCGGAGGCTATGAGTGAGCTAACTGAATTTGCCGATGTGTGTCGTAAAACGACGAAGTTAACTATCGAATAGTAATGTAAAGAAAAAACTTTATTTTTTAAGCCGTATCTTTTACTGCACTTTTACTATAGTTTTGCTATATTTAATGCGAACAGTTAACTATCAATCTAAGTGTGTAATAAATATGTCTGACGAAAGATCAGTTAATATATCACTGCATATACCCGCGGATGAATATCTTCGGGTATACCAAGGGGAAGCGAAAAAAGTCTCTGCTATCGATAGTCAAGGAAGGCGGATAAGCTTTCCTGTAAATATTCTGCAGTCCTTCGTTACGCGCGATGGTATCAACGGTGCGTTTACGATTCTGTTCGATGAAAACTATCGTTTTAAAGAGATTATCAAACGTGCTTAATGAACATCAGCAACAAATACACCGCGTAACGGCGCCGGGTGCCCTTCAATTGTTTTACTTATGTCATTAGTATCTAAAAAATCTGCAAGAGAATGAAAAGTCATCCATTCAGTAGCGCGCTGTTCATCGGTTGTCGTTTTGGCGATGTCGACTAATCTTGGATTGACAAAACCACACTTTTTTAACCAGCTAATCAGGGTCTCAGCGCTAGGTAAAAACCATACGTTATTCATCATCGCGTAGCGGCCTTCCGGTACCAACGTGTCACCTATGCCTCCATCTATCAATAATGTCTCTAAGACAAGTTGTCCACCTGAGCGAAGAGTGGCTTTAAGCTCTCGTAAATGATCCATTGGTGAGCGACGATGATAAAGCACTCCCATAGAAAAAGTCGTATCAAATGTTTGCATCTCCGCGGGTAGTGACTCAATGCCTAAAGGTAAAACATCCACGGGTACATCGCCCAAAAAGTGCTTCATCATGTAAAATTGAACGACAAAGCGAGGTGAGGGATCGATGCCAATAACACGCTCTGCCCCTGCACCGTAACTGCGCAAACAATGGTAACCATTGCCGCATCCCACATCGAGAATAGTTTTACCTTTTAACGGTGCTAAGTGAGGAATAACACGATCCCACTTCCAATCCGATCGCCACTCAGTATTAATATCAATACCATGAATGGACATAGGGCCTTTTCGCCATGGGATCAACTGCCGTAGTTGAAGATCAATAAATTCCCATGTACCATCATCACAGTCGGTAGCTACACCAATGGCCACTTTGTTGCGTAGCTCTACATGGCTAGGCTGAGTGTCTGGTAATTTTTCTAAAGCGCTACGCCATCTTTTAAGGTCACCATAACGTTGTTCACATAAACCACGTTGAATGGCATCAGGCAGTATGTTTGCCCAAGACAAAAAAGCCTGACTTTCTTTTTTGTGAATGTTATCGGCTAAATAGCCTAATAGTGATTGATAGTAGTTAAGCATACAGAGTAGATGACCAATTTATTTAATGGCAATAAGCGAGCAAAAAGTGAAGCACTGAAACCATAACTCGGCACTTGAAAAACCACATTGCTGTAATCGTTTTTGGTGAGTATCGATACTGTCTGAACGAAGGACATTTTCTAATGCCGTTCTTTTTTGTGCTATTTCTAAGTCACTATAACCATTGACACGTTTAAAATTATGATACAGATCAGTCATCAGTGCGTGATGGGATGGATTATCAAAATGGACTTTTTCAGACATCAACAAAATGCCCCCAGGTAATAGACCATCGTAGATAGTTTGAAGAACAGCTTGGCGGTCAGCAGGCTCGATAAACTGCAAGGTGAAATTTAATACAACGATAGATGCATTGTTGATGGGCGTATCCTGAATATTACAGCAGGTCATTTCCACAGGGATCAATGCACTATCAGCGGCTACGGTTGCTTCACAACGCGCAATCATCGCGGGAGAGCTATCGACACTCACGATATGACACTTGTCTGCTCGAATACTGTGGCGCATAGCAAGCGTAGCCGCACCTAACGAACAACCAAGGTCATAACAAATACTGTTGTCCTGAGCGTAACGTTCTGAAATATCACCAATCATACTTAAAATGGCAGCATAACCGGGAACAGATCGACTAATCATGTCCGAAAATACCGACGCTACATTATCATCAAAGCAAAAAGGTGTCACTTGACCAATAGCGTCAGCAAAGATGCGATCAGTGGCCTGAGGCAAATGCGAGTGTTCAACAGAGGGGTGTATCGTTTTTTTCATTAGGTTGGATATAGCTAACAATAGGGTAAGGAATAAATCAGACTCTTTACACGTTCTTGTGATGTAAATACAGAATTATAGCGGTTATCCCTCTAAACACCTACCGCTATGCAGTTATCGTTACGCTAATTACCACACTCTAGGTGAATTAACCGCATTGTGAGCAGAATAAGCTATCCTTCATAGAGATAATACATATAAGTGATTATGATTTATGGATTCAACGGACTATGACGAGCTACGAGTACTCATTGTGGATGATTTCCCTAATTTTCGTACTACTCTTGCCAAAAATATGCACACCATTGGTTTTCGCAATATCACTAGCCTATCCAGTGGTAGCGAGGCACTAAGCTCGTGTCGTAAAAGTCATTACGATATTATCTTATCTGATTATAACTTGGGATCGGGAAAAAATGGCCAGCAATTACTCGAAGAAATTCGTCATCTCCACTTAGTAAAACGCTCAGACATCTTTATCCTTATTTCTGCCGATACCAGTCGCGATGTGGTCATGGCTAGTTATGATTGCGAGCCTAGTGACTACCTAACGAAGCCCATTACGGGAAAAACCTTAGAGCAACGTATTAAACGCTTATTAGCACGACGAAACGAGTTGCACCGTGTCTATAAAGCGATAGATGAAAACGATTATGATAATGCCATTACGTTATTAGTCAGTCTGCTAAATGTTAAGTCCCGCCACGGTGTAGAGTGCCAAAAAATACTAGGCGAACTATATTTGAAGCAACAATCTTTTGAACTTGCGGAGCAGCTGTATAAAGGTGTACTTGAAAATAGGGAATTGGATTGGGCAAAAGTAGGTTTGGCTAATGTCGAACTAGCCTATGGCCAATATACCATTGCCGCAAATTCATTAGACATGATTATAGAGGATCATCCAGCTTACTTAAAAGCCTATGACAGTTTGTCAAATGCGTGTCGTGCTATGGACGACAGTAGTCGATTACAGCAAGTATTAGAAAAAGCCACGAAAGCGTCACCGATGTCTATTGCTCGTCAAAAAACGCTTGCCGATGTGGCATTGGGTAATGGCGACGTTGATTTGGCCATTAAAGCGTATAAAAAAACCATTAAGTATGGTGCTCATTCTCACTATGATAATACAGACAATCACTTAAACCTAGCTAGAGCGGTTACTAAAGTATATGACGAAGGCCATGGCACTGATCAAAGCATGACGATCGATGTGCTACGTTTACTCAATAGCATGGACAGTAAGTATCTTATTAGCCAAGAGCAAAAAATTCAGGCGACATTACTCAATAGCCAAATTAATGCATTGAATGGAAATAAACAGGCGTCTAAAACGTTATTCGATAAAGCACAAGAGTTGATGCATCATGCTGAAGAAAGAGATATTGATACGGAGATCGAGAACATTAATGCAATGATGACTTGTGGTCAAAACCTGAAAGTTCCTGATATTATAAAAGAGATGTTGATTTTTTATAAAAGAGATCAAGTAGCACTAGAAAAAGTAGACTTCTTATTAGAGGAACCTATTAGCCAAAAAGGTAAGAAGCTTATCGGTGCAATTAATAAAAAAGGCATTGAATATTATAAAGCGAAAAACTTTGAGAAGTCGATAGAGTATTTTTTCAAAGCTCAGCGTAAATATCCGCGTTTTATTGGTTTAAAGCTTAATTTTGTACAAGCACTCATCAGTAGTTTAAAGGAAAATGGGTATAGCCAAGATTACGTTAATAAAACGGAAGCTACACTTAAAGTGATTGAACGATATGTTTCTGCAGATAATAATAAGTATCAACGTTATAGGCAGTTAAGAACAATGTTTCAGCAAACTGTTCAAGATATACAGTATCAGCAACGCATAGCCGCTAACCAGGAGAAAAGAAATGCGAGATTCTGAAGGTCCCTCAAATACTCTTAATCCCGATAATCAATTAGACTTTTCCTTTGTATTAGCGTCTAGTGTACATGATATGAAGAACTCCTTAGGTATGCTGTTAGGTTCTTTAGAAGAAATTATTCATGAGTCTTCAGCAGAGAGCGATAGTCAAAAAAAACGTCTCTCTATACTGCAATACGAAGCAACACGCATTAATACCGAGCTAGTACAGTTGCTCTCTATTTATCGATTTCAGCATCAAACAGATATTGTGAAAATAGATGAAAACTATATTGATGAAACGATTGAAGATCAGATTGCGCGTAATGATGTGCTTTTTAAAACACAGGATATTGATTTACAAATAGAATGTGAAGCAGACAGTGTATGGTTTTATGATAATGATTTAGTGGGAAGTGTTATTCACAATGTACTGGTAAATGGTACGCGTTACGCGAATAAAAAAATGCAGTTAACCGCTAAATTAGAAAATGATTATTTAGTGATTGAGGTGGCAGATGATGGCGATGGATTTCCGCAAAAAATGATAGATGCTGCCTCACTCGATAGTGAAGCTCATTGCGACGGCAATAGCACCCAGTTGGGATTGTTTTTTGCAGCTAAAATTGCTGATCTACATCAACAAAAAGGCCGAAAGGGATATATTCAATTAGCTAATGGTGGTGTTTTAGGGGGCGGTATTTTTACTCTTTACATCCCTTAAACCCCTAAATGAGTGTTTTTTTATGCTGTACGTAGACTAGATCTGGCATTTATAAAATAGTCAAATGACAGATTCGGTGTGCACCAGAATGATGAATTCATATTTTCCATAAGGAATTAATAACGGGGAAGTTACCTAACGAATGTATAACAGTAACTCATCCCCGTTTTACAACAACGAGAGATCAAACGTAAACTAGGTCTAATCCTAGTTTTTTGGCTTCATCAATACCATGTTTTCCGGTGACTACTGCAGTATTAGCATGGTCTTTTTGTAAATAAAGAACTGCAACACGGTATAAATCTTCTGCACTAACGTCGATGACACGTTGACGAAACACATTTCTTTTTTCGTCATCTCGCCCAACCAGTCGTGCATGAAACGCTTGTTTAGCTTCACCTGCTGGCGATCCCGGTTTATCTAACGAACCGATAACACCTAAAATAGCTTCGTCGATTTGCTGATCACTAACGGTTCTTTCTAGCAGCCAATCAATCGCCGCATCAAAATCATTTAACGTGTCTGCAAAACGAGGGTCGCGGTAGGAGTAAAATCTAAAGCTTGCACTATTATTATCTTGACTCGCGCCGCCACCGTAAGCACCGCCTTGTTCGCGAATAGTGCGATGTAAAAACCCATTGCGTAGTATTCCACTTAACACACATAACACCGGTGCGTCAGGATGATTCATGCTGACGGTTGGGTAAGCTTTGGCACAAAAATGGACTTGTGATTGAGTGATCCATGCCTGTTTTATAGGTTGATGAGATGCTGCGGCTAAAGATAGTGATGAGGCGTTACCTGTAGTGGAAAAAACAGGTGCTAAACAAGTCGCAAAAACTTCTGCTTGCTCGCCCACACTCTGCTCTTCAGCGATCAGTAAAACCTCTTTTTGACTCGTCAATATTTTTTGATGGATACTTTGCAGCAGTATAACAAACGCAGAGCATTGACCGGCTTGTAAGTCGGCATGGCGCTGTTTGATTTCTTGAATACTTGTCAGGCCCATTAACTGTTGTACGGCTGCCGACATAGGATTAAAACTAGCCGCAGCAGCTTGCATCGCATAGCTATGACCATTACCGGTAATACTTTGTTCGCGGCCAGCTTTTGCTTGCGCGATTAAATCTTTTATACGCTCTTCATCACTCAGGTTAACACTGTGTAAAGTATCGAGCATTAATTCACTCATCACTTGCTGGTTAGTGCTAAGCGCTTTGGCAGATAACGTCACGTAAGCATAATATTGATCATTATCGTCCGTATGATTGCGCAAACTGTAATAAGCACCAATACTGCCGACTACCTGTGATTGGCGCTGCTGTACCTGCAAGTAGTCATCGCTGCCAATGCCCATTTCTGTCAAACACAGAGTGTAATAGGGTAGTGCAAGCCATTCTTCTTGGCTTAACTCAGGTAAGTGGAAAATAATTTGTTGATAAGACAAGCCATTAGTCCCTGCGGTATAGTGAGTAATAGGGGGTGACAAGTCATTAGTTGAGAATATATCGCTTTTAGGGAAAGGCGTCGCTGCAGGGATGTCATCGACGGTGACCTGAGGAAGCAAACCAATGTTTTCTTCCTGTTGTTGGCGCGCTTCCAGTGCCAGTGCTTGATCAATAATCGCTTGTTTTTCATCTTCAGATAACGCTGCCTTTTTAGCCGCAAGTTCTGCTATTTCGGCGTCGTTCTCGGCGGCCTGAAGTCTATCATCGGGCGCTAACGTCAGTGTGACTCGATGTGCGTTATCGATGAATAAGCGTTTAATTAATGACGGTAAATAATGACGATCTTGAATGTCTTTTCTTAATGACACGAGAGCACTTTCTAGATCCATAAACTGTAAAACATCTCCTCGATGCGTCGCGGGTGATAAGGCACTCATAATGAGTTGTAAGCCATACGGATAGCCATCACCACCAATTTCGCGTTGCTGAAGTTCTAACTGGTGTAGTGAAGCTTCAATTTGCTCCTGTGGCATGCCTTCTTTAGAAAGGCGTTCTAGTAAAGTAATAACGGAGGCTTCGATCGCATCGACATCATCACTTTTACAGCCTTGTAAGCCACATACGAATAACATTTCATATTGCGAGTCATCACTGCCACACAAGGGTGACGGAGAGGTTCCATAAGGTGAAGTTTCTAATAAATGTTGTAAAGGCGACGCACTATTATCGTAGAGTAAGCTCGACAATAAGTGTACTTCTAGATTACGTTTTAAATCGGTACTTTTATCTAGCAACCACGACATAACAATATGCGCTTGCTTCTCAGGGTCATCAGCCTCGGAAGGGGTGTAGGCATAATACTCGGTGACACGTTTAGGCTGGCTAAGGCGCTTTTCGGCCGGTATGCTGATAACCGTATCCAATTTTTCAAAGCGCGACAACGCCAGTTGTTCAAATTTTTCTTGATGTGTCGCCGCGCTAATATCACCAAAGGTCATAAAAATAGCATTGCTAGGATGATAATGCGTATGGTAAAAGTGCTTTAACTCGCTGTAGCTCAGTTTAGGAATATCTCTAGGCTCGCCACCGCTATTATAGTGATAGGTATTGGTGGTAAAAACATGTTTACTTAATTGTTGCCACAACTGTGAGCTGACCGAGCTCATCGCCCCTTTCATTTCGTTATACACCACGCCTTTATAGACCAGTGGACTGTCGCTATTGTCTGCCTTGGAAAATTCTACACGATGGCCTTCTTGTGCGAAGTCGAGTGGATCTAAGCGAGAAAAAAACACCGCATCTAGATAGACTTCCAATAAATTATCGAAATCCTTACGATTTTGACTGGCAAATGGATACGCCGTCCAGTCTGAACTGGTCATTGCATTCATAAAGGTATTGAGCGAGCGCCGAATCATCATGAAAAACGGATCCCGTACTGGGTATTTTTCACTACCGCAAAGCGCAGTATGCTCAAGAACATGGGCAACCCCCGTTGAGTCATGAGGCACTGTGCGTAAAGCCACTAAAAATACGTTTTCGCTATTATCAGCATCAATATGCACATGTTGCGCGCCTGTAGCATGATGTTGGTATTCGCTAATGGTGATGTCTAGAGAATCGATGGTTTGAGAGCGGAGTAAGGTAAAGCTAGGATGTGCAGTATGCGGCATTTGAAGGTCTCGTATTATTAGGCAATGCAGTAATCGTTCAAATAATGATATTGTAGCGTTTATTACGCCTTTTTTCAGTCTATAATCGTGGATAATTAAACGATGAGTGGCCGATGGGTCCAGGCTTGGTTATCGTTACAATAAGGTAGAAACAACCGTCATAAAAGTTATTAAGGTTCAGTTATGTTTGAATATTCTCTCGTTAATATGGTTGCGTTTATATGGTTTTGTGTGGCTTGGGCGGGTTACACCTATTTTGCGAAGCATAAGGCACGTCAAGGTGTTAACCTTTCAGCAGTGCTAAATCGTCAGCGCTTAAATTGGATGGAACAAGTCACCACTCGAGACCACCGTATCATGGACGCCGCGTTAATTGCTAACTTGGAGCGCAATACGTCTTTTTTAGCCTCAACCAGCATTCTTGTGTTAGCAGGTCTACTTACGGCATTGGGTACTGTGGACAATATAGACGATGTGTTGCAATCATTCCCTTTTTACGAGATAAAACAAAATTCGAGTTTTTGGGTGCAGATAAAAATACTCACGTTGGTGACTATCTACGTGTATTCTTTTTTTGCTCTCACATGGTCTATGCGCTTATATGGCTTTGCTTCGGTGATGATTGGCTCAGCACCGAGTCCGGAAGAAGCAAGAAATAGTCGAACATTGAAAAACAAGTACATATACGCTAGTGCAAAAGTCATCGACATGGCAGGGCACTCATATAACCGTGGGTTGCGCGCGTACTATTTTTCGTTAGCTATTTTGCCGTGGTTTGTGTCGCCGTGGTTTCTGGTAGCCTCTAGTAGCTTAGTGGTGATAATTTTGTATGTTCGTGAATTTCATTCACGTCCGTACCATGTTATTCGTGAATATGTCGATTTTTATGATGATGAAAAAAAACTAGCCAACATTAACGGCAGCGAAGATGATGAAAAGACGCTATAAAAAATGGGTGAAGGATGACAGTAAAATGTACACAAATTATAAAACGTTAACTAGTTTTTTTGATGGTGGTGAGTTTTACCTCCGCAAATCAATCATGATGGAGTAAATTGGGTGTCGAGCGCGTCGACAGAAACGGCCCATAAGTTTCAATAATAAGCTGCCGTTTTTTCTGGCGAGATAATTGTTTTATTTGGTATTCACGTTGGCTTGCACTACTGCGTGAATGGTCTGGCTCTTGGTAACATAAAGCAATAGGGTGTCGGCCACGAAAGAATTTTGCTCCTTGATTGCCACTATGCTTGTTCCAGCGTGCAGGCATGTTGTTAGTAATCCCCGTATATAGCTTATGATCATCACGCATCAATATGTATACGC
This sequence comes from Candidatus Endobugula sp., assembly GCA_047636495.1. Lineage (GTDB taxonomy): Bacteria > Pseudomonadota > Gammaproteobacteria > Pseudomonadales > Cellvibrionaceae > Endobugula. Next base: position 33,209 of record JBLILH010000013.1, on the reverse strand, counting down.
TCCATGTGCTATTAGTGTTGGCGATGATATTTTCCTTTGATGCTTTTACGTTGTCGTTCTCACTCTTCTCACTCTTCTCACTCTTCTCGCTTTTCATATTTTCATTTTTCTTAAGTCACTTTGTAACTCATAACATCAGCTTATTTTACTTTCAGCAAGTAATACATCCTTTGCTTGGTTGATTTGTGCCGCTATAAAGTCACTACCGCCACGGTCAGGATGGTTTTTTTGCATCAATTCACGATGGCGCTGGACAATTTTTTCTTCTTCGGGGAGTGTTTTAAAACCAAACACTTGAAGGGCTTTTTTGCTATCCATAAATGGTGAAGATACATCGGGTGCTGTTGCTTGCCTTTTATCATACTGACGTTTTAAGAAAGGGACCCCCCGCATAAATAATGGGGAAAAGCGGAGTATTAAAGGGAATACAGCGGCAATAGCTCCCGCAACCCAGTGTAGCCTCCCACTCATAACAAGTAATACCGCTAGGCCTAACAAGGCATATAAACCAAAACGCCAGCGCAGCCCAGACTGTATTGCAGCGGGTTGCTGGCGGATATATCGGATGGCTAAAAAAACCAAAGTAATAAAAACAATAATCAGTAGTTGGTACATAATAAAAATCTATATTAGTTAATGTATTTGTTTATACGTGAGTTAAGTAAATTTAAGTATCACATTCAGTGATGATAGATAGTTTTTTTCTCGTGATAAGTTATGATAAGTTAATGGATGAGCCTCTAGCCAACCACTAGGGAAGTGTAAATGAATATGGAGCTCATTAATGGTTGATCCCTGACCGATTTTTGCACTGTTATTGCCGTCAATATTATCATTAAATTGCTTTACAAACGTAAAGGCAATATTAGGTAGTTCGATATCATTTTCGCGGCGTTGATTAAGTAATACTGCGAGCCTCAAACAGACTAACGATGGGTGTAACGCCTGCTGGTTGTTGCCCGTTAATAACGCCACATTATCTGCCTTTATTTTACGCCGATGTGCGCCCACCAGTAAGGCTAATAATTCTTGCTCGAAGCGGCTAAAACCTGCCATATCACTTTCTTTCAACAGATAATAGCTGTGACGATGGTATCCTGAATGAGAAATAGTTAAGCCAATTTCGTGTAACTGTGCGGCCCAATGCAAAATATCTTTCACATTTACCCCATTAACGACGGGCTCAGGTAATTGTTCTACAAAATGCGACAGAGCCAAGTTAGCCCGTTCAGCTTGGTCTATATCCACCTGATATTGATCCATCATTTTACTTACAGTGCGGTCGCGTATATCAGCATCGCTAGAATGATTGTTGTCGCTAGATAAGCGTTCTAGCGTATCCAAAATTAACCCTTCTTTTAATGCAGAGTCGACAACGTGAATTTCATCTAAGCCTAGTTGATCAAAAATAGCCGAAAGAATAACAATTCCAGCAGGTAATGTGTGACCGCGCTCCTTTGACAAGCCATCAATGTTTTCTATTTTGCCTTGGGTATGTAACTGATTAAGCAGCAGACTTAGGCCCTCTTTAGTAATTACGCCGTTAACCACGTCACCTTGCATGAGTTGTGCAATAGCGCGCATGGTACCCGAGCTACCGACGGCAATATCCCAGCCAAAGTGCTGGTATTTTTTACATATCGCTTCTAACTCTATACTGGTTGCATAGTAAGTTTTCCAGATCATTTCAGATGAAATAGTACTAGGCGGGGCGCTGTTTTCATCGTTAAAAAATTCGTCGCTATAGGTCACGCAACCCACGGATAGGCTTTCGAGTAAGCGGGGCTGTTGCTGTTCACCAATAACAAATTCAGTACTGCCACCCCCTATATCAATCACTAGGCTGCGACCTTTGTCAGCACTAATATCATGACACACGCCAAGATAGACTAATCGTGCCTCTTCATATCCCGATACGAGATCAATACTGTGACCGAGGGCTTCCTCTGCTCGTTTGAGAAAACTACTGGCATTGCGGGCACTACGCAGGGCCTTTGTGCCTACCACACGAACTTGTGCCGAGGGAATATCACAGATACGTTCCTGAAAACAGCGTAGGCAATGCAATGCTCGACTCTGAGCTTCAGGCGACAGTTGGTTGCTAGAGGTTAACCCTTTAGCAATCTGCACCATTTCTTTTACGCGGTCTATTTTCTCAATAACGCCGTCGTTGATCTTGACAACCAATAGGTGAAAGCTGTTGGAGCCTAAATCAATAGCCGCAAAATATGGGTTGCCTGTATCGGCATTGTTGACATCAGTAGTATTCATTAATAGGTATCATCATTAGCGGCAAATAAGCGAGTAAGGCCAAATGTATTATACACCGATAATTTCTGCTTCTGCCGGATATGCGGAGGGGGAGTTATTAGAATAATGTTGAGGTGAACATAGCGTCGCTATGATTAGCGTGTATAGTTCTTTTCGTCACTGATTAACCTTGTACCTAACGGGTAAAGTGAGGCCCACCTTCAACTGCCATTGAAGGCTTATGCCGTAGTTCCATGATGTGGTGGCTTCTGCATAGCAGAGACCGATGACAAGTAAGATCGTGGGATAACGCTTACGTCATAACTCGAACATTCATGAAGGCCTCGAGCCCGTATCACGCAATATATAATAGCTTATGATAAAAACAACGATAGAACAAGAAATTAACGTCGGTATTGATAGCAGCCAATCACGACTCGATATTTATATTCGTCCCTTAGATATTTATCTTACCGTATCTAATGATGATGAAGGGGTTAAAGAGGCCATCAAAAAACTTCAAGCGTATCCGCCAACACGAGTTATTATCGAAGCCACTGAACGACTAGAAATGCTATTGTTTGTGATGCATGCGCCGCAGGTTCACCCGTCGTGGCAGCGAATCCGGCACAAACCAGAAACTTTGCTAAGGCCGCCGGTCGAGTCGCTAAAACAGATACATTGGATGCACAAGACATTGTTCATTTTGGTGAGGCGTTGGCAAAGTAGTAACTTACACACTTTTAAGTGAACTACCCGAGTTAGGCTGGCTCAATCGAAAAGAAATTGCCTCTCTGGTGGGTATAGCCCCGATGAATAAAGATAGTGGTAGCTATCATGGTAAGAGATATATCAAAGGAGGGAGAAGCAAAGTACGTACAGTATTGTTTGTTGCCATGATGCCGACGATACAATGCCATCCTACAATAAAGCCCATGTATAAACGATTAGTCGTTGCAGGAAAACCAAAAAAAGTGGCGCTGGTAGCATGTATGAGGAAAAGTTTAACCATACTCATTGCGATGATTAAGAATGGCACTCATTAGGATGAATCTATGGTATAAAACAATAAAAATAAATGGTAAATACTTGACTTGGAACCACAGTCACTTGTTATATTGTTCTACCGCATCATTTGAGGGTTATTAATAAAGTCTTATTGTAGTGTGGAGTGTATGTAAATTAAACACAGACCCATATAAAGGTAATAATTCTTGATGGTTGATATCAATAACCGAGATACACACAGCCGAGATGTATTTGGCACCGTGGTACGTAAAAATAGTCATAAAGATATCCGTCGATTAAAAAATAACGCCGGTATTGCCTCTATCCACGGCAATAAATTTTGGACGTCTACCCGCTTGTTAATTGATTACTTACAAACTTCGCCACCGTCTAAAGATAAACGCATACTAGAAATTGGTTGTGGGTGGGGCATTGGCGGGATTTATTTAGCTAAATATCATCATTCTATAGTCACATCTTCAGATGCTGATGATTCGGTTTTTCCCTATCTTCAATATCATGCGGAGCTGAATGATGTTGGCATTAGCACTCTTAAGTCGCGTTATGAAGACATTACCAAAGACATGCTGGGAGAGTTTGATATGGTCATCGCGTCGGATATTTGTTTTTGGGATGAGATGACTCAGCCACTATCCGATTTAATAGCTCGGTGCTACCAAGCAGGTGTTGAACGTGTAGTAATGACGGACCCTGGAAGACAACCATTTCGTGATATGGCTGAGCATTGCGCAGAAAAGTATGATGCTATTTATGAAAACTGGTCGGTACCGCATCCTTTCAATATATCGGGTTTAGTACTTGATATATAATGATGGTTTTTAAAGAGGGTTTGTAAGATGATTACTTCAGTAATCATTCAATAAAGAGGGTAATATGTTTTCTTTCACTAAAGGTCAAATGCCAACGGCAGAATCTGCTTTACCTGGGCGAGACACGCCTATTACTATTAGCCAAACACACGCGGTACTCAATACATCGGTAATGCCTCCGTATCCTGAAGGCACTGAGCAATTAGTGTTGGGATTAGGGTGTTTTTGGGGCGCAGAGAAATGCTTTTGGGGCTTAAAAGGTGTCGTCACCACTGCCGTTGGATATAGTGCAGGTTTTACCCCTAATGCTACCTATGAGGAAGTGTGTAGTGGTAGAACGGGTCACAATGAGGTGGTGCTGATTGTTTATCGACCAGAAGTGATATCGGCAACGACACTACTTCGTACTTTTTGGGAGTCTCACAATCCTACACAAGGTATGCAGCAAGGTAATGATAGCGGTACACAATATCGTTCAGGTATTTACTATTTTAATGAGGGGCAGCAGGCGCTAGCCGAAAGTACGAAGTCGCAGTATCAAATAACGTTAACTGAAAAAATGGATCGTGAGATCTGTATTACCACCGAAATTTGTCCTGTATCGACTTTTTATTTTGCTGAGGCCTATCATCAACAATACCTTGCGACAAACCCTAATGGTTACTGTGGTTTAGGCGGGCTAGGCGTGTGCTTACCAGACATGGAGGGATTGTAATAATAAGAATGGCAGGAGAATAATTTTTTTGTTTTTTGTAAAATAGTCCGTCACTTATTTGACTTATCTATTTTTTTGACTATTACTTATAATACTTTGTCGTCTTGCTGTCGCTTATGTGCAAGACGGTATGCCGTATAAGCTACCACGAGAAAAGCCCGGATGTTAAAAAACAGTAAAGTCGTAGTTGTCGATGACAATGAAAAGCGTCGTCAGAATTTACAGGTTATTTTAGAATTTCTCGGAGAATCTGTCGTTACTGACAGTGAGGTCGATTGGCAGCAGCAAGCATCCGCTTCTGAATCTGAAGAAGAAGGTGAATATGTTGCCGTTATTATTGGCTCTTGCCCGATACAACAATCTATTGAAGCACGCATACAGTCTATCGCTAAATGGAGTTCATCCGTTGCCATTATCATTATGGGCGATGAAAATGAACACACGTTGGACGTAAAAAGTCTTAACAGTAGCGTCCGTCAACAAGTAATTGCTACGTTGGCGAGCCCGCCTACATACAGCAAGCTAATAGACACACTATATCGCGCGCAATGCTTCCACGAAGCCGCATTAGCTTCACAAAAGCAACCGCTACGCCGTCCTCCTCATCTGTTTAGAAGTCTGGTAGGGAATAGCCGTGGTATTAAATCGGTTAGAGAAATGATGGGACAGGTCGCCGATAAAGATGTCACTGTACTCGTGACAGGTGAATCTGGAACAGGTAAGGAAGTTGTCGCACGTAACCTGCATTACCATTCAAGCCGAAAAGATAAACCCTTTGTGCCAGTTAACTGTGGTGCTATTCCTTCTGAGCTATTAGAAAGTGAACTGTTCGGTCATGAAAAAGGTGCGTTTACGGGTGCTATTAGTTCTAGAGCCGGGCGTTTTGAAATGGCGGAAGGGGGTACATTATTTCTCGATGAAATAGGCGATATGCCTTTAAGCATGCAAGTTAAAATTTTGCGCGTGTTACAAGAAAAGTGTTTTGAGCGAGTCGGTGGTAATAAATCTATTAATACGAATGTCCGTATTGTTGCCGCAACCCATCGACACTTAGAAGACATGATAGAGGTGGGTACATTCAGGGAAGATCTTTATTATCGTTTAAATGTATTTCCTATCGAGATGCCATCGCTGAATCAACGCCGCGAAGACATTCCTGTTTTATTAAACGAGATTGTCGCCCGCTTAGAAAATGAAAAGCGCGGTTCAGTTAGGTTTAATTCAAATGCTATTATGTCACTGTGCCAGCACCCTTGGGCAGGCAATGTTAGAGAGCTTGCTAATTTAGTTGAGCGCATGGCAATTATGCATCCCTACGGTGTGATTGGTGTGAATGACTTGCCTGCAAAATATCGGCACGTTGACGTAACGGATGAAACCTTTGACTTACCCGCAGTAGAAGTGGAAGTTTTACCATCAGTGGTTAATATGAACGCCACTGCATTATTGCCTGAGGCTGGGATTGATTTAAAAGAGTACCTTACTAGCTTAGAACAAGACTTAATTCAGCAAGCGCTAGACGATAGTGGCGGTGTGGTTGCGCGTGCAGCAGAGCGTTTAACGATTCGTCGCACAACATTAGTCGAAAAAATGCGTAAGTATGGTTTGCAACGAGTGTAATCAAAAAAACGGCTATGTTGAAGGAAAGCGGTCTTCAAAGAGGTTATAAACAATTAGTGGGGCGTGGTAGTCCGGCAATCTTACTGGCTATTTTTGCGGGGCTAGGAGGAAATAAGCGTAATAAATAAATACTGTTGGCTTTTTCTTTCCCTAGCTTTATGCCTATATATTTGACTAAAGGGCGCATTGCTGGAGAGACTTCAAAGGTTTGATAGAACTCACGTAATAAATGAATAATACCCCAGTGATCTTTGCTGAGTGTAATCCCTTCTGCAAGCGCGACTGCGCTTGCAACGTCCTCTGACCACTCTGATAAATTGCGTAAATAGCCTTCCTTATCAACCGAAATCATTTTCCCCGCCAACATTTTCTCAACGGTATATTGTAGATCCTTTTTACACATTTCTGTCATTTCGCTCACGGCTATTTTTTGTCTAATACCAGCTTTGATTCAACGGATATTCAACGGCCAGCGCAACAAATTCATCGTAGCCAATTAAATTGACGTTGCTGAGTAGTTGATCGGTGTTGATACCACGAGCTTTACTGTCATTTTCAATGGCATAACATTGCGATAAAGACTGTATTTGCGCAGCGAAGGGCTGATGTTGCATTGCGCAGTAAATCCCATCCTCTAATAAAATAATGCCATCGTCTTGGTGTAACCTTTCAAAGCACTGTTCTATTACTTTACTTGAAAAAGGTGATTGATTAATAATATGTAAAATAGCGCCCATCATCAAAAACTCAACAGGTGATCTTGTTGTTTACATAATTGCTGTAAAGCGTCGTGGTCGAGTGATGCAATACCCTCTTGAAGGTCGACATGATTGATACCTCTTGCGCGTAAAGATGATGCACAAACAAATAGTTGTGTAATGTCATAAATGGGTAATGCCACTAACACGCGAGAAATGTTTTTTTGCTCGATAGATTCCGTGTGATGATCACGGGTCAACTGGAATACCCCATCGTCAATAAACACCACCGACAAATCTTGCTCGTACGCAGAGGTAGCAAGTATGGCGTCAATACCTTCTTTTGCAAGACTACTCCCATAGGGCGCATGGCGTAAGATAAATAGTATTTTTTTCTTTGTCGGTCTCGTCATGGTTGTCACTTATCCGCCAAAGGTGATTAAGCGATCAGACTGGACTGCTGCTTCAACTAATTGTCCTAGTCCAGATAATTCAAAACCGCTAGCAAGGTTATGATGACCTTTTTCATAACGCTGTGCTTCTTTCCTATCAATCACCCCTCGACGTAAACCGGCAGCAATGCATACTACAAGATCGACGCCGTGGGATTCTGCTAATGTTTGCCAGCGTGTCGTCAGGTTGACTTCATCTTGCGGTGGACAGCTAAGCTGCGATCCTTGATAGACACCGTCATGATAGAAGAACACACGAAATAAGGTGTGTCCTTGCGCCAATAGTGCATTGGCAAAGCGATAAGCGCTATCCTGCGATTGCGAAGAGGGGGTGGAATAAATGGCGAGTGAAAAAATCATAAGAATATTGTATACAAAAAAACCCCAGTAATGGGGTTTTTGGTCACTAGTCGTCGCTAATTAAATCCATTAATGATTTACTTAGCAGGTTATCCATATGGGTTAGTCGTCGCCCATCACGCCTAGAATGTGTAGTAGGCTAGTGAATAAGTTGTAAATGTTGAGATATAAAGACGTAGTCGCCATTAAATAGTTGGTCTCACCGCCATTAATAATACGGCTTGTGTCATACAAAATAAAACCTGACATCAGTAATACCACTAGCCCGCTAATGGCTAAACTAAAGCCTGAAACCGCAATACCAAACATTGAGGCAACAAACATCCCTATCATTGCTACAATCGCGACAATAAGCCCAGTAGCTAAGAACCCACCCATAAAGCTAAAGTCTTTACGCGTGGTTAAGACATAGGCCGATAATGAGAAGAACACGAGTGCGGTACCGCCCAGTGCTTGCATGACAATTGAGCCGCCATTAGCCATGCTTAAGTAGTAATTTAACATTGGCCCTAATGCGCCGCCTAACAAGCCAGTAAAAGCAAATACAACAAAGATTCCTGCGCCAGAATTGGCTGTGCGCGGAAGCACAAACCAGACAATCGCAAGTGCAGCTAGCATCATAATTAATGCCGCACCATGGCCCAATCCAATAGCCATAGTGATACTTGCGGTGACCGCACTAAAAAGCAGTGTCATGGCAAGTAGGGCGTAGGTGTTGCGGAGTACTTTGTTAGTCTCTGACGACGCACTAGATGTGGCCGTTTGCGAATTGTAAATGTCTTGCATAATAACCTCTGCTGAGTAGTTGTTCGCTGTTGTATGTTGTTAATATATATAACACGAGTGCCTGGGTGATCTGGCCACCACTGTCTCGCTCATTCTACCACTATCTGGGGATTCTCTCCCATTTATTCAAGATTTATCATACGAAAAAACTGCGCAATATCAACCCCAGATTCTTTGTGTGTAATCGTTCTGGTTAACCGAGGTCTTAGTTGTCAATAATACATACTGGTTGATGTGGTTTGGCATACCCTAGACGTTTCACTTTTCTGGGAGAATGGTAGCTGTCTAAACCCGATACCGCAACAGTATTAGTTGTGGTCATATCTACAAACCCATCTTCTTTAACACTGTCTTGGGGTAAATCCACCATGACAATCTCACCTAGTACCATGACGGTATTGTTCATTAGCGTATGGTGCTCTCTATATTTCATACCAATGCGAACAAAACTTTCACTGACAAACGGTGCAGTGAATTCATCGCGCCATAACGGTGTTAGACCTGTCCCCGTGAATTCGGATTCATCACGGGTATAGCGCGCCGACGTTTGATGGGCTTGGTCAATAATACCCGTGTGTACGTGGTTTAAGGTGTAGTAACCGGTTTCAATCAGGTTTTCTAAGGTATGGCGATCAACAGAATGCGGACGGTTAATAAAACCCATTAGAGCTGGGTCTGCACCAATATGAAAAACAGAACTAACAATACAAAGATTGTTTTGCTGCTGTAAGTTAACTGTACCGACTAAGTTAGCACTCTTAAACCCCGAAAGAGAATTGATGAAATTGGCGCGAAAGCGCTGCGCCATCCCATCAAGGTCTGATTGACTAAAATGAACCATAAAAGTATTTTCTCTGTGAGCGACTACGACACGATTGTACGTATCTTTATACAAATTGTACGTTTTTCCGTTGCGTCCGTATCAGCTGTTCCAAAAAACGTCACCGTATGTAATATATCAAAAAGTGGGTCGTGGCCGTCAACAGCACTATTAATAGTGCTTATCAATACATTGAATGCTAAAGGGGGTAATGCAATGGATTTTTTATGGGTTTTTATCGCCTTTGTGTGCGGATTTGTAGCTGGTAAATTAAACTACCGCCATTAATCGGTTACTTGGTGGCAGGTTTCGGCTTACATGCCTATGGAGTAGTACCGACCTCGACATTAGATATACTCGGTGATATCGGCGTGATGTTGTGGTTCACCATTGGGCTTAAGTTAAATGTGAGTAGCTTATTTAAAGCCGAGATATGGGCAGGTGCTAACGAGCATATGAGTGTCATAAAATCTTTAACAACAATAAATAGTCTGTTTCTTACTATGCTCGGTTTGATATATTTTGTCGATCTGAATCTGGCTAGTGCAGCATTAATTGGTTTTTCTCTAGTTAACGTACTTAAAATTACGAGCGCGAACTGCTTTTTTAATATCACTTAGCTTGGCTAACTATAGTGAGTTTGGGCTTATTGTCTTTTCTATCAGTGTTGCTCAAGGCCCGCTAGAAAAAAATGGCTAATTATTATGGCGTTGAGTGTGTCGCTGTGATTTGTTTACTCTGGCGTGGTGAATGCCCATGGCCATAGCTTATTTCAGCGCTGGTTTGCACAGCTTAACCATTTATAAGGCACGCAGCATTTACTAGAAGATCAAATGGCCAAGTTGGGTGATGCGGTTATTCTAATCGTGGGCATGGGGCAGGTCGGTACTGGCTTACAATAATTTGAATGAAAATAGTGAGCAGATAATTTGTAGTATTGATATGGACCGGGGGCGTGTTGAATCACCTTGCGCTGTCGGTCGTAATGTTATTTATGGTGATACAAAAGACCCAGCCTTTTGGTCATGCACTCCATTAGATAATGTGCGTTTGATCATGTTTTCTATACTGAGTTGTCTCAATGTTTTAGAGGCGCAAAAACAGTTAAATAAGCGCGACTTTAAAGGACGAACAGCCGGTGTTGCTAAATACAAAAATGAGGAGGCGCTGTTATTAGAAAGCAGTGTTGACGAGGTATTTAATTTCTATGCGGAAGTAGGTAACGGTTTTGCTAACTTAGATATTCATCTGTTAAAAAGAAAAGCGACAGCGTAGATAGTAGTTGACTGAAATTTATTCAATGAATGCCGGACGACAACTGTTTAGCCCTGTGCGTGTAAAAATGACCAAGAGTATTTAATTGTCAAACATAAAAAAACCTTGTAAAAACAAGGTTTTTTTATGTTCTTAATAATGGTGGAGAGGCAGGGATTCGAACCCTGGGAGCTATTACACTCAATGGTTTTCAAGACCACCGCATTCGGCCACTCTGCCACCTCTCCAATAAAAAGAATTATACAGAGGTTTTGTTCTGCATCAACTCTAAATGACTATTTAATTAACATTTTTCGCTATAAATTATTTTCGTAGTCTTTTTATATGCATCGAAACCAAAAACAACTCTTCTAAGAGACTAAAAATCGTCTTCTTATAAAAGTTGTTTTATTCACCAAGTAAAATGTTGGCCACATGTCTTTTTACACATTAATATTTATTTTAACCAGTATTAACATCTTTAGACGCTCTGGGATCGTTAGCGGGTCTAGAGAGCTGACGCGGCTGATGATCGATAGCGGCGGGTTTAACAGTATCTAGAGGCTGTCCAATAAAACTGTTAAGCGGTGTTGTGTTAATCACCAGATCTGTTATCGGTTTTGCATTAATGCGCGGGTCGTTATCCGAGCGAACATAAGGTTGCTTCACTTTTTCGACTGTATTAGCGATCACTTCTTTTTTAGGAGCGGGTGCGGTTGAAGCAGGTTTTTGTTGCGCCGAGGGATTTTCGACAATCGGTGTGGAAGCTACTTTTTCATCCGCAACGGAATCCTTTATTGAGTGAGATGGCGTCGGCTTTGAACTTATCTCTTCGTTACTTGTTGCTTGGGAATTCTCTGTAGCCGAATTATTTTCAGTCGCTGGCCTGTTGATATGTGCTTGAGCGCTTGCCTCTGTCGCGACTGCGTTACCTGTGTTTTTTGTTCCCGTAGTATTCGCTTCAGCAGTGCTCGTTACTGAGTTGTCAGCGGGTTGTTCACTAACATCAGTATCTACCTTCCGGCCACGTGAACGCTGCTTGTTGCGTGGCTTACGATTATTGGGGCGACGCTCTGGGCGATCTTCGTTACCTTTATCGTTTTCCTGTGCCGGGCTAGAGGCTGGTGCCGTGTCGTCATTCACCACGGTATTGTCTTGTGCGTCACTTCTTGGTTTGCGTTGACTATTTCTACGACGATTATTGCGATTTCTCTCGTTGACGCTAGAGCCTTTTTCGTTACTGCTATCACTATTTTTTTCAGGTGAAGTGTCAGTGCGATCGCTACTCTTATCATTATTACGCTCATTACGATTGTCGTTACGACTCTCGTTTAGCTTGTCGTTGCGATTGTCACTACGGGGCCGACGGTTGTTATTTCTACGGCGGCTTTGGTTGCGATTAGTATTTGGTTTTTTCGCATCCTCTTGTGTAACTTCCTCTTTCTTTTTAGGCGCCAGCAACGATTCTATCTTCGTTAAAAGAGTGGAGATGAAGCCGGTTTTTTTCGGTTCTTCTTTTTCTTTTAGTTCTGTTGACTCAGGTGCGGGTTGTGTCGGTGCAACCTGTTGAACCGCTGCTTGAGGAATCGGTGCTGCAGGTTGGTTATCTTCTAACGAATTGTCTTCTTGAGTACCAGTGATTCTATAGCTGGTCTCAAAGTTTTCACCCTCGTCATCACGTAGGCGCTGCACTTCGTAATGCGGCGTCACCATGTCTGCATTAGGCACAATAACAATGCGTGTTTTATTATTTGCTTCGATGCCGGAAATAATTTTACGTTTTTCGTTAAGTAGATAAGTCGCGACTTTTACTGGCGTAATCGCTCTAATTTCTGCACTGCGATCTTTTTGTGCTTCTTCTTCAACTAAGCGAAGGATAGAAAGTGCGATAGATTTCGTTGAACGGATGCTGCCATGACCACTACAGCGAGGGCACACTTTAGAAGTGGTTTCGCCTAGTGATGGTCGTAAACGTTGACGTGACATCTCAAGTAAGCCAAAGCGAGAAATACGACCGACTTGTACACGTGCACGATCCATTGTGAGTGCGTTTTGCATACGTTCTTCTACTGCGCGCTGATTGCGTGCTGGATGCATATCAATAAAATCGATAACGATAAGGCCGCCAATATCACGTAAGCGGAGTTGCCGTGCAATTTCATCGGCCGCTTCTAAGTTAGTTTGCAGGGCGGTCTCTTCAATATCGCCCCCCTTCGTTGCGCGGGCAGAGTTAATATCGATGGCAATTAATGCTTCGGTCACATCAATGACAATCGACCCGCCAGAAGGTAAATTAACTTCACGTTCGTAAGCGGTTTCGATTTGGCTTTCAATTTGATAGCGATTAAATAGAGGTGTTTCGTCTTCGTAAAATTTTACCTTACTTTTATAGTTTGGCATTACTTGTTGAACGAAGGCGGTTGCAAGGTTATAGGTTTCTATATTGTCAACAATAACTTCGCCGATATCAGGACGTAAGTAATCGCGTATTGCACGAATAATAACGTTACTTTCTTGGAAAATGAAATGAGGTGCCTTTGAGTTATCAGCTTCGGTTTTAATCGAGGTCCATAGTTGTAGCAGATAGTTTAAATCCCACTGAAGTTCTTCAGCGCTTCGGCCAATGCCCGATGTACGAACAATAACACTCATGCCTTTGGGTACATCAATTTGCGAGAGAGTTTGGCGTAACTCGTTGCGCTCCTCCCCTTCAATACGCCTCGAAATACCACCGCCACGGGGATTGTTTGGCATTAACACCATGCAGCGACCTGCAAGACTGATAAATGTAGTTAGTGCTGCGCCTTTATTGCCGCGCTCTTCTTTGTCCACTTGGACAATAACTTCTGTGCCTTCTTTAAGCACATCTTTGATCTTAAAGCGACCTTCAATGTCTTTTGGCTGTTTAATGAAGTATTCACGAGAAATTTCTTTCAGTGGCAAAAATCCATGGCGGTCAGCGCCATACTCAACGAACGCAGCTTCTAAACTAGCCTCAACGCGGGTGATTTTACCTTTATAGATGTTGGATTTTTTTTGTTCGCGGGTACGGTTTTCGATATCAAGATCATACATCCACTGACCATCGACTAAGGCAACTCGAAGTTCTTCTGGTTGGGTGGCATTAATAAGCATTCTTTTCATAGTGATTTTTCCTAGTAATTTCACTAGTGACTATGAAAAACAGAATTGATGGATAGAAAAAAAGAGCGGCAGCGATATAACCGAGAATAAATAAACGATATTTATTCATCGTCACATTGCCAACGTATACCAAAAACTACGCAGTGTAGAGTGATAACTAATCTGTTTTTGACACAAAAGTCGTGTTTCGTGACTTTTCCCATGCCAAATTAGGCTTTTTTGCCAAATTATTTATTATTCCTGTTCGCGCTCCCCGTGTGAGTGGGGCTTGCGGTATATCTATACTAGGCATTATTGGTTGATGTTGTTGCTATGTTTTAGCACTACAACCAGTAAAGTAAACCTTATATGCCTGATCAACACTAATGGGTCAGTCAGAAATTTAGGCGTTCGCAGATTCATTACTTCCAGCGAAATTTGTTGTCCACTACTTTACGATGAGTTTCTTCGGTGGATAAATCCAATAAGAAACGTCAGCCTAGTTACTCTTTGTCCCTGAGATGTTCTATATCAACACCCCAAGAGTGTTCCTCTAAAAATAATATATTCTGTTTTTATACTTTCGCTACGACGGTTAACGATTAGGCCTGTTGGCATTGTCCGATAACATGATGTTTTGCAAAAGATGTCAGTAGTGTTTTTTGTAAACACGTTGTTCTTACATGGGTCATTGTTTATGTGCTTAGTTGGTTTTGTGTTGTTCAATCGCCAACCATCACAGCTGTATTGTTGCTTGCTGTCTTAATTTTTGCCGCTATTTGTTAAGTTCTGTAATCATTGACTTCATACATGCTAGCCGAATCTTCAGTTACCTAATAAATAGGTGCACAAGCAGTTGGGTACTTCGGTTGTTTCCTTTAAAATAATATCTTTGTTGTTTTATGTTAATCATAAATACAACGTATATTATTCGGAAATCGTAAATACACCACAGACTGAGTTTAGCAGTAAACGTGACCTACCACAATCGAATAAGGGCTGCCAGTTAAATAGGTCTAGTAGCGGTCGTCTAATTTGAGTCATTTTAAGATGATCATTTTAAAATTTTGCGGCGAATTATTGTAAGCAAGCTGGTATTATCCCAGCTATGAATGAATCTGATGTTTTTAACTCCGTGCAATTTATCACCATTGACGCGGGTAATACGGCGCAACGGATTGATAATTTTTTGCTCAGCCGTTTAAAGGGTGTGCCTAAGTCCCGAATTTATCGCATTGTGCGTAAAGGGGAGGTGCGCGTTAACAAAGGAAGGGTGAAACCTGAATACAAACTTTGTGATGGTGATGTGGTCCGTGTCCCACCGATTCGTGTGAGTCAGCGTGATACGCCTCCCCAGCCTAGCCAACACTTAGCTCAGCTTCTTGAATCCTCCATATTGTTCGAGAATAATGATGTGTTGGTGGTCAACAAGCCGTCTGGATTGGCTGTTCATGGAGGCAGTGGTATTAGCCTTGGTCTTATCGAAAGCTTCCGGCAAATTAGACCTGATAGCCGTTTTTTAGAATTAGTCCATCGGTTAGATAGGGATACATCCGGTTGTATAATGATTGCGAAAAAACGCAGTAGCTTACGTTTTCTTCAGCAAGAGTTACGTGAAAGGCGTGTACAAAAAATTTACCACGCATTGGTCGATGGTCGGTGGCCGAATAGAAGAAAGTCGGTTAATGAACCACTGATTAAGAATCAGTTGGCGACGGGTGCGCGACTTGTGCGTATTGCTCAACTAGATACCGAAGGAGCGAAAACGTCATTGACGCAATACCGAGTTATTCAGCGTTATCAGCGTGCAGAACGTT
This sequence comes from Candidatus Endobugula sp., assembly GCA_047636495.1. Taxonomy (GTDB): domain Bacteria; phylum Pseudomonadota; class Gammaproteobacteria; order Pseudomonadales; family Cellvibrionaceae; genus Endobugula. The sequence goes on along the minus strand of JBLILH010000013.1, from coordinate 17,476 downwards.
CATGTACTTTAGTAGAGGCTAAGCCAGTAACCGGCAGAACACATCAAATTCGGGTGCATTCTCAATCGGTTGGCTGTTCAATTATTGGTGACGACAGGTATTGCGACAACGATGTTAATACTTTCTATCGAGCGGCGGGCTTAAAGCGTTTGTTCCTTCATGCATTTCAGTTACAGTTTAGTTTGCCAGATGGTACTCCAGTAAAGATTGAGGCCCCTTTAGGTGATGACTTACTGAATGTTTTTAATCATATACATAAGGATGCTACCTAAGGTGTTGCTGATATTCGATTGGGATGGCACGTTAAGTGACTCCACCTCTAAAATTGTTACTTGCCTACAAGAGGCAGCGAAAACAGCAGATTTCCCTGTTCTTGCAGACGATGTTATCTGCAATATTATTGGGTTGGGTTTGCCCGAAGCAATGGAACGTTTATATCCCGATCTGAATGACGATCAAAAAGACCAGGTGCGGCGGCATTATGTAGAACATTTCTTGGCTGCTGATCAAATCCCATCGCCTTTTTTTGTGGGTGTAGAAGAGGGGTTGGCGACGCTAAGGGATTCGGGTTTTAAAATGGCAGTAGCAACGGGTAAAAGCCGTCGGGGTCTTGACCGAGTTTTGGATCGACTGAATATGCGCAGTTATTTTGATGCGAGCCGTTGTGCGGATGAAACACGCTCAAAACCACACCCGCTGATGCTAGAAGAGCTGCTGTTGGAAATGGACGTTGATGCTGATAAGGCGGTTATGGTTGGCGATACCGAATACGATATGGAGATGGCAGAAAACGCCCGCGTCCATCGTATTGCAGTGAGTTACGGAGCGCACCATCTTGACCGTCTCAAGCCTTACCGGCCAGTATTGTGTGCTGATCATTTTTCAGAGTGTGTTGAATGGGCACTGTCTCATCGAAAGTGATTGAGGCGTGTGTGCCTGCCTTAATGGTTCATTCAGTTAGTTGATTTTATAATATTACTTTTTGGGAGTGTTCGATGGGATTGTTTAGTCGCGAAAATAAGGTAGACCCTAACAGCGAAAGTCGTGATTGGCAGTTAGTGGCGTCTATTGCACAAGAATCGTTAAAAGAGCAGAAAAAAGCACGCCGCTGGGGTATTTTTTTCAAGCTGTTTTTTTGTATTTATATTGTCATCATACTTGTGGGTGTCGCGCGTCAAAATAGTGTTTCTCAATACTCTGTTTCGCAAGAGCATGTTGGTATTATCTATTTAGATGGCGTCATTTCTGCTGGCGAAGCGGCTAACGCTAATGATTTGGTCGTTGCATTACGAGCTGCATTTAAAAACTCATCCTCTAAGGCGGTTATACTCGCCATCAATAGCCCAGGCGGCAGTCCCGTGCAGTCAGGTTATGTTTATGATGAAATTAGACGTTTGCGAGCTATTTACACCAATAAAAAACTCTATGCGGTTATTAGTGATTTAGGCGCTTCGGGTGGCTACTATATTGCCGCTGCAGCCGACGAGATATATGCTGACAAATCGAGTTTGGTGGGGTCTATTGGCGTTACTGCGGCTAGCTTTGGTTTCGTCGAGTTGATGGAAAAATTAGGTGTCGAGCGTCGTAGTTATACTAGCGGTGAGCATAAAAGTTTTCTTGATCCGTTTGCTCCTCAACGCGAAGACGAAAAAGTGTTCTGGGAAAATGTGTTGAGTACGACGCATAAGCAGTTTATTCAAGCCGTTGAAACAGGTCGTGGTGATCGACTGGTTAAAGACGACGAAGATCTCTACTCTGGTTTGATTTGGAGTGGTGAGCAGGCATTAGGGTTGGGTTTAATCGATGGTTTGGGCAGTGCGGGCTACGTAGCCCGAGAGGTGATTAATGTGGAGCAAGTAATTGATTACACCTTAAGGCCAACACCTTTTGAGAAATTCTCTAGAAATTTTGGTATCTCTGTAGGTGAAGGTGTCGGCGCCGTGATTAATGCCGTTATTAATAAACCTATCAAGCTTAGTTACTAGTTTTATATTGCTGCTGTCGATGGTCAGCCGTTGATAAGCATGTGATTGAAGCTCAGCATCTCAACGGTGTTGAGCTTCAATCACATGGCTTCCGTGCAATGCTTGAGATAAATGTTCTATCCCTGTTGCGCTTCTAGCAATTATCACATTCTGTGATTGAGCATCCTTGCTGTTAACCACAATAGCAACTTGAATGCATACGTATGTAAGCCTGAGCTAAGAATTTTGTGAGCTAAAGCCCTTATCTTGCTGGTGTGTGATAACACTCACAGCTTATTTTGGTGAGTTTCAAAACGCTATTATTATTGATGCATTCAGCTTAAAGGATCAATGCCATGATTTCTTAGCATGCGTGTCAGCGCAATAAGAGGTAATCCGATGAGGCTGTTAGGATCATCTCCGTTAAAGCATTTGAAAAGAGTAATGCCTAGCCCTTCTGATTTAAAGCTTCCCGCACATTGGTATGGCTGTTCTTTACGAAGATAGCCTTCTATTTGAGATGAAGTTAATGGTAAAAATTCAACAGAGTATGGTGCTATCGCCGATTGATACTCTCCTGTTTGGCTGTTGAGCAGGCAAAGGCTAGTGAGGAAGCGAACAGTATTGCCGCTTGAGTGCTTAAGTTGCTCGATAGCGTTTTTATGGGTGTGCGGTTTTGCCATGACGTACCCATCAAGAACGGCTACCTGATCAGAAGCGATAATTAACGCGTCTGGATTATCCATCGCCACTGCATTTGCTTTTTCTAAGGCGAGTCGCTTAACGAGTTGTTCCGGCGACTCACCATCTAAAATAGATTCGTCGATGTCGGGCGATTGGCAGGTAAAGGGTAAGGTTAGCTTGTTGAGTAGTTCGCGGCGATAGGGAGAACTTGATGCGAGAATGATAGGCAGCATAAATAAGGGTTTCTAGGTGATTATTACGCAGGATTTTAGCGTCTTCCACTACATATTGATATAAAACGTGAAAAAAACCCTTTTTCACCTATTTTCACACGATTTTTTTTGACACACGACACACAACTCACTATGATTGCGCGCCTGTATTTGGATACCCCTTTATTATTAGAAAGTGCCATATGAAGCCATTACCTCGTCATATTGATCCTCGTAAATTTGCGCAACAAGGGATTGAGGTGGCTGGTACTGTCGCACTATCAGCATTGACAAGAGCAGCAGAGCTGCTGTTCTCTGATAAAGGGAATGTATGCGCTGAGTTGAGTTTCGGCATTGGTGAGCAACGTATTTTGTACGTTGCCGGAAACATTAAAGCGACTGTTGAAAATATCTGTCAGCGTTGTTTAGAGGCTGTACCTGTTTCAATAGATTGCGAGCTAAACTTAGCTATTCAATGGGAAGACTCCGATTTAGATAGGTTGCCAAGTCGTTTTGATCCGTGGATTGTGGCTGAGGGCCCAACAGATATTTATCAAATTATAGAAGATGAGATATTGTTGAGTTTGCCCATCGTTTCTTATCATAATGATGAGTGCGTGCCGAGCACCTTGTTTTCTAGCGGCGAAGAAGAAGCCAATAAGGTGATCGCTGCGGCACCAAGCACTAACCCCTTTGCCGCATTGAAGGGGCTGAAAAAATCTTTACAAACCCGTTCTTCTGAAAAAGAAGAGGGTAACGAATAAGTCGTAAGGGTAAGATTGCAACGATTTTGAACACCGTCATAAGTGCGCTACTATCGCGTTCTGTTGGCACTGACAAATAAGCTGTTAATCATTAATTCATATGGTTATCGCTTTATAAATAGTACATAAATAGTACATAAATAGTTAAATGGCAGGAGTCAATCATGGCAGTACAGAAAAGTAAAAAAACTCGTTCTAGACGCGGCATGCGTCGTTCACATGATGCATTAAGTACAGAGTTAACATTAACTATTGATCCAACTTCAGGCGAGAAGCACCTTCGTCACCACGTAAGCCCTGATGGTTTTTATCGTGGTAAGAAAGTGATCGAAACTGCTTCAAGCAGTGCTGAATAAGACACTGAGAATACTCTTGCACGTGCTGATAAATCAGTGCGTGTAATTTATTTCAACCTATTTTGACTTTCTTCTTTATAAAAAGAATGAAACGTATCTCTAGTCTATCTATAGATTTATCGTCCACTGCACGCGTTAAGTATGCAAGGCAAGACGACCAATATCGATCAAAAATTACTGCCTCTAATGTTAATTTTCTCTTCAGTTCGACTTTATGAATAGGCTGCGCATTGCAATCGATGTCATGGGTGGAGACGAAGGCATTCTGTCGGTTTTGCCTGCCGTTGCGATGGCAGCAAGACAATACCCAGACATAGAGTTTCAGCTATATGGTGAGGCTATTGCTCAGGCGCCATTTGATGACCTGCAAACGTCCTCGCACTTAAATAATACTGTGTTCATACCTGCTGGAGATAGCGTTGCGATGGCAGATGCACCTGCAAGCGCTCTTCGCCACAAACGTGATTCGTCTATGGCGCTGGCATTGCAAGCGGTCGCGGCTAAAAAAGCCGACGGTTGTATTAGTGCGGGTAATACTGGCGCGTTAGTGGCCATGGGCATGCACTTTTTAAGATGCTATGAAGGACTTGCACGACCCGCATTATGCAAAGCCATCCCAGTTGTAGACGATGCATCGTTATCATCAAAAATAGCCAAAGAGAGCGAAGCGGAGATGATTAATTCGCAAAGTTTACATAGTTACTTATTAGACTTGGGCGCTAATGTTAATTGCTCTGCCGAACAATTAGTCCAATATGCTTGCTTAGGCTCTATATTTTGTTCCTCTATCGATAAGCAATCCTCGCCAACTATTCGTCTGCTTAACATAGGTCACGAGGCCATTAAGGGGTCAGCAGTGGTACAAGCAGCAGCTGAACTATTACAAAAAAACGGAGCGCTAAATTATCAGGGGTTTATTGAAGCAAATGAGATTTTCCAAGGTATTGCTAAGGTAATTGTTTGCGATGGATTTTCTGGTAACGTTGCTCTGAAAGCGAGTGAAGGCATGACACGCTTGGTGACGCGTCATCTACGGCATGCGTTTACAAAAAATATTAAAAGTCGTTTGCTCGCATGGATGTCATCATCAGTTTTGCAGCGATGGCAAAAAAGTATGAGCCCCGACCGTTATAACGGTGCTTATTTACTAGGTTTAAAAGGTACAGTGATAAAAAGCCATGGTGATGCGAATCAGCAGCAATTTTATTATGCCCTAGTGATGCTGATTGAACAATTAACCCAGCAGTCGAAGCAAGAAATTGATATGGAAACTCTATTTTTAAAAACGATTTCCCGGTAATTTACTGCGTAGTAATAAAAATTTTATTTTTCATGATGCTATTTTTTTTAAATTACTTTTACAATATTATTAATCACAAAGAAGAAAAAAATGACAACGACTTCTACTTTAGCTTTTGTTTTTCCTGGGCAAGGATCGCAAAAACAAGGGATGCTTGCTGAATTATCGGAACAATACCCTATTGTTCAAGAAACTTTTGCCGAGGCATCGGCAGTACTGGGTTATGACCTTTGGCGATTATCTCAAGACGGCCCCCAAGAAACACTGAATATGACTGAGCGCACCCAACCTCTATTGTTGGCGGCTAGTGTGGCGATTTGGCGAGTATGGCAGCAACAGAAAACTGCACGTCCTGCGTTAATGGCTGGACATAGTCTAGGTGAGTGGTCGGCGCTGGTCTGTGCAGAGGTATTGTCATTTGCAGATGCCATCCAGTTGGTTCAGCTCCGTGGAAAATACATGCAAGAAGCTGTGCCTAGTGGTGTTGGGACCATGGCAGCCATCATAGGCTTGGATGACCAGAGCATAATCGATGCATGTAAAGCGGCAGCGGAGGGCGAAGAAGTGTCCGCGGTAAACTTTAATTCTCCAGGTCAAGTTGTAATAGCGGGTCACGTTAATGCGGTAGAACGTGCTATTGCTATCTGTAAACACAAAGGGGCTAAGAAAGCGATGACCTTAGCGGTAAGCGCACCGTTTCATTCGGCTTTATTGAAACCAGCGGCAGATCGTTTGGCAGAAAATATCGCCGATGTAAAATTTAGTCCGCCGATTATTCCTATTGTACATAACGTCAATGCAAAAACAGAAACAGATCCAGAGCAAATTAAACAGCGCATGATTGAGCAAATTTATCATCCTGTTCTATGGGTAGATTGTGTCAATGTGCTGGTAGAAGAAGGCGTGACGAACGCAGTTGAATGCGGTCCCGGTAAAGTGTTGTCAGGGTTAATTAAACGCATCGACCGTAGCGTAGCGTCGATGACTTCAGATACGCCAGAGGCAATTTCTGCGGCATAAAAAATTATATTATTGCAATGTTGCAGCAGGTAACAATGCATTTTATTAATGCAAGGAAAAAAATATGAGTTTCGAGCAAAAAGTAGTGTTGGTAACGGGTGCGACTCGCGGTATTGGTGCAGCTATTGCAGATTCGTTAGGACAGGAAGGCGCCATTGTTATTGGTACGGCAACAAGCGAAGCAGGTGCAAAAAGGATTGGTGCACACTTATCTGAACATAACATCAAAGGTAAAGGAATGGTACTAAACGTTACCGATACCGAATCAGTTAAATCACTACTGGCGAATATTCAGGCAGAATATGGTGCCCCATCTATTTTGGTTAACAACGCGGGTATTACCAAAGATAATCTATTGATACGAATGACTGAAGATGAGTGGTTTGACGTGGTTAATACCAACTTGAGCGCAGTATACCGCCTGAGTAAAGCTTGCTTGCGTGGCATGATGAAAGCACGCTGGGGGCGCATAATTAATATTGGTTCGGTGGTGGGTGCCATGGGTAATGCTGGGCAAGCAAATTATGCGGCGACCAAGGCCGGTGTAGCAGGTTTTGCAAGAGCGTTAGCTAAAGAAGTAGGTTCTCGCAACGTCACAGTCAATACTGTTTCCCCAGGTTTTATAGCTACAGATATGACAGATGTTCTTTCAGAAGAGCAAAAATTGTTGATGCTATCTTCTGTTCCTGCGGGTCGTTTAGGGCAGCCAGAAGAGATCGCGAATACCGTTAAATTCCTGGCTAGTGAGGGCGCAGCTTACATTACAGGTGAAAATATCCATGTAAACGGTGGTATGTACATGTCGTAAGTTATTGAATATAATGAAAAAGATAAAATTTACGCAAATAATTACTCAACAACTGTTACAACAACCCAAATTTACATGTAAAATGCGCCCTCGTAAAAGCACAATAAGATTAAGTGACATATACGTGGCATATACGAAATTTACAAATATGTTGTGACACGGCTAGAAAAGCGTTGATAAAACATTATTTATTATGGTTTCCATCGAGCAGGAGTTCAACAATATTATGAGCAACACAGAAGAACGCGTTAAAAAAATCGTTGCCGAGCAACTAGGTGTTAAAGAAGACGAAGTGAAAATTGAAGCATCATTCGTTGAAGATTTAGGTGCAGATTCACTTGACACTGTTGAGTTGGTTATGGCCCTTGAAGAAGAATTTGAAACTGAGATCCCGGATGAAGAAGCTGAAAAAATCACTACCGTTAAACTAGCTATTGATTATATCAATGCTAACTTAGGCTAAGCCCTCGGCTTCAGTTGACTGAGCTATCAGCAGTTAATAAATTAAAAAAGCCGTATCTATTTTATAGTGCGGCTTTTATAGTTTGTACGGGTATCGTTTTTGAGAATGATTTTAGACAACATGCTAGTGGGTGCTGTCAATGTTTAGTCAAGTACAGTGATTACTAAACCAATCTGTTTTCAAACGAGTTCTCACTATTTACTTTATTCTTAGTCGAGGTTTTTGTGAAACGAGTAGTCATTACAGGTTTGGGTATGGTGTCTCCTTTAGGAAATACCGTTGCAGATACATGGAATGCCATCCTGAATGGTAAAAGTGGTGTAGAAACTATTTCGACATTTGATGCCAGTGCGTTTACGACGCAATTTAGTGCGTCAGTCAAAAATCTCACAGTGGGTGATTATTTCCCCGCAAAAGATGCACGTAAAATGGATCTTTTTATTCAGTACGGTATGGTTGCAGGCATACAAGCTATGCAGGATGCAGGCATCGATGTTAACGATGCACTCGCTCCGCGTTTCGGTGCTGTCATTGGTTCGGGTATTGGGGGTATCGGCTCAATAGAAGACGGTACGCTCACGGTAGAAAATCGTGGTCCTCGACGTTTGTCCCCTTTCTTTGTGCCGGGTTCTATTATAAATATGATTGCAGGTAACCTATCGATTAAATATGGCCTAAAAGGCCCTAATTTAGCGGTCACGACGGCATGCACCACAGGCACCCACGCGATTGGCTTGGCCGCACGATCTATTCAGCATGGCGAAGCGGATGCCATGTTAGCAGGCGGTGCTGAAATGGCGACCACGCCATTGGGTTTAGGGGGCTTTGCTGCGGCAAGAGCATTATCGACCCGTAACGATGATCCGGCAAAAGCAAGTCGTCCTTGGGACAAGAATCGCGATGGCTTTGTCTTGGGTGACGGGGCAGGCATTTTAGTATTAGAAGAATACGAACACGCAAAAGCACGTGGTGCAAAAATTTATGCAGAGTTAACTGGCTTTGGCATGAGTGGTGACGCGTACCATATGACGTCGCCTCCCGCTGATGGCGCGGGTGCTGCTTTATCGATGGAAAATGCACTCCGCGATGCTGACATGTCTGCTAGCGATGTACAATACGTCAATGCCCATGGTACATCGACACCAGCAGGTGATACGGCAGAATGCAGTGCTGTAAAGGCTGTATTCGGTAGTGCTATTCATCAAGTAGCCGTGAGTTCAACCAAGTCAATGATCGGACATCTATTAGGTGCAGCGGGCGCTGTAGAAGCCATTTTTAGCGTGTTAGCGATACGTGACCAAATCGCCCCTCCAACAATTAATCTTGATGACCCAGAAGATGGCTGTGATATCAATTTTGTACCGCATCATGCTCAAAAAATGAAAATTGATGGCGTATTATCCAATTCATTTGGCTTTGGTGGAACCAATGGATCGTTGGTTTTTCGCAAAATAGATTGATATCCCAGAAAAAATATTCTTATATTCTGTGTTATTTAAATGGCGAAGTGTGACAACTTTCGCCGTTTTTGTTTACAATTCTATATTATGAATTCTTCAACTATTATTCTCGTCAACAGCCAACGACAGGACAGTATTCCTGTCACAGATAGGGGCTTGGCATTTGGCGATGGTGTCTTTGAAACAATGCTGGTGAGCAACACCGATGTTGATTTGTGGGAGTATCATTACCAGCGCTTAATAGTAGGCCTTGAGCGACTCCATATTGTCGTAGACCCCCCTTCACTATATCAGCACATGCTCACTTCGTTAGAGGCTATTAGTGAACGTCAGCAAAACGCTCAATCTACCAGTGAGGAAACATACAAGGGTGTTTGGAAGCTAATGGTCACCCGTGGTCAAAGCCAGAGCGGCTATATGCCTGATAATAATGCCCGGCCCACCTTGATTACAGTATATAAACCTCTGTCAGCTGATTTTTTTGACAAGAACGGGCGTTTCTCTCAGCAAGGCGTTGCTGTGCATTATTGCCGAGAGCGCTTACCGACGTCACAAACACTGGCGGGTATTAAGTCACTCAATCAACTACCGTACGTATTGGCCAGTAGAGAGCGCCAGGCCTTAGATGTTCAAGAGGGGCTTATACTGGATAACGATGGATGGCTTATCGAAGCAACAGCGCGTAACGTGTTTATGGTGAAAGGCCGTAAATTACTAACCCCGCGCTTAGATCAGTGTGGTGTTGCCGGTATTATGCGTAGGGCCATTATTGAGCGTGCTCGTCATTTGGGTATATCAGTGCATGAAATTGAGGTGTCGGTAATAGCACTTGAGCAAAGCGATGAAGTCTTTTTAAGCAACAGTATCAGCGGGATTTGGCCGGTGACTGAATGCGAGGCGCGACACTGGCGTGTCGGCACAGTCACGCAACAGTTACAGCAAGAGATGACTCGCTGGCGAGTAGAAGATATTCTTGGCAGCCAATCATCATCACCTTCGTTGTCCTATTTTATGTCTTCTTATGCACCATAAATCGCAATGTACAAATACGAGTAATCAACAGACACTACACCATCATTTATAGAAGTAAACGTCACCTTATGCCTACATTGAATACCACCAAAATCATTGCATTAATCGGCAGCATGATCACCGTACTGATGATCCTTTCCGCTATCGCAGTAGTGCTCACTAACCGATGGATAGCAACACCGCTTAATATGGGTGGCAATACCATTATTGTGGTGAAAAAAGGGGATACCTTAGGGAAATTGGCTTATCAATTAGAGTCCGACGATATCCTGTCATCGGCGCGACTGTTTATTTTTTATGCGCGTGCTACTAAGCAAACGAAAGTGAAAGTTGGCGAATATTTATTAGCAGCGGACAGTGATCATCAAGCGCTGTTAACCTTATTACAGTCAGACGCTGTTGTTCGATATAAGGTGACGCTAGTCGAAGGAAAAACGTTCGACGAATTTATTAGCGTATTACACGATAACAAAAAATTGCAGCATGTGTTAACCCAAGGCGATAGTCATACCAAACTACTACAAACTTTAGCCATTGATGTTGCCCACCCAGAAGGTTGGTTTTTCCCCGATACTTATCAATTTGTGAGTGGTATGAGTGATATAGATATTTTGCAGCAAGCATATAAACGCATGGTGATGGTACTAGAAAATGAGTGGGCGAACAAAGCGGAAAATTTACCTTATAAGAATGCTTACGAGGCTCTGATTATGGCCTCGATTATTGAAAAAGAAACAGGCGTTGCCTACGAACGACCAGAAATAGCGGGTGTGTTTGTTCGGCGTTTACAAAAAGGTATGCGATTACAAACTGACCCCACTATTATTTATGGTCTAGGGCGAGAATATAAAGGTAATATCCGCCGTAAGCACCTTCGGCAGAAAACAGCTTATAACACTTACGTAATAAACGGTCTTCCACCCACTCCTATCGCTATGCCGGGTCTCCAGGCTATTTATGCTGCACTTCATCCTAAACCAGGAAAAAGTTTGTTCTTTGTGGCTAAGGGTGATGGTAGTCATCAATTTTCTGTCACTCTTACGGATCATAATAAAGCCGTGCGTAAATATCAGATAGAGCAGCGCCGCCAAAAGTACCAATCAGCACCACAATAAATACGCTGTTAGCTTAGCAATAATAAATAAATCCATTTGGTTGATATAATGAACACACGAACCCAAGGTAAGTTTTTAACCATAGAAGGTACTGAAGGCGTGGGTAAAAGCACTAATGTTGCGTTTATTCAATCTTACTTAAAAAAACAGGGCATAGACATAATTACCACACGCGAACCAGGAGGGACGCCTCTCGCCGAAGAAATTCGTGATCTATTACTCAATAATCGCGATGAAAAAATGGACGAAACAGCCGAGCTGCTACTCGTGTTTGCGGCTCGTGCACAACATTTACAAACGGTTATATTACCTGCATTAAAGCAAGGTCAATGGGTATTATGTGACCGTTTCACTGATGCCACGTACGCATACCAAGGCGGAGGGCGCGGTCTTGATATACAGCTAATAGAGTTGCTAGAGCAGAAAATACAAGGCAACGTAAGACCAGATCTAACTTTACTGTTAGATATTGATGTGTCCTTTGGGTTGGCGCGTGCAGGGCAGCGGGGCGAGTTAGATCGCTTTGAAAATGAGCGCGTTGATTTTTTTGAGCGGGTACGACAATCTTATTTAGCGCGTGCTAGCGCTCATCCACAGCGTTACGGTATCGTCGATGCATCCCAGCCTTTATCCGAGGTTCAGCGTCAAATAGTAGCTTGCTTACAGCAATTCTTAGAGTAACCGACCAATTACATCCGTCACCGCATTAATGTCCTGTTCATTCTGAGTATATGGACTCATATTAGTAGACATTGTGAGGATTTGTTCTATCCTGTATTCAACTATATGTTTATGTATTCAGGATCAACCGGTAAAAAGTACTAATATTTTTGTTGAGCTTTTATTTTATGAAAAACAATAATTTTTTTTCTAGCTTACTCGTACTTGTCTGCTTATTACTCTCCGGGATCGCATCAGCAGACCGGATACTTCTGTTTCCTACCGACCCTTGGCCTCCCTTTATTTTGGGTGTAGAGGGCAGTGAGTCAACGGAGGGTATTGGTACCGAATTAATACAGGCTATCTTCAAGCGTATTGACAATGTTACTGTCAAAATACCTTTAGTGCCATGGAAACGCGCTCTGAACTCGGTGGAGCTAGGTAAAGCAGACGCGATTCCTCTGCTCTATAAAACCGAAAAACGTGAAGTAATAATGGATTTTACTGACCCTTTGTTTTCATCTTTAGATCTAGTGTGGTATTCAAAAAACTACTTTCCTAACGGTTTGGAATGGGAAACTGTAGATGATTTTTCTCCTTACACAATGGGTATTGCGAGTGGTTATTCTTACTCAAAAGACATAGATCAAGCTATTATAGATAAAAAAATTATAGAGGTTAAGGGAAAGAATATCACCCAATTATTAAGAATGCTTGCCGGAGGGAGAGTCGATGTTGTGATTGCCAATAAAGTAGTTGGCACAGCATTAATCAAAAAATACTTCAAAAACCGCAACATCGTGTCAATGAAAAAACCAATTGCAGAAGATGATAACTATATTGCATTTTCTAAAAAAACATCCGCTAGAGACTTAATTCCAAAAATAAATGAAATTATTGCTGATCTTAAAAAAGAAGGCCTAATAGAGAAAATAATATACGGAGACTAATTTTTTCTAAAGAACTTTTTTTTCAATATTACTGCCGCTTCTAGATGATCGGTGTAAGGAAATTGATCAAAAGCTGCAAGCGATGTTATGTTATGGGTGATATATAGCTTTTGCAAATTATCGACTAACGTTGCTGGGTTACATGAAACGTAAATGATGGTATCAAATTGTTGAATGACACCTAAAGTATGATCATCTAAACCTGCTCTTGGAGGGTCAACCAATACGGTAGAAAAATTGTAGCTATCTAAATCAATTTCTTTTAAACGCCTAAACGGTCTTACCTTGTCCATGGCATCAGCAAAGTCTTCACTCGACATTCGTAATATAGTGACATTATCAATATTGTTAAGGCGAATATTTTCCTGTGCAGAGTTGACCGACGATTTTGCAATCTCAGTCGCTATTACACGGTGAAAATTTTGTGCTAAAGGTAAAGTGAAATTGCCATTACCGCAGTAAAGCTCCAGTAAATCGCATTTATTTTTCTCGTCAGACGGGCGACTATTGTTCACAGCCCACGACAACATCTTCTCACATACTTGCGCATTAGGTTGCGTAAAGCTACCTTCGTTTTGCTGATACAAGTAAGTGTTATCGTTAACCTTTAATTCTTCGTTAACATGGTCTCGGCCTAAAACCATTTTTTGTTTACGACTACGACCAGTGATATTAATTGCGAACTTTTCTTTAATGATAGACGCTCTTTCGACCCAGACCTCTGATAACGGACGGTGATAAATAAACGTTACTAACATATCATGTGAGAGCGTTGTTAAAAACTCAATCTGAAATAGCTTTTTACGTAATATTTCACAGTGATTAATCTCGGCCATCAGCAATGGCATTAACGTATTAATGTTTTTCGCGGCAACTGCAAAGTCGGTGATAAAGACAGGCTTTTTAGTCTCTTTGTCAGACATTGCATAATGTGTTTTATCACCCTCATGCCATACTTTAAACTCGGCTCGCATGCGGTAATGAGTCTTAGGTGACTCAAACACTTCGATGTCAGGAAGAGAGTCTTGATTGATAACGGCTAGTTGCTGCGTAAGTCTAGCCATTTTTGTATCAAGTTGATCTTGGTAATTTTCGGGTGTAATAGAAAACTGATTCATAGGACATGATGTTGCTAAAGTAAGCAAGCCGGTAAGATAAAGGTAATTATAGACAAAACAATAAAAACAACATTATAGGTTAAGCGTAGTATAAAATCCCCCTATTTTACACCTCAGCTCACTCAATTAGATGTAATCGCTCCAATGGCAAAATATACACAAGGTTCTATTAATCAACATTTATTAGTGATGACAGCATCCGCTACCACTGGTTTGATAGTGATATTTCTGTCTGATCTAGTCGATATCTACTTCCTTAGCTTACTCGGTGAGATTGAAATAATAGCCGCTCTGGGCTTTGCAGGATCGGTTATTTTTTTTACTGTATCTCTTAATATAGGCTTAGCGATAGCTTGCAGTGCTTTAGTGTCGAGGGCTCTGGGGTCAGGAGATATGTGCGCCTCACGCGAGGTTATAACATATTCTTTTGTCTCCGCAATGATACTCACGATGCCTATATCTTTTCTTATTTTTCTCGGGCTACCCCACCTGTTGGAATTTTTAGGGGCAAGTGGTCAGGCCTTAATTTTTGCTACACAGTATTTACACATTATTAACCCCAGTACGCCGATTTTGGCTTTAGTGATGTCGGCAGGTGGTGTATTACGAGCAAGAGGTGACGCAAAAGAGGCTATGTGGCTAACCGTAATGGGTGGCATCGTCAATATTGTTTTAGATCCTATTTTTATTTTTGGCTTCGGTATGGGTGTAGACGGAGCGGCTATCGCCACAGTACTGAGTCGTGTAGCTATGCTGGCTTTCGCGATTTATATCATTGTCTACCGATATCGTTTATTAGGTGCCTTTGTTATGTCTCGTTACGTAGGACAGTTTACGGCATATCTAAGAGTGGCAATCCCAGCGGTATTGACTAATCTAGCTACGCCTATAGGGGTGGCATATGTAACCTATACTTTAGCCCAATTCGGCGATAATACCGTTGCAGGTAACGCGATTGTAAGTCGTCTGCAGCCTGTCGCTTTCGCGGGGTTATTTGCACTTTCTGCGGTGGTTGGCCCTATAGCGGGGCAAAACTTCGGTGCCAATAAGTTAAGGCGAGTACGCGCTACTTTGCACGAATCAATTCGCTTGGTATTTATATATTGTTTAACGATTTCTGCCATTTTATGGGTAGGCGAGTCCTATATTGTTTCATTATTTAATGCTTCAAATGAAGCTGAAGAATTGGTGTCTCTGTTTTGTAAGGGTATTAGTTTAATGTTTATTTTTAATGGCTTAACCTTTACCACTAATGCACTCTTTAACAATCTAGGCGTTGCACACTATGCAACCATCATCAATGTTCTTAAGGTCACGGTAGGAACGATTCCTTTTGTGTATTTTGGAATAGAAATAGGCGGTGCAAAAGGCGCGTATTGGGGTTTATTTATCGGTTCTGTAGTGATGGGTATTGCGGGATGGATTTTGGCTTTACGCTTACTTAAAAAGTTAAATTGCTAGAAGATCTACCGATATGAAACGTCAAAAAGCGTTTCATATCGGTAGATCTGGGGTTAATTAAAAAAATCTCTAACTTGTTGCCACCAGGATACGGAGGCTTCTTGGCTTGTTTTTTTGGTATCTTCCCATACCGCTTTGCCATCTTCTTTTACTGCCTTGCCAAGGTCTTTTGTGCCTTCCTTTACATCTTCACCAACAGATTTAGTTTTTTCCCAAACGCCAGCACCAGTTTCTTTAGTGGCTTCCCACGCTTTCACTCCCGTTTCCTTGGAAGCTTCTATTGCTTTTTTGGCGCTTTCCGTTGTGTCTTTCCATGCACTATCTTCTGCTGAGACACTGTGAGAGCTAAGCAGTATAAGCAGTAAACTAGCGGAGAACAATGTGTTGATTGTTCTTATGTTCATGATTTCTCCAGACCATCGTAGATAGTAATCAGTAGTTTCCGGCAATGTTAATCGCTTGTACATTATTGCTATAACGTCTGTACATGTTTATCGTAGCACAATAATCGAGCGTCAAAGGTACGTATTTTATGATACTGAAAGGAAGTGTTAAAACCGTGCCTTTGGGTGACACCTTGCTTTGCGTGCGCCAAAAAGCATTGTGGCCTGACAAACCATTGAGTTTCTCTAGTGTTGACGGCGATGATGATGCACAACATTTTGGGTATTACGCGCAAGAACAGTTAATCAGTGTTGCTTCTATCTATTCAGATAAAACGCAGGTTAGGCTTAGAAAGTTTGCGACTTTACCGAGTTTTCAGCGTTGTGGTGTTGGCAGTCTATTACTTACTCATATTATTGAAGAGGTAAAGACGTCGGGTGCGCATTATTTTTGGTGTGATGCGCGGAAAAATGCCACGGGATTTCATGAAAAATTTGGCATGAATAAAGAGAGCGTGATATTTTATAAATCAGGTATAGCGTACTATAAAATGAGTAAAATCTTTAGTTAGCGTTTTCATTTTACGAGCTGAAAGAGCATAAAATAAATTTAATGCGACATTAAAAGAGAGTGGCATTTATGAAACTAAGCGTATTTTTTCTCATTTGGCATCAGATGAGTCAGTGCGCAGGAAATTTATATCTTATTTAAAGCGGTTCTTCGTAGATCTGTGTGACCGCTATGGAGCCATTTCTAGACCACCGCAGTAAAATAATATACTGTTTCTACATCCAAAAAATGAGCGATAACCTCGGGCATTTGATTTCACTGTCTGAATTTTTGAATGTAATCCCTCTGCCGCCGCATGGCTAATACCATGGGTAAAGTAGGTCAGAATATTATATACGTGCGTTTTGATCATTCTGGCTTTTGCGTTAATTGGCTCCAGTCTGCTTTAATTGCCCCATTTCAGGTGGTGTCTCGGGTGATGGATATATTTTTAGCGCGGCGTATTACCCCAATATTATTAGGCGCTATATCGATTATGCTTATGGTGTGCGGCTTCTTCTTTTTATTGTTAGCGGCGGTGAGCAGTTATACGGTACTGTTGTTCGCCATATTCTTCGGGCTAGGGCAGGGCCTAACCTATATCGTGCAAGGGTCGATTCCATTGTATTTATTTGGCCATAGCCATTATGGCGCAATAACCGGCCGCATTAACGGCATCAGAATCATCACGACCGCCATAGCCCCCGTCAGCGTGGCTATGTTGATCGATAATACCGCCATAGAAGCGGTGATACTGTTATTGAGTATTTGTATGGCCGGGAGCCTATGGCTGTTGGTGTATCTACGCAATCAACAAAACCTCACTATTATACAACCTAACGACGACTCAAGCCTAAAACGCCCTTAGAGTGTGGCATGACGCATTTATGAAATAAGCGCCACATCAGGTAAGTTATCCGCCACGTCTTGAAAGGTTTTACCTGGCTCAAGCGCATCAATAATAATCGCTAATGGTTCTGCCCATATCTCGGGTAAATCTGCTTCGCCTTCATTGCCATATCCCATCACCATGGGATATGGCAGCTTTTCGATAGGGGGACAAAACTCAGCGCTCACACCGGGTTTATTGCCTCTAGCATCCACTCTATACCACCCAAAACCTTCCAGATAGACCGCATTAAGCCCATGTAGAAAAAACGGTGGGGTATCTACTGG
>JBLILH010000012.1:0-97871 GCA_047636495.1 Candidatus Endobugula sp. | reverse complement strand
AAGCCGACTTACTCATCATCGACGACTGGGGACTGGAGACCTTAACTCAAAGTCAGCGCAATGACCTATTGGAAATAATGGAAGACCGTCACGGCAGCAAGTCCACCATCGTCACCAGTCAATTCCCGGTGACCAAATGGCATAGCTATATCGGCGACGCGACACTGGCCGATGCCATCCTCGACCGGCTTCTTCACAACGCACACAAGCTACCGCTCAAAGGGGAATCGATGAGAAAAGCAATGAGTTCCTTGACTGAAGATGAACACTTGGCGTAAAAAGACGCTAGCCAATGTTTAGGGCTGGGAGGTGTTCATCTTCCGCCGGAATGGGTGTTCAGCTTCACCGGAATACGCAGCAAATCAGTTTTTTAGAGATCAACCTACATCGACACTAGCCAATATTGATGATGATATTGCATGGGCAGGGTCGAAATTCTTTCTCACTACACCAGGTTATTACGATAAATCTTATGCCCAAGAAAACTTATCCAGTTTCCCTTTTAATTATGGGCCTGACGCAAAAATGCCCAATGGAGATAATGAGGGCGCCATTGCGGAAAATAGAGGGCAGCCCTATTGTCACCACTGGTGGCAAAATACTGAATTTGGTTTAAGGGGTCGTTTACTGACAGATATCAATATTTACTTTAATGACCGATCTAACGCATCAAGCTATATTGATGCAATTAAAGCGTGGTTTAATGGTGATAATACCGAGATGGAAGATGCTCTTTTACGCTCTGCACTAAACGCCGAAACACGACTATCTGGCCAACAAACCTCAAATTCATTTACCAGAGAAAACCAAGGTGCGGGTTATAGCGCGGGAGATCGTTTCTCGCAGGTATTTAGCACTATAGGGATAGGCCTCAAAACACTCGGCTCCACTACGGAAGCGCATATTTATCGACAAGCAGCGCCAATAGTTCAATCATTGGTCATCATGTTATTTATTTGTATTCTACCCATACTACAGCTGCTGAGTTTATACAGCATCGAAACACTGGTAACACTGACTGTCACGTTATTTTCTATTATTTTTTGGACGTTTTTATTCGCACTAGCTTACTGGCTAGATAATTTTTTATTAGGGGCTTTAGAAAGCGCAGGGGCTGACGGGGGCACAATGCTTTCGCTAAGAAGCATAGGCAACCCCAGTAATCATTCGCAAGAATTAGGTATCATCAATTGGATTACACGCTTCATGTATATCTTTTTGCCACTTTTATTCACATCATTTATGGGTTTAGTGACGAAAGGAGCGGTGGGTTCAATAGGAGAAATGACTGGAAGAATGGGTAAGGGATCAGCAAATGCGGGTGACCAAGGTGGGGCTACAGTACAAAAGATTGGATCAGGAGGACGGTTTCTTTTGTGCAGACGAAAGCTTACCAAAATCACTACAGGTAACATTAGAAAAATCGACTTGCTCGCTTTGGTTGTTCATCATTATGCACCTCCGTAATAATTTCTGATGTAAAATTTTGTTACTTACGCTGTTAACTTAGCATGAAAAATAAATAATTTCCATAGAATGTATTGGTGCATAAATTAATCATTTCATCCATAAAAGTCTCACCATCAACCCCTTCACCTTGGTCGAGTTCTAATTCACCCGATTTAAGCGTTTGTTTCAGTATATCGAGCCTCGTTTCTTGTTCTTCTTTTATTAACATGTGATTAGGCGCTATCTTAGTTTTTTACTTGTTTGAAAACTGATTGCAAATATCACTGATTTCTCGACGAATAAGATAATTATTCGCTTTAAGAATCGCTGGAACATCACGGGTTTGACGAATCAAAGCAACAATACCGATATACCCTTCCCTTATAGGCACATAAACTAAGTAATGCTCTTTGACGGCATGAATACCCAAACCGGTCGTACCGGTCAAATACTCTTTATCCTCAAGAGAGTGATGGTTTTGTGCGATGTATTCAGCACTTTCATGCAGACTAACAAAATACTTTTTTGTTAGTTCCGCTCCCCAGCGGGACAATGACCATTGCCTTGCCTGTCGAAAATCTCGTTCTGCAGTAGCCGTTAAAACGTAGTGCTTATTGTCGCCCAGCACAGTCGTTAATCTTCTTCAGCAATATCAAGAATGGACTTATCAGAGAAACGGCCGTGTTTAAGGTCGTTCAACCCATCCATGACATGAACAACGACATCCTGTGATTGCATATCACGGCGTATTAAGTCCCGTAAATACTCACTAGGAGTCGCATATAAGCCAGTGTTACCTGCACGAGTATTCACAAAGTCACGCAATTCGTTAGTCAGTGATAGATTCATACTGCTTGCCATAATTAATCTCCCAAGACACTGTATTTATTAATATAGCAGTAGTGTCGAATATTGGCAATATTCGACACTGTGGCTTTACAGTCCAACTGTATGAAAATGTCCGCTTTCGGCCAAAAGCTGACATTAGAAAATTGTTTAGAAAAAATAAATACTTTGAGAATTGGTGTGTTTAATTTTTTTGCATAAACTGAGCAACTAATTTCCAGCAGTCAAACTTCTCCGTAATAAGAATAAGCTTCCAGCCCTTCAGGGTTGAAAACTTGGGTTTAGGTATAATAATCCACTAAATTCATCAGAGGCGTGATACATTCCATATATGTTCTCAGTTGGAACCATGTTGGGGATAGCCACTTCATTCTCACCTGGTCGCCAAGAATTGCCAGATCCCAATAAACTATTTATATCAATTGCTTCTGAAGTAGGGCGAAGTATATAAACTAGATGCTTGAAAGATAATGCGACTCCGATATCTTTCGAAGTCGCAACAAGGCCACAATACTGACAATCATCAACAAATCTTTGATGGTTACTAACGTAATTGGCCGTAAAACTATTTATTGCGACCTCACCTAAGCCATTTATCATTCTAGGGGATCTTAAGCCTCGAGAGAAAATATCATTCATGTCTGCCCCTAGCTCTTCAATGCCATGATACAAAAAGTTTGGAACGTTTCCAGAAAACTGTGCCTGAGGAGGCGTCTTTACTCCATTAATAATATGCCTAAGATGCGTATCATAACCTCGCCTAAGATCGACAATCGTAGGGATTAGTTCTTGGTTTAACGCACCTGTATTGGCTTCGAGATCAGGGAACCGAATAAGAGCCTCTTGTACAGCAGCGTTAAGGTTGGCGCGAACCCTATCAATTTCCTCTAGGCTTCCATATGAAACGACGCCACTAGCTACTAGAGCAGCTGATTGTGCTTGGTAAAATCGTCTATAAAGATAATTTAATCCAAGCCCTCCCCCTACAGCAGAGCTTGTTACTATGAGTGGCTCGTAGCTTGAAGTGATGGTTGAATAAATAACGGAGCAAGTAATAGCAAGTACGTTCAGACATTTAATTTGATTTTGGGTGGCACTAAACGCTGAACTACTGTTCAGTCCCAAGAGAAAGATGGCAGAAGTGATTAGGAATAGTTGTCTCACTCTGCACATAAACTACTTCCATTAATACGAGGCTGTAAAGAGGTTTGGTGGGTGATAGAATTTAGCATTACTAATATATTATCATAACAACAAGAAGTTGTTATGTCCGCTTTGGGTCGAAAGAAGACGTTATTTTCAATAATAACAGGAGATCAAGGGATCAAGGGGTCAGAGTCCTTGATTTTTCCTTTAATAACGCTAACCTCTTATGGTAAGCCGTTGATTTTCTGTCGCCACCTCTACCCAACGATTCTAATCGTCTATTGGCGGCATGCTCTATTTCTTGTTTAAATCTATCACGCCCTAACACCCAAGATTTATTGGTTGCTTCACGAATTTCTGCTATTGTTTTCTCAGCAATCACACCATCGAATAACCCTCGATAATTTTTCTGCCTTTCTGCACTGTCTTTTCCTAGTAACGTATACAAACGATGCGGTGTTAATAAACGAATGTCTTTGCCCGCACCATTCGCTTGATAACTCGACCAAGGGTAATCTATAGGATAATCAACCATGCCAGCCCTAACAGGGTTTAATTCTATATAGCGACTCACCGTTAAATAGTATGCATCACTATCAACCAGTGTTGACTTATAACGTCCTTCCCATAATGTGCCGCTTCGCTGATAAATCGTATTGACATAACGGACATAAAATCGTCCTAATGCCTGCATCATTCGCCCGACACCCATCTCATCTTTAGGTGTTAGTAATAAATGCACATGATTCGTCATTAATACAAACGCATGAATCGAGACTTTATATTTCTCACTCGACTCACGTAACTTATCCAAGTAAATCGCATAATCCGCTTCAGCAAAAAAACACACGTGCCGATTATTCCCACGCTGAATCACATGATGCGAACAGCCCTCAACATACAACCGTGGCAACCTTGCCATACACACCTCCTTGTGTTTTTTATTCTTTTTTATTTATCTATTGTGGATCAATCACTCTGACCCCTTGATCCCCTTTTTTATTTATCTATTGTGGATCAATCACTCTGACCCCTTGATCCTGACCCTTGATCTCTGGTGCAAGGATGATTATAGCAATGCTTCGAATAAAACTCAGGCGGTATATGCTAAACTTAGCAATAACTTTTATTCAAAATGTAATTACTTATGATTTTACCTGTGATTTTATCCGGCGGCTCAGGCACACGCTTATGGCCTTATTCGCGCTCGTTATACCCTAAACAGTTTCTTCCTCTAGTATCAGCATTGACGATGCTTCAGGAAACCCTACAACGCCTAGAAGGTTTTACTGGCGACGAGTATGCCATCCAAGCTCCCATCATCATTTGCAATGAAGATCACCGATTTATGGTTGCGGAACAATTAAGAGCCATTAACATTCGTGCCAACGACATTTTACTTGAGCCTTTTGGGCGCAATACCGCACCAGCTATTGCCTTGGCCGCATTATCATTAGTTGCTAAATCGCAACCTGACACACTGATGTTAGTCCTACCCGCCGATCATGTGATTAAAGATATAGCCGCGTTTGAAACGGCTGTCACCGAAGCCGTCAAGCAAGCACAGTCGGGTAAATTAGTGACGTTTGGCATTGTACCTACTGTTGCAGAAACGGGCTATGGCTACGTAAAAAGTGGGGCAAAAATTAGCGGGCGTGATGCCTACCACGTAGATCAATTTGTTGAAAAACCTGATCAAACAACGGCTGAGTCATACCTCACGTCTGGTGATTATCTTTGGAACAGCGGTATGTTCCTATTTAAAGCATCACGCTATTTAGAAGAACTCGAAAAATTTAATCCTCAGATGATTGCCAGTTGCGAACAATCAATCGCTAAAGCAACCCGAGATTTAGACTTTACTCGTATTCATGCCGAGACTTTTGAATCGTGCCCTGACGACTCTATCGATTATGCGGTGATGGAAAAAACACAGGATGCCGTGGTAGTCCCGTTGGATGCACGGTGGAGCGATGTAGGCTCATGGTCGGCATTATGGGAAGTCTCCGAGCAAGACTCAGACGGCAATGTATTGAAAAAAGGTAGCGGCGATATCATCGCATTGGACAACTACAATTGTTTTGTGCAGGCAGATCAAAGGTTAATTGCTACCGTAGGGTTAAACAATATTGTTGTCGTGGAGACAGACGACGCCATCATGGTCGCGAGTAAAGACCGCGTACAAGATGTCAAAACCATTGTTAGTCAACTGAAACAAGAAAATCGTAGCGAAAGCAGCATACACAGAAAAGTTTATCGACCGTGGGGCTATTATGACTCAATAGACTCAGGTGAACGCTTTCAAGTAAAACGTATCGTCGTCAACCCCGGTGCACAACTCTCACTACAAATGCATCATCATCGCGCCGAACATTGGGTTGTTGTCCAAGGTACAGCCAAAGTTCGCTGTGGCGAACAGACCATGCTGCTCAGCGAGAATCAATCAACCTATATTCCGCTTGGCGAATTACACCAACTATCTAACCCAGGCAAACTCCCGTTAGAAATTATCGAAGTACAGTCGGGGTCTTATTTGGATGAGGATGACATCGTTAGACTGGAAGATATCTATGGCAGGGAGTAGAGGGTAATAAAGTACTGTCGCTTGCCTTGTTATTTTGCCAATTTCTGCATAAGAGAGACTTCGCTAAAAGATAAGCCACTTTGTTTTACAACGTCATTAATATCTACGCCTTGAGACAGCAGTAGACGAGATTTTTCGTAGACTGCGTCGCTAGGTAGTTCATCGTTATGTAAGAATTTGTTGTTAACTAATGACAAACTAGCTGAGTTGTTGATTTTACTACCCATTGAACGGTTAGTAACTTTAGCGGGCTTTTTATAATGTTGGTTAGAGGCTAAGTCATTAACATAGTGTTCGTTAGAAACAGTAAATTCTTCACCTACTCTCCCATTTTCTCTCGCATCTGAATTCACATCTTTGGGAGAGGAATTGACTTGTGAATCACGGTCATCTTTATTGATACCGTTATTGACTCCACTTAATTGACTCGTCTGCTCTCGATAAAGTAGCTTTTTCTCGATATCCATTATTTTTTGACCCATTCCAATCGTGGTGCTGTTCGCTATAAGTAAATCCTTTTTTAACTTATTAAGGTCTTTTTTAATACTACCATTTTTTTTTTGGTTGAGTGAAAAATGAGTAAGGAAAAGTAACGTGATGAACAAAAACAGCATGGCAACGAAAAAAACTTGCATCTCTGTGAGCTCAAACCAGTGAGATGTAGTCTCTAGTAATACACTTAATGATGAGTCTGTAAAACCTGTTGTCGTAACTGTTTCTGTCATATTTTTATATTACATCCTTTCGAAATTTATATGCTTTGAATTTAAAGTATATCTTCTAGCAATCATTATGCTACCACAATCCCTGGGTACAATAATTACACGTCGTCAACTTCAGTCCATTCCGAGTCAGTTAATAATTTTTCTAGCTCAATCAGAATAAGTAACTCCTCATTTTTATGGCATACGCCTTGGATAAATTTAGCACTTTCGTCGTTACCAACATTTGGCGCATTTTCAATTTCTGATTGGCGCAAGTAAACCACTTCAGCGACACTATCGACTAAGATGCCAATAACATGGCTATCCGCTTCTATAATCACAATACGAGTGCTCTCAGTCAGCTCGCCCGAGGTTAACCCAAAACGATGACGGGTATCGATTACAGTAACGACATTACCCCGTAAGTTAATGATACCTAAGACATAAGGTGGCGCACCAGGAACAGGGGCGATATCTGAATGTCTTAGGACTTCTTGTACTTGCATCACGTTAATGCCATAAGTCTCACCTGCAAGACGAAACGTTACCCATTGTAAAACGGGATCATCACTTGTACTAGTTTGTGCGGTGTTGCTCGACATTTAGTTATCCTCTATCAACAAATACTGTCTTTATTTACTATAGTTAACTCTGAGGCGCTTGCCAGTTATTTAGCTAAAATTCTAGTTTATTCTTAGGATACTATCAATAATTTTTAAACCTTCCCCTAGCTTACGCTGAGTTTTCTCTAGCTTAGGGCTGATTTCTATCGTACTGCTTAAGCATCTTCGCTAGCGAAGGAATATCGATTAATGCACAGACATGATTTATTATCGTTCCCGCCATCCATGGTCGCTCGGCACGCCTTGCCCTCCAGCGAATATCATCGGGGTTCACCTTTATCGGTTGACGTATACCATCAACTGCGAGTGCCCAACCCGAGCCATTAATGGCCACTGTATACATAGACGTCATTTCATCCGTTTCTTTATAACGCTCTGGCATAATAAATTGTGCGGTGTTAACAACATTAATATTGCCGGCCATCATCTTTTGTAAGCCCATAAACCATGTCGACTGACCAAATAACGGCGTTAGCTCTTCTTCTAGAGGATAGATACCATCTAAAGCAGCCAGTGGCATGGCAAGTTGTACACCTTGAATATCCACTAGCAACACATCAAAGGGATTTTCGGCCCAAGCAGGTCGACCATTGGGCAGCCATTGATGATCTAGCGGTTGCCATTGTTGATCGGTATTGGTGTCAATACTACTAGCAACATGGCTTGCTTCTTTCATTTCAACTAACGGTATCGACGACGCTATGGGTCTAGTTATCGCTTTTAGGGGGTGGGCATCTAGAAGGCGGGTATCTACTGAGTGAGAAAGCGTTGACGGGTTGTTTACTTTCACCACCATCGTGTCTATCGGGGATTTTTTTTTCTTGGACTCAATCTCTTCGCGAGCTACTACTTTAGGTAACTCGACTGCAGGTAAGTCTGCTACCGGGGAAAAACTGTTAAGTAAGCGTTCTAACCGCTCTTTTTCTCGTTGTCTTAAGTCGAAATCAGCATCTACATTACTGTCTTTTTTAGGTGGTAAAAAAACTTGAGGGCTTGTCTCCGGTACTTTTTGTTGAACTATTTTGTGTGCGCTGTTATGTGCGCTGTTATGTGCGCTGTTATGTGCGTTTTCGGGTAATGTGTCGGGGACTGTATTCAGTAGTTTGTTAGCGACCATAGTAGACGCTCTATCCGACAAAGCTTGAGCGAGTGTGCTCTCTTGGTTTTGTGACTCTATTTTGTCTTGTATATTTTCTCTACTACGAGGATTCGGGACCTGCTCAACGGTATAAGCTATTTTGTCACTGGTGGTATGTGGTGGTGCATGCCTCACTTCGTTGGTAGACGCGACATGATTAGACCGTCTTTGCTGATCTGTCGTAGCAGAAGATGCCGATGGGGAGACATCTGCAAACACACGTTTGCTATCACTAACGTCGTTAGGTGTTGACGCCGACTTATTGTTATCAGTAGCGTCGCTCGCCACTTTTTTTACCCGCTGCTGCACTGCCTGCTGCAACAAAGGTTGCGCAACTGAGTGCTGCACTGCGGCATTTTCTGCATCATCAGCAATATCTTCTAACTCAGTAAGCAACTCGCTGAAGTAACACGCGAGCTCCTGTTGGGGTCTTTTTCTGGTCGTCATTGGGTGACTTGCCCTTTAGAGGATCGATTAAATTTACCCCAGCTAGAAGAAGTATCTCGTGTGTCATCCTCTAACAGCCAATAGTATAAGCTACGATATGCAACCAGCCCGTTACTATTACCATCATATGAATTTGGCGGGACGCCCGCTCTGCTGGCATCTCTTAAGCGAGTATCAATAGGGATTTTACTCGGCCAAGTATCCATTCCATGTTGGTGACGTATTATCCGAAGCGATAAAACCGATGCCTGCGTTCTTCGATCAAACATAGTGGGCACGATCACATAGCGTAATGCACGATGCTGTGATTGGTCAAGCATGCGCAGAGTATGCAACATTCGTTCTAAGCCTTTTAAAGCCAAATGCTCGGTCTGAACAGGAATAATCAACCTATCGCACGCAGCTAATGCATTAATTAGTAACACCCCTAAGACAGGCGGAGAATCAATAATAACCAAGTCGAACTCGTCTTTTATTTGCTTTACCGTGTGGCTAATCACTAACCCTAAGCCGCCCTTACCTACCGCTAAGCGCTCTAACGTGGCCAACGCAGTAGAGGCTGGCAGCAGGGTTATATTGTCAAAACCGGTGGGGATTAACAATTGCATGATACTGGCTAAACAAATAACAGATTTATCCTGAAATAAAGTAAACACGCTAATGGGCACATGATCGGGATCACCGCCAAAATAGCACGTTAAAGACCCCTGTGGATCTAAGTCAATAAGTAATACTCGCTTCCCATGTTCCGCAGCAATACCCGCAAGGGCAACGGAGGTTGTCGTCTTGCCGACGCCCCCTTTTTGATTAGCGACTGTCCAGACTTGCACGGTGTGAACCTCTTTAGCGTCAATGTTATGTCGTTGATACGTTTATCTTGACTTGTTCATATATTAATTTACTTGGATATTACTCTCATGCTCTACTTATACTAAAACAAGCAATTTTTATGCCCTAGCCAAGACCGTGTATAAATTGACGCTGGTGACGGCGGTAGTGTGTCTATGGTTCTGACACTTCTGGATCCGCTGTAAATAGTAACTCACCATTATCTAAGATAATCGGCTCAATAGCTTCTGGTGAACTTGTCGGAAATACTGATTTCCCGTCAGTGGACGTATCTGATGACGGTACTGCACCAATTTCAGTATCAACAGTTTGATTGGTATTTGTGGAGTCTAGTAAATCCTTATCTTCGTCAGGTTTATCTGTATAAGTACTAACGTTAGCCATACTTGACTCTGACGTGGGCCGCTCCTGATTAAATTTGCCAATCACCAATGCCACTCTTCGGTTTTTAGCCCGCCCCGCCTCAGTCGCGTTATCTGCGATAGGCCGGAACTCTCCATACCCTATTGCAGATAGCTGCTCAGGTGCCACACCGTTTGCGGTCAATAACTGAACGATCGCCGCCGCCCGCGCCGCCGACAGTTGCCAGTTACTGGGGAATTGGGCCGTATTAATCGCTAAATTATCGGTAAAGCCTTCAACACTAATTGGATTGGTAGTACTACCAAGAATTGTCGAAATATTGGCGACAACTTCTTTCGCTTGCGAGGTAGGTTGAACACTACCCATATCGAACAAAATACGATTATTAAGAGAAATATGTAACCATAATTCATTATTGGTCACTTCGATCGCACCCTCGTCTATCAAAGCAGACAGCTGATCGTAAAATTTATCCGCTAAAGCGGGTAATGCCATAATACTATTCCCCACATTATTAGCAGAGTCTTTTTGTTGACTTACTTGGTATTCAATAGGTTTATTTTCAACGCGCTCACTAAACACTTCGTTTAACGTAGACGACAACTCTTGATATTTTTGTTCATTAATATGGGAAACAGAATACATCACCACAAAGAAAGCGAATAACAAGGTAACAAAGTCAGCATAAGACACTAGCCATCTTTCGTGATTAATCTGTAAGTCTATCGATCGTCTTTTTAACATAACAGACCTCTACAACAGTAGACCCTCAATAGAGTAAATCTTAGGCTATACAATAAACCCGTCCAGTTTGAGTGAAATAGAACGTGGACTTTCACCATCAGCTACATAAATTACGCCTTCAATAACCAATTCTTTCAAGTGGGATTGATTATTAACATAGGTTGTTAATTTATTTGCAATCGGCAGTAATAATAAGTTAGCTAACGCCACTCCATAAATGGTGGCAATAAAAGCAACGGCAATGCCTGCGCCTAATTGTGATGGATCACCTAGATTACGCATTACATAAATCAGCCCCATGACTGCGCCGATAATGCCGATGGTTGGTGCATATCCACCCATACTTGTATAAAACTTAACGGCATCTTGATCTCTTTGTTCATCCAAAATTAAATCTGCTTCGAGCACACGGCGCAATGTCTGTGCTGAGCCTTCATCGATTAATAATTTTAACGCTTTTTGTATATAGGGGTCTTTTTCTTCGTTGACCTGATCTTCCAACCCAAGTAATCCTTTTTGCCGAGTGATCGTCGACCAGCCTGCAATCTTTTTAATGGTTTTTTCGTAATCAATCACAGGTGGAAAAAAAATCCAACGAGAGAGTTTTAATGCTCTTTTTAGTGTGGTGTGAGGTGTCTGCAACATAGCTGCTCCAATCGTGCCTCCAAACACAATAAGTGCAGCAGGCCCATTGATAAGTTGCTGCCATACTCCGCCTTCAAGAAAGTTACCACCTAATAACGCAGCAAAGGCAATCATAATCCCCGAAATACTGAGCAAGTCTAACTTCATATATTTTCTCTAGACAATAGGTGCTTTCTAATTGATATCGGTTGGGCAATGTCTACTGATATCTGTCTGCCGATATCAGAATATTGTATTTTTAAAACTCGTACTTTTAAAAATAGATGCTCTACAATAATAGTACAAAATATTACTTTAGCAATGATTGAGCAGTGAAGGAAAACGTGAATAAGGAGGAATTAAAAAGAGAAATTGAAAAAAACGCCTTTAAAATTCATTACAGTTCTTTAAGGTTTTTCGTCATATTTTGAATATTGAAGGATGCACTCGATAAATTAGCGCGATCAACTGCCATTGGCATACCATAAACCACACAGCTATCCTCTGTTTGAGTCCATATAGTCGAGCCTTTTTCTGTTAGCAAACGTGCACCATTACATCCATCACTTCCCATCCCTGTTAACACAAGACCTAATACCGACCCGCCATAATTATTTGACAAAGAAGCAAAATGAATATCCACACAAGGTTTGTAATGTATTTCAGCTGTCGACTCAGTAACTTTCACTCTATTCTTGTTGTTTTTGTCAATAATCATTTGCTTACCACCTGGAGCTAATAAGGCTCGACCAGGTTGAATATAATCGCCATCTTCTGCTTCTTTAACGTCTATCTCGCACTGCTTGTTTAGCCGTTGTGAAAAGGCTAGAGTAAAATTTTGGGGCATATGTTGGATAATAAGAATGGGGAAACGGAAATTTTCGGGGAGACCTTTCAGTAGATCTGTTAATGCTGCTGGACCACCTGTTGATGCTCCAATCGCAATTATTTTTACTGTTGCCGCTAAATTAGAATTTTTTTTGCGTTGAATATGACTTGCATAAGTCGCTGTTTTAGTAGATTCCGCATAGCCATTAGAGCAATCTTTTTGCAATGGCATTACCCGTTTTTTAGGCTCGCTGGATGAAGTGCCATTTTCTTTACCAGCAACACTTGAGCCAATAGTGTTTGAGGTGACTGTGTTTGAGGCGACTGTGCGTTTATTAGATGATGCTAGGCTTGATGGATCTTTATCTACAAGCTCTGAAGTGGATGATTGCCGGTTCAGTAGTTGGCTTTGGCCCAATGCTAAAAGAGTATCATATAAGCGTTTTTTAATGGCGCTTCCTTTACCCGATATTTCGGCAAAGTTTTTTGTCATGAAATCAGCTGCGCCAGCTTCTAACGCATCGATAGTGATTCTTGCTCCCGAAAATGTCATTGAGGACAGCATAAGAATCGGCAAAGGATGAGTCGACATAATCTCACGAACAGCAGTAACACCGTCCATCATTGGCATTTCATAATCCATAGTCACTACGTCGGGCCGTAAACTACGTACTTTTTCTATCGCTTCTAACCCATCGTTAGCGATACCAACCACTGTAAATTGTTTGTTTTCACTTATAATTTCTTTCAGTACACGTTGGAAAAAATGTGAATCATCGACAATAAGTACAGTTATTGGCATCGTAAATCTGCTTACAGATTGCTGGTAGCATAACGTTTTAGCATGCTGGGTACATCTAGTATTAAGGCGATGTTACCGTCGCCGGTAATCGTTGCACCTGCCATACCCGGGGTCCCGTTTAGCATTTTCCCTAAAGGTTTAATTACCACTTCTTCTTGGCCCACAAGTTGATCTACGACGAAACCAACCCGTTGTGTTCCCACTGTCACAATCACTACATGTGCTTCGCTAGGTTTCTCTTGATTGGCCGAACCATTCACCAACCAATTTTTCAAGAAAAATAAGGGGACTGCTTGGTCACGAATAGAGACGCACTCTTGTCCGTCAACCATGTTAATTTTTTCTAAATTCATATGGAAAATTTCATTAACGCTCACTAGAGGCAAGGCAAATGCTTGTGAACCCAACATAATCATTAAAGTAGGCATAATCGCCAGTGTCAGCGGAACCTTGATTATTATTTTGGTCCCTTTACCCATTTCTGACTCAATTTTGATCGAGCCATTAAGCTGCATGATTTTGGTTCTCACCACATCCATACCCACACCACGTCCAGAGACATCTGAAATTTCTGTCTTGGTTGAAAAGCCAGGGGCAAAAATCAAATTAAATGCTTCTGTATCCGATAAACGTTGCGCTGCATCATTATCCATAAGGCCTTTGCTAACGGCAATTTCACGCAGTTTATTCGCATCCATGCCGCCGCCATCATCAGTAATAGATAATAAGATATGATCACCTTCTTGCTGAGCCGCTAAAATTATTCTTCCGACTTTGTCTTTACCGTTACTCATTCGAACATCTGGCATTTCAATCCCGTGATCGACCGAGTTCCTCACCAAATGGACCAGGGGATCGGCCAGTGCTTCAACTAAGTTTTTGTCTAAGTCAGTATCTTCTCCTACCAATTCTAAATTGATGTCCTTTTTTAGATTGCGCGCTAAATCACGAACTACCCGTGGGAAACGACCAAAAACTTTTTTGATGGGTTGCATCCGTGTTTTCATTACCGATGTTTGTAAATCTGCTGTGACCACATCTAAGTTTGACACTGCTTTACCCAGTGCTTCATCAGCAATTTTATCTCCTAATCGTACTAAGCGATTGCGCACAAGTACAAGTTCACCGACCATATTCATAATGTCATCTAAGCGTTGCGTATCAACCCGCACTGTCGTTTCGGCAGCAGGTGCAGGTGGAATTGGAATATCGTTTACGGGCGCTTTACTTGCTGCGGCCACAGGCTTTTGGAGTGCAGCTGCTTTAGGCGGCTCAACTTTTTCGACTTCCACTTCCACCTCCACTTCCACTTTTTTAGCTTTGGCTTTTTTTGGCGCGGCGTCAACAGTCTTATCACTAGATGGCTTATTAGTGCCCAGAGCTTTTACATTTGCTGCTGCGCTACTCTTAGTGGGCCCTTGGCCTTTACCGTGTAACTGGTCAAGTAACGCTTCAAATTCATCATCACCGATCAGGTTGCTATCGTCTGCTTCCGGGACTTTTCTAGGCTCTTCAGCAGTAGTAGAGGCTGTTGATATTGTTTCGTTTTTCGGTGCTGCGGGGCCTCTGCCTTTACCATGTAATTGATCGAGTAGATCTTCAAATTCATCATCTGTTATTTCATTGCTATTGTCATCGACAGTAACCGATTTACTTTCTGCAGACACAGGCGTCACTTCAGGTACGTCGCTTACTGCATCAACCAGCTGCTCAAATTCACCATCCGTAATATCGTCCCCTGGAGATCCTGCTTGAGGTTCCTCAACAGTAGGTGCTTCAGTTATCGCCTCTTTGTCGGGAACAAGATCTTCGCAGGCCACTAATCGGCCCAGCATAAGAATTAATTCTGGATCAGCGGGTTGGAGCTCTTGACGTTGCTGCGCTGCTTCAAACTGAATATTAATCGCATCAAGGGCTTGCAACACAACATCGGTTAATTCTGATGTAACTTGACGTTGGCCGTTGCGTAATATGTCAAATAGATTCTCGGTAACATGACAACATTCGACCATCGCATCAAATTGTAAGAAACCCGCCCCACCTTTTACTGTGTGAAAGCCTCTAAAGATTGCATTGAGTAACTCCTTGTCATCAGGGCGTTGTTCTAAGTCAACTAACTGTTCTGACAGTTGCTCTAAAATTTCCCCAGCTTCAACAAGAAAGTCTTGGAGTATCTCTTCATCATCAGCAAAACTCATTGAGTTCCCCTTAAAAACCTAAGCTTGATAGTAGATCATCTACTTCGTCTTGACCATTTACAACATCTTCTCGTTCCGCTGACTTCATCTGCGGCCCTTCGCCTTTAATATCTCTTTCGTTTTCTGTTTTTTCATTCACATCTTCAGAACTTATCCCAACAACAGATTCAACTTGTCCTGCGATACGCACGAGGGAAACAAGATTATTTTCTACATCACTAATGAGACTAATCACTCGTTTCAGAACTTGCCCCGTTAAATCTTGGAAGCCCTGCTCGAGAATAATGTTTTGTAAGTTTTCATTTAATTTGGTGGTACTGGTAGCCGTTACATCAAAAAAAACATCTAGACGTGTATAAAATTCTCTAAATTCTACCGGTGTCATTTCACGCTGACGCAAACGTAACCACTCTACTTTTAATAGTGCAGCTTCCTGCGCAAGGCTAAGTGACATCGGCGCAGCTTCTTCCACCATGTCCATGGTTTTTTCAGCCGCATTCTGCGTTAATTCAATAACATAATTTAAGCGATTTGATGCATCATGAAATTTGCAGTCATTCACATTAACACTTGATGCTTGACTGCCATTCACATTAAAATTAACAATAGCATTGTGCAACCCACGTGTTAATTTACCAATGGATTGAAAAATATGCTGGTCTCGACATTCCATGACCTTAGCTATTAATTCTGACGCCTCTTCATAATTGTCCCCTTGTAACTTTTCAGTTAACAGCGCTGCGCATTGGCGCAGTTCATCAATCATATCGGGGGATGTTGACGGTGTACCTAATTGACTTGTCATTAATAAACCTTTTGTTTTTTAACTAATGCCTAATTACACTGATTACACACGATCAAAAATCTTTTCTATTTTGTCTTTCAATGCTTGAGCAGTGAATGGTTTAACCACATATCCATTAACCCCTGCTTGCGCGGCTTCAACAATCTGATCTTTTTTCGCTTCCGCCGTTACCATTAATGTCGGCAGGCTTGCAAGTTTTTCATCAGCTCTTACTTCTTTTAGCAATTCTATCCCTGTCATGCCTGGCATATTCCAGTCGGTGACCAAAAAATCAAAGTCCCCTGATTTAAGCATGGGCAAGGCGGTCAAGCCATCATCCGCTTCTTGAGTATTAGTAAAACCCAGATCTCTCAATAAGTTTTTAATAATTCTACGCATGGTCGAAAAGTCATCTACTATGAGTATTTTCATATTCTTGTCCAATGTAACCTCCACATACTCGTTGAAATGCTATCTATTTATAGTCTAGACGTTGTTTTCGATGTAGCCAGTGAATCTCCTAAAAATATGCAAGGCAATTACGCTGGTTGCCAGTCTTTTAATTTTGCTCGTAGCCTTAATGCTGCTTGGCTATGAATTTGACTGATTCTGGATTCACTAACGCCTAAAATATGACCTATTTCTTTTAAATTAAGTTCTTGGTCGTAATAAAGCGACAATACAAGTTTTTCTCGTTCAGGTAAGTTTTCAATCGCCTGTGCCAATGAAGCTCGTAACGCTTGCTGCTGTACACTCGCATCCGGATCTATAAAGGGTGATGGCTTATCTTCGCTAATAATGGCTTCATCACCCTCAAATGAATCCTCAATAC
Organism: Candidatus Endobugula sp.; assembly: GCA_047636495.1. Taxonomy (GTDB): domain Bacteria; phylum Pseudomonadota; class Gammaproteobacteria; order Pseudomonadales; family Cellvibrionaceae; genus Endobugula. Next base: position 80,910 of record JBLILH010000012.1, on the reverse strand, counting down.
TAAACAATCTTCCTGATAGTGCGTCGCTGGACATCGCGTAGTAGTCTTCTATTTCTACACCCATAGCTTGAGCTACTTCACTGTCTTTTGGGTCTCGACCAAATTTTGCTTCTAGCTGACGAATAGTTTCACTAATTCGGCGGCTATTACGATGAACTGATCGTGGTACCCAGTCGCCTTTGCGAATTTCATCAACAATTGCCCCACGAATCCTTATGCCGGCATAAGTTTCAAAGCTGGCACCACGTGAGCCGTCATATTTTTTAGCTGCCTCGAGTAAACCAATCATACCTGACTGTATGAGGTCATCTACTTGTACACTAGCGGGCATTTTAGCCACCATATACTGCGCAATACGTTTCACGAGGCCTGCGTAGTCTTCGACGCAGATTTCGATAGATGATGGGCTCACTTGTGTGGTTTGATGAGCCTGCTCGTACAAATCAATACCCTCAGAAGTCATTATTACTACCAACTTTTATTGATCGAATGGTTTTACTGTAAACCGCAGTAGACTGACTATAAAACGCTTTGTCCATAACTATATAAATGACTACTGATGACTGGTTGCATGAGACTGGCTAGCGCTTGATGATGCCAGTAAGCTTTCAACGAAAAACTCTAAATGCCCTCTGGGAGAAGAGAGCACGGGCCATTCATTCACCTTGCTGGCCAATTGACGATATGCTTGTGATGCTTTTGTTTGAGGAAACATTTGAATGACAGGCTTTTGTCGCTGTACCGCTTTACGCACATTAGTATCGAAAGGAACGGCGCCCACGTACTGCATGGTCACATCCAGAAAACGTTCACAGACACCGCTCAGTTTAATAAATAAGTTGTGACCTTCTTTAGGCGAGTCCACCATATTAGCAATCACACGGAAACGTACAAGGTCGTATTCTTTATTGAGCAATTTGATCAGTGCGTAAGCATCAGTAATTGAAGACGGCTCGTCGCAAACAACTACTAACACTTCTTGCGCCGCTCGCACAAAACTAACAACAGTATCGGAAATACCTGCAGCCGTATCAATAACTAGTACATCCAGCTGACCTTCTAAATCACTAAAGGCTTGGATCATTGCGCCATGTTGCTGAGCACTCAGGGAGGCCATGTGTTGCACACCCGAGGCGGCAGGTACAATGCGGATACCGCCGGGACCTTTAATTAAAATATCACGTAGAGTGCATTCACCAGATAATACATCTGCGATCGTCTTGTCAGCTCTAATACCGAGTAGAATATCTATATTGGCGAGACCTAAGTCAGCATCCATCAATACGACTCTACGGTTCATAGCGGCTAGCGCTAGACTTAAATTGACGGATATATTGCTTTTACCTACCCCACCTTTACCACCCGTTACGGCTATAACTTGAACTGGATGACTCATTGATTACCTTGCTCCTATAATCATGAAGATTCTAACTGCGTATAGAATATTGTACATTGAACACAGTATAGTTGCTTTACTGAATATCGCCTGCCATTTGATAGACAGACACTCAATTTATTACTGAGAGAGTTGCTGGCGCTCATACGCTTCGTTTTTTCGTTGCTGTTTTAATAAGTTAACACCTCGTGCTACAAATTCAGAGGCCTTAAGAATGGCAATATCTTCAGGAACAGATTGTCCATCAGTGATATACGCCAAGGGAATATTGTGTTCAATCAATACACCGGTCGCGTCGCTTAAGCTAGCACACTCGTCTAACTTGGTCATCACGCAATAATCTAAGTTAGACACACCATAGCTATGCAACGAGGCTTTGATCATTTGATATTGATTGTTCGCGGGAACCACAAAAACTTTTTGTAACGCCTCACATTTTTCTAATATATTGAGGTGTGGTTTTAACAATGGATCAGCATGCCCCATTCCGGGGGTATCTATTAATATTAGGGTGTACTCTTGCAGTTGATCCAAATAGTGAGGCAAGTGATTTAACTCATCGACAATTTCAACACGTACGTTCAATACTTTGGCAAGGGATGTTAATTGATTATGTGCGGCAATACGATGTCTGTCAGTAGTGAGTAAGACCACATCTTCAGGACTGTTCTCCATTACATAGCGTGCGGCAAGCTTAGCAATAGTGGTGGTTTTGCCGACTCCAGTTGTCCCTAAAAAAGCAAAGATACCCCCTTGAGATACAGGGTCTGTGGTATCGCTAGGGATTTGCCTTGATACCTGTGTAAGAATATGGGCCCACAAGAGTGATTTTTTCGCAGTAGATATTGGTTTTTTTTGTAAGCACTTGACCACTTTATCATTAGCGGCTTTGGGCAAAGATAGAAAGGCAAGTTGGGTTTTTATTTTTTTTAGCTCTAATTGATCAATATTATTTTGCGTAAGTTCAGAGTCGTCTGTCGTACCTTTTATTTTATCCATGCCAGTAATTTGACGTTCTTGCATGTCCGCCATATGTATTAATTGCATTTCAAGTGTCTCACGCATTTCTGCAATTTCATTATGAAGACGGCGAATATCGTTATCTTCAGAAATTGATTGACGCTGGAATGATGCTAGAGCATCATTTTGCAGACGTGAAGTATGCTCCGGCTCAGCTTGGAAGCATTCCTGTTCCTGCTGCTCTGACACCGATTGAGGTAATGATACTAGTGGCTTTGGCCGCTTTGCTTGTCGCTGAGCGTATTCTTTATCTGCCCAATCTTCTAATGTCATAGAATCAGCCTGCTGGGCTGCCTGCATTTTACGATTGGCTAGCTCCATTTCTTCGGCAAGCTGCCGCTTGGTTTTCCCTGATGCTGGGCCTACGTCATTGTCACTACCGTGACGAGATGAAGATCGATGAGCATATACCGAGCTTCTCGACGAAGTAGTGGCGCACTGCGAAAACTGACTTGCCTGAGGAAGCGAGTCTGCGGCTATCGCCTGAAACTCGGACTTAAGACCTGTAGCAGCCGTAACAATGTTTTGCTGGCGCTCAGTCATTATGGAGCCAGATACATTGGCAGATGCCGATACATTGTGCTGAAGCTGATCTAATGCGGCTTCGCCGGTAGCCACTAATTCAACACCCTTTACCGTTCGCTCTGTCGAAATGATCATGGCGTCTTCACCATACTCTTCTTTCACCATATCAAGGGCGCGGCGCATGTCAGCTGCAATAAAACGTTTTGCTTGCATATCGGTATTCCTCTGTAAAAAAGATCTAAGATCTCTTAGCTTTCAACGCCTATAGACGCTTCTATAACCAGCTGTTTGTTGTCGGGGACTTCGTTAAAAGCCATTACGTGCATGTCAGGTATAAATAATCGCGTAAATTTCGATAACGTTAAGCGTACCGGTGCAGCCACTAACAGCACCAGCGGTTTACCTTCCATTTCTAGTTTACTGGCCGTGTCCATTAGTGATTGCTGTAATCTTTCCGCCATGGTTGGCTCAATAAATGCGCCTACGTCCGCGCCAGAATTCTGTGCCTGCTCTATAGACTTCAGCAATAACTGTTCCAAGCTGGGATCTAATGTCATCACCGCAAGCTCATTAGTGTTGCCCACAATCCCCTGGACTATTTGTCGGGACAAGGATTGGCGACAAGCCGCCGTTAACATATCAGCATTTTGCGATGCACCAAAACCTGTAATGGATTCGGCTATGCTTCTGAAATCGCGAATAGAGACTTTTTCACGTAATAAATTTTGCAGTACTTTGCGTAAAATATTAATCGATACCGTATTAGGCGTAAGTTCTTCCACTAACTTGGGAGAGCTTTTCGCTAGGTTCTCCAATAGCTGTTGCACATCTTCGTGGCCTAACATTTCATCGCTGTGTTTTTGCATGATTTGATTAAGGTGGGTAGCGATTACCGTGCTAACATCGACCACGGTATATCCTAAAGTTTGCGCTTTATCTTTATGGTGAGAGTCCACCCACACAGCCTCTAAGCCAAATGCAGGATCTGTGGTGGGCTGCCCTTCTATAGAACCAAATACTTGACCGGGGTTAATGGCTAAGTCTTTACCCAGAAAAACTTCTGCCTCACCTAAATTAACCCCCATCAATGTAATACGGTACTGGTTAGGTAATAAATCAAGATTATCGCGAATATGCACAGAGGGAATTAAAAAACCTACATCTTGTGATAGCTTTTTACGCACACCTTTGATGCGTCCGAGTAATTCACCCCCTTGAGATTTGTCTACCAAAGGAATAAGACGGTAACCGACCTCTAACCCGATAATGTCGATGGGCATAACGTCATCCCAACTAATCTCGGCTGACTCTGTTCTCCCTTCTATGAGTGAGGCGTTATTACCGGCGGGTAATGTTGCAGTATTTGACATGGGATTATTATTTGACGTGCTGTGGGTTTGGCCGCCGCCGGATGCACCAGCGGAAACTTCTTCAACCATGCCTTGTTGATTACGATAATGCACTACGTATGCAAGACCGGCGCATGCAGCGGATAAACCCAGGAATGCCACATGAGGCATTCCTGGGATGACGCCCATTAGAAAAAGTACGCCCGAGGAAATCCCCAGTGCTCTTGGTGTATCAAACATTTGACGCATAATTTGTGCACGCATATCTTCGGCACTGTTAACTCGCGTCACCATAATCGCAGCAGAAACTGATAGCAATAGTGATGGAATTTGTGCCACCAGACCGTCGCCAATAGTCAGTAAAATATATTTTTCAACTGCATCGGAAAACTCTAGGTCATGCTGCATCATACCGATGCCTAAGCCTCCAATAATGTTGATGATTAAAATGAGGATGCCCGCTATAGCATCACCACGAACAAATTTACTGGCGCCGTCCATAGCACCATAAAAATCCGCCTCACTAGACACATCATGTCTTCTCTGTTTGGCCTCTTCTTGATCAATGATGCCCGCATTTAAATCTGCATCAATGGCCATTTGCTTACCGGGCATAGCGTCCAAAGTAAAACGCGCACTCACTTCTGAGATACGTCCAGCACCTTTAGTCACCACCACGAAATTGATAATAATAAGAATCAAAAAGATGACTAAACCAACTGCATAGTTACCACCAATAACGACTTCGCCAAATGCTTGAATCACTTTGCCTGCAGCATCGCCGCCATTGTGCCCTTCTAATAATACGACGCGAGTAGACGCCACATTGAGTGCTAAGCGCAATAAGGTCGCAAGTAATAAAATGGTGGGGAAAACAGCAAAATCTAATGGGCGTAACGCATAAACACCCACCAACAACACCACGATCGATAACGCAATGTTAAAAGAGAAAAAGACATCAAGCAAAAATGCTGGTAATGGCAGCATCATCATGCCTAACAATGTCAGCAGTGCTAAAGGGATGCCAAAATTTCCCGAGCTCGCGCTACGCACATTGTTGAACGCAGTCTGGCGATCAGGAAAAGAGAACTGACTAAAAGAAGGTAGCTGCATAGTGTGTCGCTTTATTGACTCTTATGAATAATTACCTTTGCTGTCGCAAGAAGTGTGCCTCATCGGTAGCTAGTCGAAATATAAATCGTCAGGCACGTCTACCGAGTAAGGGAATGATGGCCGTTGGGCAATACCACGTTTAAAGTTACGCAACTGGAAGACATATGCCAATACTTTGGCGACCGCCACATATAGTCCTTTTGGAATTGATTCATCTATTTTAGTGGTATTGTAAATTGCACGCGCCAGCACAGGCGATTCAATGATGTCGACACCGTGCTCTTTAGCAACGTCTCTGATTCTAAAAGCAACATGCTCTACTCCCTTTGCGACGACGATAGGGGTTTCCATTGAATCAGGATTATATTTTATCGCTATAGCATAATGAGTCGGGTTGGTAATCACTACATCAGCTTCGGGTACTTCGCCCATCATTTTTCTATTTGCCACTTCTTGTTGTAATTGTCTAATCTTACTTTTAACCTCCGGTTTACCATCGGTATCCTTCATTTCATCTTTAACTTCTTGCAAAGTCATTTTCAATTTTTTTGAGTTTTCAAAAATTTGAACCGGGATATCGACAATAGCGATTAAAATAGTCACCAAGGACAATGCCAGTGCTGCCCACACACTAATGTCTAAAGAATGTAAGATGGAAGTACGAATATCTTCGTAAGCAAGGCTCATTAAATTGCCTTCGAGACTTTTTAGTAGTATCAAAGAAAGCACGATAATTAGCACTACTTTCGCTAAGGCTTTCGCTAACTCAATTAGTGCATTCATTGAAAACATGCGCTTTAAACCGGCGGCAGGACTCATGCGACTGAATTTCGGCATCATTGATTTCCCACTAAATAACCAGCCCCCTAAAGCAATAGGACCAACAATGGCGGCAATTAATAAAATAGAGAATATAGGAATGAGTGCTAGGAAGGCATCGTAAAATGACTGTCCTAAATTACCAAACATATACTCAACATCAAAAACAGCCTCCCTAGGTATTGCGAAGTTGAGTTTCGCAATATCCATCAGACTGTTAGCGAGTATCCCTCCGAACAGCCATAAGCCGATAGTGCCTGCTAATAATACTGTTGTCGTAATTAATTCTTTGGACCGAGGAATTTGGCCATCTTCTTTCGCTTTGTCGGCTTTTTTTGGTGTAGCCTCTTCTGTTTTTTCCTGACTACTATCATTTTCTGACATAGAAGATCTCGCTATCTTTTATGTAAAGGTATTTTCTCACTAGAGAAAAATCGATGTGGAATAAAGAAAACCTATTTATAGAATAATTTACAGTGACATTGAAGGTTTCGATCGACAAAAAAAATCTTAAACAGTCGAAATAACTATTATCACAACACGTCATTTTTATGGCGTTAGTAACGTGATTGCAAAAGCAATGCCTTCATCAACAAATTGTTCAAAGGAAAATAGAAACGCTGGAAATCCTACCCACATAATCATTAACCCAAAGATCAGTGTAATGGGGAAGCCCACTGCAAAAATATTCATTTGTGGTGCAGAACGACTCATCACACCAAACGCACTATTCACCACTAACAAGGCAGTTAATACAGGCATAGAAATGACTAAAGCGCTGCCAAACATCCAGCCACCAAACTCGACGATGCGATATAAGTTACTCGTGCTAATACCACCTTCGCCAATAGGTATTTCGGTAAAACTATTCACTAGTATTTGAATTAACACCAGATGGCCGTTAAAGCTTAAAAATAAAAGCGTCGTCGTCAGCAAATAAAACTGTGAGACAATCGTTACACTCACGCCATTACTAGGATCATTCATCGAAGCAAAACCTAAACCTAACTTCATAGCGATATATTGGCCGGTGAGGACGAACACCTGAAAAACAACCTGGAATGTAAAGCCAAGTGCGACACCAATTAATATTTGCTGTGCAATAATAATTGCGGTCGATAGACTGACGCCGTCGATCAGCGGCACAGCCGGTAGTATAGGAACAATAAGAATAGTCACTGACAAAGACAATACGAGACGTATACGGGTAGAAACAATACGTACACTAAAGATAGGGGCTGAAAGAAAAAAAGCAGAAAGACGTACTAAAGGTAAGAAATACTGGCTTACCCAGGACAACACATCTGATTCAAGAAGATTAAGCATGGTGATCTAATAATGGCCCTATCAATAATTTTATGCACTATTTTATCGATTATATTACACATTGTCGTTAACCAATAAGCAGTGGAATATTCAAGAAAAGATCATTAAATAAATCTGTAAATTGTGTAATTAACCAACCACCTAAAAACATAATTGCAAATAACGTAATGATTAATCGAGGTAAAAAACTTAAGGTCTGTTCATTGATCTGTGTCGCCGCTTGAAACATACTGACAATCAAGCCTACGCATAAACCCGGACCGACAATTAACGTTACCATTAATACGGTTAAATATAGCGCTCTACCAAATAATTCCATAACCACTTCAGGTGTCATAGCAACTCTTCTCCTAATATCAATCTTATCAAATACCAAAACTAGTCGCTAGTGTACCCATTAGCATGGCCCAACCATCAACTAAAACAAATAACATTAATTTAAAAGGCAAAGAGATAATTAACGGTGACAACATCATCATACCCATAGCCATCAATACACTGGCAACGACTAAATCAATGACTAAGAATGGAATAAATAAAATAAATCCTATTTGAAATGCTGTTTTTAATTCACTGGTAATAAACGATGGGATCAATACTCTTAACGGCACTTGATCTGCCGTATCTACTGCAGAAACATCGGCGATATCCATAAATAATTTTAGGTCACTTTCTCGTGTTTGTCCCATCATAAAACGATGAAATGGCCCGATTACATTATCAATTGCTTGGTCAGAAGAAATTTGCTCTGCAAGATAAGGCTGGAGCGCGTTTTCATTCACCTCGTTAATGACCGGAGTCATGATAAAAAGTGTCAGAAATAATGTCATGCCTATTAAAATTTGATTCGAGGGCGACTGCTGCAAACCCAATGCTTGACGTAAAATGGCAAAAACGATGATGATACGGGTAAATGACGTCATCATTAACAATATGGCCGGAATAAACGTCAATGTTGTCATCAACAATAAAACCTGAATACTGATGGAGTATTCTTGGCTACCGTCGTCATTGGTCGTTAAGGTAATCGCTGATAAATCAGGAAAGCCCCCCATTGTTTTGTTAATAGACGATGTAGTGTTGTTGGTAGCTGATGTATCTTGGGCAAATACTGGCATAGAAAAAACGCTACAAAATAATATCAAAAAAAGTAATAAAATCGTCGTTTTTACTCTATATTTGAATACACTCGATAATAAATAAAGAAAGGACTCAACAGTAGGGCTATTTATCATTGTATTCTTTACCCTGCTGGAGACGTGAAAGTAATGTGGCGAAACTTGCCGACCCTATTGTTTTTTTTATATCTTGCACTTCTCTCTTTTTCTCCTCGGCAGAGGATTTATCCGCTGCATTACTAGCCTCAACCACTAATGGTTGCTTCAGCGACATAATATGCCCAACAAACCCAGGGGCTACACCAATCACCACCTGCTCATCACCGATTTGCACTACCATCAGCTTTTCCTTAGTGGATAGTGGTAAACAAGCTGTCACTTTCATTAACTGAGTGTGAGAAAGGCGATTATGGCCTGCTTTTTTCACCATCCATGCCAAAAAAAATATCAGCCCTACAATAAGGCCAAGATAGAGCAGCATTTCTGCAATTTTTTTCCCGTAGTTAGGTAGTTTATGGGTTGTACCTTTCACTGCTTCGGGAGGTTGTATTTGGCTAGCGGAAGAAGTGACCGTATTGATCTCCGATATAGAATTTCCAATCAATTTTTCTTCGCTTTGTGAAAAGCTGAATGTAGAAAAAAATATCAATACTAAACCAAAAAATATTGACATATTCACTATTTTATTATTATTAGCCATGGTCCAAAACCTAAATTATTATTCATGCAATATTTTTTATGTCGACATTTTGAATGTAGTTTTAATGAACACTTAACTCAATTTTTTAATTCTTTCTGCTGGGCTAATCACGTCGGTCATGCGAATACCGAATTTCTCATTTACAACAACCACTTCTCCATGAGCTATCAGTGTGCCATTCACCAAAACATTTAGAGGCTCACCCGCTAAGCGATCAAGCTCGATAACTGACCCTTGGTTTAGCTGGAGTAAGTTACGAATAGTAATTGATGTACTACCCACCTCCATCGATATAGTGACGGGGATATCTAAAATAATATCTATTTCAGGAGAAACTGCTGTCCCCGCTGTAGGTTTATTATCAAACTCCTCAAATCCTAAAGAGTCGGTATCATCCTTTGCGCTTGCTTGCGCCTCCGAAACTTCTTGTTCCTGCATTGCTGCGGCCCAATCGTCATCTTCAGATGCCTTTTCAGGGTTATCATTAACATCATCTTCACTCATTTTTCGCCCCTTGTTTTTCTGCTAACTTCATAATGGGCGAAATTACATTCGCTCTTGTTCGCTTAATAATTTCGTTTACTTTTAGTGCGAAGTTACCTTTGCTTTGCCCAATATCGACTTTAAACATGGGCACGCCATTTGCCTTAGTGATGTATTCGTCGGGTAACTCAACAGGAATAACATCGCCGTTTTTCAAATCAACGATATCGCGCAGTAGTATTTTCGACTGAACAAATTTTGTTTCTAACTGGACGCTCGCCTGCATAATATCCTCGCGTAGAGAATTGATCCAACGATCGTCTCTTTCATCGCTATCACTTTGTAAACCAGCGTCTAACATTTCTCTGATGGGCTCAATCATAGCGTAAGGGATGGTAACGTGCATTTCCCCCCCCCCTCCGTCTAGTTCAACATGAAAACTACTTACCACCACCACTTCACTGGGACTAACAATATTCGCCATTGATGGATTCACTTCAGAATTAACGTGTTCGAAGTCAAGAGGTAATATGGCCCGCCAAGCTTCTTTCATATCGATAAAAGCTTGATCAAGTACAATACGTACAACGCGTAATTCGGTCGGTGTAAACTCTCTACCTTCAATTTTTGCATGGCGACCGTCGCCACCAAAAAAATTATCGACAAGTTTAAAGACTAATTTAGCATCGAATACGACAAGGGCTGTACCTCTTAATGGGCGAAACTTAACCATATTGAGACTAGTAGGAACATACAGCGTATGCACATATTCACCAAATTTTTGAATATTAATGCCCCCTACGGAGACATCAGCTGTGCGGCGTAACAAGTTGAACATACTGATGCGTGTATACCGTGCAAAACGTTCGTTAATCATTTCCAGTGTCGGCATACGACCACGAACGATTCGATCTTGTGTGGTTAAATCATAAGCGTTAACCACACCTGGAGACATATCACCGCCAGTATCAATATCGCCATCATCTACGCCATGTAATAACGCATCAATTTCATCTTGTGATAATAAATCTTGCACAGAAAATACCTTATAGTTTGGCGAATATAAATTTCTCTATCTTCTTTTCAAATATTAATTTTGAGTTAACCACAGGCTTATTGCATAACAAAGCTGGTAAACAAAAGTTTTTCGATGCCTGTTTTATCAATTTCTTGTAACATAATTTTTTGTAGTTCTTCTAGCGACTCTCGACGTAGACGTTCTCTACCTTGCTCAGTTTGCATATCTTCATAGGTCTGCGAACTAAACTTTAATACTAGAGCATTACGAATCATCGGCATATGAGTCTCTATTGCTTCGACGACCTCATTATCTCGCATCATCAAAGTGACGTCGGCTTGCAAAAAACGCTGCCGTCCGCGTGCCTGAAAGTTAACAACAATAGCGGGCTTTAAAGGAAAATAAATAGCATATCCTTTTGCATCAACCACTGGTTCTAGCTCTTCTACCAGATTGCCATCGACCTCAAGCTTCTCTGTACTAACTTCTTCCGCGATAGGTTCAGGCGACAACATTTGTAGCGCTAGCAATGTACCTCCCACTGAAATACTGAACAGTAGTACGCCGACGACCGCAAAAATAATAATTTTCTTTTTACTACTACTATTTTCTTCAATTTCGATATCTTCGTCGTCAATATTGTCATCTGCCATGTCAAAAATCCGTCGTAAAATGATTCTATTAGTGTACCAGCAATTGGTGTGCCATAAAAAAGCAGAATCCTCCGCCAGTCATTAGAGGATAGTATAAAAAGTAAAAGTGGGGGAATATGAAAAAAGACATTATCGGAGATAGGTCTACGATTCGTTAATATTGGAAAATACGCTTATTAAGTAATTATTGTATACCACTATATACCGCATAAATAGGGTGAGTGACGAAATGAACTTGAGGACGCCAATTTATTCTAGATGGTAGTTTTTGATCGTCAACATCTACAATAATACACTCCATTTGGCAAATTATTCGACATTATGGTGTTGATTTATTCTGTCTCGGTAATGGAGATTAGATAAAACGGGTATGAAATATAACCTGTAGTTATGAATTTTAAGCCTAGGGTTTAAATATAAGCATCAACTAAACTATAGCTCTGGCTTGATGAGTACAGGGGCGTAGTATGCACTTCGACGCCATCAACCATGGATGACTCTTGAGGTGAGCGGTGTGAATCTTGCTCCGACGGGGTGTCCTCCTGCTGAGATTGATCAGACACATCAACATCCGCAAGATTAAGTCCCTCTTCGGCAAACATCTCTCGTAAACGCATAGACTGCTGATCTAACGCCTCTCTAACACTTGCATGCTGTACTGTGAAACTAACTTGCGCCTGATCTTGATTCACACTGACCTTTACTTGCAAGGCACCTAATTCAGGCGGATCTAACTGGATTGTGGCTTCTTTTATCCCTTTTGATGACATCCACATCACTTTATCTGTCACCGCTTGCCCCCACTGTCCAGCGGACTGAAATGAGGTATTCAGTGATAGAGGGGTTGAGGGTATCAAATCAGCCGATAATTTACTTGCCATGAGCGGAGTAACAAAAACAGAGGAAAGCTGACCTTTGTCAAATTCTTTACTCATCGCTGAGGCAATGTCAAACGCCTCGCTATCGACACGGTGCACCGTCGATGAGCCCGCATTATCCGCCAGCAGTTTATTAAATAATTGATTAGAAGGTAACGAAGTAGACCCAACTAACGATGCCAAGACACTAGGAGAAGCGTTATTCGCCGATGGTGACATTTGCTGTTCTGCAATCAGGGTTTTAGTGATAGCAGAAGGCAGTGTCTGCATGTTCGCTAAAGGGGAGCCGCTATCTACAGAAGTGAATGTGTTACTGACCACTTGTGGTGATGGCACTGAGTCTAAAGGCACCAGGCCAATCGAATCAGAGCTATCTAGTATGCTTGCCATAGGACTTGCCATAGGACTTGCCATAGTTCTTGTCAGTGCGCCGTCAACAGTAATGCTAGCAGGGTTAATAAGCCCTAAGGCAAGTGAAGGCTCTACCGCAGGTTCAAGGTACGTTGATGACAGCTCAGATTCACCTCCAACATCGTTGCCATCAGCACCTGCTTCCTCTGATGAACGACTTGAAGGATTGAGAGCAGAATCATCTGGTTTACCATCACGAGTTTGATGCGCTGCGGATGCCTGACGTTTGCTGTTGTCTGTTTCTTTATTGGCCGCCGCCATATTTACTTTAAAATCGCTGCGATCACTAGTACTTCTTTTATTAACGGTGTCATTAGTTGATGTTTTTTCCACTGATGTAGAGTGGGCAGGAAATACACCCCCTGACATAGCCCCTAGATTTGTCTGATTCATAAGCATCTCCACCCACTGATAACACGGCATCGCTTCGCCGCCTTAATACTGTTAGTCACACGCACCACCCTAGTAAGGCAAAAAATTACCTGTTACCGGAAAAAATAGCCTAATACAGCCTTTCATTAGTGCTTCAGTTCAATGACTGCAAGTTGAGTACCAACATAACTATTTATCGAGTCGGCAATAATGAAACTAGGACCTTATTTAACATGTAGATATTTATCGAGCCTACTAACGGTATGATGTTCAGTGAGTGACCGGTTAAGCGGTTACCCCCGACTATCGACTCGTCAGTACCCGCGTGATTCAGCAAGGATAAATGGACGCTCCTACGAAGCACTCGTTACGTCATTTGATTATTCGAAGTTATATATTGTCGAGCCGATAATTCGTCTACCAGTGCTTGTAACTTCTTTTCATCAACGACATTAACATGTTGTTGTTTTTTTTTGATGAGGTCCTCTAGCACTGCTGTTTTGTGCTGCTGCTGCATAAGCGAATGACGGAGCAGAGTAAGGTGTGATTTGGCTAAGCGCACTTTTTCACGTTGTTGCTCTAACGCGCTTTCTAACTGAGCACAAAACCCCCTGTAACGCATAGTTTCAGACACAGTACACCTGTGTTGTCCGCGTATTTTTTTTTGGTATTCGTTTAAATAATCGTCTAGATTTTTTGCTTGCACCTGTTCTTGTTGAATAAAGGCATTGGCTGCATGTACCTTTTTAGCCATCGATTCCTGTATTTTTTTTGCCTGTTGCAGTACTAATAAAAGGGGGGCTGTAGACGATTGGCTCATCCTAGTGAGGCCGGATTAGGGACGTAGCTAGGCGAGGCACTACCAGCATCAATACTTATCATAATGGCTTTTAATTCAATTAAGCTCGTTTCACACGATACTGGTTCAGCAATGTCTTGTTGTATAAATTGCTGCAGCCGAGAAAAATAGTCTAAGGCTAAATCCACGTCTTTATCCGTACCCCTAACATAGGCACCAATATTGATCAGGTCGCGATTTTTATAATAAGTCGCCATCAGCTGTTTGAATCGTTGCAGCCATTGTATATGCGTTTTATCGAGAATATTATTAGTGACCCGGCTAATAGACATTTCGACATCAATCGCGGGGTAAATGCCGCTTTCGGCTAACTGACGAGACAGCACTACATGACCATCCAAGATAGCGCGTGCGGAGTCTGCAATAGGGTCTTGTAAATCATCCCCTTCGGTCAGCACCGTATAAAAAGCGGTTATAGAACCGCTACCGACTTTACCGTTCCCGGCTCGTTCAACCAATTGGGGGAGTTTAGCAAACACAGAGGGCGGATAACCCTTAGTGGCTGGCGGCTCGCCGATAGCCAAGGCAATTTCTCGTTGAGCTTGTGCATACCGGGTTAACGAGTCCATTAACAACAGTACCTCTTTACCTTGATCACGATAATATTCGGCTATTTGACTGGCTAACTGAGAAGCCCGCAGACGCATCAAGGGACTTTCATCCGCTGGAGAAGCCACAACAACAGAACGCTTTAAGCCTTCTTCGCCCAAGCTATGATCGATAAACTCTTTTACTTCTCGTCCACGCTCGCCAATTAACCCCACCACAACGACATCTGCGGTAGTAAAGCGAGTCATCATACCGAGCAAGACGCTTTTCCCCACACCACTTCCCGCAAACAGACCTAAACGCTGGCCTTTACCGACGGGGATGAGTGCGTTAATGGCACGAATTCCCACATCAAGAGCCTCGACAATAGGCGCTCGCTGCAGGGGGTTTATTCGCACTTGCGCTGTTGGATGGCTCGATTCGGTAGTTGGCGTACTATCCAGCGCACCTAAATCATCAAGAGGGTGACCCAGGCCATCAATGACTCGACCAAGCAGCTGGTCATTAATCACCAATTGATTACTGTGTTGTTGAGGAATAACTCTAGCCCCAGAACGGACACCTTGAATCGATTTAACCGGCATTAAGAATAATTTATCACCACTGAAACCGACCACCTCTGCCTCTAAAGCATCACCGTCATCATTAATGACAGAACAAGGGCAACCTATAGCCGCATGAAAACCAACCGCTTCCATGGTTAAGCCAACAACACGTATCAGCCGGCCTTCGACAACAGGTTGATGGGTTTGCGTAACAGGGGCTTGGTAATTTTTAAGACGTTCTGAAAGCGATAAGCTATTCGATGGCATCTGGCTTACCCTCTATATCTGAACTAAAGGAAGATTCTGGATCAGAAATAAATGTTGACTCAATTTCTGTGTCAATCTTTTGTTGTGATAGTGATTCATTTTCGACCTGATGAGAGATATTATCATTGGGTGGCTGGTGTTTTTCTCCTGTATTTATTTTACTGTTCTCATCAATATCTTCCTCGCCACTCGCATCGCTATTAACATCACTGTTGTTCTTGATTTTATTATCAATATCATTTTTTTTAAGCGCACTAGCGGCTTCTCTACTGGCTTTAATATCTGCCTCAGATTGTGGCTCGCTATCATGCAAAAAGCGGTTTATTACATCATCTAGCTGATCGTTAACAGAGGCGTTAATCAATGTATGCTGATTGTCTATACGACAACCACCGGGGAGTAAGTCATCATCTACCTCGATAATGATATCGTACTCACTCTCAGAAAATGTCGATTCAACCAAGGTCATATCCTGTGAATGTAAATATAGAGTCACTCGCTTTGTTCTATCGGCAAGTAGGGCCAAGCTATCTCGGACAACGGAGAGGATACTGTCAGAGTTAAGAGTTAACTCTCGCTTAACAACAGTTTTAGTTAACTGGCAAATCATCTCTAGCAGTTGTTGTTCGAGATGATTTTTTTCTTCATCAAAAAAATTGACTAATTCATCTCCAATACACTTTAAGCGAGCGACTTTTTCGTCAATATCTATTTGGCCCTCTTTTTTTGATTTTTCAATACCCTGCTGAAAACCATCGTCTTTAGCTTTATTAAAACCTTTTTCATAACCGTCAGCGTAGCCTTCTTTTTCAGCTTCATCGGTCATTTTTTTAAGCTGTTCAGCTGATACAGAATGAACAAAAGTAGAATCATCAATTTCTTCGTCAATGATTTCTTCTTTAATATTGTGGGTGGATGCGTCATCGAGTATTTTTTTTGCATCACTTTCTTGTATCTTTTTTCTTTTTTCTTTTTCTTCAATCACACGTCTTTTTATATTATTATTTTGTTTTACCGCTGTCACAATATTGTCAGAATCGACAACAGGTAATAACCAGTTTGTAAATTGTTTAATATCTTCAGCAGGAATGCGTTTGACATACTCAGGCATAGTAAAACACTTATATTATGATTGTTTAATTAACATACTCATTGATCCAGTTCTAACATAATCTAAACCATTAGAAATAGTATATTTTCAAATAGAACCTTAATGCTATACCATCTGCTCACCGCTTCCACCCAGCATGATTTCTCCTGCATCGGCCATACGACGTGCAATAGCAAGAATTTCTTTTTGTGCACCCTCTACTTCAGAAATTCTAACCGGACCTTTTGCTTCTAAGTCATCGCGTAATAATTCAGCAGCACGTTTAGACATATTGGCGAATATTTTTTCTTGCAAATCATTATCAGCACCTTTGAGCGCGATAATCAGTAACTCGGATGACACTTCTCGAAGTAACGATTGAATCCCTCGGTCATCAACATCACGTAAATTATCAAACACAAACATAAGATCTTGTATTTGATTGCCCAGATCTTCATCCACTTCTTTAATAGCCTCCATTAAATCACCTTCGATATTACTATCCAAGTTATTCATAATTTCAGCAGCACACTTATAACCACCCATTGTGGTGGTTTGCGAACCAGCGCTGCCAGAAAACTGCTTCTCTAAAATATCATTTAATTCCTGCAGTGCTCCTGGTTGCACAGAATCTAGGGCAGATATACGCATCATAATATCCAGACGAACCGCTTCAGGGAAGTAGCCTAGCACTTCGGCTGATTGATCAGAGTCGAGATATGCTAAAACAATAGCTTGAATTTGTGGATGCTCATTTCTGACAATATCGGCAATAGATCGAGATTCCATCCATTTTAATGTATCTAAACCACTAGTATTACCCCCTAAAATAATCCTATCTATTAAGCCACTCGCTTTGTCTTCACCTAATGCGGTTACCAACATACCACGAATATAATTGTCTGATCCGACACCAAGTCCAGTTAAGTTTCTGACCTGCTCCATAAAATTAGTCAACACAATATGTACTTGCTCTTGTTCGACATTGGCTAATTGACTCATCGCTGCCCCTACGCGCTGCACTTCTTTAGGCCCCATATGCTTTAACACTGCAGCCGCATCGGCCTCCCCTAAGCTCATTAATAATATGGCAGCTTGCTGTACCTTAGGCATATTTAATGTTGTTGGTGCTGTTGGGATCTCTTCACTCATCTTCATTTATCCATCTTTTAATAACTTGAGATACTCTACCTGGGTCTTCGGCTACTAGACCTTTTATGCTATTGAGCATTTGCTCATAACTTTCTTCCGGCCCGGGTAGTGATAGAGAAATACCTCCCGTTAACGTAACGGACTCGTCAGAAAGCTCGTCAAATGAACCTAAACCTGCTGCCTCCAGTGCTGCTAATTGTTGAGCTTCTTCGTCGTCGCGAGTATCTGAACCGGTTCGCGCCAGTGTTTTCAATATAGGCCGCAATAGGCCTAACACTATAATCAAAATAATAAATAAACCCACTAATGGCTTAATTAAAGACGTAAACCACTCTTCTTCCCAAAAATTAGCAGCAGGGATCTCCTCTGCTGATAAGGCATTATTTAAGAAAGGAGTGTTAATAATATTAACACTGTCACCACGCGCTGCTGAAAAGCCAACCGCGTCGCGCACTAGAATAGATAATCGTTCAATCTCGTTGTCTGCCCATGTTTCATACTTTTGCTCTCCCGTTGAAGGGTCTGTTACTAGTCGGTCATCGATAACAACGGCAACAGATAAGCGACGCACTTTACCTACCTGATGCTTGGTATAACTCATAGTACGATCTAATTCGAAATTACGTGTCGCTTGTGATCGTGAGTTACTCGGAGGATCGGCCGCGTCGCCGCCGCCTGGCACAGCATTTTCAGGTGCTGCGGCATTGGCCGGTGGTTGGTTTGTCAATGCGCCGGGAATTCCTCCTACACCACCACTTCCTACGCGTTGCTCATCGACAGTCTGTTCACTACGAATAGAGGGTAGATCTGGGTTGAACATTTCCTCTGCTTGCTCAACTTGATTAAAATCGACTTGAGCAGCAACTTCTGCCCGAAAGCGGTTACTACCTATAATGGGGTCCAATAATGATTGGATTCGATTGATGATTTTTTTCTCAACTTCACTAGTATATTCTAATTCTTGTGCCGCTTTCACTAACTTAGGGTCTTCTTCGCCTTTAGATAGCAGATTACCCTTTTGATCGACAATAGTGACATTTTTAAGTGAAAGTTCGGTAATACTTGAGGCAACTAAATTACTCATAGCGGCCACCTGTTGGCCCGTAATGGCCCGGCCAGAATATAACTCAACAAAAATCGATGCTCTCGGCTCACGCGCATCACGAACAAACACCGACCGCTTAGGAATTGCCAAATGCACACGCGCCGAACGGACAGCATTCATGCTGGAGATCGTACGTGCCAATTCACCTTCTAAACCACGACGGTAACGTGTCGCTTCCATAAACTGGCTTGAACCCAAAGGTTGCTCTTTATCTAAGATCTCGAAGCCAATCGAACCGGTACTCGGCAAACCAACTTCAGCTAACTTTAGTCTTGCAGCGTGTATATCTTGGGCGGTGACAAGTAATGCACCGGTTTTAGTATCAACTTTAAACGCAATGGCATTTTGCTCAAGAATGGTAATAATTTCTGAAGAATCTAATTGGTTAAGGCTACTGTATAGCGGACGATAATCATCTTCTTGAGTCCACAACACGACAGCAAAGCCAATCGCGACACTGGCGGCCAGCGCTACCATTAAGCCGACTTGTCTTAATAAATTTAGATTATTAAACCCTTCGACAAGATTGCTGGTCGATTGATCTTTATTAAAACCTTCGCCGGCACCTGCCGTCGTGTCTGCTGTTGCCATCACTGTTATCTCAGTTTATTGCATGGGTGTCACTATTTATTCGGCATGCAGTGTAAGCCGAAAGGTGGCTTATACCGGCATATTCATCACGTCGCGGTATGCATCTACCATTTTATTTCTTACTTGTAACATTGCTTGAAAGGACACACTAGCTTTTTGTGACGCAATCATTACATCGGTAATATCAACACCTGCTTGGCCTTTCTCATAAGCGGTAGCAAGCTGATTTGATGTTTTATGAAGGGCGTCTACGTGGTTAACTGCCTGTGACATGACATTGCCAAAACTAGAACTTTCTGATGTGGGTTTAACACCGTCACTGAGTGACTGTAACGGGTTAATATTACGTTCGATTTGGGCAGGTTGAGTCTGCGCCTTCATAGAACGCATTTCTGCAAGGACACGATTAATATCCATTCGGTCAGAAATCATATAACACCTCAGTACTCTTATTAAATCACGTCTATATTGGTTAACAAAAACTTGTCATTGGGTGTGGATCGGTTCAACGACATTTTTTTGGCTCTTATTCACCTTTCAGTATTTATTTAGCACAAACCAGGCCAATTGTTGACAGGCACTACCTCTATGTAAATAAACTGATGGGATATCCACCACCATACATCACACACATCAACAACTGAGGTGTAATACCGGACGCTCAAAAGATAGGTTACGGGGGATACTACAGAAGTAAGTTTGCACTCATCTAAAGTATGAGTGCAAACAACGAGCAAAGAGAAATTGACTGTGGAAATGCATAAGACAGTTATAAATTAAGATCTCGAATTTCTTTTTCGAGTTAACGCTAAGCCAACCGTTCTTCTAAACGCCGTCTAGCATCAATAGATAGAGAAGGTGATTTATCATCAGTGTATGGATCATCTTCATTATTATTAAGGCTATGGTTAGAACCATCAACAGAACCAATTTGATTGGTATTATTGGCATCAGTCATAAACATCTCCTGCTTGACACGTTACGCAAAACAATAAATAAACATGGAAAATACCCTATCAAGACATCGAGTTATAGGTACATCTTACACCAGATAAAGCAACGCTTGCCTCTTGTTTGGCCAACGAAATTCAACCCTTACCCAACAAACCATCAATACTTTTTGATAGATATTTTTATTGTAACAATAACATTCAATAGCCTTTTTTGACTGCGTCTCATCGCCTAATGTAACTATCTATCTATCAAACCTGCTTCACGCATCTTAGCTAATTTATAGCGTAATGTCCGTGGACTAATACCCAAACGTTCTGCTGTATTTTTACGACTTCCGCTTTCTTGTTGTAAAGTTTCTGCAATAATTTCAAATTCTTTAATTTGTAAATTATCACCTAAACACTGGGCTGAACTTTCAGCATCAAGCATACCTACTAATGAATGGCGGTTACCTGTTGACCTACCCTCTTCATTAGCAATCTTTGGGTATAATATTGAGTCGGAAGATATTCTAGTCTCATGAGTATTTTCTGAAAAACTAGACGTGTTAAAGTTTTCCTCCTCTTGCGCGATAACATTATCTAGCGGTGATGGTAAAGTAGTACCACTGACTGACATCGACATCATATCAAAGCCAAGATCATTCGCTTGGATTATATTTCCTTGTTGTAAAATCAGCGCTCGCTGAATGACGTTATCTAACTCTCTTACGTTACCTGGCCAAGGATGCGTTAACAGTGCTTGCTGCGCCTGAGAGTGAATCACCATGCGGGAGCGCTTTTGCTTGGTAGAATGCTTACTCAGAAGCAACTGAGCTAAAGGTAAAATATCATCTCGTCTTTCGCGTAACGGTTTCCACACTAAGGGAAGTACGCTTAAACGGTAATATAAATCTTCTCTGAACTTACCTTCAGCAACCTGTGTCACCATATTACGGTTTGAGGTAGCAATGACACGTACATCCAAGGCAATGACTTTTTTACCGCCTAGGCGCTCAACTTCCTGTTCTTGAAGCACCCGAAGGAGTTTTGCTTGAAGCCCTATATCCATTTCAGATATTTCATCTAGCAACAGAGTGCCGCCGTTAGCTTGTTCAAATTTCCCAGGAGTACAGGCTAACGCCCCAGTGTATGCACCTTTTTCGTAACCAAACAACATGGCTTCCAACATATTTTCTGGAATAGCGGCGCAATTGATGGCAATAAACGGTTTGTTAGCACGACTGGATTTTTGATGTATAAACCGAGCCAACACTTCTTTGCCAGTACCCGATTCACCTAAAATAAGAGCCGTAGAATTAGACTGCGCAACACGCGTACTTAACTGTAATAGTTGTTGACTATAAGCGTCTACCGCTACTGGCATATCAGTACTGCTGACAATAGCGTGACCCAGTTGTCGCTGTACGATATCAACTAACTCTTTAGGTTCGAACGGTTTTACTAGGTAGTCAACTGCACCGTGTCGCATAGCATCGACAGAATCGCGTACACTGCCGTAAGCAGTCATTAACAGAACCGGAATATGTGCATGTGACTCCGTGATATGTTGTAGCAAATCGTGTCCGCTCAATACGCCCATGTTAATATCTGAAACCACCATTGAAATGTTTTTTAGTCGGCTCAGCATGTCTATCGCTTGTTCGGCACTTTTAGCTGAAACCACATTGTAATGTGCCAATGATAAGGTATCTTCAAGGGCTTCGCGAAGAGCAAAGTCGTCTTCAACCACTAGTAACTTTTGTATTTTGGAAGTGTTCTGTGGATCATTTTTCCCAAGGCTACCAGAATACGCCACTGAGTTATCAATCGTTTCTGAGTTCGACAGTAAAGCTGACATAATATACTCTCTCTATTGCTCTATTTTTTGGTTGTTTCTGTAATCTGCTTCACGGACATTTATTACTGTTATTATCAGACTCCTAGTCTGATAATAAAATCGGTAATGTGAGAACTGCAGATGCACCCGAAGATAGGTTATTTTTCAAACTAAATGTCCCACTGTTGTGTGCCTTGACTACCGTGTTGACCACTGACAGGCCAATACCTGTACCCTGTGACTTAGTCGTAAAAAATAACTCGTTGACATGCGGTTTAGCGACGTCATCAATCCCAACACCATTATCAACAACGTTAATGACTAACTGATCAGTGTGCTGCTGATATAGCGCTATACATAACTCGGCATTTTTTTCTATGCCCTTATCTTTAACATCTTCCATTGCTTGTACACTATTGTTGATCAGGTTTAATACAGCGCCGATTAATGCATCTTTGTTGCAGGTAATGTTTTTTTCAGAGTTTTCCGTTAGCCAGCGACACTTGACCGAATGATGTGTGAACAACATTTCTGTTGACTCTACAAGCTGTGATTGAAGCTCACCAATAGTTAACCTATCGTCAAGTGGCATGCCCGCTTTTACAAACAACAGCATATCGCGTACTTGTCGTTCCATTTCATGTAATCTATTCACTATTTTTTGTGTGAAATCCTGACGCTTATGCACAGGTAATGATTCATCTAAAATATGGTTTGCATATAACATGGCGGCAGACAATGGCGTACGTACTTGGTGTGCGAGAGTAGAAACCATTTTACCTAATGCCGTTAATCGCTCATGGCGGCTTAACTGAGCTTGTAAGTGACGAGTTTCTGTTTGATCGGTTAGCAGGATAATTTGACCGTCTACACCTAGAGAACGTGTAGCAATGTTAATCCGTTTACCTTTGTTGTTTGACACTTCATGCCCATCGTCACTCTTGGGGGAAAAACATTGACTGATTACATCACGCCATAGTCGTCCCTTTAAATGACGCTCCAACATTTCTTCTGCTGTAGGATTTATTTCAACCACGATGCCACGTTGGTCAAGTACTACAACGCCACCCGGTAAAAAATTAATTAATTGCTCTAAACGATTGGCGACTTGCTCCTTATCTTTTAACTCTTGTATTCGCTGCTCACTGACGGTATTCAATTCGGAAGTTAAATCTGCAACCTGCTCTTCTAAT
Source organism: Candidatus Endobugula sp. (assembly GCA_047636495.1). GTDB lineage: Bacteria > Pseudomonadota > Gammaproteobacteria > Pseudomonadales > Cellvibrionaceae > Endobugula. The sequence continues at coordinate 57,606 of JBLILH010000012.1, read as the reverse complement.
AAACTATACGACTCAGTTAGCTGAACTGACAGATCTGTAAATAGCTCAGCAGCTGATTTAGATGGAGATGTTACTGGCTTATTATCAGGTATTGCTTTCGATCCTGTCGTTAACTGCATGTCGACATGACTAAAAATATCATTGGTTGGAGGGTTAGTCGCAGTGCTGTTATCGAATGTAGCACCGCTATCTGAAGAAGAAAATAACACACCTGAAAATGATGATGCGCTGGATGGCACTACTTGGCGTACGCTTTCTGTCATGATCAACCTCTATTACAAAATATTCGATATATGTAAAACGACAATTTACATATGATAAACATTTTATCTGCAAAGGCAGTGCCAAGTACAAAAAACTATATTAATCATATACTTAGAAATTACTACAACCATCGCACCAACAAAATGACAAAAAAATGTCGCGCATCATGGCTTAGCATTAAAAGGTATAACATTGATTTGGGGTATGGGGAGAGAGTATATAAGGAAGGATATGATCGATGTGAAAAGAAAGGTTTATAAAGTGGTGCAAGATAGAATGAATAGAAAATAAAGAATAAACATTACACTTACTACTGACCAATAAATATTCAACAAGAGCGTTAGGTGGCATCCACGCCACTTAACGCTCTTAATTAGGTCAGCGTATTAATAAACTGCTGAATTTTTTGAACGATAGATTTTTACATCTGCATCGCTATCTAATTGTGCTTGCCACGCACGGTACTCGACACCCGCAATCCTCGAAGAAAGACTGCTTCTGAAGCTTTGTCTTTCTGCACTCGTGAGGGACTCTGCATCACCGGCCACAACCTTAGATAAACTGACAAGTACATAATCACCATTATTAAGATGTCGCTCTAACAACGACACCTCAGCAGCAGCTCCATTTGAATCGTCTGATGATGATTTATCATCTATCTTAAGTGGGTGAGGCATTTCAAAAACGCTCAACATTAAGTCTTCAGGTACACCAGAAGCATTGCGTTGAATACCCGTTTTAATACTAACAGTCAGTTCATTCTGTGCCGCAAGTGTCTCTATATCTGTTCCATCATCTAATGCTTCACGAAGTGAATTAGCTTGCTCAGCAATGTGTGACTTCGCTTTTTCTAATTGTAGCTCGATGGTGATCGCTTCACGTTTTTCGATTAGTGTAAGTGTTCTAATCGGTTTATGTTGTAATAATTTAACCACTACCACTCTATCCGATGAGATATTGAGCAAATTGCTACTATGCCCCTCTTTGATCACTTGTTCGCTAAAGGCTGCATCGAGAATACGACTGTCTTGTAGAATCGTATCGACTGTTAGCGCGTTAACTCGAGAAAATAACGCTGTGTCTATAACATTTATAGCCAGCAGATCGGCCACTTCGGATAAGCTTTCGGCATTGTAAGCGAGGTCTTCCAGTGCTTGAACATCGTTTATAAATTGCTCTTCTGCTCTCGCTCGTTTGAGATCTATAGTAATTTTTTCCTGCTGAGACTCGAAACTAGGTGCAGTATTCTCTCTAATACTCAGTAGTTTAATAAAATGGGTAGCACCGTCAATTTCTATTGGCCCGGACACTTGCCCTGAGGTTAGGCCTAATAATGCTTCCTCAAAAGCGTCAGGGAAAGCATCGCCGTTACTAACGCCCAAATTACCACCATTGTCTCTAGTACCAAAATCGTCAGAATAGTCACTTGCTAAAGTAATGAAATTATCACCCACACTCAACTTATCTTGTAAATCTGCGATTTTTTGCTTAGCGGCTTCGTCACTACCCTCTACCATAATATGAGCGGCTTCACGATCGGTGCTTGAGCTATAACTAGCGACGATAACATCATATTCTTGCATTACAGCTGCTTCATCAATAATAATACCCTTACTAATATCACTAACATTTAGGTCAATATATTCTATCGACACCTCTTCGTTTGAGAGATACTCTTGTTTGTTAGCTTCGTAATGGGTCGCTATTTCAGCCTCTGTCACCGAGATTGTTTTTGGTAAGTCACCAATAGGTAAAGTAATCCAAGAAAAATCGCGTGTTTGTTGAGACAACGCAATCATCTGATCAATCTCTTTATCGGTGATGAACTCGCTATAAACAACAGCTCCCTGCATCTGATTAGCTAACATATCACTTTTTAACAATGCTCGGAAAGATAACGCAGTATGACCTAAGTTCCTAACACTCTGCAAAAACTGCTGTTGATTAAAAGTGCCTGCCACTTGAAAAAGGGGCTGTTCAATTATAGATTGATCAATATCGCGGTCGGAAAATGTCATTTTTCCTTTCTCAGCGACATTAACCATCAATGCTCGCTGAACAAGACTGGTCATGGACAATTCTCTCAACCGCTCATCGGTAAAGAAAGCTGCGGGGAAATTGTCGCCATATTGAGTTTGTAGACGTTGCCTTTCTCTTGCTGTGGCAAGCTGTACATCTCTTTCGGTAATAATTGAACCGTCAACTTTAGCGGCCTCGCCTACATTGCTAGTGCCATTAAACAGATTTTCAACACCCACCAATGCCAAAGGAATGGTTAATAATCCAATCACAAAAACAGCAACTAAACCTTTGGTTTTATTTCGCATACTTTGCAGCATGTTTGGCCTCTATATACAGTAAGAATGGTTAGTAATATTTGATATAATTAAGCTTTCTATTCTACCACAGTCATGATGAATGATGGTTGACTGAAGAGATGTGTGGATAATCTCTGCACTAAATATGAGCCACTAAAAAAGGCGCATTTAATGCACCTCTTTTAGTGGCTCGCAAGCTTATGGCATGTAACCACACAGATATTGGAATCTAGAGGTTACATGCCTGATATCATTTCCCTTTCTGTTAAGACTTAGCGTTAGATATTAACTGCGTCTTTCAGTGATTTACCCGCTTTAAAGCCTGGAATTTTTGCCGCTTTAATTTGGATAGGTTCGCCCGTTTGTGGGTTGCGGCCCGTTCGAGCGGCACGATCTTTTACAGAAAAAGTGCCAAACCCTACTAATGTTACTGGATCACCATTTTTTAAAGTATTTTCTATGGTATCAATAACAGCGTCTAATGCACGGCCAGCAGCTGCCTTAGGAAGATCTGCCGATGCAGCAATAGCTTCGATAAGCTCTGATTTATTCACGATATGCCCCTTTAATTAATTTTTAATTAGTATTTTGATTGTCATTGCTAAGCGCTGTATTACAAAGCTGTTTAGCACTGAGAAAGTTACTGTTATATTTTTTTATACTCTGATGTTTAAAATATCGCACATATTTGTTTTGTGCGACATCCAACACTTCTGTTATCTTAACTTTATCTACAAAAAAACTGCAGAATCGGCTGAGGGAGCGCATAAAACAAAAGCACTGCTAACAAAAAGCCTGTTTAAGGTCATCACTATAAACAAACGCTGGAGATAGTACACATTAACATGAGGACTATCCACGTCTGTGTTCACATCACCACGATACCCACAGAAAACTCAATGTTTAACTGTTTCATAACCGCTTCTTGACTGCATCTCCTTAGCTTCCAACGCTTTGGCTTCTAACGCCTTGTACTCGTCATCGCTTAGTGAGACCGGCAATGATTGTAACGCAACTTCTAGTACTTGGTCTATCCACTTAACGGGGATAATACTCAAATCTGCCTTAATATTATCGGGAATCTCCTTCAAATCACGTTCGTTACCGTGAGGAATGATAACAGTCTTAATTCCACCCCGATGCGCGGCCAATAATTTCTCTTTTAAACCACCAATACGAAGTACTTCACCACGCAGAGTGACTTCACCGGTCATGGCTACATCTGCTTTTACCGGGTTATTCGTTAACACTGAAACCAATGCTGTGGTCATTGCAATACCAGCACTTGGACCATCTTTAGGGGTTGCACCTTCAGGCACGTGGATATGAATATCAAATTTTTCAAGGTAATTAGGCGCTATACCGAGGGCTTGTGCCCTTGAACGCACAACCGTTAATGCCGCTTGAATTGACTCTTGCATCACATCACCCAAGGAGCCCGTTTTAATCATGTGGCCTTTACCATAAACAGCTGAGGCTTCTATCGTTAAAAGTTCTCCACCTACCTGTGTCCAAGCAAGTCCAGTGACCTGACCAATTTGATTTTCAGACTCTGCAATACCATAATCGTATTTCCGCACACCAAGATATTCTTCAATATTTTCATGGCTAACCGTTAATGTTTGTAGTGTTTTATCTTTTGCGAAGGCCGCGACCGCTTTACGAGCGATTTTCGCCACTTCTCTATCAAGATTACGCACCCCCGCTTCACGGGTAAAATAACGTACGATGTCTTTAATAGCACTGTCATTGACGTGTAACTCGCCATTCTTTAAGCCATTAAGTTTCTGCTGTTTCGGGATAAGATATTTTTGTGCGATGTTCAGCTTCTCGTCCTCGGTATAGCCCGGAATACGGATCACTTCCATCCGATCTAGCAAAGGACTGGGGATATTCATGGAGTTTGATGTGCACACGAACATAACATCAGATAAGTCATAATCAACTTCTAAGTAATGATCGTTGAACGTATGATTTTGCTCTGGATCCAGCACTTCGAGTAGAGCCGATGCAGGGTCGCCTCGATTATCCATACCCATCTTATCAATTTCGTCGAGCAAAAAAAGTGGGTTCTTAACCCCCACCTTAGACATTTTTTGTACCAGTTTACCCGGCATTGAGCCTATATAGGTACGACGATGCCCACGAATTTCGGCCTCGTCACGCACACCCCCCAAGGCCATACGAACAAATTTACGGTTGGTGGCCCGAGCAATAGATTCGCCTAAAGATGTCTTACCAACACCTGGCGGACCGACCAAACATAACACGGGGCCTTTGACGCGTTTAACACGTGCTTGAACGGCTAGATATTCTAAAATACGCTCTTTTACATCATCTAGGCCGTAATGATCCTCCTCAAGAATCTCTTCTGCTCGTAATAGGTCATTGCGGACTTTACTGCGTTTTTTCCATGGCACACTGATCATCCAGTCAATATACGATCGTAACACTGACGCTTCTGCTGACATAGGTGACATCATTTTGAGCTTATTGAGCTCCGACAATGCTTTTTCAGACGCCTCTTTTGGCATACCTGCGCCATTAATTTTTCGCTCTAACTCTTCTGCTTCGCTCAGTTCTTCTCCTAGATCACCCAGTTCTTTTTGAATGGCTTTCATTTGTTCATTGAGGTAGTACTCGCGCTGACTTTTTTCCATTTGCTTTTTAACACGGCCGCGGATGCGTTTTTCGACTTGATGTACATCTATCTCTGCGTCCATCATCGACAATAAGTGCTCTAAGCGATCTTGTTCATTTTGAATTTCCAGTGCTTCTTGCTTCTGTGGAAGCTGAAGCGACATATGTGCAGCTATGGTATCCGCTAGGCGACCGGGGTCATCAATGCCGGATAAAGAAGCCATTACCTCAACAGGCACTTTCTTACTAAGATCGACATACTGCTCGAATTGATGCCTCACCGTACTCATCAACACTTTTGCATCATCTTCATTGATTTCTTGTGTCTCTACCGCACTGACTTTCGCACGAGTAAAGTGTTCTTCTTCAATTAACCTATTAATATGAGCTCGATAAGCACCTTCGACCAACACTTTGACGGTACCATCAGGTAATTTGAGCAACTGTAATATAGATGCAACCGTACCTATCTCGTAAAGACTTTCAGCAGTCGGGTCGTCATCACTTGCATCCTTTTGAGCGATGAGCAGCACTTGCTTATTACTTTTCATCGCCTCTTCCAAGGCCTTAATAGACTTAGCACGACCCACAAATAGGGGCAGTACCATGTGTGGATAAACCACAACATCACGCAGGGGCAATAGAGGGAATTCTAGTTCTGTAGCGGCTTCAGGAGATGACACTATTTGGACCTCTTTATGTAGGGGAGTAGCTGTAGATTTAATACAACACAATAATCTGGGCTAGACACTGCACTAAAAAGCGATTTAACCCAATGACATGTTCAGTCTTGTTATCTCGTTTATAGTGGTGACCATCGAACTAAATTACAAGTGTGTACATTAGGAAATCCTTATACTGCATACAAAAACGGCCTCCTTAAAGGAGGCCGTTTATGAAGCAAAGGTGCCTATTCTTCCATTTGTGCTCTGACTTTATCGGCGTTATCGTAGACCAGTAGTGGTTCGGACTCGCCGTTAATCACACCTTCATCAACGACAACCTTAACGACGTTTTCTTCGGATGGAATACGGTACATTGTATCTAACAATACCGCTTCCATGATGGATCGAAGACCACGGGCACCGGTTTTCCTCATCATTGCTTTAATCGCAACAGCCTTAAGAGCATCTTCACGAAAATCGATTTCTACACCTTCCATTTCAAATAACTTCGTATACTGCTTGGTGAGAGAATTTTTCGGTTCTGTCAGAATTTGGATCAAAGCTTGTTCATCCAACTCTTCCAATGTGGCTATCATGGGTAAGCGACCCACAAACTCCGGAATTAGACCGTATGCAACCAAATCTTCTGATTCAAGATTCTTCAGCGCTTCACCTATACCTTTGTCCTTATCTTTATTTTTCACGACGGCATTAAACCCAATGCCACCCTTCTCCGAACGATCGCGAATAACCTTATCTAAGCCTGCAAACGCACCACCACAAACGAACAATATATTTGAAGTATCGACTTGCAGAAACTCTTGCTGGGGATGTTTACGACCACCTTGTGGTGGCACTGAAGCAACAGTACCCTCGATCAACTTCAATAATGCTTGCTGAACACCTTCGCCAGAAACATCACGAGTAATTGACGGGTTATCACTTTTACGTGAGATCTTGTCAATCTCGTCAATGTAAACAATGCCTTGCTGCGCTTTTTCCACATCGTAATCACATTTTTGTAATAATTTTTGAATGATATTTTCAACGTCTTCACCTACGTAACCTGCTTCAGTTAGCGTGGTGGCATCGGCGATAGTAAAAGGGACATCTAATAAGCGAGCGAGTGTTTCAGCCAACAATGTTTTACCACTGCCGGTTGGTCCCACCATAAGAATATTACTTTTACCTAACTCAACAGTATCTTTGTCTTTACCTTCTGCTTCTCCGAAACGTAAACGCTTGTAATGGTTGTAGACGGCAACAGATAATACTCGTTTAGCACGAAACTGACCGATAACGTATTGGTCTAGAATCCCTGTAATCTCTTTCGGCGTTGGGAGCTTTTCAGATCCACCTTCTGAAGACGCACTCTCTTGAATCTCTTCGCGAATGATGTCATTACATAAATCGACGCATTCATTACAAATAAATACCGATGGGCCTGCAATTAACTTACGGACTTCGTGTTGGCTTTTTCCACAAAACGAACAATAAAGCAATTTACCGCTGTCATCAGTTCCGTCTTTACCTTTATCGGCCATTTTAATACCTTATTTTTCTATCGAATCTGTCAATTAATTATGTACGTTTGCTGAAATATTTAATGCAAACGTATTCTCTATACAATGTAACTCAGTGTTGGCTAATATTGGCACGCTATAATGGCGCCTTATTTAGCGCACTAGTCAATATTACGCGACGCTAACACATCATCTATTAGACCATATGCCTTTGACTCGTCGGCGCTCATAAAGCGATCACGTTCTGTGTCGCGAGCAACGTCTTCCACGTCTCGCCCTGAATGTTTTGCCATAATCTCGTTAAGACGTTGCCGTATCTTCAAGATTTCTTCTGCTTGAATCGAAATATCGGTCGCTTGCCCTTGAGCACCACCACTTGGCTGGTGAATCATGGTGCGCGCATTCGGCAAGCAAAAACGCTTACCCGCTGCACCGGCGTTCAACAAAAACGCTCCCATACTACACGCCTGACCGATACACATAGTACTCACGTCTGGCTTAATGAACTGCATGGTGTCGTAAATAGACATGCCAGCAGTTACAGATCCACCCGGTGAATTAATATACAAATGGATATCTTTGTCTGGATTTTCGGCTTCTAAGAAGAGCAACTGCGCAACAACAAGGTTCGCCATATGATCTTCAACTTGACCGACAAGAAAGATAACACGCTCTTTAAGTAACCGTGAGTAGATATCGTAAGAACGTTCACCGCGTGCAGTCTGTTCTACGACCATAGGAACAAGGCCACTACTAGTCACATCTACCATTGATGTCATTGTGGGCATCCCACCTTGCTTTGCATTATGAGGTTGAAAGTTGGTCATGTTGACTTGATTCCCGTTTTGACAAGTGTGCCTCTTATAACGTCGCTGAACAGAAAACAGATCTCCTGCAACATACGCCATCGCTTTAAATTAAGCTTAACCCGTGATTGCAAGAGTTGCCAGTCATCTGAAAAATATAAGAGGGGATTTATCCCACCCCTTAAGGGATGGGATAATTTTTATACCATGATTGATTATTCAATAAGCGATTAGATCAATAAGCAAACGATTGCTTATTCGCTATCTTTACTTACAGCGTCTTCATAACTAACTGATTTTTCGGTAACAGTCGCTTTTTCTAAGATAAGATCAACAACCATATCTTCTAAAACAGAAGATTCAATACCTGATTTCAATTGAGGGTTTTGATTATAGTAATTTATGACTTCCTGTGGATCATCATAAGAAGCCGCCAATTCCTCAATCGTTGAGATCACTTTGCCAGCATCGACTATCAGTTTATTTTCCTTGACGACTTCACTCAACAGCAAACCTAGAGCGACACGACGATTTGCTTGCTCTTTAAACATATCATCAGGCAATAATGACTTAAGATCCAAATCTTTATTTTGTTGCATACCGCCAAACTGTTGCATCATTTGATTTCTAAGCGCTTCAGTTTCCGAAGCTATCAAAGCACTTGGCAAGTCAACTTTATTAGCTTCTAACAGTTGATCCATTACGGATGTTTTAATTTTGTTTTTGACTGCTGTCGCTAATTCACGCACCATATTTTTCTTAATATCTTCACGAAACCTGGTCAAGTCACCATGTTCTGCGCCAAACTTCTTCAATAGCGCCTCGTCAACAGCAGGTAACACTTTCTCCGATACACTGTTAACTGTTACCGCAAACTCTACCGCAGCGCCTTTAAGCTCATCAGCATGGTAATCGTCTGGAAAACTTAGCGATAAGGTTTTGTGATCACCTGCACCAAGCCCCTCTATCCCTTCTTCAAAACCTGGAATCATAGCCCGAGAACCTAGCACTAGGTCTTGCTTTTCTGCTTTACCACCAGCAAATTCTTCGCCGTCTTTCGTCCCTAAATAATCTACGTTAACACTATCGCCATTGGCTGCTACGCGCTCGACAACCGTTAACGTAGCTTGCTGACCACGTAACGACTCAACCATAGTGTCAATATTATCTTCGGCAATGTCAGCCGTTAGTTTTTCAACGCTGAAATCATCAAATGACGCTATTACGATTTCTGGGTAGACTTCAAATACCGCAGCAAACTCTAAATCTTTGCCGGACTCAAACTGAGTAATTTCGATTTTTGGCTGACCAGCAGGCTGTACTTTCTCTTGCTCAAAAGCTGCTTGCAAAGAAGTATTGATAACATCGCCTAATATTTCTTGACGAACACCTTCACCGTATTGCTTTTTAATCACTTTCAAAGGTGCTTTACCCTTACGAAAACCATTAATGCGGATAGTTTTAGCGGCTTCTTTTAAGCGCGCGTCTGCACGATCATCAACTTGTTCTGCAGGAACACCTACGGTTAAACGTCGTTCCAGACCTGATATGGTTTCAATAGAAACTTGCATGATTCTCTCTCTTTGCCTTGGGTGGAGTCTTTCTATAAATAGTGGAATGTTATTTACTAACAGTGATAAAAGTCAGCGATAAAAGAATGTATCAAAGGGTAAAACGAGTAGAAGCCTGTCTCAACAACAGGGCTGGGGGAAGACAGGGAGCTATTTGGCTTGCCTTGTACTTATATTCTTTAACACTGACTCACCTCATAACCGCAGATTTTTCAACGTATCTAAGTGGAGTATAAGTTGTAGCGTGTAATTTTTATAGTGCTTTATAAATGGTGCGGACGGAGAGACTCGAACTCTCACACCTTACGGCACCAGAACCTAAATCTGGCGTGTCTACCAATTCCACCACGTCCGCGATACAACTCAACACAAGGATCGGTGTCGATTTCTTGCTGCCTGCCTTGCATGTATCTGGCACCAGCGCTTTTACGTATTATACATAATAAACACAAGAAACCACTAACTTATTGATTTAAATGATTTTTCATAAAAACCTGCTAGCCCCTACACTCTAAGGCTGCGCATTGTGCCATAGAGGTGATAAGGGTTCAACAAAATATAGGGGATTTATGCTTTTTTTTACTATTGCGTCATTAGTGCTCATTTTATAATCATCAACGCATCAAAAGCTCATTATATGCGCTCAATCACTGTTGCTATACCCTGCCCTAAGCCAATACACATCGCCGCCAAGCCCCACTGGTCACCACGCTCAGTCATCACACTGAGTAACGTGCCAGTAATTCGAGCCCCGGAACAACCAAAAGGATGACCCAAAGCAATAGCTCCACCATAGAGGTTCACCCTATCGTCCATATGCTCAAGTATCTCCATCTCCTTTAAGACTGCGAGGCTTTGCGCGGCAAACGCTTCGTTTAACTCGATAGACTGCATATCTTGAATGGACATACCCAATCGCGACAAGGCTTTCTGGCTTGCGGGAACAGGCCCAATACCCATGACAGAGGGGTCAACACCAGCAATACCCAAAGCAGCGATACGCGCAATAGGCGTTAAACCTAGCGCAGAAGCTTTTGCAGCCGACATCACCAACATTACACTCGCACCATCGGTGATCTGAGATGATGTCCCTGCCGTTATCGTACCGTTTTTCGGGTCAAATGCCGGCTTTAAGGTCGCTAAGCCTTCAAGAGTAGTATCTGCCCTTATGGTTTCATCATGCTCAATGAGACACATTGCCCCCTGAGCATCATGGCCTACAATGGGGATAATTTCACGATGAAACTTACCCGTCTCGGTAGCCAATGCAGCACGATAATGAGATCGCACAGCAAAGGCATCCATATCTTGTCGTGCTATCTTATACTGCATAGCGAGATATTCTGCGGTCAAACCCATTGACCCGGCCGCTTTTGCCACCGACAAACTGAGCAAAGGGTTCGGGTCTATTTCCGCATTCATATCCACATGACCCATATGTTCTACGCCACCAACACAGTAAACGTCGCCTAAACCCGCTTTAATATTAGCCGCTGCGATATGCAGTGCCGACATAGAGGAGCCGCATAAACGATTAATTGTTTGCGCTGGAATGGTATGGGGCAAACCTGCGCGCAACACAATATTACGCGCGATATTAAACCCCTGTTCGCCACGCTGCATCACACAGCCCCACAATAAATCGTCAATATCATTAGGATCTAATGCTTTATTACGTGCCAGCAAACCGTTAATCAGTTCGGCGCTGATATCATCAGCTCGGCGATAGCGATAACAGCCTCCTTTAGAGCGGCCCATGGCGGTTCGCGCATAATCAACGATCACTATGTCTTGAGCATCTACTGTCGAATGAATAGCCATTAGCAATCTCCTCCCTGTGGCTGATCAGCATTACTTATATCTTGGGGTGCCGGATAATAGGTTAGTTCACTAGATGCACGGGATTTCATTTCTTCAGTAATAGAGTAAATTCCGCCTAAAAAATTATATTTTTCAGATATTTGGAGGGCTTTATTAATGCCAATTCTATCTGACCACTTAAGCACACCACCAATAAATGGAGGAAAACCCAGTCCATATATTAACGCCATATCAGCCTCTTCGGGAGAATCGACAATCCCCTCTTCTAAGCAACGTGCTAGCTCTATCAACATTGGCAGCATCATGCGATCAACAATATCCCCATCGCTCACTGCCTCCACATCATCATTTGCTGCAACATATGGCACAATAAGGGAAGCGGCTTCATCGCTTGACGACTTCACTAGTTTATTTTTTTTATCTGGCGTGTAGTCATAAAAGCCTTTATTGGTTTTTTGCCCTAGTCGCTTTGCCTCAAATAACACTTGAGTCGCAGTGACAAAATCATAATGCATACGATCAGGAAAGCCTTCCGCCATTACTTCAGCACCATGCACGGCGGTATCTATACCTACCACATCAAGCAAATAAGCCGGGCCCATTGGCCATCCCCAATTCTCCATCACTTTATCAATACGCTGAAAGCACACTCCGTCGCGGACTAACATTAAAAACGCCGCCAGATAAGGAAACAACACTCGATTAACCAGAAAGCCCGGGCAATCGCCCACAACAATCGCTTTTTTACCCATGGCAGCTGCATATGCCACTACCGTCGCAACGGTATTGTCAGAGGTCTGACTGCCACGAATCACTTCCACTAAAGGCATGGCGTGAACAGGATTGAAAAAATGCATGCCGCAGAAGTTTTCAGGCCGTACTAGAGCGCTCGCTAAATGATCTATACGTATGGTCGATGTATTGGAGGCAATAACGGTATCGAGACGAACATGCTGTTCAGCTTCGGCAAGCACGGCACGTTTAATAGCCGGGTTTTCAACGACGGCTTCAACCACTATATTGACCTGATCAAAGCCATCGTATTGCAGCGTCGCCTTGATTCGATTAAGAGTCTCTCCCATCTCCTGACTCGATAAGCGCCCACGATCGACCCGCTTCACTAACAACTGACTTGCTTCGGATAGACCTACATCGATACCTGACGGCTGAATATCCTTCATTACAATGGGTATTTTTTTAAGTGCCGATTGATAGGCTATCCCGCCGCCCATAATACCTGCGCCCAAGACAGCCGCCTTAGTAATGGGTTGCTTTGCTTGTTTAGCCAAAGACTTGGCTTTTTTGGTAATAAATTGATCACTTAAGAAGATACCGATTAACGCAAGTGCTTCAGGTGTTTGCGACATGGCAATAAAAGCCGCTGTTTCTACCTTAAGTGCTTCTGATGCGTTTAAGCTAGATGCCTGTTCGATGACCTCAACAGCAGCTATTGGCGCCGGATAATGCCTACCCGCTTGCGCAAAGACCATCGCTTTCGATGTCATAAAGGCCATTATTTTTTCAGTGGCATTATGGCATAGCGGTGACTGTTTTTGCTGACGACGGGCCTGATAATCTAACTTTCCATCCATCGCTTGCTGTAATGCTGTCAATCCGACTTCACGCAACGTATCGGCCGTTGCTATACCATCTATTACGCCTGCCTTTAATGCGGCTTCTGCGCAATATTCTTTACCGCTTGCAATCCATTCTATAGCCGTTTCAATACCCGCAATACGGGGTAAACGCACTGTGCCGCCCCAACCGGGAATAATACCCAAACGTGTTTCAGGCAAACCAATACGTAAGTCATCACTTGCCATACGGTAATCACAGGCCAGCGTTAGCTCACAGCCGCCACCTAGGGCGAAGCCGTTTATCGCTACTACTACGGGAAACGGTAGACTTTCTATAGCATTAAAATTTTGATTACTACGATCAAGTAATTGAGCGACTTTTTTTTCACCCGCTGAAAAGGCAGGTGTAAATTCACCAATGTCTGCTCCTGCGATAAACGCTGATTTTGCACTACGAATAAGTAAGCCATGAACTGATTTACTTTGCTGTAGAACAGTAATAACTGACGCTAACTCACCTACTGTTTTAGCATTAAAGATATTAACACTGCTACCCGACACGTCGAACACCAGTTCAGCAATACCGCCATCTGCGGCCTGCAAGCTAAGATTGTCACCCAAATACATCACTTTCTCCTATTGCTGTTTTCTAGATGCACCCTATCTATTCAGTGCCCCTCGCGACTCCGCTCACAAAACACCATGATTGTCACACTATGGCTTGAGCGACTTATACCAATATATTTAGCTACATCGATTAAACGGGTAAGCAATAGAATGCAGAAATGCTCATGTGCTATTGCATTAATAATAGCCGACGTTGCGCCTTTTGTGTTCTTATCTCCACACTGAGACTAATATCTAGAGCGATTAATGACCAAAATAGCTTTCGCATCTGTTAAGTTTTTAAAACGATAAGGGTGACCTGCTTCCACAACAAAGCCATCACCCGCATCTAGTGTATTAATTTGACCACCAATAATGACATTAAGTGTACCCTGAACAATAAAACCACTTGAGCGCCCCTGATCAACTAACAGGGCTTCGCCAGTATCGCTGCTGGGCCCGTAGACCTCATAATTTAGCTGGCTACGATTATCCTCTTCGTTACGTGCAAGACGATAATAATCTGCCGTTTTATCACTGTAAGAGAACATTTGATAACTGCGAAAAAAACAATCTGTTTCATCGTTAAAGTCGATACTGAAAAAATCTTTGAGATTCATTGGAATGCCTTTGAGCAATTTCTCCAACGAACTAAGAGAAGGACTAACACGTCCTTGCTCTATCATGGACACACTACTGTTAGTAACCCCCGCGCGCTTAGCTAATTCACGCTGGGATAGACCATAAATTTTTCTTACTTTTTGTAACCGCACCGCTGTTTCTTCACTCATATTCTTATTATTGTTCCTCACCACTATTAAAGATCATTTATTAATTACTTTATACACTAGCCGATCTATCTCGAGTCGAACCTACTTTCCTACCATATCCTTGTAAATGTTTTCATTCGACAAGTCAATTGGCTGACCGTAACCTGGCACATTAATCTTCATCTTATCAATTTCAATCGCTTTTTCATCGATCATATTACAACCAAAGCCATATCGGACACGAAAATCGCCTTGCAGTGCTGCCGCATTATATTCAGCAGCTTTTTTGGCGACAGCGTCGTTACGTTCGTAATAACTTACCATGACCTCTTTGCCATAACGTGTGGTCAACATATCTAATGTACGCTGTGGCGATAAGATGCTCGCGGTCGCATTATTCCCACCGAAACCTTTAGCGTTTAGAAAAGCGACTTCTGGTGCCACATCACAAATTTGATCTTTACTAGAGATAGATAAGCGCTCGTGCATAACATCGGCGGCGGGCTTATCGATGGTTTTAATACCGGGAACAATGCCGTGCTTAAAAACGCCTAAACTACTAATTAACTGATCTCCGCTTGCGGCTGCCAAAGAATGTCCTACGTACGCCTTCACTGCGGCCAGCGGCCACTGTTTAATGTCGAAGGCTTTGGCTACACAGTCAAATATCGCTGACTCTGTCACCCTATTTTGAGGTGTACCAGAGCCATGTGCTTGAATAAAGCTACGTTCAGCTATCGCTTTCCCCCCTAGTAAACGACTGGCCGACGCGACGGCTTTTGCCAACGTTAAATAATTACCTGGGCCAGGGGAAGATATCGACTTTTTATAACCATCGGCATTAGTAAATACATCAAGTACCGAGCCATGGATTGTTGCACCCAACTCTATAGCTAACTCATCATCCATTAAAATGACTTGCTGCGTTGATTCAGCTAGCGTAAAACCACAATTTTCACCAAATGGACGACTTGCACGACGATGGTCAGGTGTATCGGTTCCATCTAAGCGGCATAGTTTTTCGTCGGTTGCCAAAGCACTCATTGTCGCATAACCGTCAATAATTTCAGGCGTAATAGGCGCTTCGCTACTGCCCACCATCACCACACGGCGACGACCAGAACGAATATCTTCCATGCCAAGCTGCAAGTTATATAAGAAACTCGCACAAGCTCCGGCCACACTGCCTGTGGCGCCTAAGCTACCAAGCACATAGGCATTGATAAAATCGGTTGGCATAGAACTAAAGCCAAACGCTAGCTGCTTGGTCGACACACGCTCACCGCGTAAACGTGATTGTAATAAACCAGCATTGCTATGCTCATCTAGCTGGCTCATCGCACTGGTGGAATACACACCAATTTGATCCGGTGGTAACCGGTCAACAATAGTTTCCCAATCAATACCCATCGAATTTACCGCATCAGATGCCCCTATGATAGATAGCTGCAGCCCCCGGGGATGAAATCGGGACGGGTAAAGTACTGACGGGTCGAAGCCTGTAGGTAATTGCCCAGCCGATTGTACTGCCGAACGATAACTGGTTTGCAGCATTATACTAGGATCAGCGTGCTCGGTAGATGCTTGAATAGACACACTCACCGTATTGTTAATCACATCACTCACCTGCCAATTTACGGGGAGAGGGTCTGGAAGTAGGCGCTTGGACAACTCAAACGTAATTGTATGACCCGATACCTGAGAAAGTGATAGTTTCTGATGCGTCGGTATGGCATCAATGTCGAAGTGCTCACGACCTATCTTGCGTACTAAGGTATTATCGAGGACCTCTTGTCGATATTGTTTATTAACGTCACCCAACGAGAGGGCCTGTCCGTCCGCACCAAGATACTGACCGTCAACGAAGTGTACCTTACCCATCATAACGGCTAGACCAGCAATCGTTTCTTGCTGTTTTTCTTTAGGTAAAGAATCAATAACCGTTCGCTGATAGCCCTGATGAAAAGAACTTCTCCCGGCTGCATTGTAACCACCAAAGCTAACAATAACGGGTAACCTGGACATAGACTGCTCTCTCTTAAAAATGGGACTACACAACGACTGATAAAAACCACAACACATGTAGTGTAGAAGGTTAATCGTCACTCCATCATCATAATAGAGCCAAATTGTATTGAAAAAGAGACAAGACAACGATAACCTGTAAAAAGTGTCATATAAGGCACGCATAACTCCTTATTTTAGCTTTAATAAGTGGTTTATAGCTCGCTGATAAAAAACGGACAATGTATGAAAAAAACAACGATTAAAGCGGTATTTGTCTTATCACCGCAGATGCTATCTACCAGCATGAGCTGGCCTGCCGATATGTTTAGTGCAGCGAATCAAGCTGCAAAGACCTTATGCCCAGACAGCCCGCCTATCGAGCTGATAACCACAGCTGTTAAACAAGTGACGCATAAAGCTCAAGATCTTCCCTTTGCTTTATCGCCATCCCATGTATTATCAGATATTCGACAAGCCGATCTTATTTACTTACCAGCACTTTGGCGCAACCCAAGACCAATATTGGCAGACAGCCAAGCATTAATACCGTGGCTACAGAAGCACTATGAGCAAGGCGCACTGATTAGTGGTGTCGGTACAGGCTGCTGTTTTATGGCAGAAGCAGGCCTACTTAATCACAAGCCTGCCACCACACATTGGTATTACTTTGATCAGTTTCAAAAACAGTACCCGTTAGTTAAATTAAAGCGACAACATTTTATTACTCAGGCAGGCAACCTTTATTGTGCTGCAAGTATCAACTCGTTGGCTGACTTAACTATTCACTTTATTCAACAATTTTTTAATAAGGCCGTGGCACAACATATCGAACGACACTTTTCACATGAGGTACGCCGCGCATATGAAACGGTAAGTTACTTTGAGGATGGTAATATTAATCATTCCGATGAGGAGATACTGCAAATTCAATTATGGATAAAAACAAATGTAAGCAAGCTTATCAGCATTGATAATATGGCAATACAATGCAACATGAGCAAACGTAATTTTAGCCGTCGATTTAAAGAAGCCACAGCAAAAACACCGCTGCAATATTTACAAGACATTCGCATGGATACTGCCTGCGACTTATTACAATCTAGCAACTTATTTATTGGGGATATTGCTGATAAGGTAGGTTATAGCGATGTGAGTCATTTCTCGCAAGTATTTCGCAAAAAGCTCGCACTTTCTCCCAGCGATTATCGAACAACCGTAAGAGCAAAGTTATTTCACGAGGAAA
Organism: Candidatus Endobugula sp.; assembly: GCA_047636495.1. Classification (GTDB taxonomy): domain Bacteria; phylum Pseudomonadota; class Gammaproteobacteria; order Pseudomonadales; family Cellvibrionaceae; genus Endobugula. Next base: position 39,795 of record JBLILH010000012.1, on the reverse strand, counting down.
GAAGTGCATTTGATCGTAATTAATAGCCTATGGATTAATAAGTAACCGCTAAAATAACACTGTTATTAGAATATTGAGAAATAATGAAAGATTTTTTTGCTCTATCATATTATTAAAAATAAAATTTTTTATTTTGGAACTTTTTAAAATTCCCAGTATTTACAAGGCATACAGACAGTTAATGTGTAAAACACGACATATAGTAGTGATCACATATAAATATTCTCATTACTCCATGCGTAAATCATGCCACATTTTCCTCTTGAAATTAGGCTGCAATGGGCGGATATTAGTTACATGATTTATAAAAATGAAAAATCTCCTCTCCAGAATCCCAATCTTTGTCGCTCGACAGCGATTGTACTCTTATCAATCATTTTATTCACAAACCATCCATAACTGGAGATATGCTATATGACAATGGCAAGTAATGTAACCTACCGTGATCTTGATGCATCAGCAGCACTTAACTCTATTATCAATAAACGATTACAAAAACTAAGACGATTCAGTAGTGATATTCAACATAGCCGTGTGGTACTAGAGTCCCCACACAATCATAAACATAAAGGTAAAGAGTTTCGGGCAACGGTCGAGTTAGATATAAAAGGCAGTCCCATCACCGTTAGCCAAAACGATATGTCTATTCATGTTGCTGTTAGAGACGCATTCGATGTCGCCGAGAGAAAACTGAAGTCGTATACTCAGCAACTACAAACAAAGCGACAACGTAGTCGTAATCTCGATGATCCAATGATTAACCAGGATGCTATGATCGAAGACGACTTCGACGAAGTAGGTTAGTTTACTAACTACTCATTTTTTTGGGGCGGCATTTAGCCGCCCTCTCTTATTCTATCTTCACAACCTACAAACCTAGTTAACTCTTCAAATAAACGATCTACTTTTTTAACCATATTATAATGTGTTAACCCTACGCGCAAAATTACACCTGAATCACTACGTGATAATTCATCGATTAATTTATCTGCATACAAGTGCCCACTCGACCGTACACATATATTTTCTCCCAATACACAAGCTACATCTTTAGGATAACGCCCATCGAATGACGGTGCAATATAGCTAGCCACAGTAATAACGCCCACTAAAGCCTCAAAGTGTAAAACTCTGGTCTCCCAGCAGTTAGGCGTATAAGTAGGTACTGGCGATACCTTATAAGGCTTTAACTTTTCAAGATGACGACTCTTTCCATAAAAAAACCACTAAAAAATCACAATCTAATTGACTCGCTGATACCGCAGCAAATCGACGCCCTCTATGTTTGTCAATGTGCCATTTTTTTATTTGGTAGAGTATCTAGGGCTTGTGAATTCAAAGCGCATTGATGGTCTGTAATGGGTACGTAGCGCACCTTTACCCCTTGCTCTATAGCGACATCTTTTGTTGCCATAGATAATACTAATTTACCTTGCGACAGGATAATTCGGCCAGCTCGTTGCATTATTTTCTTTCGCAGAGTGCCTAATTTTTTAAACTTCCTCCCATGCGATCGAATTACTCTCATGATCTAACAGCGATAAAATAATATATCGCCTGCCTACCAAGATTGACTAATAAAGCGACTAAAATATCAGGTCAACGTGGTAATATTCGCGCTAACAACAATTTTTTTCAGGCGCCGCTGCACTGACTAATGTTACGATAGAGTCATGTGAAGATTGCATTAAAGTGACTGTTTTATGGTCAGAAAAAAAATCTTCGTTCAAATTAGAATCACCTTTACGATACTAATTGCCAACCGTATCAACAACAGACTGAGGAGTTTGTGTGCCGCAAGGGCCATCAAAATCTATAAAGACAGGGCTTATATTAAATGACGTTAGTGTGAAAATTATTGTCGAATATTTTCTATCGTGTTGGCCACTTTAGGCAGTTAAGGCAACGACATCATTATTCCTTTTTTTACATTCTGTTCAGATGAATAATGGTAATGACGTTGATCATTAAAAATAATAAATTGGTATTCCTCTAACACCGTATCAATATGTACACTTTATCCGACGACAACAGCAAACATAAGGTATCCCCCATTAATATCTTGACGTTGTAGGCAACAGCTACCCACATAATAAAACCATCGTTATGAATACCCTCCGATGCAGGGCTACCCATATCATCTTCATTACATGTTGCACGAATCTGATGAGTCTTTATCACGCCATCTTTATCACCGAGTGTGTACTCAGAAAACCAGCTTAAATTAGATATGTTATCCACATCCAGACGCCATATAAAAACTATTGCACTATACTTTTTTACTGACTAGATGGAAGGATCAGGCACAACAAACACACTAAATAAAACTGACCTAGCCATTTTAAAATCACTACAAACTGACGCCAATTTTTCGACGTCCGATATGGCCGAGCAAGATAATCTACCACGAACGCGCTGTTGGGAGAGAATACAGAGGCTAGAGGGAGACGGGTATAGTACACAACGTATTGCCTTACTCAATCGGAAACGCTAGGATTTAACTTGGCACTTCATACCAAAATTAAGTTAGCTGGAAATGACAGAAATACGTTCAAAAAATTTGAGCAATAAACCTGTAATCACACAGAAATTCTCGAGTACTTTCTATGCTAGAAAATACTCATTTCCTGCTATGTATCACGCATCGTGACCAAAGATATGGCAAGCTACGTGGAACCATCATTAATGACCAGAACTTACATGAGATTGATTATAAGCCTCCAGATCTACTCTTTACATCATTGAACAATCTTGCGAATCTCGAGACTACACTCGTAATATCATAAATTGTGTGAATAACATCTATAATATGCCGTAAACAACTGTATCATCAGCTTTTCTTTATGTTGACCACACTCTAAAATGGCACTAACGGTTAGCTTAACGACAATATAGCGCCTCATTCTAAGGCAACTTTTATCACCTTCCTCAAGTAGATTATATTTTATGAGCATTAATTGGTATCCAGGTCACATGCACAAGGCCAGAAAAGAGATTGTCAGCGTACTGGGAAATATGGATATTCTGATCGAAGTGGTAGATGCGCGACTACCGTATAGTAGTCAAAACCCAATTATTTCGAATTTACGCCATGGTAAACCAACAATAATCGTATTTAACAAGTGTGACTTAGCTGATCCTGAAGTCACACTGCTATGGCAACAGTATTATGAGTCGGATGACAATATAACGACCATAAAATGTCAGCAAAACATGCCCGCAAAGACTCGTAAAATATTAGATCTATGCCGAGAAATTGCTGTAGCAAAAGACGCGAGTTTTAAAGCTATTAATGCCATAATTGTTGGCATACCCAATGTGGGGAAATCGACTATTATTAATACGCTAGCCGGTAAGATCATTGCTAAAACAGGCAATGAACCAGCAGTAACAAAACGGCAACAAAAAATTAACTTGGAACACAGTATCATACTACACGATACGCCAGGCATACTATGGCCTAAAATTGAAAACCCGCATAGTGGATATCGACTAGCCGCATCTGGTGCAATTAAAGATACTGCGATGGAATACGATGATGTCGGCTACTACGCTGCAGAATACCTCATAGCGTACTATTCTCATTTGCTGAAAGAACGGTATCAATTCGACAATATACCGACTGAAGCGATTGTATTTTTAGAAAAAATGGGAGCAAAACGAGGTGCTAGGCAGGTTGGCGGGCGAATTAATATACATAAAACCTGTGAGATCCTATTACATGAGCTTCGTCAAGGCATGATCGGGCCAGTCACCTTAGAGCGACCCGAAATGATAGAAAAAGAGATCCGTGAACTCAACAAAGAAAAACAAGCCAAAGAAGCAAAAAAAGAACTACGAAAACAGCGCTTTAGAGATAATTCAAGACGTGTAATTGATTAAATGCTAGTTATTCCGTGGTAAAGGAGCTGCATAAAAGATAAGTCAGCGCAACACCGACAAGCCATCCCAAAAAATTGGGATGGCAACGTTCATAAACTATTTCTTAATGGCCATCCTCATAAGGCAATAGACACTATCGTTACTTCTATTAACAAGTCAAAAAACAAGAAACCCAAAGGCTAACTAGAACAGCTAAGCTATTATCTTTTTCTTATTAAATATTATGCTGGCGCTAGCCATATATTACAAAACGCACACGAACTTTACCCGGAAGATGACACTCTACTACTCAATCTGGGCATCAGTTTTTCTAAAAACAAGCCCTACAGGGTGTCTATAACTTATATTAGGCAATATTTAAAAAAACATTCTGAAGACTTTACCGGTTGGGATTCACTTGCTTCAAGTTATCAGCATATAGGTGAAGATAAAAAAGCAGCAACAGCTGGTAATAATTCATTAATTCTAAAAGATAGAAAGTACGGCATACTTGATAATAAATGGCAGCCATCAAAGCACATTACTAGCGAACTAACAGTAGATAAAAAAAAGGTTATCTCGTTTAGCTTATGGGGTAATGAAAAACGTTATATTTTTGGTTCATTACGTAATCTACTTCTTGCTCCAGATCTCTACCGTGGCTGGGAATTATGGTGTCATGTTGACAATAGCGTAAGCCAAGGATTTATTGAACTGATTAAGCAGTTAGGGGGAAAAGTATTATTACAACCTAAGGGACATCCTCAACAACACAAACTTTGCTGACGCTTTAACGTAACGAAGGATGTGTCTGTTGGATATTTTTTAGTGAGGGACGCTGATGCTGTATTTAGTGTCAGAGAGTATAAAGCGGTTCAGCAATGGATAGATTCTGTAAAACATTTTCATATTCTGCGTGATTGGTGGATGCACACCGACCTTATACTCGCGGGCATGTGGGGAGGTATTGCTAGGGTATTGTCTAACATGCAAGAACTGCTTAGTAATTATCCTACTCACTCGGTCACTACACCTAATGTTGACCAGTGGTTTTTACGCGACTATATGTGGCGCTATATAAAATACAGTCATTTATCTCATGACAAAAATTTCTCTCAGGGCAATAGCCAAGCAATGCCTGAGCCCACCCCAGAAGGCAATATCCACATTGGTGATTGTGAATATCATCAGCGGCCACAATTCCAAAAAAATATTAGCGGCTTAGCTCGATAAGGGTAAAGGTGCTCAGACTCATTCGATGTTGTAGTTTCTATAGCGCATGACACTGCCGCTCCGAAGAATGTCGGTGTCTGTGAAAAGCCAACTGAGAAAGCCAGCTGAGAAAGAAGCCAAGCAACTGACGGCACGATAGATATGAACATTATTGTTTAACTTTGTCATTTTATGCAGAATTTTTTGCTAATCCGAAATCCAGTGATTCAGTGAGTGACTGGCTATCGGGTCAAACTTAGCATGACAAAAAATAGTTAACCGGTCAGCAGCACCTCCATTATTTTAAGAGCTTAGCGATATCAAATGTTTCTATCGCATAAGCTCCATGTCTCAGGTATTCTAGCGCCAATAGCGTATCGGTAATCTCGTACAGAATGACCGGAACACTCGCACTCACATCGCTGTTGGGGGGAAGACATTGCTCGTTTATGAAAAGATAATCCGCACAATATGTGTTCGCAAGCTTTTCCCGAGGCGCCCAGTCACGAATAACTAAACCACACAAAAAATTTAATTGATGTGCGGCATACGCTATATCACCAGAAAAACTAATAATAATAACGTTTGGTAATTGAATGTTTATAAGTGCTGTGAGACGTTTAATACAATACTCAACACCATAACGTTCAACACTTTCCTGTTTTACCTCAATAAAGAAGTTAACCTGGGGCGATTTTTTTATTAGTGGCAATAACTCCCGTAAAAATGTGATGGGGTTTTCCGAAAACTGATTGCCTAAGCGACTAGGCTCACTTAAAAAGTATTTTCTCAATTGACTTGACGATACAGTATGGATATTGCCTTTGCGCCCCGTTGCTCTATACATATCAACATCGTGAAATAAAATAACTTCACCATCATCGTTCAATTGAATGTCAATCTCTATATTAACCGCACCATGATTAATCGCTTCATTGATAGCGAGCATAGTATTTTCAGGGAAATATTTTTGATAACCGCGGTGGGCTACTAACTGGCATGCTTTTATACCCATCTACATCTCGCTCAAGAAATTATTATGACCAACCCCTATTATCAATAAAAACAATCTATTCAATAGGTCTGCTTAATTGCAATCGTTAATGTAACGCCACATAATACTATCCATAGGTTAACTTTAATCTAAAAGGCGATCTTTTAGAATAGTGTTCACCAAACCACTTGGTTATAACGGTAGTAAAACTCAGCAGGTAGATATCGTACAGTAAATACTGTTTTGCTAAATCACCCTACTCGGGCAATCATTGTTAAAGGATATTTCATGTTAATTGGCATACCTAAAGAACGTTTCAAAGGTGAAAAGCGTGTCGCTACCACACCAGAGGCAGCGCAACAATTACAAAAACTGGGCTACGATGTAGCCATAGAAAGTGGTGCCGGTGAAGCGGCCAAGTTTCGCGATAACGACTATAGAAGTGCAAACGTTACTATTATTGATAATATAGAAACACTTTACGCTAAAGCCGATATTATTCTTAAAGTTCGTGAACCTACTGAAGAGGAACTCGCCCTCTTACGTGAGGGCCAACTATTCGTTTCTTTTCTAGCACCTGCACAAAATCCAAAACTGCTTAAAATACTCGCTGATAAAAAAGTGTCGGCATTGGCTATGGAAAGTATTCCCCGTATCTCACGCGCGCAAAAAATGGATGCACTTAGTTCAATGGCCAATATTGCGGGCTATCGTGCAATTATTGAAGCCGCTCAACATTTTGGTCGATTTTTTACGGGACAAATCACCGCCGCAGGTAAAGTCCCCCCGGCTAAAGTACTGGTTATTGGCGCGGGTGTCGCAGGCCTTGCTGCCATCGGCACTGCGCAAAGCATGGGCGCTATCGTACGCGCCTTCGATACGCGACCTGAAGCAAAAGAACAAGTGGAGAGCATGAATGGCGAATTCCTGATGTTGGAATTTGAAGAAGACGGCAGTGGCGCAGGCGGTTACGCCAAAACCATGAGCAAAGAATTTATTGATGCCGAAATGGCACTCTTCGCAGAACAAGCGAAAGAAGTGGATATTATTGTCACCACCGCACTTATCCCCGGACAACCTGCCCCAGAGCTTATCACTGAAGACATGGTAAAATCTATGCGAGAAGGCAGCGTTATTGTCGATCTTGCCGCTGCCATGGGGGGCAACTGTAAGCTCTCAGAAACAGATAAAGTGGTTGTTAAGCATGGTGTTTCTATTATTGGCTACACCGACTTACCTAGCCGTTTACCCACACAATCCAGCCAACTTTATGCCACTAATTTACGGCATTTATTAACCGATATGACACCTAATAAAGACGGTATTTTTGTCCTCGATTTTGAAGATGAGGCTATCCGTGGTGCCACTGTGACAAAAGGTGGCGAAATCACTTTTCCACCGCCTGCACCAAAGCTATCCGCAGCCCCAAAAATCACACCCAAGCCCGTTGTGGAAATAGCACTTGAAGAAGCAAACACATCATCAAAAATTAAGCCGTGGTTACCCTTTATAGTTGGGGCAATATTACTAACGTGGTTAGGCTCAGTCGCACCCGCTAGCTTCACAGCCCATTTTACTGTATTTGTTTTATCCTGTTTTGTTGGCTATACGGTTATTTGGAATGTATCACCGTCCTTACATACACCGCTAATGAGTGTCACCAATGCCATTAGTAGCATTATTATTATTGGCGCACTCTTGCAGATTTCGTCGCCCTCTCCTTGGGTGATGTGGCTGTCAGCCATCACCGCGTTAATCGCTAGTATCAATATAGTCGGTGGCTTTGCGGTAACCCAGCGTATGTTAGATATGTTTAGACGATGAATAGAAAAACGATTTAAAAACGATGCTTACAGAAAATCATTAAAGAGAAACACTATGTCTCAGAACCTCGTTAATATTGCTTATATTGGTGCGATCATATTATTTATTCTCGCCCTTAGCGGATTAAGTAAACAAGAAACTGCTAGAAAAGGAAACTTATTTGGCATGATCGGTATGGCTATAGCGTTAACAGTAACTGCTGTTGGTGTAGTCACAGAAAATTATGCACTACTCATCGGTGCATTAGCTATTGGCGGTAGCGTAGGTTTGCTTCTTGCCAAAAAAGTCCAAATGACTCAAATGCCAGAACTAGTAGCTATACTGCATAGCCTTGTGGGTTTAGCGGCGGTCTTAGTCGGCTTCGCCAACTTTCTTAGTCACGACATGAACTTACAAGGTGTAGAAAAAACCATCCACGATGTAGAGACCTATATAGGTATCTTAATTGGTGCGATGACTTTTTCTGGTTCGGTAGTAGCCTACTTAAAGCTGAGTGGTAAATGGAGTGGCAGGCCACTCATGCTCCCTGCCCGTCATTGGCTTAATCTTAGCTTGCTTATATTAGCTATTGGTTTTGGGGTTCATTTTGTTACCGAGTCCGCACTAGGCGGTGGTTTAATTCCATTAGCGTTAATGACTATTGTCGCTTTATTATTTGGTATACATATGGTCGCTGCGATTGGTGGGGCCGATATGCCCGTAGTGGTGTCAATGCTAAACAGTTACTCGGGGTGGGCAGCTGCGGCATTAGGTTTTATGTTATCTAACGATCTTCTTATTGTTATTGGTGCATTAGTGGGCAGCTCTGGAGCAATTCTGTCTTACATTATGTGCCGTGCGATGAATCGTAACTTTATCTCTGTTATTGCTGGCGGTTTTGGTACCGCGCCAAAAGCTAGCACGGGCTCAGCAACAGAAATAGAAGGTGACGTAATACCAACGACGGTTGAAGAGGTCGGCGGTATGCTGATGTCCGCGAAAGAAGTGGTCATTATCCCCGGTTACGGAATGGCCGTTGCGCAGGCACAACACATGGTGAGTGACATCACCAAAATACTACGAAAAAGAGGCATCAATGTGCGCTTTGGCATTCATCCCGTAGCAGGTCGAATGCCAGGCCACATGAATGTGTTGTTAGCCGAGGCAAAAGTCCCCTACGACATCGTATTTGAAATGGAAGAAATCAATGCCGACTTTCCTACTGTAGACGTTTCTATCGTCATCGGTGCTAACGACATTGTGAATCCTGCCGCCCAAGAAGTTCCCGACAGCCCCATTGCAGGTATGCCCGTACTAAAACCGTGGTTAGGTAAAAAAACTATCGTGCTAAAACGGGGTATGGCGGCAGGCTATGCGGGTGTTGAAAACCCGTTGTTCTATAAAGAAAACACTAGAATGTTATTTGGTGATGCCAAGGCAAGTTTAGAAAACTTGCTTAGACATATTAGTTAATGATGGTATCGAAAACGTAGGGCCTGCGCTGGCTATATTGCTTTTCACTCTAAGAATACTATTATAAATTTATCGTTTACTTAACAGGTATTTTTCTAGTGGATACACCCAAGGGAATCACATGAAACACTATCGTTGCACCCTTCTTATCTGCGCTCTGTCCAGCAGCCTATTATTTAGTCATCAATCGTTGGCTAATAACCATCAAAAAACGAAAAATTTTGCATTGGGTGCTGGAGCAGGTACAACCGGCTTGTCTGTTAATGGTACTTATCAGCTAATTGATAACTTTAATATTCGTGGTGTCTATGCGACTTATGATTTCACCCAAAACGATATCGAGTCAAGTACAGCGTATCAGTTTGATATCGCGTTAGACACTCTCAGCCTACTTTTAGATTGGCACCCTTTTGCCTCCAGCGGCTTTCGTGCCAGTATTGGCGTGGTTAACAACGGCACCCACTATTCAGCAAAAACCACACAAACCAGTGGGAGCATTACCGTAGGTAGTTCCAGCTTTCTCGCATCAGATATTGGCACCATTAACGCAAAAGTCGATTATGACTCCGTTGCACCCTATGTTGGCATTGGCTGGGGGTAATGCTGTGAGACAAGATCAGTCACTCAGCTTTGCGATTGATATCGGTGTCATTGGCATAAGCAATCCGAATATCAACCTGTCATCAACAGGCACCAACCCAGCGATACAAAGTGCCCTTGATACCCAGCTCGATACGGAAAGTCGAGAACTAAAAAACAGCTTAGATGACGTTAATATCTACCCCGTTGTTAACCTGTCGCTTGCTTATCATTTTTAGTGGACAGCAACACCCAATAATATTGCCGATGCTTCGACTAAATCATCATCGATAGCATAACCAGCATACGAATAAATTATAGGCATATATAGTGGCGGGTGCTGTAAAGCAGAACCTTCTGAAGAAAGTTTCCACGTCGCTTATCAATTAATCTCATTCGATATGTATACTTATGTGCACACATAACAGGCTAAACTAAAAGCACCTTCTACAGCGAGATAATTTACTAACGATGTAACAAAACTAAAAATAATTTAAGTTAACTGGGAGCCTTATGCATATTCGTCCACGCTAAGTCGGGTTTCCAGTTTTTCATCCAGTTCGGGATTTCCTCCGGTGGCATTGGACGTGCGATACCATAACCCTGTGCTAATTTACAGCCCATTGACAACAATTTTTCTCCATGCGCAACGGATTCGACACCTTCAGCAATAACGTCCCGCTGAAAGGCATTAGCAAGACCGATGATGCCCTCGATGATCGCTAAATCATCTGCATCGCTCAGCATATCCCTAACGAAAACTTGATCAATTTTAAGCAGCGTAGCGGGCAAGCGTTTAAGATAAGTTAGGGAAGAATAGCCAGTACCAAAATCATCCAAAGCAAAATCAATAGCGAGTGACTTACAAGAATCTATCAACTTCGACACTTGATCAATATCGCCAAGCGCACTCGTCTCTAAAATTTCTAACTCTAAATGATGGGGTGGTGTATTAGGAAATTGACCAATTATCTCTTTTAGTCTTTGTAAAAAATCTGCTTGCTGCAATTGGAGCGCACTAATATTGACACTAACAGGAAGTTCTAAACCAGCCAACCGCCAATTTTCCATTTGCTCAAGCGCGGAAGAGATCACCCATTCACCAATATTAATACTCAGTGGGTTATTTTCTATCACAGGTAAAAAATCTAAGGGGGGCACTAATCCACGTTGTGGGTGCTGCCAGCGAATAAGCGCTTCCGCACCCACCACTTCGCCAGTGTGCATATTCACTTTGGGCTGATAAAACAGCACGAACTCATTGCGATCAAAAGCTTGTTGGATATTTTCACACTCGCCATGCTGAACTTGAACCGCGGTATCTTGCTCCACATCAAATAAATAGAAGCAATTCTTGCCTGACTGTTTGGCTCGGTACATAGCTTGGTCAGCATGTCGCAGTAATTGTTCTGCATCGACAAAATCTTGCGGGTAAATAGTTACCCCAATGCTAGCCGACACCTGCACTTGATTATTTTCTAGCATTACAGGTTTGGCGACAACGTTAAGCAAACGTTGCAATAATACCTCACAGTCTTTTGGCGCAGCTAAATCGTCCAACAGTAGTACAAATTCATCTCCACCAATACGCGCTAAGGTGTCGATTTCACGTAATTCATCTTTCATTCTTGTGGCAATATTAACTAACAGCTTATCGCCGACATCATGTCCGTAAGTATCATTAATTGCTTTAAAACCGTCCAGATCCAAAAAAGCAACAGCCATTGAGCGTCCATTACATTTTATCTGGGAAACTGATTGGCGTATTAGACCGGTCAATAAACTACGATTTGGCAAGCGAGTAAGTTCATCATAATTTGCTATGTACTTCAACTCAGCGTTAACGTCTTTTAGCGCTTTGTTAGCGTTCTCTAGTTGTCTCAGAGAAGCTTTTCGGTCAGTTATATCTTGGACAATACCAATTAATTTAACCGCTTTACCTTCTTCTAACGTCACTGAGCAGGTCAAGCGAACATCAATTTTACGCCCCTTAATGGTTAACTTTTCTAGTTCCAGATCATAATACTGACCTTGACTCATCGCTGCATCTAACGCGTCAGTAATTATTTTGAGCGACTCCGGTAGATAATAGCTAATGTCCGCGTCTATGGTAGGGTTAAATTCATCAGGCGTAGTATCGTGCAGGAAGTAATTCTCGAGGGTCCAAAACAAATGGCCCGTACGTATATCCAATTCCCAGCCACCTATCTTAGCAAGTTTTTGCGACTCGTATAATAATTGATTAGTGGTTAATCGCTCTTGCTCCGCCTGTTTGCGATCAGTGATATCTAAATAGGTTCCAAACCATTCAGTCACTTGTGCCTTTTCATCAAATACTGGAAATGCTTGGCAAAAGTGCCAAATGTAAATGCCATCTCTGTTCTTTAAACGAAAATCAATTTCGTACGGCTCCGCATTACCTATAGCATAATTCCATGCCACTTCGGCCCGTACAACGTCATCAGGGTGAAGTATGGATTGCCAAGTGACGCCCAGCCATACGTTATTGGACATGCCAAAAAAGTCAACAATGCGCCGATTAACATGCGAGTACTCGCCATCAGGTGAAGCGGTCCAAGCTAACTGAGGCATCGCCTCACTCAGTGTTTGAAAACACAGCTTAGTGTCGCCTCGGAAGCCTTTGTTAGATATTACGATATTTTCTATTTCAACCATTAAAGAACCCACTTTTCATGTAATACACAGCTCATGTTTTTTCTTATCTAATGGTAAAGAAACCAGATAACGATGATGTTAACTTTATTGTCATCTGAAAGCACGAAAACTTTCATACCTTTTGGGAAGCTAATCGCTCAGGCAAAAAAAACTCTCTGTATAAAAGGTAATTCGCGCACAATTTAGTAGCTTATATTTATCGGTAATATAAGCTAGCACCATTAATGGTTAGCTGGGTGCTAATTTAGAAATACTTTCCCAGTATACGCTTAGCCGCATCAACTACAAAATCACCGTACTTTTCTTCTAACGCTTCCCGCTCATTATCGTAACGTAGCTTTTCTTTAGCAGGTAACACCTTCCATTTTTCTAAAATAGGGATATGTGCGGTAGCTTCTGCCAATTGAAAAAACGCACTGTATTCATTTCTCACAACATCACCTATACCTAGAAACTCTAATAAAGTCCCAATTCGAATTGCCGCTTCGGTTTTGCTAAGCTGATCTTCTCCCAGGCTTTTTGCTAGTATCTGGATACTTTTATTCCTAGAGTCACGCTTATCTTGCACTTGGCGATCATACTGCTGCCTTTGCTCTAATTTTTTATCATGAACTTGCTTCACTTGACTTTGTAAACGCCACGCAACTACCGATAACACCACTATAATAATGACGCCAATACTACTTATTACTAACCACATATTATTCCTCTTATTCGTGAAATTTAATCAAATTTTTAACAACATCTAGACATTAACATATTACGATTAATGGTTTACACTACGCACCTGCAATGTTATCTTTTTCATCATCTATTTGATCGTCAACCGTTGACGTTTTAGGTAACGATTTTTTAGCCTTAGCACCTAATTTTTTTAACTTTTCTACTCTCCCAAGCAAACTACCCCGCCCTTCTGAAAAACGGCTTCGAGCTTTATGATAGCTATTTTGAGTTTTCTCTAACTGGCCACCTAAATCATCCAAGGACTCCAGAACCAACGCAAATTGATCATATAAACCACCCGCTTGCGTAGCAATAAGCTCTGCATTTTTGTGTTGTTTGTGATAACGCCAAATATTCGACACTGTACGTAAAGTCGACATTAAAGTGGTCGGGCTAACCAATATGATATCCTTATCATACGCTTCTTGAAAAAGATTGGATTCATTTTGTAAGGCCAACATAAACGCGGCTTCTATAGGCATAAAAATAAACACAAAGTCTAACGTTTGAATACCCTTAAGGCTCTCATAACTCTTACTACTTAAGCCACGAATATGCTGCCTGACCGAATCTATATGACCTTTAAGCGCCACTTTTTTTTCAGTGTTGCTATGGCTACTCATGAAACGTTCGTAGCTGGCTAACGATACTTTAGAATCGATCACTAATTGTTTATTTTCCGGTAAATAAATAATTACATCAGGATTACGGCGGCGGCCTATTTCATCTTTCAGAGAAACTTGTGTGTCATATTCACGCCCTTTTTGTAACCCTGACTCTTCTAACAGTCGTTCCAATATAACTTCACCCCAGTCACCTTGAGATTTATTATCGCCTTTTAAGGCTAATGCTAAATTGACAGCGTCATCCCCAATTTTCTGAGTCTGTAACTGCAACTCGCCAATCTTTCCGACAAGCTTGTTACGCTCCGCATTTTCTTTTTCGTAAGCGCTAGCAACTTGTTGTTTAAACTCTGTAATCTGATTTTTAAGCGGATCTAAGCTGTGAGAGAGTGTTATCGCATTTTGCGCATCAAACTTTTGTTGTTTACTATCAAATATACGATTTGCTAAGCTCTCAAACTCATTGCCTAACTGAGAACGAGTTTCTCTCAAGAGGGTTGATTGCTCACGCATACTTTTTTGTACATATTCTAGTTGCCCTTTGGCAACAGCTGCTGCTTCTTTAGCTTGATAGCTCTCATACTCAACTAGAGCCATTTGTCGTCTCGATCTTATATTAATCAACAGGGCCGTGATTAAAGCGGCAATCACTGCACCCGCTATAAAGCCAATGATAATTATTGGTATCTGTGCACTGTAAGCGGTAAAAAAATTATTCAATCCATTTCCCTTCTTTTTATCTTTGGCTAGTGTTTTATGAATCAACGCCATAGTAGCGCATCGAAACTGACATTTTTCATGCGTTACAAAAATTAACTGGCTTTTTCTACAACATTATTTGTTATGATGAATAATAGCAAATCCGGTCAGGCTAGATACCCAGTCACTGTACATCATCGTATAAGGAAAGAATAAGACATGCCAGCCCCTGTTCGAATTTTAGTCTTTGACTCCGGTGTTGGCGGACTCAGTATTCTACAAGAAATACGCCAACAGTATCCGGCTTGTGCGTTTTTTTATGCCTCCGATAATTCAGCATTCCCCTATGGTACAAAAACAGAAGAAGAGCTGGTTGAACGGGTCGATACTGTACTTCATCAACTTCAGCAATTAACACAGGCGGATATTATCGTGATTGCCTGTAACACTGCCAGCACGGTGGCTCTGCCGCGGATACGCGAACGCTTTTCACAGCCTATTATTGGTGTTGTGCCTGCGATCAAACCCGCTGCGGCGTTAAGCCACTCTAAAACCATCGGTTTACTTGCCACGCCAGGAACGGTTAAGCGCGAATATACTCAGCAGCTTATCAACGAATTCGCCGCAGACTGTAAAATCATCTCGATCGGCAGTAGCGAACTCGTGCACTTAGCCGAAAAAAAGCTTCGTGGAAAAACCATCACACAAGAACAACTGCAACCGATTATCCAGCCATTTATAGACAATTCGGCTATTGATACGGTGGTACTCGCCTGCACCCACTTCCCGTTACTTAAGGAAGAACTACAAATTGCATTACCCAATATTACTCACTGGGTAGATTCTGGCGCGGCCATTGCGCGGCGAGTAGGATATTGGTTGCAAGAGTTAGAACTGCCATTATTAGAAACACCGCCATTAGAAAAAGCACCCAAGTATATAGACCAAAACAAGGGCGATACCGCTTATTTTACTCGTCAAACCTCTCATGTTCAGGACTTACAAGCAGCATTATCTAGATTCAATATAAGAAAAGTCCTATTCATTAACAACGACAACAGTGATTAATGTGACCAACCTCCCCCCACTATTTGATATCTCTAGAATTTTGCCCTTACTACAAGCAGGCAGTCTAATTCTTACGCCTAATAACCGTCTACGCAGTAAGATCTTACAAGCGTGGGGGAATTATCAGCAGGCGCAGGCAATGTCGGTATGGGAAACACCACGTATTTTGGTGATTGAGCAGTGGTTTAGTTCTCAATGGGAACAGCTGCAAGCCCATGGGCATCCTGATTCGGCGCAAACTATTTTAAGTAGCGAGCAACAACGTATTATTTGGGAGAGCATCACCGCTGACTGCGGTTTAATGCAAGTGGATGCCGTAGCGAAACAAGCAGCGAATGCCTTTACTACCTTAGTGCGCTGGAACCAGTCCGTCACGCCTCACTCCATAGACAAAGACATTAACCCACAATTTAGTGAATGGATTAAACGCTTTCAGCAGCGCCTGTCTCAACTACACTATATTACCGCCGAAGATAGCTACCGCATTATTGGCAATGCCTTTGACAAACAACAACTCAAGCAAGAACTCCATATTTATTTACTAGGCTTTGATGACCTTTCACCTCTACTACAAGAGCAATTAGATAAAGCCTGTGACCAGCTCGATTTATTACCCCATTCAGCATACACGCCACAAACACTCCAACGCGTAGAGTGCGAAAACAGCCACTTAGAAATGCAAACTGCTGCGCAATGGGCACGAGAATGCATCAAGCAACAACCGTTATGTCGCGTGGGTATTATCGTGCCAAACTTAGGCCAGTGCCGTCAGCAAGTCGAGCAAGCCTTTAGCGCAGAGTTTGAAGCCCACAGTCTCTCACCCAATACCGAACGCTACACGCTGCCCTTTAACTTTTCAGCAGGCATACCCTTAGGTGATACGCCATTAATTGCCGCCACATTACAACTACTCAAATTACAAGAACAGCGGGGTCGTCACCAAGAGTGGGACGTAGAATTTTTAACACATTGCCTGCTCTCACCTTTTTGGGGGCGATACACTCCAGAAGTCCAACGCCGCTGCGCCTTAGTGAACAAACTCCAGTCTTTGGGGACGTTTACTATCAGCGGCGATACATTACGTTATTGGGCAGAAAAGATAGATGCGAAAGGATACCGGATCAAGTCCGGTATGACAGGGAATGGGCCAGCTATGACAGGGAATGGGTCAGCTATGACAGGGAATGGGTCAGCTATGACAGGGAATGGGCCAGCTATGACAGGGAATGGGCCAGCTATGACAGGGAATGGGCCAGCTATGACAGGGAATGGGCCAGCTATGACAGAGAATGGGCCAGCTATGGCAGAGAATGGGCCAGCTATGACAGAGAATGGGCCAGCTATGACGGATGACAATAACACTCCGTCATTCCGGCGAACGCCGGAATCTACTACTAAACAGCAAGGCTTATTTGATTACCTCAGTCAATTCCATCAGTTTTCTACCCATAACACCAACAAAGGCAAGCACCTACCGTCACGCTGGGTAGAGATTTTCTTACAACAGTTAAACATATTGCAATGGCCCGGCGAGCGCGCACCCGACAGCCAAGAATATCAACAAACACAACTGTGGTATCAACTGCTAGAAACCTTTGCCAGCCTCGACAGTGTACTTAACGCCATTGATAGCAACACCGCTTTGCAACAACTGCAACGCATGGCAAACCAACTGCCCTTTCAGGCTAAAGTCCCCGACTCACCGATACAAATACTCGGGGTACTCGAAGGCGCTGGCCTACATTTTACGCACTGCTGGGTCATGGGCTTACACCAAAAAGCATGGCCACCCGCACCCGCACCCAATTCTTTGCTACCTATTCGCTTGCAGCGCGACCACAATATGCCCCACGCGAGTAGCCTGCGCGAACTCGCTTATGCACAATCGCTCACCGAAAATTATCGTCACTGTGCCGACACTATTATTTTTAGCTCGCCCACACACGAAGACGACAGCGAACAGCCCTTATTAGTGAGCCAGCTTATTCGTCACATTCCCTTGATAGACATTTCGGTAATAGATGGCAATACGCAAGCTACTGACGGTGCCTTAGCAAATTGGTATCAACAGCTACAACAAAACCAATCGCTCGACATTATCGACTGCGCCACGGCACCCGCGTTTACCCATAATGCATTACCCGGTGGCTCTGGCTTATTGAAAGCACAAGCCGAAAACCCCTTCGATAGTTTTGTAAAATATCGACTCGGCGCACCGCTACCGATAGCACCTGTTAATGGCTTTTCGCATATCGAAAAAGGCAATATTTTACACAACAGCTTGGCCGCACTATGGCAGCAACTCAATAGCCAAGAAAATTTATTAGCATTAAGCGACGACGCACTCGCACAACTAATTAGCGAACAGGTAAACATCGCCATTAGTGATGTCAAACGCCATAAGCCTAAACACCTTAGCGATACTCTTTGCCAAATAGAAAGTGAACGACAAAGTCAGCTACTGGCACAATGGTTTGAGGTAGAAAAACAACGCCCGCCATTTACCGTCGTTGCGATGGAAGAAGCGCGTACTATTCATGTTAATGGTATGCATATTACTATTCGTATCGATCGCGTCGATCAACTACCAGACGGGCGTTATTTAATTATTGATTACAAAACTGGACAAGCCAATATTAATGCATGGAAAAGCCAACGGCCAAAAGAACCACAAATGCCGCTTTACGCCGTGACTTACAGTGAAAAAACACATAAAGTAAAAGGCATTAGCTTCGCCCAAATCAATATTAACGATCAAACTTTTAAAGGCATTGGCGATGGCGATATAGCCACGGGCATCACCCATATCGAAAAAAACAAAATGGGCCTACCAAGCACATGGGAAAGCACTCTAGAACACTGGCAGCAGATAGTAGACCAATTATTAACTGAATTTACACAAGGTGACTGCGCCATCAAATATCTTGATGACACGAGTAAAACTTATGCGCGAGACTATTTACGCATTAATCGATTTCATGAAAAAGAAAGTTTACAGCGAATAGTTGACAGCTCACAGTGACAAGCGAAAAAAAAACTGACTGTTGACCGTCAACCAATATTATAAACACTCACAAAAGTAAATAATGACTCATAAAAACATTCCTATCGACCAACCCGAACGCGCTCATGCGCTCGACACTACCGCCTCTTTTGCGGTGAGTGCACCCGCAGGTTCGGGTAAAACGGGCTTATTAACCCAACGCGTACTGGCTTTACTCGCACAGTGCGAAGAGCCAGAAAATGTCTTAGCGATTACTTTTACCAAAAAAGCAGCGGCTGAAATGCAATCGCGTATTTTAGATGCCCTACGCGATGCCGAACAACAAACCACCGAACCCGAAGCAGATTATTTAAAAACCACATGGCGTTTAGCCCGCGCAGTACTCGCCCGTAATACCGAAAAACAATGGGAATTATTTAGCTGCCCTAACCGCTTACGCATTACAACCATTGATAGCTTATGCCGCTCTATTAGTCAGCAAATGCCGTTTGAAAGTAAGCTAGGGCATACGCCCGAGATTCTTGACAATCCTAATCTGGCTTACCAAATTGCCGCGCGCGAAACCCTTGCGCAATTAAATACCCAAAACGATTTGCAAGCCCACTTAATTCACTTAGTAAAACACGTTGACAACAAACTCGACAGTATCGAAAACTTATTGATACAACTGTTAAGCAAACGCGACCAATGGCTGCCCATATTATTTCAATCAAAAGATCAGCGTAGCGCCCTAGAGGCTGTACTGGTCGATGTGATCGAAGAACACTTACTGAACACCCAAGAAGCGCTAGCGCCGATTAGTGGCGAACTCGCGTTACTGGCCGACCACGCCGCTAATAACTTTGCGAGTGCCGAGCTAGCGCCCAAAAATCCGCTCTCGGTGGTAACCCACTGTTTAGGTTTAACCGACATGCCCGACGTCGATGTTAACGCCATACCACAGTGGTTAGGTATCGCCGAGTTACTGCTGACGCAAAAAAATGAATTACGCAAAAGCCCCACCAAAGATATTGGATTTTTTGCACCCTCGGCTAAAGGTTTATCGAAACAACAAAAAGATAACGCTAAAATTTACAAGCAGCACTTTGTTGATTTTATCGAACAAGCCAAGACCATTCCCGAATTAGAAAACCTACTCGGCGTTATACGCAAACTGCCCTCGTCCCATTACGACAGCAAACAATGGCAACTGCTCGATAGTCTCACCCATGTATTAGTAAACCTTGCGCAAAACCTAACCTTGGCGTTTCAACAACTGGGAAAAACCGACTACCTGGCGGTCACCCTTGCTGCATTAGATGCACTGGGCGAACCTGATAGCCCCAGCGATTTAGCTCTAGCATTAGATTACAAAATCCAACATGTTTTAGTCGACGAATTTCAAGATACCTCAACAACCCAGCTGCGCTTGCTCGAACGCATTACGGCAGGCTGGCAAGCCGACGATGGCCGCACGTTATTTGTTGTGGGTGATGCCATGCAATCGTGCTATCGCTTTCGCGATGCCAACGTAGGTATCTTTTTAAATGTACGAGAATACGGCCTAGGCGATATAGCACTAGAACCCCTCGACCTACAAGTAAACTTTCGCTCACAACACCATATTGTCGATTGGGTAAACGATAGCTTTACCCACATATTCCCGAGCCACAACGACAGCAATCGTGGGGCTGTACGCTACAACCCATCGGTGAGTTTTAATGCCGCGCTAGACATACCCGCCGTCCAAACGCACTTACTGGCCTATGGCGACAGTACGCCATCGCCACGTAAAGACGAAGCCGCCGCCATAGTCGATATTATACAGCGCACCCATGCGGTTAACCCTAAAGACAGCATTGCATTACTCGTCCGTAGCCGCGCACATGCTCAAGATATTATTCATGCCCTTGGCGCAGCCGACATTCCCTATCAAGCCACCGAAATTGATCGCCTTAACACGTGTATGCCCGTACTGGATTGCCTGTCACTCACTAAAGCCTTGCTCTACCCCAACGACCGTTTAGCATGGCTAGCGGTATTGCGTGCACCTTGGTGCGGGCTAGATATGCGTGATTTATTAGCCCTAGTAGAACATAACAAAACCGATAAACAATGGCCGCTATTAATACAAAACGTCACATTACAGAGCACTACATTCAATAGCACTAACAAAGGTCAACGCAACAATGTGGGTTTCTCACCTGCTGGTTATCAAAAACTGCAACGCTTTAGCGATGTCATTACTCAAGCCCTTAGCCAACAAAAGCGCCACCGTTTACGCCATTACATACAAGGCGTTTGGTTATCTCTGGGCGGCCCTGCTCTGCTAATAAACCCCAGCGATGAAGATAATGTACATACCTTTTTTGGTCTACTCGATCATTACGACCAAGGCGGCACTATTGCGCAATGGAACGACTTAGAGAAAGCCGTTAACGATCTTTACGCCAAACCAAAAAGCATTAAACAAAGTGATGCCATGACTCCCCCCGTGCAAATCATGACGATTCATAAATCGAAAGGTTTAGAATTTGATAGTGTGATTATTCCGGGTTTAGACAAAGGTTCTAGAAGCAACGACAAAGAATTAATTTTATGGCTGGAGCGTATTGGCTATTCAACCCAAACACACCAGCAACAAAGTCAACTGCTTATTAGCCCAATGAATGCCACCGGCGATGATACCGATCCCATTTACAACTTTATTAGCCACCAGCACAAAGAAAAAGAACAACTCGAATCCGACCGCGTATTGTATGTCGCCTGTACCCGCGCCATTAAACAACTGCACCTTGTTGGCTATACCGCCATTGACCCCAAGAGTGAAAGTATTCACGGCCAACAAATACTGACTATCGAAGACTTAAAAACGCCGAGTAAACAAACCCTACTCAGCCGCCTATGGACAAGTATTGAAAAAAGCGATACCAGCAACCGCCATATTATTCGCTGCAACGAAACAAACGCTGATGAACACGCTAGCAGCGAGCGTTCTTATATAGAAAACCCTACAGAAAAAGCAAGAAATAAATTGAGCCATCCCAACATTATCGTGAGTTTATCCGAACATTGGCAAGCACCCATTATACAAGCCAACAATATACTCGCCGCCTATCGTGGTAATAATCTACTGGCCAAAATGAAAGCGCTACCCGAAAAAATCGTAGCGAAAAACATTCCAATAGAAGAAAGACAAACCGATTTATTTGGTGAAGTCATTAATCATCCAAACGAAGAGTCACTAGTGGAAAATAGTGCTAAAAAAGAAACACAACAAGAACCACTAAAAACAGCGCAAGCACCAGAAGACAATAACGAACGAGACAACATCGCCAAACCCGATGCCCTACTACAACGAGAGCAACGCTATATAGGTACCGTTATTCACCTTGCGCTACAGCACATTACCGAGACCGGTTATAAGCACTGGAATACTCAGCGTATACAGCAGCAACAAATTATTTGGCAAACCCAACTTGCGCAAAAAGGCATTAGCCCCCACAAACTCACTAGCGCCCTTGCCACTGTTACCCAAGCGGTTAGCCAAACCTTAAAAGACAAAACCGGCCAATGGCTACTAGACAACACCCACCTACAGAGCGCCACCGAATTAGAATTATGGAACGCCAAAGGCCAACATATTATTGATAGAACCTTTCTTGAAAACAATAATAAAGGCAAGAAAACCCGTTGGATTATCGACTACAAAAGTAGCCAACCCAAAGAAAACGAAACACTAGAAGCCTTTACAAAAAAACAAACCGACGAATACCAACAACAGCTACAACGTTACAAACAGCTGTTTAAAAACGAAAATACCGAGATGCGTGCTGGGCTGTATTTTGTGTTAGTGGGAATATGGATAGAGGTGTAGTGAATTACCCTAATGCCATCCATCGCACATTAACATGCCAATATAACCACCCTAATACAGATTTAACGAGAACCTAATATGCCTATTAGCAGCAGCGAAATGAAGACAGTACTGACCGAGCTTAATTGCCGAACCAATTATTCTGTGAATAAAGTCACCGAATATATGTTACCCCATTCTAAAGAAGCTTTTTATATGTACAACGAAAGCGGCAAAGCACAATTAGTGATTCGCCCAGTATTTGAAGTATTTAAAGCCGACTTCGCCAAACTAAAAGGCGTTCGTGACCGCAAGCAATATTGCCATTCTTCAGAAATGACCCGCTTTCCTACGCGCAAACATACCCGTTTTGTTGAAGTTCACTACGGCCTACCCTTCGGCTTTGATCATACCGACGGCGTAAAAAACTTTATTGGTAAACTAACTAGCATTATAAACGAATCGTAAATAACAGCGATTATTGAACAGTGCATAGTCAATAGAGATTCATAACAACATGTAATAAAATCGTCATTCCGAGCAGTGTTTGTTGCTGATCCAGAATCTAACATGAAGGGTAAAGATACCAGATACCGGATCAAGCCCGGTATGACGAGTCCGGGATGACGCGTCTAGCGCTTAACCTTTTTGAGATGGCGATGTTAAACAACCATCATTTGAGAGCATAATGTTCAAGCATGATCCCTTTATCGCACCCGTTTGTCATGAGACTATTAAGATCGTGTTTGAAGACGAGCACCTGTTAATTATTAACAAACCCAGTGGCCTACTCAGCTTATCTGGTAAAAACCCATTAAATAAAGACTCCGTGCATTATCGCTTAGTACAACAATACCCCAGTGCCACCATGGCACATCGCCTAGATTTTGGTACTTCGGGCGTGATGGTCTTGGCATTAAACAAAGCCGCTAATGGCCACCTTACCCGTCAGTTTCAAGAACGTTCCGTAGGTAAAACCTACACCGCTGTACTACGTGGGCATATAGAAAACGACACAGGCAGTATTGATATCCCCATCATCAAAGATGCCGATAACTTCCCCTATCAAAAAGTCTGCTATACCACAGGCAAAAACGCAGTCAGCCACTACCAAGTCATTAAACGCTTGAACGACCCCTGTTCTACCCGTGTACTATTCACCCCGCACACTGGCCGCACACACCAACTACGCATACACAGCCAAGCGATTGGCCACCCTATTTTGGGGTGTGATCTGTATGGGGATACATATAGTGAAAATGCAGATAGTGATAATAAAGAAGGCGATTCTGTAACACTGGCCAAGCGCTTATTATTACACGCTACTACTCTCGCATTTAAGCACCCGGTGAGTGGTGAAAACTTGGAGTTTGAAGTAGCCTGTATGTTTTAAATGAATAATAAAACAGTGTGCTTTTTCAGTGACTTGAGTAGATTTCTTAGTGTTAAAAATATATTTCATCACCGTATGATAACAAGCTATACACACCTATAAACAACGCATTCTAGTACATAAAAACATGAAATTATTTTTTATAAGCATACTATTATTTTCACATCAGGCTCTTTCTGAGGAAAGCACCTGTTACCCTAAATACCGCAGTTGAATTGTTGCGAGGGTGGCTAAGGTGCAGAATATAAAGTGATTTTTTGCTTTTTTCGGCAAAGTCGTAGCCACCCTACGGGTGTAGCCTGAAAAAGTGAAAAACGCTTTAGATTCAGCATTTTAGAAAGTCACAGTAGATTCAACTGCAGTATTTAGGGTTACAGAACTACATCCAATGGAAAACTTGAGGGAGGAGTTCAACTTCCATCAAGCGGCAACAATTTTGTTGGCTATAGTTCAGTCGCTCGTATTGCAGGTAGAACCTATGTCCACTCTACCGTTAAAGACATCATTGTTTCTGCCTATAACGATCTATACAAAGAGCAGCCAGACAAAGTCTATAAATATGCCGAAACTGGCCGCAAAGAAGGTGGGCAATTCAAACCGCATAAAACTCACCGCAATGGTTTGTCTGTAGACTTCATGACTCCCGTTGTAAATTCACGAGGTGAGTCAGTGCACTTACCGACACATCCGTTAAATAAACTAGGCTACAACATCGAATTCGATGCCAATGACGAATACAACGATTTATCGATTGATTATGAGGCAATGGCAGCACACATCGTATTTTTACATAAACAATCCGTCAAGCGCGGCCATAACTTGTGGCGTGTAATTTTTGACCCTACTTTACAAGCTAATTTATTCAACACCAAATATGCCCGGTATCTTAAAACCAATATACTATTTTCTAAAAAACGATCATGGGTAAGACACGATGAGCACTATCATGTCGATTTTCTATACCCTGTAAAAAACAGAAAAAGAACGAATATCAATGAGAATCAAAAAGGGCTTAAGCACTTGAACCTTTTCGTTCTTCTTGTATTATTTCTATTACTGCCACTAGCTCACTCGTTTTTTGATAGGCGCTCGCATAAAAGCTTTCAAAGCCTGTTAAGTGGTGTGGTTCAGGCCAAACACCACTCGAAGACGTAAGCGGTCCCGTTGAACGTTCTACTAACATTTGATAAGCCGACAACACGCTAATATAGCCTCATCTTGATTCTTGAACGATCATCAATGGCGGTAAACCCGCTTTTAATAAGGATATGTCGCACAATAGCCGCGTCCTATCCACTTATTGAAAAGCCCGATATTTATTTTATTAACAAAATAAGATAATGTGCTGTGTAGTCAACAAGTAGACTTGAGATAAAATTGAATTAGAACAATAGGTTAAATTTTTGGAGGAACAGATTTTATTCATGAGGATTACCGTAAAAGGCCAAGTTTTAGATGACGCGATCATTCGAATGATAGAGCCTATTTTTTAAATAGCTACAGAGCAGTGCTATAACTTCAATAAGTGATCTTTATTTCTGTCATTACTGTATACCTTAGGTATCATTCATCACTGGTTTTTATTCACTATTTACATGAATCACTTCCATTCACAGGATTACCCGACGTTTTGTCAGATGCTTCAAACGAACAATCAGCCGTTGCTAAATTTGCATTAATTATCGTTTGTATGGGCTCTATCATTGGGCCTTTGGGGATGGCATCGGTCAATATTGCTATTCCTGACCTAGCCATTGATTTACAGGCTAATGCGAAGATGGTGTCGTGGCTTCCTACACTGTTTATTTTGAGTAGTGTAATATTTATGCTGCCCGCCGGTAAGCTCGCAGACAATTACGGCAGAAAACGAATTTATACCTATGGTTTAGGGCTTAATGCATTTGCCTCTTTGCTGTGTGGCATTGGCACCAGTATCGAATGGGTGTTGTTTTGGCGAGTGATTCAGGGCGCTGCCTCGGCAATGATTTTTGGTACAGGGATAGCCATTATTACGTCGGTTACGCCGTCCCATAAACGCGGTGCTGCGCTGGGCATCGCGACCGCATGTATTTATGTCGGATTAACTGTTGCTCCGGCATTGGGTGGCTGGCTCACCGAATCATGGGGTTGGCGATCGGTATTTTTCTTTCAAGTTCCAATCGTATTAGCACTGTTATTGTTAATAAAAGTTCGCTTGCTGGGTGAATGGAAAAACGCTGAAAAATCCAAATATGACTGGTGGGGAACGGTTATTTTTGCTGTGTTCGCGTCGGCCTTGGTGTATGGATTAAGCGTATTACCCAGCCTGCTAGGTGTGCTTATGTTGGGTTTATCGGTTATCAGTTTAACACTTTTTATTGTGCATCAAAGTCGTAGTCGCCGACCGCTTATCCGTGTACAGATGTTTCGCGAGAGCCGAGTGTTTTCGATGTCACTCGCCACCTCGTTACTGATGTATGCCAGTAATTTTCCGTTAATATTTTTGATGAGCTTGTACCTCCAATACGTTAAAGGTTTTAGCCCCTCGCAGGCGGGTCAGATTATTTTACTTCAGGCTTTATCTATGGCCATTATGGCACCCTTTTCAGGCAAGCTGGCCGACAAATTCGAGCCAAGAATCATTGCGACACTGGGTTGCGTCATTGTTGCTTGTGGGCTGTTTGCGCTTAGCCTGATGAGTACAAACACCAGCGCGACTTATATCGCTGGTTCTTTACTGTTAATTGGTTTAGGTTTTGGACTGTTTTCTACGCCTAATAATAACGCCATCATGGGCGCGACTCTTCCTAATGAAGTCGGCGTTGCATCCGCATCGGTCAGCCTTTCCCGCACTATCGGCAATCTAATCGGTATGAGTCTAGTCAACCTGATGGTGCACTACTACATAGGGGATGCCCAGCTTAGCCAAGCACAAAATCCAGCATTGGTCTTGACCGTTGAAATGGCATTGAATATGTCTCTCGCATTTGTATTAGTAGCTTGCCTAGCATCATGGTGTCGCGGCAGAACATGCATGGTGAAATAGGGATAGCTATAGCGTCACACAATTGATCGCACAGCGACGATGTCATTTATTATTAATGTAAGGGCGCCTCTAAAAACAGTAGTTTTTTACCGTTAAGCGGTACCGAGGTGTTGAATGCGCCAACAGTAGGCGCTTCTAAGCGAAAAAGCACCGCGCGGACTTTAGTGCTGCTTCACAGCAAAAAGTGAGTTTTTAGGGATGCCCTTAACTGTTGACGTTTAAGTCGCTTCTTATTTATCATCATGTTGATCCTTTTATGTATTGCTATGCGTATTTTGAGTAATGAATAAATGTGAATTAATCAAACAGCATCTTTCTACTCTCAGCTTACACGAGTTATTGAGGTATCGGCTTAAGCTGTGTACAAGCGAAACCAACGAAGATATAGAATTGGATATTAGCGATCTATTTAAATACCCGACGCGCCTTGAAACCAGCTACTTTGACAACTGGAATAAAGACTTACTCAAGTCTTTATTCCATAAACTTGAAGATAACGACGTTGATATAAATGCAGAAAATAATCAAGGCATCGATGATTATGTTTCCCACGAAAGTGGGTTACATAAAACGGGTTTTCATGCGATCGGCTTAAATAATAGGGATTTCAATGAAGGTGTCACTGTCACTCAACTGGACGAAAAAATTACCAATTTACTTTCTCAGAAAGTTTTTTCAGACAAAGACAAACGAACTTTGGACATGTTCGATAACTTTTTAGCCAGTACAAATAGCCATAAAGTGACAATGATTCACTCTTCCTTCCATCGAAAAATTGAGCATCTTTAAAACGATATAACATTGTTAGACACCACTTAACCGTTAGGCAATTAATCATAATTAGATGCCTAACTGAAATTTTATCGCTTACCTAACTCGACAACTTTAAACGACGATGCCATTATTTGATTTTATTAACAGCACAAAAAGAACACTCATATATATGTAGAAAGTACTAGTTCTTTTCTTAAGGCTAAGGTGAGTTGTGAGTATAAATAATATCAACTGATTCATAGACAGTCTCAAAATAAAAAATTGGTGAGACACTAGCAAAAAATCTAAAAAGGTCGGCATTTGTCAGATTTACTTTTCGCGAAGACTTACTTAATTAGAGCTCCATATGCTCTACAAAATTATTATTCAATCGATGGAATATATAATAATTTCACAATCATTTCTATTTGTAATTGAGGTTACTTTCCCTATATCAGCGCTAATACCACTGGGAATTGACTTAAAAAAATTAGACTAGATTAACGAAAGCTTTTCTGTTGCTGGATCAAAATTGGTTTTTCAACCTTGTTATTCCTTGCATGTTATTTATTCATATTACGCAAGCTGATTAACCAGCCCATTTCCTAGAAAACCGGTTACTCACGCTGTAATTGCCACAAACTGCTATTTTTGTTGTTATATTTTATCGCCTACTTCATTAAACTACCCCCTAGACGAGGTGCATTTGTTCAATCTTCCTGCCGTTCCAATGTCGCTATTGTCGGCATTGCGTTTTGTATCAATGCTTTTGGTGAAGAAATAATAACGACCGTTACCACGTATTTGTCGGTAATTGTTATTCTATATAATGTATATTCAGCACTAACATTACTCTATCATCAGGATAGCCGAACGTCTTCCAAAATGTTTTTGAAGGAGTTTATTCTAATCCTTGATCATAGCCATATCCCTTGGCTACACCACCCTATTGTTACAATTGAATATTCCTGTACTCTTGTTAGACACTGGCATCTATATTGCGCAAATGGGTTTACCGTTAGTCTTGTTGTGCATAGGAGCATCTATAAGGAAAAAGTAATTTCAATCATTTCAATCATCTGCGTTACTCTATTTTGCCGTGGGCAATAAATTAATTTTAGTGCCCCTTGTGATGACCGTCATTAGCTATTTAATGGGTTTAAGAAGCAAACATTTAGGCGTTTTATTTATGATAATGGCAGCGCCCACTGCGGAGATGGCTTCTCCCATGGTGCGAATGATTGGTGGTGATTATTATTTAACCTCGGCTATCATTGCAACCACTACATTGTTTTCGGTGGTTACTGTCACTATCGGCGCATTTTTCTTTTACTATTTAGGTTGGTTTTAATTAAGAATATTTAATGAATAGCGACAATAAAATACCTAAAACGTCATCAGGCTTGGGGCAGACTAATAATGTAAGTCCTACTTTTCCCAATACCAGCTAGTGATGTTATAACGATATTGGTCGGCATATTCAGCGTTTAATGCCTCCACCCAATGCTCGGAGCCTGCTGAAGAAGGATCAAACAACACACAACGATTATATAGCGGTGAGATAGCAATAGGTTGTCGATCTTCTTTGCCTACTTTCTTACCAGTAAAACCAAGCTTACCACCGGCTTTTTCACTCCAATTTTTATTCAGATATAACAACATACATACCTTTCTTCCAGGTGAGTCATCTGCGTGTTGCTTAACAAAATCATTAGATGCTAAACGAAAATACTTTGTATTAATTTCAGGATCAGCCACATTGATATCAGTTAATGGCACATTGAAAATACGTGACAACACCGACATAAATTCACCGCCACGTAAATACAACAAAAATTCTTGAGCCATATCAGTACTGACTTCATAAGGCTGCCACACATCTCGCTGAACAAAACGCTGCGCATTGTTGGTCATCTGCCACTGAGCATTGCCTACATATAACTCGGCGTAAGTATGTTGTTGGGTTTGCCAGTGTTGAGGTTGCTGTAAAACATTCATTACCTCATCAAGTTTGGTCTCATTAAATAGACCATCTATCACCACATGATTAGGGCTGGTGCCCAATAAAGAATCTCTGTATTCTTTTAGAGTGATATCGGTCGTTTGTTTATCATTCAACCACATCGAGTCACCATTTTTAATTCCTATTAGTGCTCCCTAGTGGCTTTTGGGTAGGGTGCAAGCGACAAAATAGCCCGTCGAAGACCCAATCCCGATTGAAAACCTAGGGCATCGTTTATTCACTAATAAATGAGGAAGTTATTTTTCGATCTTTTCAGCTTTTTACGTCGCTGTAGCTTATAATCACTATTGTGAGTATGTCCATCATATATAAGACTATAAATAAGGGTTACACATCCAATACTACAGTATAGAGCTATAAGTGTTGAGTTTTAAGTGCCCAGTGTTAAATGCCCACCGACATGTGTAAGGTTAGTCGATAACGCGCTCTTAATTTTGCACTGCAAATCCTGAACTATTTATTCAAATTCAAGACCATTAACCCACTGCTACTTATCCAAAGTTATTAATTTAAGGCTATCCATCGATCCCATGACGAGAAAAACATTAAGCTTAAAAGTAAAAAAGTCAACAGTCACCGAACCTGTTAACGAGATGGTCGAAGATTTGTACCCTGGTGATCCCCAAAAGCGTTTTTTGAAAGGTGTTGCCATCCACCCGGCCCCCTGTATTCGGATGGAACTAGGTTCTAGGGAGCGAACTATACGCGCAATGGATTTGATCACGCCTATCGGTATGGGGCAGCGCGGCTTAATTGTTGCGCCACCAGGTTGTGGTAAAACGACCATGTTAAAACATATTTGTCAGGCGGTAGGTGAGGCTTATCCTGAGATAAAGCTTTATGCCTTACTGATTGACGAACGACCAGAAGAAGTGACTGATTTTAAGCGCAGCGTAGCAGCAGAAGTCCACGCGTCTTCTTCAGATGAAAGCTATGCCCAACACGTACGTGTTGCCGATAAACTACTCGATACCGCTCGTAAGCAAGCGGGTGAAGGTAATAATGTGATGATTGTGATTGATTCTCTTACGAGGCTTTCACGCGTGCATAATGCAGAACAAAAAAGCAGTGGCCGAACGATGTCGGGTGGAGTTGACGCCAGAGCCTTGGAAATACCCCGCAGACTATTTGGCGCGGCTAGAAACATCGAGAACGGTGGATCGCTAACGATCCTAGCGACCATACTCGTAGATACTGGAAGCCGGATGGATGAGGTAATATTTGAGGAGTTCAAAGGGACTGGTAATATGGAAATCGTTTTGTCCCGCGAAATTGCCAATCAGCGGATTTTCCCTGCAATAGATATTGCCCAAAGTAGTACCCGCCGTGAAGAACTGCTTATAGACTCTAAAGATATTGAAAAAGTAAGAACATTACGTCGATCACTTACTCAACGTAAGCCAGTAGACGGCGCTTTAAAACTGGGCGAGTTGCTAGAAAAATTTCCGAGCAATACAGAACTGTTAAAGGCTTTTTCATCCACGTAAAATGAAGGCTCAAAGCCCTTTCACTACGCTAGTAAAAAAAGCTTTTTATGTAGGATGCTCACTACTGTGCCAATAAGACATTAATCTTAGCATCGGCCAACTGAATGTATTTTTGAGTGTCTTTTTCCCATGTTTTCTGAACACTGCCATTAAAATTCAAATACAATTTATCGTCGATTATGCTCCAGTTCTCTGGCTCAACTTTGACTAAATTGCCTTTAACCACGCCATAAGCGCAATAGCCACCGTACTGCGGGGCATACTTTTCGGGGGCAGCTACAAAAAGATCTAGATGCTCTTGTGAGACAAACTTCCACGTAGCGCCCTGCCACTCAGTGGTGAAATCAACGCTCCCTTTAACGGGTTGACCTTGAGTAAAATAGGCGACTGTATCTGTGCCGCGAATCGCTATTCCAGACGCTTCATAACCAAAAAAACCTGCCTTCTCTAACGTGTTAATTTTTTCTGCTGCGTGGGTATTAATCGCAGAAAACAGCAAGATCGACGCGGTCGAGAAAAGCAATACACAGCGAATCAAAAACCCTGACCAACATAATGACATAACAAACACCCTGTAATAAAAACTGATGAATAAACACTGCAAGCATAGACCCTAGAAGACGATTAAAGTTTCCAGGGACTTGTCTTTTATATCCACGCCTTCGTAAGCGCTATCAGCTACTTTAAGGTTAACTCATCTATTACCTACATGCTGCAGTAGGCACGCAGCAAGAAAGCAGGGGGCCACTAACATTAGAATTTTATTAGCGTTTATTATTTCAGTTACAAACTCAATCATATAGGTGACCTTACTTTCGATAACAAGTTTGAGCACTGCCTGTTAGTAGGCATCAGTGTAGATTGAACAAGGCAGGAAAACAGACTAAACATGCTATAATCCCCGAACTATTAGTTCAACTATTAGTTCAACTATTAGTTCAACTATTAGTTCAACTATTAGTTCAACTATTAGTTCAACTTCCCACGCTTAAAGAGTACTTCAGACATATGGAATCAGGCATTCGACTTAATAAATTCATCAGTGAATCTGGCTTCTGTTCACGTCGCGAGGCGGATCATCTCATTGAAGATGGCTTGGTATTAATTAATGGTGAGCCACCAGAGCTAGGGGCTCGTTATACTCCCGGCGATGTTGTCTATGCTGATGGAAAGCGTATTAAGGGTCGAGCTAATGCAGGCTCACAAGCGGATAGAGAATATATTGCATATAACAAGCCTATCAATATTACCTCCACCACCGAAACGGGGGTTGTGGGTAATATCATTGATGCAATCCGTTATAAAAAGCGTATTTTCCCAATAGGCCGTTTGGATAAGATGTCGGAAGGGCTTATTTTGCTGACTAGCGATGGTGATATTGTCAATAAAATATTGCGCGCTGAAAATACCCACGATAAAGAATATCTAGTGACGGTAGACAGACCTCTTAACAATCAGTTTATTGAAGACATGGCGAAAGGCGTCCCGATTCTTGGCACCAAGACCCTACCTTGTAAAATTAACATGCAAGGTCAATTTATGTTTAAAATTGTGTTAACCGAAGGTTTGAATCGCCAAATCCGTCGGATGTGCGAATATTTTGGATATAAAGTGACCAAATTAAAGCGCGTAAGAATCATGAATATCGCTTTAGGAAATTTAAAACCTGGCGAATGGCGAAAACTTACGCCTACACAGCTAGATGACATCAATAAGGCAATCGAGCATTCTTCGGCCGAAGAGAAATCTAAAGGCGCTAAACTGATCAGGCGAAAGCCTAGAAAACCCAGCCAGCAAGAACGAGCAATAAAATCTAAGCAGCCTATTCCAGCGCGCACGATGAAGAAAAAACCTAAATCTAAAGGGCGTAAAAAATAAGCCGTTATCAGGCGAGCTGGACACCGTTTCAATAGAGGGTTATTTGCCTTTAGCCGACGTTAATTTTCTTTACATTCTTAGTTAACTTTCACTACGCTGTTTATTGAACCCTCTTACGTACGCCTACCCAATACACATGCATAAGACTCAAGCTTTTCTGTAAAGTCATGCGCGAAACAAAAAAAAGATCATATAGATAAGCCCCACAAGAGATTATTTAAGCCTATGCAACATATTGAAAAGTCATTTGTTCTTGTTATAAACCACCCGACGAACTGTCAAATATCTAACCTGTGTTGTCTCTCTCCTCGCATGATATAGCCACTTATTAATGACATATCTAGTGACTCATGATGATATCAATACGCTGAGTAAAAGGTTGACTTGTTCACTGGTAAATCACCTCAGTATTACTCAGTGACTTTATTCAAGCTGAAACAGTGACAATTGAACCCCGTAAAATAATTGCTGCTGTTCAACGAAGCGTTGAAACGAAGATTGCGCAGCAATATCCCAGTTTTAGCTTTGCCCTAAAAGGTATGTCGCAGAAGGAACCGTGTTTTTCGCCGGTATTACGTTAGCATCAGTGGGGGCTTTGTTGGACATTTATGCACTTTTAGCATTCCACTTAGGTCTTATAGCCAACCCTTGATTGTAATGTCGGTATTACCTTCCTTTTTATTGGTGCCTTGAGGAGCCATTTGGTGCTGGGTATCGTTTACGATTCTTTCAGTTTTGGCTTGCACTAGGCTTGGTTGCCTTGTCGGTATTGTGGTGAACGATAGTTTGATCGTGGTCGATGTCGACAATCGTGCCCGGGGCAAGGCTTACCTATAACAACAGCAGCCTTACGAGCACATAAACAAATTTTTCGTGCTATCGCCCACACCTCGGCAACAACATTTTTTAGCTTACTTCCCGCTGTGCTCGAACGCAGTTTACAAACAAAAATTGTCATACCAATGGCGATATCGTCGGCTATTGGTATCTTATTTACCAACGTCGTACCCCTTATTTTGATTTCCAGTTTGTATTTGATGTTAGATGTTAGATGTTAGATGTTAGATGTTATTAAGAGGCCGTTAGATAAAAACAGAAATAGACAGTGGCAATAAAAGCTTGTAGAAAAACGGTTAATCAATAAAAGCGCTAGTCTCGATATTCAGGTTTTTTATGTCTTCTAGCTCAGCGGTAGTCAACGCGCCATAAAACTTAGGGTAAGGCCACCCATAACCCCAACGAAAAGTCGTTGGCAAATAGGGGGAACCTCCCACACGAACACCCGCAAGCATAATTAGCGCAATCTCTTTTTGACCAACAGTGGAGACACACTGTTTTAAAGCTAAATCTGCTTCCAAACGATTACTATGGGTTCCCCCTTTCCAGTAGGTATAATCATGAGCCGTACAACATTCTAGCCAAAGCTCATTATACTTGAAATTACCATCCGGAAATGCACTGCAACCATCGCTGAAAAATGGTTTTAGATCACCAGCAAATGTAACGCTAGATAAAAGTGTGAGATTTAAAACAAGTATTAATCTTTTGTACATCGAACCCCTCAAACTCAAACAACGTAATGTAGACATAATGATTCCTGATTACAAAACCAACATATGCCATAAAACACAGACTAGCATTAGAATCGCATTGAAGTACATCCTATTACTTATAAACTAATCGGTAAAAAAAACGTTAACTCAAAATCATCCTCTTGCAATAAAAATTGATTTTTATGATACAAAGCAAATGCAGGTGTTGTCTTCGCAGTAAAGGGCGACGCGGGTAACCATTGCTCAAGCATTTTGTGGATATAAGGGAGTAAATCACCATATTGCCCCTTGATAGAAAATGCGGCATGGGGGCCACCAGGAATAATCACGCTATTGACATGACCGCGTCTAACAATAGGCTTATTTATTTCTACGCAAGCCACATAACGGCACTGGTCTAATGCCACTAAAGCAGGATTAGAATGATGCAAGCCAATTTGAACATCCATTGGTCGCTGCTCGCTAATTGTCCATGCGTTAAGTATTTGCCAAGCATCGCTAATAGAGCGTCCGTACCCTTTATGGCGAACATAGGCCACTTTACGGGGCTTTAATGAGACAATTTTTGGACTAGGCAATTTTTTTGATTGGATACGTTGGTAAGCATCATTAATATCAGAATCAGTACAAAAATCGAGAGAGTTACGCTGACTGCCTCCCGAACGCCACTCACCGGGAGTGACTGAATATACCGATTTAAACGCACGGCTAAAAGATGATAATGAAGCAAAACCACACGCTTCTGCAACAATCTGAACATTGCGTTCAGAAGAAAACATCAACTGATTAGCCGCCGTCTCTAAACGTGTCCGACGAATATATTGATGCACTCCCTCCCCCGTCACCTTTTTAAATAAACGATGAAAATGCTGTTCAGAATAAGCGGCTAACGTCGCCAGCTTTTTGGCAGAAAGATCAGCACTAATGTCGCGGTGTATACAGCTAAGTACCTCATTAATGCGATAGGTGTAGTCAATGCGAGTCATTACTGACTTCCCTTGTAGTGAGCCAACATTAAAATAGCATAAATGGACAAACTTAACCGCATAAATAGACAAAAAAATGATTAACTGTAGGGGTAATATAAGTCTTTATCAGTACCTATTAACCACTGCTTGGCTTGGAGACAGTGCATGAACCCCGTTGCCCCTTTACGTAATACACCCCCCTCTTATATTAGGGAAATACTCAGTGTCGTTTCAAATAAAGACATTATTTCCCTGGCGGGCGGTTTACCCTGCCCAGAAAGCTTTCCAATGGATATTATTGAAACAGCGATGAGCACTATCGCTACCGATAAAGCGTTATTTCAGTATGCAGCAACGTCCGGTTATGCTCCGTTAATTAATACCATTGCAGAACGTTATGATGTTACCGACGGGCATGATGTCTTAATCACCAATGGCTCGCAACAAGGCATAGACTTATGTACCCGTGTATTTATCAACAAAGGCGATAAAATTGTTGCTGAAGCACCTAGCTATTTAGGTGCACTGCAAATTTTTTCAATTGCTCAAGCCACTCTTGCCACTGTCGCACAAGAAAATGATGGCCCTAACATTAAGCAGCTGGAAGCTCACTTTACACAGGGTGATGTCAGTTTTTTCTATGCGATCCCCGACTTTCATAACCCTACAGGCTGCTGCTGGTCATTAGAAAAACGTCAACAGGTAGCCGCTTTATGCCTTCGTTATAAGGTATTGTTAATCGAAGATGCCCCTTATCGAGAAATGCGCTTTAGTGGCGACAGCCTACCTACCGTAGCTAGCTTGTGCCCTGAGTTTGCCATTAGTTTATTCTCATTTTCGAAGATGATTGCGCCGGGCTTACGCATCGGGGCTTTAATAACACCCAAACGTTATTTTTCGAGTTTTAATAAACTCAAGCAAGCAACTGATTTACATACCAATGTCCCTTTACAAGCACTAACTCATGCCATTTTAAATCATACTGATTTTAATACGCATTTAGCGGCAAGCAAACAACGCTATAAGGCACGCTATGAGTCATTAGCAAAGGCTATCTACTCACATCCAAGTTACTCAAAATGTACTATGGCTCAGGTTGAGGGTGGAATGTTTATATGGTTAACATTACCCGATTGTGATGTAAGCACAATCGCTAGCCAGGCTATAGAGAACGACGTAGCGGTGGTTCCCAGTACAGAGTTTTATAACGATGATGACTATCACCCATCTGCTTTACGAATAAACTTTAGTTATAACTCACCCGAAAGAATCCAGGATGGCATTAATCGTCTAGCGAAGGTATTGAAAAAGGGTGCTAACTAGTATCCATCCATAAATGGCTCCTCGCGAGGGGAAATAATTAGGGCTCTGATAGTTCTCTCACTGCTAGGAAAAGAGAGTTTCCTAGCAGTGAGACGTGTCGTTCATCGTTAAAAAATAGTAACGGTAACCTAAAATAAAATGTTTACTGTAGATATTAGTGGTGTCTGACGGTTAATAAAAAGATGGCATTCTATGTCTACGTAGACTTCGGGTAATGTTCGCGCAAAAAAGCCAGGCTAAAGTACTTGAGATGGCAAAGAAAAGTAAAACAGCAGTATCAAAAACTGCGCAATTATGGCACTTGGCAATCCTATAATCAGTAACAAAAAACCATGACGGTATTGCCCACTAACACATATTCGGTACGACGATTACCTTCTGCCCCATCAACCACATAGGTTTTTCGGCTTAGTCTGACGCCCTGATGCGTATTCACTAAAAGAAAGAATAATATGACCGGCAGCCATAGTCCTACAGGATTCCCGTAATAGGAAAACAGGCGGTACAAAACACAAAAAGCAGCTAATGCCGCACAAAACAACATTGATTTTCTACTACTAGTATCCGCGAAACGCCCCGAAAACCCACCAATTATTAAGCTAGCGACGCCGCTACCACCTATAAAATCGGTTAGGCTTGTCCCGTTTTTACCCCTATTGGACGTAAGCGCAGAACGAACCACAGGGTTCTAGTCTGTTAATTTTTCTGCTAAGTTTCATGACAATAATAGCTCAAGCTCCTCAACGTACTGCGCGTAAGGCAGTTCTTTAAAGATAGTTTTTAGGTGTTCATAAGGGTTGAGATTAGACTTGACCAGAACATATGCTGACAAATTGCTTCCACCCATTATTCCGATATTCAGCGAACATTGTGCCCAATCTCACCTCTAAAGTTCATCATGAGACGACATGAATTCCGCTACACTTTTATCATTGTTTAGCATATTAGGGAAATTGTATTGCTTATTATATATATCAACTTCTTGTGCTACTTTCACTGACAATAAATTATAAATATTAATGATTTGATTGCTGTGAGAGCTAGGGTAACTCTTAAATGTTCGCATGATTCATTCATCATCTGAAAACTTGTACTGTTGAGCAAAGTAAACACCAGAGGAGGTGTCCCATCGATCAATTGTCAGAACACTACATATGGGGGGTTGGATTAGCTCGCTTTCAAAATTCAACAACGACCGCTTAGCAGCTTTCAGGACTATTCCAACCGCGGTTTGGATAATAAGGTTTCGCGCTCGGGGGGAATGGATTCTCCTTACCATTAATGATATGAGACATAGTACTTCTTTCTACTTGATGGCTGCCACTTGTAGGTATATTTGTTATTCGACTGGACAAACCGCTGTTAGCAGGGAGACCGTTTATATATCTGATACTACATTCTGCCTGCCTAAAAGCTTGCTCTGGTTGAATGCTGCCTGTGAAATAAAAACCACCCAAAGCCAAAAATTCTGCGTTTGGCGTGAGCTTATCATTCTGGCCTTGTTGGTTCCTATGAAAATATAAAGCTGACTCTATATTTCTCCCAGCTTTTTCATTGGCACCGTCCATATCCACTGGGCCCTTGTACGTCTTTAATCTACGCTTTCCGTTGCTGTTTATGCCGCCATTGTAAGCATATATAGATGTTCTGTTTGGAAAGGAACCTAAAAAAACTGCTCCTCCTGAGCCGGCAAAAGCGGCTGCGAACCTCTCATTTAGAGTCAGAGATAAGAAAGGTGAATTAAAAAGAGTTGAATCATAGACATGTAAAGATGCGTAATAAACAAAATCGGGGTTTTGAAGGAACTTAACACGCACATGATTAGTGGCATTTACTGCCAATTCAAAACGTTGAGTAGGTGATAGACCCGAAGACCGTTTGTCGTACAAAGTACGAGCTCTTCTAGATAGCATTAATCCTGAACCCGGATTATTAGGATCTCCTATCAACGCATCGAGTTTATCTCCACGCGAGACAAAGGTACCAGTGTTGTAGCTCGGGTCATTTAATAAGTAACCAAAAGTCCCATTGTTGAGCACAACATGTGGACCAGTATTTTGATTAGAACCTGTAAAAAAATTGTACGCGACCGCACAAGCTCCGACAGCAACCGCTGCTGCGATACAGATATTATTGTTAATGCTAGAGGCTCGATGTGAAAAGCTTAGGGATGAAACGGCTAAGCTGATAACAATTAACCCATTTCGTAAAATAACGTTCCGGTTGCATTCGCGAAGCATCATGCCACTTCCCAGCTAATAAAGATCTAATTGATTATATTTTAAACTACATCTGGCGAAAATAGCAACGTATGTTTGTGTCTCAGCAAACAGTCGTTTAATGAGACAAAAACAAATCTTATAGAATCGACCTAAATCTATATGAAATCCATCTCATATAGATTTCTCAAAAATCATAGCATCGTTAACTCCCCAAATCCCCAGATAGAGTTTCGAGTTGGCATAAAAAGCCCCCAAAGCTCTTATTTCATATCAATAGCGGGTCTGCGCTGTAGGCATTCTTGGGAAATTGACTCAACAATTACTTCTAGAAGAGTTTGAGCGCATCATTCCCGTTTTTTAGACGGTTGTATCCTGCATTAAGTCGTTCACCCTATCAAAAGCCTCCCAGTAAATAGGCGGTGGATCAAACTCCCTCACGTCCAACAACACCAGCTCTAATAAGCGTTGATGCTTCTCCTTCAGTTTAACAAACTGTAGTGGCATACTAAATTTGGCCACCGAGTTAGAGGTGATATTATAGTCACCATTAACGAAGGGTAGTATTATGACAAAGCATTTTAATCCAGAATTTAGACAAGAAGTCGCCGAGCTTGTTGTTG
>JBLILH010000011.1:0-101872 GCA_047636495.1 Candidatus Endobugula sp. | reverse complement strand
CGTTAAACTTTCATTCCGTTCCGATTTTACTCAAAACTCAATAAAATAAACTATATTCAGTCTTTACACACTCTTCTCGCGGCCGTTTCCAAACCGCGAGCGCAGCATTATACGGATGCAAGCTCAGCGCGCAAGCAATTTTTAACGTTTATTACACTTTTACTACCGTGGACAAATTATTCAAATTACGCAATAGTTGTCGTCGAGTTTTGCCGCAACACGAACAATTTTCATATATAGAACATCGGGTCAGGCCCCCAAAGATTTCAAGATTATCTTCAATTCTTCAAGCTGTTTTGGCGGCACAAAAGTAAAGCGAACACCATGACTAAAACCAGCGTTACCCGCAAGCAACATATTATAAGTAACCAAGCATTTAGCCCTGATGGCATATTTTTTCCCTCCCACCCAAGGCGTCAACTCGATACTCACATTTGACCCGACGGGTAGAGACTCTCCACATTCAAAACCAACTCCTCCCACCGACACATCTTTTGTGCGCACTGCAATGATACGCTTATCTGCCATAAGTGCTCTTGATGACCAGTTAACCTTGAATCGAGGGTTTCTTCTCTGCTGAGCAGAAGACTTTTCACCTTTCAGAGCAGTACTTACATCTTTTGGGGCAAGGCTTTCAGTTTTTTGATCTTCAGACACGTGGGCTCATCTATAGTAATTTAATTATGCACAGTCTAACTTTAGACTACATATGAAAATTCGCTATCCCCGTTAAGCACAAAACCACAACGGTCGAATGCAACGACCTTTTACAAAAAAACTAAAGAACAAATAGATGATAGCTTTTCTTCCCTAGTCGCACGACAAAGAATCGCCCATATTGCGCATTATGTAACGAGAAAATTTCTTCCACGCTCTCGTTAGCTTCCGCTGAAACCGGCACTCCATTGACTAATACTGCATTCCGAGATAACGCATCTTTTACCTGCTTACCATTTTTAGCCAGGCCAGAAGATACCAGCAAGCCAGTCAACATTTCCTGCGGCAGGTGAAGATCGCCCAAAGAGGTGCAAGGCAAACCATCCTGCTGCAACTGCTCCATATCAGAAATGCTTAACTTATCTAACCCACCACTAAAAAGCGCCTCTGTTATTCGTTGCGCCGCCTGCAGGCTAGCATCCCCATGAACGAGACGAGTGACCTCCTCAGCCAATATTGTTTGCGCCTGCGGCCGACCTGAAGCCGCTTTATCTGCTTCTTCGATAGCTTCAATTTCTGCGACATCTATAAAAGTAAAGTAACGCAGAAACTTATATACATCGGTGTCAGCGCTATTTATCCAAAATTGGTAAAAAGCATAGGGGGATGTTTTTTTAGGGTCAAGCCATATAGTGCCAGCTTCCGTCTTACCAAACTTACTGCCGTCACTCTTTGTGACGAGCGGCAGCGTCAGGCCAAAGACTTGCGCACCGTGTTGGCGACGTGACAACTCAACACCACCAGTGATATTTCCCCACTGATCAGATCCACCTATCTGTAGAGTACAGTTGTGCCTCACATATAGCTCAGAAAAATCATATGACTGCAACAACATATAGGTAAACTCAGTAAACGAGATCCCTTCACCCTCACGATCTATCCGTTGCTTTACTGACTCTTTAGCGATCATATTACTAACAGAGAAATGCTTTCCTACATCGCGCAAAAAATCGAGAATATTCAGATCTTTTATCCAATCTACATTATTTACCACTGCTGCAGATGTATCACCGCAATCAAAACTAATGAACTGACCAACCTGCACCTTTAACTTGTCAACCCACTGACCAATGGTTTCAGGGGTATTTAATTTGCGTTCCTGTGCTTTAAAACTAGGATCGCCAATTAATCCGGTAGCCCCACCCACTAGGGCTAGAGGCTTATGTCCCGCTAGTTGGAAACGTTTTAACGTCAATAGCGGAACAAGGCTACCTATGTGCAAACTATCCGCTGTAGGATCAAAACCGCAGTAGAGAGTCCTAGATTCTGCCGAAAGATAGTCTTCAAATGTGTCCTCTCTCGTTATTTGAGCAACCAAACCCCTTAATCGTAAATCTGCGATTAACTCTGCACTAGTCATTGTCATTACCTAAACCCTTAAATATTGAAGTACTGCACACTGAAGATATATTAAACAAGCCGCCACCATACCTAAAAAAAACCTAAAAACAAGTGAGTGTTAACGGAGTGCAAACGGATAATTTACTCGTCGAGGATTGCTATTTGTGTACAAACGTTGAATAATTGCTTTAAATATAAAGAAGAATGTAAAACATATGATGAAAGTCTTTGAATCTACTAAGAAAAACATCAGGAAAGATAGTATAAAGAAAAATGCTAAACTCTTCCCTAAAAGTCATTTATGGTTAGCCAGTGGATTAGCAGGCGTACTTTTAGCTGCCACAATGGCTACTCACTCTGAAAAAACACTTGAGCGTGTTAGTCAACACATTGACCTCCAGCTTGCTACACCCATAATCACTCCAGAGAATACTGGCAGCATCAACACTCAAGCCTCGAAGGCAGCCATTGCCCCTGCAATTGCAGAGTGGCGCACAGAAATTGTAAAATCAGGTGACAGCCTGTCTTTTTTATTCAATCGTGCAGGGTTATCTGATTTAGCATTACAGCAATTCTTAAGCGGCAACAAAAATGCAGGTGCACTCAAGCGGATTTATCCAGGGCAAAAATTTGAGTTCAACATTACTGATGGTGCACTTGTCGGCCTACGCTACCAAAAAAATCGTTTGAACCACGTTGAGTTCACAAAAACTGACAAAGGCTTTGTGGACACCAGCGTCGCCATAACACCCGATACGCGGACTGCATATCGTGAAGCAACTATCATCAACTCGTTATTTTTAGCAGGAACAGATGTCGGCCTAGAGCAAAATAGCATTATGGAGTTAGCCAATATTTTTGGCTGGGATATCGATTTTGCCCTAGATATCCGCGCTAACGACGCATTTAAAGTGCTTTATGAAGAACGCTTTGTTAATGGTGAAAAAATAGGTAACGGCCCAATACTCGCTGCAGAATTCACCAATCAAAAGAAAAACTTCAAAGCGGTTCGCTACACCGACCCAGAAGGCAACACCAGCTACTACACACCAGAAGGCAAGAGCATGAAAAAAGCCTTCTTACGCACACCCGTTGATTTTGCACGCATTAGCTCTCACTTTAACTTAAAGCGTAAGCACCCTATTTTAAACCGTATTCGAGCCCATAAAGGCACCGACTATGCCGCACCTACCGGAACACCGATTAAGGCTGCAGGTAACGGAAAGGTAGAATTTGCAGGCACAAAAGGCGGGTATGGTCGCACAGTGGTACTACGTCACGGCCAAAGCTACAAAACGCTGTACGCTCATATGCACAAATATGGCAAAGGCATTCGCACAGGAGCGAGAGTCAAACAAGGTCAGGTCATTGGCTATGTGGGTAAATCCGGTTTGGCAACAGGCCCTCATTTACATTATGAATTTTACAAAAACGGCGTCGTACGCAATCCCGTCCGTGTTGAACTACCAAAAGCAAAGTCGATTTCCAAATCATTACTTGCTAACTTTACACTAGAAACACAGCCGTTAGTCGCTCAACTAGCTGGCTTTAGTAGTGAAATTCAATTGGCCTCGTCTGAAAAAGCCAAGCCCACCACAACCAACTAGGAGGCTGCCCGAGAATAGAAGGCGTAATGAGGGATAGCGATTTTGAGTCAGACTTCTTGATGACCTGAGGAAAATAGTGGTTCTACTTTCCAACAACGGGCGCTATTAAGCGCCAGTAGTAGGCGCTATTAAGCGCCGAAAATCAGGAAAAACTCACTTTCCACAGTAGGTTTCTATTCTCGGACAACCAACTAAACTCGACAGCAAACTAAGCATGCATGACTACTATATTGGACTAATGACAGGCACTAGCGTCGATTCACTAGATGCGGCGTTAGTACAATTCAGCTCAAACCAGCAGTGCTCAATCATCGGCACTCACTCACTCACTTTACCAAACAATATTCGTCAACAAGTCAAAACACTCATTCGTTCGGGAAAGGGAGAAATTGATGCTCTGCGATCGCTAGATTTTGCCATCGCTCAACATTCATGCGATGCTATTAAAGCGGTATGCCTAAAATCTCCTATTTCCATAAATGATATCCTCGCCGTAGGAAGCCACGGGCAAACAATACGGCACTACCCTACGACTAAAAACCATCATGGCTATACATTACAAGTAGGTGATCCCAACATTATCGCAGAGATAACTGGGATCACCACGGTGGCTGACTTTAGGCGTCGTGATATTGCTGCTGGAGGGCAAGGAGCCCCTCTAGCGCCTGCCTTTCATAAAGCCATTTTTCATTCTACCCAGGAAGATAGAATTATTATCAACTTAGGGGGCATAGCCAATATTACCCACCTAGCGAAGGAGGGTAAGGTACTTGGTTACGACACAGGTCCTGCGAACACATTAATGGATGGATGGTGCTGGCAACATCAAAAAAAGCACTTTGATCAAGATGGGCGATGGGCGAAATCAGGGAC
Source organism: Candidatus Endobugula sp. (assembly GCA_047636495.1). Lineage (GTDB taxonomy): Bacteria > Pseudomonadota > Gammaproteobacteria > Pseudomonadales > Cellvibrionaceae > Endobugula. The sequence continues at coordinate 97,334 of JBLILH010000011.1, read as the reverse complement.
GCCCAGCCAGGAACTATTAACAGTGATGCTGGCAGACCCTTATTTTGCGTTTTCCCTTCCTAAAAGTACCGGCAGAGAACGCTTTAATCCCGTATGGCTAGAAGAGTGCATGAATAAAATCAACACAGCACTGGCAACGGAGGATGTACAAGCAACACTCCTAGAGTTAACGGCTGTCACCGTTAGCCAAGAAATCACTAAGGTTGACCCAGAAAATCAATCCTCTATTTATATTTGTGGAGGTGGCGCTCACAACAGCGCTCTATTAGAAAAGTTAGCTGAGCACCTGCAACCGAGAATCGTGTGCACTACCAACGAGTTGGGCGTAGATCCTGATTGGGTTGAAGCTTTGGCTTTTGCTTGGCTTGCAAAGCAAACAATGGAACACAAGCATGGCAACCTGCCCTCTGTTACAGGCGCAAATAGAGACGTTATTTTGGGTGGAATTTATTTAGGTCGATAGATGAATGAACATAGAGAAAGGCAATATTGGGGGTAAAGCCAATACTAAAAATAAACGTAATTTTGCTGATCCAATAACTGCTTAACGGCTGTTGGCCCAAAAGGTACTGTCCCGATAAAGGAATGAATACTGGAGCGACCTCGGCCCATAATACCTGACTGCGTCTCACACACCCGCACGTCGACGACACCAAATGCACTCAAGCGAGCAGCTAAGTCAACAATTCGCTTGTACTCTTCGTAGTTATCTTTAAAAAAAATTTCGACTTCGGGCCCGTGCAATATAATAGCAATGGGATTAACTCCCTGGGGCAACAGACCTTGCCTATAAAGCTTTTCTACGCGTTCAAGAGCATTAGCCACCTCTTCTGGAGAGTCATTCAGAATACGCGCAACATAGCCATCAGCATTCTCGGACAGTAGAGACTCGCCTGACTGCGCATGACTGAAGGTCACGCATAAAAGAAGAAGAGAACTAAAAAACAAAATGCGCACAGTGACAATGTACCTAGATAGAGAAAGATGAGCCACAACCGCAAGTTGTTTCTGCATTAGGGTTTTCAACCACAAACTTAGAGCCTTCTAGGTTTTCTTTATAATCGATTTGGGCGCCCACAAGATATGCGTAACTCATACTATCAACCAATACTGTCACATCTCCTTTTGATATAACGGCATCGTCATCTGCCACCAACTCATCAAAAGTAAAGCCATATTGAAAACCAGAGCACCCACCGCCGGTCACAAAAACGCGTAACTTAAGATCGAAATTACCCTCATCTTCCAATAAGCTTTGTACTTTATTAACCGCATTATCTGAAACTATAATAGGTTGCGGGGTAAACATTTCGGGTGAATTCATACTAGACTTTATACCTCTTGAACTTTTAACGGGTTAACTCATCATAATCATAGATATTAACCCTGACCACAATATTATTGGGTTATTATGTGCATTACCTAGTATTGCAGTCAAGTATTAAACTTTACTTGGGGACACCTCTGGACCATGGACAGGTGATTTTCTAATATTCGTATTGTTGGTGCCTAATGCTGTAGCTTTATCGGGCGTTTTTGCAGGAAAAGGTTTTATTGAATACACCAAACTACCATTAACCTGCGCACCTTTAACAATTTCAATTAGCGCATAATGAACATTGCCATTGATCACTGTTTTTGCCGCCAGTTCAATATGCTTACTCGAATACACATTACCTGTTACTGAGCCATTAATCACCAAGCTAGGAACGCGTATCTCACCCTCAACCTTGCCACTTTCTAACACACGGGCTTGGGCATTGTCTGCATCTATCGCATATACATTACCCTTGATATGCCCCTCAATCATCAGTGTTCCTGAAAAGTGAATATCTCCGACAATTTCTGTGTTTTTCGATATTAAGGTTGTGCCGCCCGCAGCAAACGTAGTTTTTTTATCTTTTTTACCAAACATTATTATTACTCACTCTTTGTTGTTATCCAATTAAAAGTTTTTTCTATTAGCATTTTCCGTGGCTTTAAAGAGACAATTTTTAGCTCCATACGCTCTGGGGTAAATGACCCGGGTAATATCAGCTGGCCTTCTAACCGCTGGAAATACTTAAAATTTAACTTAATTTTCTCATATTTAACAGTGGGCGACAACTGAGACAAATAGAACCTTTTTGATTTACCTTCTGCATTAACGCCCACAAGTGTAAACTCAAGATAACCGATGACTTGCGAGCGATTGGCTGACTGTTGCTTAACAACCATTTTGTAATCGTGGGTATTGGGTATGCCTGACACCGCCACTATCGATGGCACATCTATGGAAACACCTTGGCCATCACTCTCGGGCCGCATTAAATCGCGGTAAAAAGTGTTGTCTTTTTCTAGCTCAGCAATAGTATTACTTAAGTCTACCACTTCTCCACGCACTTGCTCTGTTGCTTTTCGATCAACGACAGACCCCAAACTCAAATTGGCCACTTGCTGCGCTAACACCTCCACTTTAATTTCGGCATCCGCATATTGTTTTTGCAATCGATCCCTTTCTACTATTGCGCCACCTTCGAGTATGGAGCCTCGATAAAGTCCGCCATAATAGCCGGCCAACATAAGGAGTGCCATTACTAAAATAATGACTATCGCTAATAGCCAAGGACGGTAAGGGCGATAGGGGACAACAGCCAAATCATATTCGGGAGTTGGTTCAACGGGAGGCATAACGATTTTTCCTAATAAAATAAAGTATTGTTGGATTTTTATTTATCGCCATCTGGTTAAATAGGCAAGCATCATGCAGCTCGATCATCAACACTGTAGTTACAAACAAACAGGTTACGGCAACAGAGCCACTTGGCGCAAGCCATCTCTCTCATCGAAGCCACACATAATATTCATGTTTTGCACCGCCTGGCCTGATGCGCCTTTCGTCAAGTTATCAATCACCGACATCACCACGACGGTATCATCATTCTGCGGCCTGACGACGGATAAACGACACATATTTGATGACTTGACAGAGCGTGTTTGTGGATGCGCACCTGCAGGCATAACATCGACAAAAGGCTCATTGGCATAGCGCTCTTCATAAAGCGACTGCAAATCAATATCGCTGCTAACTGTTAAGCGCCCATAAAGCGTGGAATGAATTCCTCGCACTATGGGTAACAAATGCGGCACAAATGTCAGCTTTGCAGACGCTTGACCAGCAGCCTGCATGACTCTCAGCCCCTGTTCGATTTCTGGCAAATGACGATGGCCTGAGGCTGCATATGCACTAAAGCTATCACTGACCTCGGAATGTAGTGCATTAATACTGGCTTGCCGTCCAGCGCCACTGGTACCGCTGGCAGAATTAGCGATGAGATATCTGGGATCTACTACGCTATTTTCTAATAGCGGTAAAAAGCCAAGCTGTATCGATGTGGGATAGCAGCCGGGACACGCCAATAGTTGCGCCTGCTTAATAGCCTCACGATTTAGCTCAGGTAATCCGTAAACGGCTTTTGGTAGCAATGTTTCGCAACCATGAGGTTGGCCATACCATTGCGCCCACAGTACCGCATCCTTGATTCTAAAATCAGCCGACAAATCAATAATCTTCACGCCTTTGTCATAGAGATCAGGTACAAGCTTATGAGCCACACCATGAGGTGTCGCGAAGAAAACCACATCACATTCTGATAGCAACTGGTTGTCTGGCACAGTAAAACGCAGGTCGCAATGGCCACGTAAATTAGGGTAGACATCTGCAATCGCCACACCTGCTTCGGAACGAGACGTAATCACTGTCACCTCAACATGAGGATGCCCTACTAATAAACGTAGCAACTCAACACCGGTATAACCTGTACCGCCTACAACACCTACTTTTACCATAACCACTTCAATCCCATGCTGTAAATAACAATCACTATGTATCTATAGTAAATCAATACTTCGTCTATAACAAAGTAAAGGCATGTAGTTCGTAATAGAACATGCTCAAATATGGTCGAGTCGCCCTAAAAAGCGCTTCACCTTGGGCATTAACTCCCTTACGTTATTCGTTGCTTACTTTTCATCTTCACCCTTCTCGACAGCTTTCATTTGTTCATTGGAACATGTCCCCCGATTCAGCCCTGCCAACCGAATTGGGTGTATATAACGTGAAGACTGATATATCATTTACATTATTAATTCGATATACGCTAAATGAGCCTCTTATTAGCGTTACAACTAACAGGCCAGCCATCATGTTATGGGTAAAGTCCTTTCATATTATCGCCGTCATTTGCTGGTTTGCCGTATTATTTTATTTGCCACGGCTATTTGTTTATCATGCGATGAGTGACGATAAACTGAGTAAAGACCGGTTTATCATCATGGAGCGAAAGCTGATTCGCGGCATTGGGAATCCTTCAATGCTGGTTACATTGCTATTCGGCGCATGGCTAACATTCTACAGCTGGGATTATTATCAATCTGCCTTGTGGTTTTGGCTAAAAGTGTCGGCCGTAGGCGTGCTCATCTTGTATCATTTTATGTGTATTCATCTCTGGAAACAATTTAACGCCGACAACAACCAACGTTCACATATTTTTTATCGTTGGTTTAACGAATTCCCTGTATTACTATTAATTATCATTGTGTGCTTAGTGGTTGTAAAGCCCTTAACGTAGAATTGTGACTCTAGCGACCATCACAACACTTTACGAGAAACATCTAAGCAGACATGTTTCGACACGACATTTCCGTAAAACTTACATCATATATCCCACCTTCGCCGTATCATTTACGTATATTGTGCGATAAGTTCGCCATCTGACCACTCATTATTGTCAACAACCACGGTGGCTAGCGCCCATCTATAAATAGGGACTACTAAAATAGGGACTACTAAACAGGCATTAATCAATAAAACATCACACTACTTGCTAACCACTGCGGGTATATACAACATTTTTAAAGGTAAACTCTATGAGTAATCACCACCGTTCTGAACAATTATTTGCGGAAGCGCAAGACCATATACCCGGTGGTGTTAACTCGCCAGTACGTGCATTTAACGCAGTTGGTGGCACACCCATATTTATTAAACGCGCCCGAGGCCCTTACTTATACGATGAGGATGACAAGCAATATATCGACTACGTATTATCTTGGGGACCGATGATTTTAGGCCACGCCTATCCCCCTGTTGTTGAGGCAGTAAGGGCGCGTGCTTTAGATGGATTAAGCTTTGGTGCGCCCACACAACTTGAAACTGAGCTTGCCGAAAAAATCTGTAACATCATCCCTAATATGGACAAAGTGCGCTTTGTCAGCTCTGGCACTGAAGCCACTATGAGCGCCATACGTCTTGCAAGAGGCGCGACTGGACGCGATAAAATTGTTAAGTTCGAGGGCTGCTATCACGGCCACTCCGATTCATTATTAGTCAAGGCGGGTTCTGGCGCGTTGACGCTTGGTGTGCCTAGCTCTCCGGGAGTTCCCCGTAGCCTCGCAGATCATACCATTACCCTAAATTATAACGATGGCGAACAAGTGGAACGCGTGTTTGCTGAAATGGGTCATGAAATAGCCTGTATAATTGTTGAACCTGTCGTAGGCAATATGAACTGTATTCCACCCGTTAATGGCTTTTTACAAACCCTGCGTAAAGTCTGTGACGCTAGTGGTGCATTATTAGTATTTGATGAGGTCATGACGGGTTTCCGCGTTCACCAACAAGGTGCGCAGGGTCGCTTCGGCGTAGATGCAGACCTCATTACACTTGGCAAAGTAATGGGGGGCGGCATGCCTGTGGGTGCATTCGGTGGCAAAAGAGCCATCATGGATCAAATTGCACCCTTAGGCCCCATTTACCAAGCAGGCACGTTATCGGGCAACCCTGTCGCAATGGCTGCAGGACTAGCCAATCTAGAAGGGTTGACCCAAGAAGGGTTTTACGAACGCTTATTTGCCAAAACTGATATGTTGGTTAACGGGCTGCAAGAACGCGCCGATGCGGCGAACATTCCGTTTACGACCAACCACGTGGGGTCTATGTTTGGCTTCTTTTTCTTAAAGGAGCATACCGACAGCAAGCCCATCATTAATTATCAACAAGTGATGAACTGCAACATCCCTCGTTTTAATCAGTTTTTTCACCTGATGTTAGAAGCGGGTATTTACTTAGCCCCCGCGTCTTACGAAGCAGGCTTTACCTCTATAGCGCATAGCGAGGCCGATATTCAAGCGACGTTAGATGCTGCCGAAAAAGCCTTCGCCGCGTTAATATGAAGGATGCTATTATTGCCAGCCACTTGGCTCAAAACATTCAAAAGACACGCAGTGAGAAAATATAAAAATGGCACCGCTTACACTCCCTAGCGCCTTAGTAGACACGCAATGGTTAGCCAACAATATTGGGCATACCCATCTTGTGATTTTGGATGCCAGTGCGCACATGCCCGGCATAACCCGTAATGCACTAGATGAATGGCGAGAGCAATGCATCCCCGGCGCACGGTTTTTTGATTTCAATCACAAATTTGCAGATACCACGTCAAACTTACCTCATATGCTACCTTCGGAAAAAACATTCACTGAAGAGGCGAGGCAACTAGGGATTAACCAAGACAGTGTCATTGTAGTTTACGATAGTGCGGGTATCTTTTCTGCGCCTCGCGCGTGGTGGATGCTAACCACCATGGGACATCAATACTGCGCTGTGCTTGACGGGGGGCTGCCTGAATGGCTAGAGCAAGGAAGAAAAACGGGCCAAGGAGAAGAAAATACACGAGGGGCAATACCTGTAGTCTACGGTCACTTTACTGCACGGGTACGCAAGGAAAATATTAAAACCGCCGCCGATATAAGTGCAGCTATTAATCGTGATGACATTTGCATACTAGACTCACGCTCAGAAGAGCGTTTCAATGGCACCGCAAAAGAATCTAGAGAAGGGCTGGCGAGTGGACATATCCCATCATCTAAAAACTTGCCGTTCAATCAACTGATAAACAACGGGAAATTTAGATCGTTAGATTATATTGAGTCACTGCTTAATGCCAAAATAAACTCAGGCCAACAACTTTACGCAAGTTGTGGCAGCGGCATCACTGCCTGTATTATTGCCTTTGCTGCACACTTAATCGGTATAAAAAACATTGCCGTGTACGATGGTTCGTGGTGTGAATGGGGCGACCCTAAACACCAACACCCTATCGACACGCTATCGGCATCCCCTCGCAGGGCACCATTAATGCTAGCCCCTATCATTATTCATAACCACGCATCGGATGAGTATTTCTTTGAGGAAGGCTGTTACATCTTAGAAGTATCTAATTCAGAAAAAGACGGACAACTATCTATCGCAAGAGCACGCTTATCTCCCGGTACCGAAACTCGCCTGCATCGATTAAACAAAACGATCGAGCGTTACATTATTGTCAGCGGTGAAGGGGAGGTAACATTGGGTGATGAAACCAATATTGAGCCTGACACGCAATCAAAGACTCGGGTAAGCGACAACGACGTCGTTATCATTCCAGAAAACTATCCGCAAATGATTCGTAATACCGGCCTTACAGACTTAGTGTTTTTTGTCGTTTGTACGCCACGGTTTACAGTAGAAAATTACAGCGATTGTTAAGGAGCCTCTGGTTAAGTCTGGAGTAATTTTTGGTGCGATCCTCGGTGCCGTTAGACGGTAAAAAGACGATTATTTTAGCTATCAAAAAAACAAATCATGACTTCATCAGAGGTTCCTTAAGCAGCTAAACGCTTTAGTACTTGGTACTCTTCGCTGCCTTTTCTTACATAGCGCAGGCCTTGCCGAGCAAAATAACTAGATTGCAGCTTATCCCCTAGTTGCTCATAAGCACGCGCTAATACGATATAAAGCTGAGGGTCTTTGCGGTCAATACGCAAGCCTTTCTCAGCTAAAACAATCGCGCCTTCAGAATCATTAGCTGCTAATTTTTGCTGTGCCGACTGTAATATTTTTTGTTGCAATGGTGAAGATGGCCGAATAATTTTAGGCGATACCGGCTGTACATTCACCACTGGTGACGCGCTATTTTTTGCGTCATCACTATTAACTGTGCCGCTACCAACCTCTTGGTGTGCCACTTTCACTTCCGCATTGCCCGACACTGAACCCGTAGCATCGCGGATGATGACTTCTTTCGGTGACGTTGCACATGCTGACAATAAAATAATCGCACTCGCAACCATTACCCTGCTAGCCGCTCGGTTAATCACTCTGTTTACCCCGTGTTTTTGTAACATAACATAGATATTAACCATTATTAATTTTGACCCTGTCCTGTATCAGTTGTATTTGATGGCGTAGTAAACTGTTTGCCAAACCACTGTTTAAACCAACGTGTTATAGGCTGATGAACCGTACCACAATGATCACTTTGTGCTGGCTGAGAACCGCGAATATAGGGTGTTAATACAGCCCCTTCACAATTTTCATCACTCAACAAACCGTCGCGACTACCTGCCCAGTAATAGGCAATGTTTTCCGGTTGGTTATTATTGATCCCACGTGTAGATAACTGTTTAAAAATATCGATCCAAATAGGTAATGCACCCGAACTGCCAGTATAAGAGGTTGGCGTGTTGTTATCATTACCTACCCAGACAACGCCCAAGTGATCGGCACTGTAACCCGCGAACCAACTATCTCTTTGTCGATTTGTCGTGCCTGTCTTTCCTGCTACAGCCAGTTCACTGGGTAGCTGCTGATACGCTGCTCTTCCAGTGCCTATCCGCATAGCTGCTTGTAAATTATAATGCATCAGATAAGTAACATCAGAATTAATTCTTGGCTCGCTCTTTAATGGATAACGACTTAAGCGCTTATTATTGGTATCTAACACATCACGAATCGCACGCAAGGGAGTATAAACCCCGTCTGCTGCTAAGGTGTGATAAAGATGGCTAACCTCTAATGGTGATAACTCTAATGACCCCAACAGCAGCGATGCCAATGCCGGAATAGATTGCTCTACACCCGCAGCATACAGGGTATCGATCACATTTTTTAAGCCAACATCCATACCTAAACGCGCTGTCGCTTGGTTATACGACAATGCTAGGGCTTGATACAGCGGAATATTGCCGTGAGATTTGTTATCATAATTATTAGGCTGCCATTGCTTACCTCCAGCCAAAGGAACTGTCACAGGACTATCATCTAACAATGTACTTAAGGTATATTTTTTATACTGGGACAACGCTGACAAATACACAAAAGGCTTAACCAACGACCCCACTGCGCGCTGCATATCTACCGCGCGATTAAAGCCGCTATACCGAGGGTTACGATCGCCTACCAAGGCCAATATTTCACCGCTACCTACCGCAGTAATTACCGCAGCACCTTGTAAGTCTTGCGTAGTCGATTCTTTATTATGCTGCGCTAGCCGAGACGACAATGATTTTTCTGCAAGCTCTTGAGCATTAGGTGACATGGTCGTAAAAATACGCAAGCCCTCGCTCTGTAAATCTTCTTGGCGGTAATCTCTACGTAATTGACGTTTCACCACATCTAAAAATGCAGGATAGTCTCCCAAGCGCAAGGCAGATTTTTTGACGATACCTAATGACATCGCTGTATATTTCACATGTTCGGCTTTGGTCAGTAATCCGTGATCAGCCATTATTTGCAATACGGTGTCCCGGCGGTTTTTAGCACGCTCTGGATAGCGCCACGGGTTATAGTAAGATGCTCCTTTCACCGTCCCCACCAGCAATGCAATTTGATGTGGACGTAACGACTCTAGCGAACGATTAAAATAGTGCGACGCAGCCAAACCAAAACCGTGTATGCCACGCGGCCCACTCTGTCCTAAGTACACCTCGTTAATATAGGCTTCTAGAATCTCTGCCTTGGAATAATGTAACTCAAGCAAAGGCGCCATTAAGGCTTCTTGGATTTTTCGCCACAAGCTTTTATCTTGCGTTAAATAAAAATTCTTTACTAGCTGCTGGGTTAAGGTACTACCGCCTTGCACAAAACGCCGCGCTTTAATATTGGCTAGCATCGCGCGCGCAATGCCTCTAAACGAAATACCGTAATGGTTTGCAAAATCTTTATCTTCGACAGCAATCAATGTTTGGCCTAATAGCGGCGGGGTATTTTCTAGCTGCACTAACACACGGTCTTCACCATGGCGCGGATAAATACTCCCAATTTCTTGCGGTTCGATACGTGCAATAAAATCGTTATCGGCACCCACGACACGTGACACCCGGGTCACGCCGTTTTCACTTGTAAAATACACTTGATAGCGAGCCGATACTTCGGCCTTATCGGGGAACACAAAGGCGCGGGTTATGATGTTATAGGCATTTCCCTTTACAGAAAACTGCCCCGCTTCGTACACGTCTTTAATATGTCGATAACCGACACTATGTAATTCACGTTTCAGCTCTTCAGGTTTTAATAACAAACCCTCATAGATTTCTAAAGGGCGGGCATAAACACGCGCAGGAATCGCCCATTTTTTACCATCAAATTTAGTTCTTACCTGAAAATCAAGAAACACTAACCACAACGTAACAATAACCATTGAGAAAGCGAGTAACGTTAACCAAAAAAATCGAGGCGGCATAAAACTACGCCATGAATTGCTTTGTGTCTTACGCGGCGTCCTTCTGCGTTTCTTAGGACCTACAGGCGTTTTTTTAACCGCCGCGCAAGGGAATAAAAAGGGAGGGGGGGGAAAGAACCGCATAGTGTATTGATAAGCTAATAATGAATAGTTTAGTCATTATACGGCTTTCATTAAGTAATTTGGCCTTTCTTTCTGTGCTGTCTTTTCTTTACAGCCTTTACTTTCTGGCCCAACGCAGGATAATGTAGCGCTAGAATTTACCACTTTCCCTCATTAAATAAGGACTAACATGTCTACTTACCATATTTACGGTATCGGGGCGGCACTTGTCGACACCGAAATCAAAGTAAACGATAGTGATTTAACCACCTTTGGTATAGAAAAAGGCGTAATGACTCTGGTTGATGAAGCACGTCAGGGTGAACTTGTTGGCTTACTGTCTGGCCACCTAACGACATCGAAACGTGCTAGCGGAGGCTCGGCAGCGAACACTATTATTGGTGCAAGTTACTTTGGTGCTAAAACATTTTACTCGTGCAAAGTCGCTAACGACGAAAACGGCGCATTTTACCTCAACGATATGCAAGCTGCTGGTGTTGACACCACCCGCAAACAAACTAAGGAAAGCGGTATTACAGGCAAATGCTTAGTGATGATCACACCCGACGCAGAGCGTACCATGAATACCTTTTTAGGGATAAGTGAGACGATATCAGTTGCCGAATTGGATATTGATGCACTAAAAAAATCCCAATATGCTTATATTGAAGGTTATTTAGTCACCTCTGAAACGGGCCGCGCTGCCGCCATCGAATTGCGTCAGCAAGCGCAAGCGCACGGTATTAAAACAGCATTTACCTTGTCTGATCCGGCCATGGTGCAATTTTTTGCTGATGGTTTAAAAGAAATGATTGGCGATAAAGTCGACTTACTATTCTGCAATCAAGAAGAAGCGATGGGATTTACTCAAACCGATACACTTGATTTTGCTGTGGAAGCACTGAAGCAATATGCTACTGAGTTTGCCATTACTTTAGGCGATCAAGGTGCGCTGATTTATGATGGTTCATCACTCATAAAAATTGCGGCTAACGATGTGACGGCTATCGACTCTAATGGCGCGGGCGATATGTTTGCTGGTGCATTTTTATATGCGATGACTAACGGCTTAAGCTACACACAAGCTGGCGAACTCGCCAGCGCCGCTTCTGCACAAGTGGTGAGCCAATATGGCCCGCGTTTGCGTGCAGAACAACACCAAGAAATATTGCAACGCGTATTAAAAAAATAGAGAGCATTACTCTTTAATTTTTCCCATCACTATCTCATCGCCTTCCATCAACACCTTAACAATAAACAGGGTGTGGTAAAAAGCGGTGAGATAGAACAGTAGTGGAAGAAGAATATTTTTACTGAAAATTAAATTTGTTCAACAAACATATTGTTAGAATTAAGGATTACATCAAGCTGATCTCGTTTAAGTAACCCTTCACTTTCAACCAGTTCAATAATACTGCGATTTTCCGCTAATGCTTGCTTCGCAATACGTGACGAGTTTTTATAACCTATAAATGGATTAAGCGCGGTAATAATTCCAACACTATCTTCTACCATATGCTAAATTGGTCATCCACGATGCAAACTCCTGCCCTAACGTCATGCGTACTGCATCTTGCAATTGCGTTCGATCCATTTTAATCTCATCAACGATCTCTTCTGCTTTACGCGAAAACGCTTTTTTTAGGGATCTAAGCGCATCAACTCATGCCCAATGACTGAATAAAATGCTCAAGCATACCGATGTCGGGTAAGCATCACTGGTTGACCGAGAAGGATTCACATCGTTATTCGAGTGGAACGCTTTGTAGTTTCCTAGTGGCTCATCCATATACTGCAAGGCAATATTACTGATCACTTCGTTAGCATTCATATTGGTGGATACGCCCACGCCACCCTGAATCATATCGTCAATAGAAGCACCGTGATATTGGCCATCCAAAATATCCTGGCAGGCACGTACGATAACGTCAGCTTTCTCTTGAGATGAATTACCGAGCCTGCATTCGTTTTTGCTGCGGCCATTTCCACCATTGCTAGAGCGCTCACTAATTTAGGTAAATGATTAAGGGGTACTCCTGTCAAAGTGAAATTCTGCGTTGTCCTCCATACTTGGATGCCGTAGCACGCATACTTAGGAATATCAGCTACGCCAAGCAAATATTTTTCGGAACGGGTTGCTGTCAGGGAGCCAGCAGGACGCAACATAACAAGACTCGATGTAGTCAATTTATACATGCCTAACATTGGCGTTGATCGTTCGATTTATTGCCTGATGCCAATTCTCAAAAAAGCATGTCATAATCAAGCACAAAAAAACCGACAACATGTCGGCTTTATTGTGGATACGAGAAATACCTGAAGATCACTTTTATAAGACTATTTTAAAAAGCTAACGGCTTGCCGATGCTAATCCCACACCAAAGCAAATAAACGTTCCGCCCCCAAAGCGGTTGATGATACGGCCGCCCTTTGCTGATGAAAGCCATGACCGCATGGTCTTCGCAAGATATGCATACACAAAATGGATCACGACGACTAAGACGCTATACGTGACAACCAATAATAAAAATTGCTGGGTATAGTCACCGCTAAAGTGAATAAACTGAGGGAAAATCGACATAAAGAAAAACACGGCTTTAGGATTGGTTAGCTGCATAGTAAAACCTTCCACAAACTGTCGCGACATACTACGCGTCGTTGCGGTATCTTCACACATCATGGCTGGCGCAGATCGCCATAGCTTAATACCCATATAAATCAAATAAGCAGCGCCAATATATTTCATGATACTAAAAGCCAGCGTAGACGTTGCCAATATAACGCCAAGACTGGTTGCAGACACACCAGCAACTATAAAGCTACCTAACGCAATACCTAAAATTCCGCCAATAGCACCTGAAAAACCATAGCGAATAGCATTGGTTAACGTGAGTAAAACACCTGGCCCTGGGCTAAGAATGGTCACAAAGGCGACCAATACAAAGAGCATGTAGTTTTCCATTTTTCTATTCCTGTAAGGAGTTCCTTATATAAATAGCGTTCAGGGTAACAGAAATAGCGCCTTAAAGACTATATCAGATTTGGGGCAACACAGTTCAGCCGCACCCAATTAAGCATAGCAGCACTCTTTTTCATCATTAAAAAATTCTTAAGGCTAGCTACAACTGGCCGATAGTCATTATGACTACTAACGATGTGTATATGATAATGCAAACAAACAATAGCCTTTCCAGCCTACCTAACAATAGCAACTCTACGCTAAGCGATAAAACGCGAGTAAAACAAGCAGACTTGACGGCTAAAGATAATAGGCTGGCTCAAAATGGTTTGCCCACTAAAGAAAGGATCGCAACCCAGGACAATAACCCTCGCACGAACAATACCGACAGCATTCTGATCAACCGTCGGCAGTCGTCAGCTTATATGGTCAGCATTAATTCAGACCAACAACAAACAGCCGTCACGTACAGCAGAGAAAGCCAAACCACACATTCAGTTGACCGCACCTCGGCGATTCAAGAGCCCCCAGCACTACTCGACGGCGCGCGCAATATACTGCACTTTATTGAGCAACGCGTGGCCAGTGAGCACGCTGCGGGCGGACCGCTAGAAGACCTTGCGACATTACTAGAGCAAGGTTTATCTGGATTTATCCAAGGCTATGACGAAGCCATCGGTATACTAGGTGAAGAAGCAGGCGAAAAAGAGATGCTCAACGACACTGTCAATACATCGGTATCATTACTGTATCAACAGGTGGTCGACGGGATAGCTGATTTACGTCATACCTATCTTGGAGAAGAGCGTGCAGACACTAAAGATGCGTCAACGCAACAAACTACGCCTTTAACGTTGACCGCAGCAACACCGACGGCTACCAACGCTCAACGTTATTTAGCATCTAATGGCTCACAATTGAGCACAGCTATTGAATCTCCTCTTCAAGATTTATTAGCAGGCATCGGCACCCCGTCAAATAGCCAATTGATCACATTACTAGACTCACTAGAAAAAATTGAAGGCGTCAAAGAGTATGCCGCCCAGTATGCCGAGACCCAAAAATTTGAATTTACACTCACCACTGCCGACGGTGACAGTATTACGATTATTGCAAATCGTGCCTCACAGGCATCCGCAGCGTCGTATACCGGAGATAATAGCCAAGCTAATATTAATCAAAAAAGCGATAGCCAATCTTTTTCTTTTCATATTAATGGTGACTTAAACGAGGGAGAGATAACGGCCATTAATGGTTTACTACAGCAAGTGATGTCGTTATCTGAAGAGTTTTATCATGGTGATGTGGGTGCGGCTTATGCAGCAGCATTAGATATGGACTACGACAGCAGTGAAATCACATCGTACGCTTTGCAGTTAAAACAAACCGAAAGCTATCAGGTCGCTGCTGCGTATGACGCTGTAGCAGGTAATAATAGACCAGCAGCTACTGACGCTCTCGACTTACACGCACTCTTCGAACAAATTGGCGATTACGCTCAGCAAGTTCTACAAAGTATTACTGAACCTGATAATTATCAGCATATTCAATACGCGCAATTGATAGATATAATTGCAAAGCAACTCGACCAACAAATCACATCACCTTACGACTATAGCTTTAGCGATACGATTGCTGACGCACGACAAAATACTCTGCTCTAAACGTCGACTGTAAACCTCGGTTATAAATCTCAACCATTAATTTCAACTATCGATAAAAAAGGCTTTGTACAGATCATGCACAAAGCCTTTTTTATTAATTCCTATTTAAGGGCAATAAAATCGTGGCGCTAGGCTGTCGGGTTTAGGAAGAATCTACTGCGGCAGCAAGAGACCGGTGCTTCGCTACGATCCCCTAGCGCGACAGATTCCTAGAGAGCCTTTTTCGGCAGTGATGCCTTTAGAATCAAGTAACCAAATATACCTGACAACAACGACCCTACAATAATACCAATGCGTTCATCGAATAATTTTTCGGCGCCACCAAAAGCCAGTGAACCGATAAATAGACTCATAGTAAAGCCGATACCACAGAGAGCCGATGTTCCATATAAGCTACCCCAGCTCATGCCATTGGGTAATTTGGCTATGTTGAACTGGATAAATAGCCAACAAAAACCAAAAACACCTACTTGTTTACCTACAAATAATCCTAAGGCAATCCCCACGGGGACATCGTGAAATAGCTGATCCGCTCCCATACCGCCAAAATTAATCCCCGCATTCGCAAAGGCAAAAACCGGTAATACGAAGAAAGCGACTAAAGTGTGTAAGGTATGTTCTAAACTAATTACTGGTGAGATTTCAGGGTCTTTCTTACTGCGCATAGGAATAAACATGGCCAACACAACACCGGCTAACGTCGCATGCACGCCTGACTTTAGTGTCGCTACCCAAATCACAATACCAATTAAGATATACGGCATTCTTGACACCACATTACACCTGTTCAGCAACAACAGTAACGGCACGAAACAAGCCACGACAATTAATGCAGTGAACGATATTTGAGAAGTATAGAAAGCGGCAATGATAAGAATTGCACCGATGTCATCAAATATAGCGAGCGAAGTCAGAAATATTTTAATGGATGTCGGAACGCGAGAACCTAATAAGCTCAGCACACCTAAAGCAAACGCAATATCGGTTGCCGCCGGTATTGCCCAACCTTGAGCGGCAACAGGGTCATCATGATTGAAATAAAGATAAACCAACGCGGGGATTGCCATACCACCAATAGCACCAATGCCTGGCAAGATAATATTACGCTTGTCCGATAATTCGCCTTCTACCAACTCACGCTTTAACTCTAAACCGACTAAAAAGAAAAAGATCGCCATCAACCCATCATTAATCCATAGTAATAACGGTTTATCTATACCCACACTACCCACTCTTACCTCTAGTGGCGTCGATAGGATTAGATCGTAGTAAGAGGACAGTGAGGTATTCGCGAAGATCATGGCGAGCGCAGCTGCCAACATGAGTAATATGCCACTTGCGGGCTCGGATCTAAAGAATCGCGACACTGCTGACCAATATTTATTTTCCATAAGTACCTTCATGTGTGTAGACGGTGACTGTAGATAGCGACTGCAGATGGTGTCTGCAGATAGTGTCTGGAGTCAAATTGGACGGAATAGCCTGAGGGGGGTCGTATTCACACCCACTCGCACCTCGTTTAGTATAGTCATGAATTTTGTAAGGTCTTCCCGCGAAGCCATTTTATTTTTATGATGGCCGACATCACAACGTTATCAAGTAAATACGACAGTTATTTCGGTTTCACTTTATAGCATAGTATAAAAACCTTTTTATGTATCCTTTCGACTCGATCTCAGTGACAGATAGCGAGCGGAAGCGTTGTCTCAAACAAAAGCTCTCTAAGCCCACCAGTCTACCATCACGATCTTTCGTTGTCTGCATAGGGGGTATCCCAGAACAGATGGCATAATATATCGATAGCGCCACGCGACCTAAGACTCTTGTGTAACATCAAAGATTGCCTACAGTACTCTCTGAGCCGAGTAATGCCAAACTAGAATATTGAAAGCCTAGGCTGACATTAACAAAAAAACGACTTCACTTAACACCCACCCATAGGCTTTATTCGACTTATACTCGTCTTGCGAAACGATGAAGACGCAAAGGTAAAATATCGTCAAATTTTGCTGTCTCGTTAACACTGTATATTGCTAAGCGGGAAAAATAATACACGTTTTCGTCAATACAGTGACTCCCATAAGTACGCTGAATGGAAGACAGTGGCAAGTAGAGGCTAGCCAAGCAATAAAAATGTTTTTTAATGGTGCTCAAATACCCTGTTATCGATGGCTGAGTTATTGATAGCTGATTTTTTTTGCGTAGGCTCGTACACGCCAGATATACTTTTACGCCATTATTTGAATCGACAAAATGATGCACGATATCAATCGGGGTCGCGCAAAAGTGGCAGGCTAGTATCTATATTTTTTTCAATAAAAACTCGTTTTTCATGTTCTGCGAGTCATTCACCTTCGCTAGGCAGAACCGACAAGCGACTAGTGTCTATAAACAATACCGACAACTTCCTTTTTTCGGACGCGTTAAGTAAGTCCTCTCCAGATTGCGCTACTGTAATGTTTTCAATCGACGTTAGTGAGGGGGGTATCGGGGGTATGCTTTTTTCTTTATCCGTTAGCAGGTCAGTGGCTAGTGCTGCCAGCGAGATTGCAGATAATCTATCATAAGTATTATTAATCGGAATATGTACTGGCTCTGCCAGTAAAGTTCCAAGCTTATCAAGCCCCCAGTCTGGCACGTGGATATCTGATAGGTGAGGATCTGCACTCGCGTCTACGGAGGTACCTACGGGTAACACCGTTAACTCATCTGCAAACGACGAAGGCAGAGACCTTACAATAGAAGGGGCTGATTTTGTCGCGACTGATTTAACAGTAGGTCTCCGCTTTTCACTCAGAGAGGTGTCCGATACCGAAAATTCTTTTTTATCATCTAGCTTTTCGCTATGCGACTGCAGCACGGTGATCATACCCATACTCATCAGTATTTTTTGGTATTTAGTTGCGGCAGACTGATCTAGGTTTTGTCTAAGTACGGTGCGCTTACCACTAAATAACGCTACCACCTTGGTATCGTTAAGTCGAAAAACGTGGGCCGCTTTTTGTTTTACCCTGTCAAGGTCTACATCATTGCAAATGTCACCTGTGAATATAATGTCGAACATGTTCTCTGACATAAGAAATCACCTTCCCCGTTTGTTTATCCCATTGGTTTAGCGATCGTGCTGACTAATCTACGTTACTAATTTACATATTACTCGATCAACTATTATGGTCCATATCTAAGGACGGCGTTGATGAGCGGGAACGCCCTACCACACGGGCAGGAACACCTACGACGGTGCTATTTGCCGGCATACTTTCTAGCACCACGCTACCCGCACCTACACTTGCACCTTCACCAATCTCAATATTCCCTAATATTTTTGCACCAGTGCTGAGCAATACCCCGCGCCGAATAGTAGGGTGACGCTTGCCCACCCGTGCACCCGTGCCACCTAGAGTAACCGCATGCAGCATTGACACGTTTTGTTCAATAATAGTCGTCTCACCAATCACTACACCGGTTGCATGGTCAAGCATTAAACCACCCGCTATCTCGGCAGCGGGATGAATGTCAACGTCAAACAACTCAACAATACGGCTTTGCATGTAGTGCGCCAATAAGACACGTTTTTGCCGCCACAACCAATGTGCAATGCGGTAACACTGTATCGCGTGATAACCTTTAAAGTACAAAAAAGGCGTCATATACTGCTCGCATGCTGGATCGCGGGTGTAGTGTGCCACGAGGTCAAACAACATGTTTTTCTCTATTGATGCATCGCTGCGCATGGCATTAACAAACAATTCTCGCACCATCATAGATGGCAAATAGTCATTCGCTAAATGCTGAGAAAGAAAAAAACTGATCGCGGAAGAAAAAGTCGCGTGATTTAAAATGTTCGCATGAAAGTAACTCGCCAATAATGGCTGCTGTTCACTGGCAACGCGGGCTTCATTGCACAGGCACGCCCACACTCTTTGTGCGTTAGATCGAATGTCTTCTGACATCGCTGGAATAGATGTAGTCATAATTGGATAAAACGCTGGTAGATAGCGGGTAAGTGATCAAGCACTACTGACTGCTCCTCAATCATCGCATCTGATTTTTTACCCATGGGTAAAAGCGACGATAGGAATTCATCCAATAATACTAACGATAGATGCTGCTCGTAGCGGTTGGCAATGGGCCGGTAACTTAAATGCCACAACTCTGGTGCGACGCCATTTTTATCCTCTGAGTAGGGGCGAACAAAACGAGGACTATTCTCAAGCGCTAAATATTCCGCAAGCCACTCCATCATCGGAGCAAAAAGTCCCTTGCCAGTGTACTCATCAGGGTGTAACTGAAGCGAATAATCCTTAGATATTACCGCCGCATCGTAAATATCAATATCAGTACCCCAGTGATGACGTGATGCACCCGGTAAAGCAGACCAGCGCAAAATCGCATAGACTTTTTCAATTGAAGACAGCTTCTGTAAATTCACCGTATAACCATCATGATCAAGTACCGGTCTCTTGCCGCCACATTTATTGTTCCAAATAAGCAGCTGTCGTTCAAAAGAACGAAAACCACTGGCTACTCGCAACTGGAAACCTGCGCAGCGTGCATCATCGATCAGTTGTTGGATAGACGGTAGAGCCTCAACATGCACTTTCACCTCTTTATGATTGGGCAATAGCACAACATGCTTTTCACTACAGCCTAGTAGCTGGAAATCCAGTTGAGAATGTAATGACGACGAAAGCATGATAATTTTTATCTATCTCTTGATTTACTGATGAGTAACCAATCACTCTATTAGCAGGGATTGAGCGTCTGAACCACTCTATTGACTGGCATAAATATACGATTAGCATTATGATAAGTTAAATAAGCAAACCTTTTACAACGAATATTATAATAATATAGCAAATATCCTAAACAAACATTCACAGTGCTCTTTGCTGGCTTACCTCACACTCACAAGCATCATGAGTTAATGCACGGCAAAAATCCATACTACGGACACTATAATCTATCGAATAATAACAATATACAGTCATATGATGAGCAAAGAATTAAACGATTTAGCAGAGCACAAAAACCTAGGCACAGCATCTATTAATATTCTTAATGCGGTAGGTATCAACAGTTACGACGATCTTAAGGCGCTAGGCTCTGTAGAGACTTATCGGCGGATCAAGCAGCGTAACATTCACGTATCTAAAGTAATGCTGTATGCGCTAGAAGGCGCGCTCAGAGATGTACATTGGAATAAGCTTAGCCAAGAGCATAAAGAACAACTGTTAGCCGACGCAGGCGACACTAGCACGTCCTCTTAGTACCTACAGTAGTTTATTCTCTTAGTGATTTTTTATGTTTCTGCCATTAATATTCCACAAAAGGCATGCATATAAGCTGTGGAATGATTAACCCACGAGTAAACACTGCCTATTCCGTATGGCTTACTCATACGTAACTACTCAGCTCACCGTCAATATCGCGCTGAACTGCGTTAAAAAATGATTATAGACACTTGTAAACTCACATTTTTCGCCTTGCTAAACACAATTTTGACTGCAATCTGAACCGTTACGGGCAGTGCTGAGTAACTGCTGAGTAACTGCTAAGTAACTGCTAAGTAGTTACATTCATACTTACCCTTTACGCTGCTTCTTTATAAAGAAAGCGCTAAACGTCTATCAATAACAATCTCTTCTGGCAGTGTAATAGCGACACCGTAAACCAGTACTTCCACCCCCATATTGACCGCTTCGCGCAACAATGTTCCGTAGAGAGGATCAATATCGTCTGCAGGAGCAACATGCTCTATTCCCGTATGCTGAACGCAAAACACCAACACTGCTCGATGCCCTTGGCGCACCATTAACATTAACTCACGCAAATGTTTTGCGCCACGCTGACTCACCGCATCAGGGAAAATCCCTAACCCATTGCCCATACCCAAAGTAACGCTTTTCACTTCAACATAACAATCAACAATATCGTCGTTCTCACTCCGCAATAAAAAATCAATACGACTGTTTTCATCGCCATACTTCACTTCGGCGTTTAACTGTTCGTAATGAGATAGCTCCGTGATCACACCATTAGTGATCGCCTCTCTCACTAAGGCGTTAGCGCGTGTCGAATTAATTCCAGCTAAATAACCATCGGGGGTGGTTGCCACCTCCCATGTAAAAGGATATTTGCGCTTGGGATTATCAGAAACGGAATACCAGCACACACTATCTTCCACAATACATCGGGTCATAGAACCAGTATTAGGACAATGAATCGTAGTAACACTGTCATTGGGCAACCGAATGTCTGCCAGAAAGCGTTTGTAACGTGATAGTAAAATAGCCGACTGCAAGGGCGGGGAAAACTTCATAGCGAAAATAACCTTGTGTAGGCATTGGTTAGCGTTTGTTAAGCGCAAGGTTGTAGCGACCCTAATAGGGGGCCGCCAGATGGCTATTGGATATAGCAATGAACGCTTTCATTGATAAACAAACCTAGCGGTACTATTGTTTTTCCATAAAATGCCCTAATATTACGATACGAACAAAAAACAACTAGCACTCTGTCACACAATCTGATAGTTTGCGCGGTCAATTTCCTAGGTGGTCTTGTTTGTACGTTACCGCTAGTTTAGCTAGTAGCATAGACCGGGTATACAGCGTTTTAAGAGATAATTTACGATGCCAACAAATAATGATAATAACTTAACGTTACATGGTTTTGAGCCCTATAAAGAGAAAAAGGGCGAAGAGTACATGAACGAAAAGCAATTAGAGCATTTTAAAGAATTGTTGCTTGCATGGAAAAACGAGCTGATGGAAGAAGTGGATCGCACGGTGAGTCATATGCAAGACGAAGCGTCTAACTTTCCTGACCCTGCGGATCGCGCTAGCCAAGAAGAAGAGTTTAGCCTTGAACTGCGTACCCGTGATCGTGAACGTAAACTGATTAAAAAAATCGATAAAACTGTTGAACACATCGATGCCGATGATTACGGTTTTTGTGATTCATGCGGTGTCGAGATAGGCATTCGTCGTTTAGAAGCGCGCCCTACCGCTACACAATGCGTGGACTGTAAAACGCTTGCTGAAATTAAAGAAAGACAAGTTGGCATCTAGTACGAGAGCATTATTTTGCATCACATACCCGTAATACAGGCGGGTAGGTTTTGCTCGCCTTTTACTCGCGTAAAGCACCTTTCAGCTCAGCCTATTACACACCTCTGTTACTGCGGTATCTCTTGAGCTTTTTGCATCAAAGTATGTACCTGGGACGCCATCAACGCATCTACCATCAAATTGCACCACTGTAAGGTGACACTTCATATAGCAGAATCTCAACAGTATATTGGTCGCTTTGCACCATCGCCCTCTGGGCCGCTACATTTCGGATCTCTCGTAACGGCTCTTGCGAGCTACCTTGATGCAAAACACCATCGCGGACAATGGCTCTTGCGTGTCGAAGATATCGACCCACCTAGAGAAATTAGCGGGGCTAAAGAAATGATACTATCGAGTCTGCTGGCTCATGGCTTGCAATGGGACGGCGACATCATGTACCAAAGTGAGCGTTCACATACTTACCATCATTATCTGTGTCAGCTCACGCCTTACACCTATCCCTGCTTCTGCAATCGACAAAGACTGAAACCGTTAAAGGGTATTTACGATGGCTATTGTTTACCGACGAATAACACCCTTAACAGCAAAAAAAGTAAGCGCCCACAAACTGCAAAAGGTTCTATTCGACTAAAGACAGACAGCCTCGGCACTCTTCAGAAGCACCATTGCGAAAACTTTCAAGATCTTTTTCAAGGCGCACAATATCAACCTCTTGCGACCGAAAGTGGCGACTTTATTGTGCACCGCAAAGATGATCTATTTGCTTATCAGCTAGCCGTTGTTGCCGACGATATAGCGCAAGGTATTACCCACGTTATTCGCGGTTCGGATTTATTGTCATCCAGTGCGCGCCAGCGCTATTTGTGGCAATTATTTATCGACAAACAGATGCGTGACGTTCATACAACCGAGACAGACAATAACTCAGCTAAAGTGAAGGGAGTCGCTTTACCTACTTATGGCCACTTACCTGTCGCAACCACTGCTGATGGGCGCAAACTTAGCAAACAAAACCAAGCCACTGCCTTGAATGATACGGATGCGTTTGATAATATTTGTCGTGCGCTAACTTTTTTATCTCATGCCGCGCCATCCGATTTGGCCGCCCGCAACAACATCCCCGCACTTCTCCAATGGGCCATTGGTCACTGGGATAGAACAACCGTTCCACGTACCCATGCTATTTCGGTACAAGAGTCGTAAGCGTCACCGATAACAAGTGCTTTTTAGTCAAACGCTATATTGTGTATAGCGGTGGATCTACGTATGATCTGTTGGCATGCAGATAGACTCATTTTTCTCGACATATCGTCAGCATATCCGTACAACGCGACATTATTAACAATAAGAATATATATTGCTATACGATGACTTACAAAAACGGCATTCGGATCACCGTCGCAATATTGAGCTAGCCCATGTCTAATCATCGCTTATTATTACTGGCATTATTGGTGGCGTATATTTTCACCCCCACCTTGTTTAACTGGATGATTTCATCTGGCGGCTCGTGGTATCGCCCCTTCATTATCTGGCTAATCATTATTGTTATTGCCTTCGTAATGCAACGGTTTAGCAAAACGCCTTGAGCCTTAAGTCATGAGTATTAAGCAATGAGTTTTGAATTAGGCTATATCGTCCTACTGGGCGTCATTTATGTTGCCCTGTTATTCGGTATTGCTTACGCGACCAACCGGCGCTGGATTCCCACCTACATTACTCGCCATCCTATTACCTATGTACTGTCCCTCGGTATTTTTTTTAGTGCATGGTCGTTTTATGGGGTGATTGATTTAGCGAACCGTTTTGGTTACGGCGCACTCGCTTACTACATGGGCATTGGTGCTTTTTTCCTTTTCGCGCCCAAAATTCAAGCGCCTTTAGCAGAATTATGCCAACGTTTTCAGTTACGCTCGATTGCCGATTTATTGGTGTTTCGTTATAGCAGCCAAACGGCAGGAAGCCTTGCAACGCTCTGTATGTTATTGGCGATTCTACCGTTGCTGGTGATTCAAATTCAGGCTATTGCTGATACGCTACAAATTCTGACAAGCAATACATCGTTGCGCACGTCCAACTTTAAAGCATGGGTTCAGCAGCGGGATATTACCGCTTTTTTTTATTGTGTGTTGATCGCTTCATTCTGCATGATGTTCGGTGCAAGTTACCGCCAGTACAGCAGCTTAATCACCACCATGGCGTTTGAATCCCTAATTAAAATGCTCGCCATGCTGCTCATCGGTTTGTTTGCGGTGTTTGGCGTATTCGGCGGCTTTGGTGGTCTAGATCAATGGCTTGCAGAAAACCCTGAACATCTCGAAAAACTATACACCCCCAGCACACAGTCTTCATCACACACACTACTGCTGGTGTTTTTAGCGTCCAGTATTGTTATGCCTCATATTTTTCATATGAGCAATATCAATATGGCCACCAAACAAATCAGTCGTACGGTGACATGGGCGTTTCCACTCATGCTTTTTATTGTCGCGATGCCTGTTTTCCCCATTCTCTGGGCAGGCTTCAAACTCGAAGCACCCTATAACCCCGCGTACTTTACATTAGTCGTACCAATGGCTTCAGGATCCGCTGCACTCACAATGATCGCTTATATTGGCGGTGTTTCTGCAGCTTCGGGCGCACTTATTGTTTCTATATTGTCCCTGTCACGAATGATGGCAAACCACTGGGTTTTACCTCTTTTTAAGTTGAAAAAGGAAGGCGATATTTACGCCCAACTCCGCTGGTTACAACGCGGCTTAATTTTGATGATTGCATTATTGGGTTATGGGGCATACCAATTACTCGACTATCGCTTGTCACTGGTAGATCTCGCCCTAATCACCTTTATTCAAGCGCTGCAGTTTTTACCCGGCGTGGTCGCTATCAACTATTTTCCATCCGCCAATCGTCGTGGCTTTTATGCAGGCATATTAACCGGAACCGCAGTATGGGCGTTTTGCTTTATTACACCCATGATAACCAAGCAAAATACTTTCACATTGCCTTTTATTGACGGGGTGATTGGATACGGCGTGTACTACTGGGAAAACATCACTTTTGTCAGCTTGGCCAGTAACTTGGTTGTTTTTGCGCTGGTATCTCGCTTCACTAAAATGAGTGATGAAGAGCATTACCATGCAGAGCTATGTGCTGAGGATGAACTCAGCCGGCCTTTTAGACGCAGTCTTAACGTATCGTCAGTGCAAGCTTTTATTGACGGCCTAGAAGAGAGTATTGGCGCTCGCGCCGCTGAACGTGAAGTCTTACGCGCCCTTGAATTTCTAGCGCTTTCCCGAGCCGAATCGCGCCCCTATGCGCTACGGCGTCTACGCACACGCATACAAACCAACTTAGCCAATTTAATGGGGCAGAGCGTCGCCGTAGAAATGATGGACTCACACTTCCCATACACTGCGCCACAACATGGTGAAGTGCTGGACATTAATTTGATGGAAAACCGTTTAGAGCGTATGGGCGATAACATTTACGGCCTTACCGCCGACGTTAACCAACTACGGTTATACCACCGCAATACGCTGCAGGAGTTGCCTATTGCCATTTGCTCATTAGGGATGGACGATGAGATTCTTTTATGGAATCACGTGATGGGCGAAATTACCGGCATTGACGGTCATGATGTCACTGGCTCAAACCTTAACGACCTACCTAAACCATGGGGGCAGCTCATTTATGAATTTGCCAATAGCAACGAAACGCACACCAACCAACAAAGCACCAATGCTCTAGGTAAAGCCAAGTGGTATCGCCTGCATAAGTCTGCTGTTCAAGAGCCTTGGGGGTCGCGCACCGAAGGCCAAGTGGTATTAATTGAGGATATTACCGAACTACACTTGCTCGAGCAGGAGCTAATGCATAATACACGCCTCGCCTCTATTGGTCGTCTAGCGGCGGGCGTTGCACACGAAATTGGCAACCCAGTGACAGGGATTGCCTGCCTGGCTCAGAACCTACGCTACGAAGATGACGAAGAAGGTCGAGAGGAAACCGCGCAAGCTATTTTATCGCAGACCGACCGCATCACGCGTATAGTACAATCGCTGGTCACTTTTGCACACACGGGCCAATCTTTACAAAAGGACTTCCAAAAAGTCTCTATTCACCAGTGTATTGAAGAAACTATCCACTTACTCTCGATGCAGGAAGAACGCAAACAGATTGAGTACCGCAATATTGTCGATAAGAATATTGCCATATTGGGTGATACGCAGCGAATGATTCAGGTTTTCATTAATTTGCTGGGCAATGCTAATGACGCCAGTCCTGACTATAGCACTATCACATTGCAAGCAACGATTAAGTCTCCGTTTGTTCATATTGATGTCATTGACGAAGGGAGCGGCATTGAACAAGAGCATATACAACAAATCATGGACCCATTTTTCACCACCAAAGAGGCTGGAAAAGGCACCGGATTAGGGCTATCGGTGGTGTTTAGCATTATCGAAGAGCATCAAGGGCAAATTGAGATTGCCAGCCCAGTGACCCGACAAGGTGGGACGTGCTTTACAATAAAGTTACCGCTGTTAGACGAAGCACTTGAAACTCTTAGTCAGCCGCTGCACACTACGCCTACAGATATCCAATAGACAAAAGAAGACGATGAAGACTGCTCTAGTGTTAAAAAAGGTGAAGAGAATAAACCTACGTACTATATCATCGCCCCTTTATCACCTAAAACCTACCCACCAATAGCAAGGTCTATACCCTACGACTATGTATCGAATACTCATTGTTGAAGACGAACCGATTATCCGCATGGCGTTACGCAAGCTACTAGAAAGGCATGATTACCGTGTCAGCGAAGCGGAGTCCGTAAAAGAAGCTACTCGTTCTTACGACATTAATCATTTCGATCTTATCATCAGTGATTTACGCCTGCCTGGCGCACCGGGTACCGAGCTAATTACGCTATCAACAAAAACCCCCGTACTGATTATGACCAGCTATGCTAGCCTTCGCTCCGCTGTGGATGCTATGCGTATGGGTGCGGTGGATTATATCGCCAAGCCATTTGATCATGATGAAATGGTCAAAACTGTACAGCGTATTTTGAAAGAGCAAAGCACGAGGGGAAACATGGATGCCCTCCGACCCTTAGCGAGCAACAATAATAGTGCGAACAACAATAGTGCGAACAACAATGCCAATATGGGAAGTGGCGACAAACAAATGATTGGCACCTCACCGGTCATGCTCAATCTCTTTCATCAAATCACTAAAGTTTCACCCACTAGCGCAACTATTTTAATCGAAGGTGAAACAGGGACCGGAAAAGAGTTAGTCGCTCGTGCCATCCATAACGCTAGCACCCGCGCCAGCAACACACTGATATCGATTAACTGTGCGGCTATCCCCGAAAACCTCATCGAATCCGAACTATTTGGCCACGAAAAAGGGGCCTTTACCGGTGCCAACAGCCAGCGCGACGGACTCATTGTATCTGCCGATGGCGGCACACTATTTTTAGACGAGATTGGCGAACTACCACTAGAGGCCCAAGCGCGCCTGTTGCGCGTACTACAAGAAGGTGAAGTACGTCCTGTCGGCTCAACAAAAACTCAAAAAGTAAACGTCCGCTTACTAGCGGCCACCCATAGAAATTTACTCAGTCGTTGTCAAGAAGGCATTTTTCGTGAAGATTTATTTTTTCGTCTCAATGTAATTAACTTGCAGGTGCCTCCACTTCGAGCGCGTGGCGACGATGTCATTGTACTAGCCGAGTCATTGATCGCGCGTTTTTGTGAAGCAAATAATAGATCATTTCTGCAGTTGTCACCGAAAGCGAGGCAGCTTATCGGCAAACATTCATGGCCGGGCAACGTACGCGAATTAGAAAACGCTATGCAGCGTGCTGTTATTTTGTGTGAACATCCAAAAGAAATTGACGAGCACTTACTCGACCTAACGGCCGAACTATCGCGAAAAGAGCCTTCCGCTAACGCCAATCACACGTTTCAGCACCCAGAGTCTTTTCTACCTGAAGAAAATTTATCGTTAGAAGATTATTTTCAGCGCATGGTCCTAGACAATCAAGATTCAATGAATGAAACCGAACTGGCAAAAAAGCTCGGCATTAGCCGAAAGTGCCTGTGGGAGCGACGGCAGAAACTGGGCATTCCTCGACAAAAAAACGCATACTAACCGTCACAATATAATGATGGTCATTGCCTCGTTTCACCAGACGCTTAACCAACCTAGCGGGCAGATTTCACGACAGAGACTGGAGATAGCCGCAAGAACCGCTCACTCAAAGCCAACACTATCGCTAGTATTGCCGTTATAATAGCCATCTATTCACCCTATAAATCAGAAAATCTCTTGTCACCCTGACACCAAAAACAACATAAAGTGTTACCCGTAAAAACTAGTGTTACTTAAAGCGCATATTTTCGGGTAAAAAAGTAACACTTATGATATACCTTTTTATCATAACCACACGCCAGAAAATATAACTCATTGATTTAAAACAATTGTTAAAAGCTGGCACACCGAATGCTATATGCATTTGTATAATAACAACAATAAAGAATAATAAAAAAAGCACTCACTATAATAACTATAAATAATAATAAGATAGTATTTTTAATGACCAAAACGGAAGCAGTAAGACAGAATTTTTAAAGGCTCAAGCAAGAAGCCTATACAATAAGAATAATTCATTAGTAACTATTATTTGTTACATAGTTTTTTCTAGCTCGACAGAAAACGGTAGGCTCCTTAGGGAGGCTACCGTTCTGTTATGTTCGGCTTAGTTTACACACTAATCACTTTGCACACTCACCCCCGACAACATAGACATTGGCTACTGACAGCGCTCTATTGTTGTTGAAACAGACTCTATCCTAACGGCTGGAGTCCTTCTGAATAACGAATTCATTCACTACCACTCCATCGGGACGGGTGCACCCGCTGAAGATATAACCCAACAGCGTCTAAGATACCCCTGCGTTTGATACGTTAATGCCGTTTGTCCGGAATATCATGCTGTATTTATCACTGGTGAGCACCGTACTATACTAATCATCAGCAATGCTTGGGTTGTCTCAGAGTCGGAACACATCATCTGTATCCGCCGTTAACACCACAAAATAACGCTCTACTGGTTATTTAAGGGGAGGTAAAACCAGCAACCGTTAAATACGTTAATGACACTGATGGTGTAAAAACGCCTGGCAATATTGCTGTACATGATTATCGAAGTTCACCCGCAACTCGCCCCATGGTGATATAGCGACTCTGTTATCAACGGGGCAATGTGTTGATAACAGCAATCTCTGCTCATCAGTATTAATGGTCACAACGGGTGTAACCTCTTGTGCTTCGATCACTGCCTCAACGTCTATTGATGCTCTATGGAAATGAGACAACACACCCCAACTATTAGTATTGGGCAGCTGACTTCAGGCGGATAGGGTTAAGATAGAGCCGATTAAATACAGACGCGATAAAAAATTCACTGCAATTGTCTTTTAGTTTTTATAATAAGTATCGTAAAACATTCCACTAAGACGGTGATCGCTTCGTGGAATGGAGTGCTTCGTGATAGAATTCATTATTTACAAGTGACGCATACATATTAATAACTACAACGTGCCTATCGATACATTCTCGATACATATCCGATAAATGCCCAATACACGCCAAGAGCGCTATTTTATGGCTAGAAACGCAGAAAAACTGCAAGTTATTCCACCCAAAAAGCACAGCTTTGACCTTCACAGTATGAGTCCTGGTGCCATAAAAGTCATCGATGAGTTGGTGCGCTCAGGTTTTCAGGCTTACCTTGTCGGTGGCAGCATCAGAGATGGGCTCTTAGGTTGCCAACCAAAAGATTTTGACGTTTCGACGGATGCAACACCGGAACAGGTTAAAAAAGTATTTCGTCATTCACGTATTATTGGCCGACGCTTCCGTATTGTCCATGTGCGTTTTGGTCGAGAAATTATCGAAGTCACCACTTTTCGCGGCCAATCAAATGATTCGACACATCAGATTGAATCGAATACGGGGCAATTGTTGCGTGACAATGTGTACGGCGATATGCACAGCGATGCTATTCGCCGGGATTTTACTGTCAATGCTTTATATTATTCTCCCGATAATGAATCAATTTACGATTACACCAACGGTATCGCGGATGTACAAAAGCGTCAACTGCGCATTATTGGCGACCCCCTAACACGCTACAAAGAAGACCCAGTTCGATTACTGCGGGCCATTCGCTTTTCAGCCAAGCTAGGTTTTTCTATCGAAGAGAAAACCGCTGCGCCTATTTTTGATAACGGACATTTACTCACACACGTCCCCCCGGCACGCTTGTTTGACGAAATTCTTAAGCTATTTCTTAATGGTTCAGCGATCGCAACGTACACACTACTTCGCGATTACCAATTACTTGACTCACTCTTTCCCGGCACTATGGCAGTGATGGATAAAAGTCCGTATTTCGACGGTTTAGTGAATGCGGTCATGCTCAATACCGATAAACGACTGCGTAATAATAAGCGTGTCACACCGGCATTTATCTATGGCGCATTATTATGGCCAGCCTTTATTTATGAACAGCATCGTTTAGTTCAAGAAGGCGTGCCGATTATTGCCGCAGTTCATCAAGCGGCTGACTCAGTGATCGCACAACAACTGACTACCGTTGCTATTCCCAAACGCTTCACTATTCCCATGCGTCAAATATGGGAGCTGCAGTGGCGACTAGCATTACGTACGGGTAAAAAAGCAGAGAAATTACTTGAGCACGAAAAGTTTCGAGCAGGATATGATTTCTTGCTGATGCGTGAAGCGGCGGGTGAAAAACTGA
This sequence comes from Candidatus Endobugula sp., assembly GCA_047636495.1. GTDB lineage: Bacteria > Pseudomonadota > Gammaproteobacteria > Pseudomonadales > Cellvibrionaceae > Endobugula. The sequence continues at coordinate 66,156 of JBLILH010000011.1, read as the reverse complement.
ACGGCTTAGGTCATTGGTGGACACGCTTTCAAGAAGCACCTGAAGATATTCGCGATGCAATGGTCGACGAACTCCATCCCGATCAGCGCAAGCCACGACGACGTAAAAAGAAAGCCGTCGTAGAAGCAGACACTCAAGCACAACAGGCTCCCAGTGAATAATTTGTCTATTGCTTATATTGGTTTAGGTAGCAATTTACATCATCCGCACCGACAAATTGATAGCGCGGTTATTGCGCTGCTCGATACTCAGCATATCGACGCGGTACATTGTTCTGCTTATTACAGCAGTAAAGCAGTGGGGCCTGGCGATCAACCCGATTATGTTAATGCTGCCGTGCGTTGCCAAACACGGCTTTCACCACTCGAGTTATTAGCGCAGTTGCAGTCCATCGAAAATAAGCATGGACGCCAGCGGGATATTCGTTGGGGCGCGCGCACCTTAGATCTCGATTTATTACTTTACGATGATATTTGCTTAAAAGAAGCGACCCTACAAGTGCCGCACCCGGAGATATTCAATAGAAATTTCGTGCTCTACCCGTTGCTTGATCTTAATCCAGAACTGATATTTCCTAATGGTGCCAAGCTCGGCAATGTCATTGCAGCGGTTCCTATGAAAGATTTACACCGCATAGATCCAGCCCCATCCAGCGCTAACACCAAACAACCACAGAATGAGTCATCATGACCCTGAACGACACTACTCAAATCGGCCTTACACCACAACAGCGCAGTGAACTCCCTCGCTTTATTGCCGTAGAAGGTGCGATTGGTGCCGGTAAAACCACTCTCGCAAAGCGTTTAGCTGACACCTTTAATTATGAGGTGCTGCTAGAGAGAGCCGAAGAGAACCCTTTTCTAGAACGATTTTATGAGGATCGCTTACGCAACGCGCTGCCGACACAGTTATTCTTTTTATTTCAGCGCGCACAACAAATTCAGGAGCTGCGACAGTCCGATATTTTTCAACCTATAAAAGTCGCCGATTTTTTAATTGATAAAGACCCATTGTTTGCCGAAGTCACGCTCGACAAAGATGAGCTCGCTATTTACCAACAAGTCTATAACCAGCTCACCATTGATGCGCCCAAGCCTGATCTGGTGGTGTACTTGCAAGCACCCATCAATACATTGCTGAGACGTATAAAAAATCGTGGCGTTAATGCCGAGCAAAACATTGATAGCGAATACTTAGAAACACTAGACAAAGCTTACACACGGTTTTTTCATTTTTATGAGCAATCACCTTTACTTATTGTCAATGCCAACGAGATTGACTGGGTTAATAACGACGAGAGTTATAGCCAGTTGGTTGACTACATATTAAGTGTCAAGCAAGGGCGTCACTACTTTAACCCCACCTCGACGCTCATTTAATACGCGAACAATAGGCGAACAGCGATGTCTTACAATACCAACATACTGAACAAAACGATTACTATTCATACCCTTAAACAGCATAAGGCTGAACGCACACATTTTTCTTGTATATCGCTTTACGATGCCGCTACGTCTGCTATAGCGGCACAGCAAGGAATAGAAACAGTGTTAGTGGGCGATAGCTTGGGCATGACTATTCAAGGACACGACAGCACACTCCCTGTGACCATGGAACATATGGTCTATCACACCTCAGCGGTAAAAAAAGGCAACGTGCGTTCGCTTATTATCGCTGACATGCCATTTATGAGTTACAGCACACCCGAACAAGCTATGGAAAACGCAGCGCGTCTTATGCGAGCAGGCGCACACATGGTAAAACTTGAAGGTGGCGCATGGTTAGCCGATACCGTAAAGCAATTAAGTGACTGTGGGGTTCCTGTCTGCGCACACTTAGGCTTGACGCCACAGTCAGTCAATAAGTTTGGGGGGTTTCGGATACAAGGAAAAAGTGATGCAGGCGCCGCTCTCATTCTTGAAGACGCAAAACGCCTAGATGTAGCAGGGGCGGATCTACTCGTATTAGAGTGCGTCCCTAGCGATCTGGCCGCCGTCATTACCCAACATATTACAATACCCACCATTGGTATTGGCGCCGGCAACGAGACAACGGGGCAGGTATTAGTGGTTAATGACTTAATTGGTCTAACGGAAAAACCACCTAAATTTTCTAAGAATTTTCTTGAAGAAGCCCACTCAATAGCCGGTGCGTTTAGTGCGTTTAACCGGGAAGTGAAAGCAGGTGAATTTCCCGCTAGCGAGCACTCCTTCTAAGGCAATCCGGTCATTGTACCGGGTATATGGGAAGGATCTAGGTGCTTGTACTCCTTATTCTTTGCTCTAACAACGCTTCTTCACCAATACCTCACTCGCCATCTTCTTCTTGATGAGACACGCTTTGCTGTTCCTCTTCTAACGGTAAATCCACAAAAATAGAAAACCCGTCAAAAACTGCGTTGAAAACGGTTCAGCGTAAAATGATGGCGGTGAAACATGATCTGGCAGCCAGCGTATAAAAAAATGACCGTTTGACCGGCATTAAAAAAATCGCTCCTTATTCGAGGATCTATCAGCATTGAAATTTTACGTAACCGTTTATTTTTTTTGGCCACGCCACATCATTTCAATCACCCGTCACAACACGGGGTTGCTTATAGCGCACATTCTTTAGCCACTAAAAGCTGTGCTTAATCACGTGATAATGACCTAGGGCTTTCCGCTGGATTCGGCGGGATAGGATGTAAAAAATACATTTGTACAGGACGTTAACGTCACCGATATCGAGTAAGAAATTCGCAGAAATACAAAGCACATCATCGTTAACGATGATGTGCGTCTGGACTTTTTATAGGGGGTATTGAGGGAAAAGATGAATACCCTATAAATTATTCTGCGGAATGTTAATAGTCTATCGATACATCGCATCAAACTCCGATAACCCAGTCTCGGCGTTTACCCGTTTCTAACGTCATTAATATATATGGCCGAAACTGCTTAACTAAACCCATCAATTTTTTGATAGTGATTATTCGACGGCAGTACATTCGCCGATAAAACACGGAGGCACGATCAGCAGAAAAAATTATAGTTTTTACGTCAGTGCGCGACACAAACAACCAACCAACCATCAACAGTGTTAGCTGAACCAACACTACAATATAGCGCCTACAGTAGCACAATAAGTGTGTCCCCGATGAATATCAAATACGCTTAGTGAACAATGAGCATGTAACGTTAAGGCAGTAGCGTATTCAATGGAATATGGCAACCACAGAATAACAATAGCTATCGTTGACGCATCCCCTCCCCGCCTCTTTTTTTAACAGCGCCTATCTTAAATACGGTAGAGATAACAGAATTACAGCAACAATCCATATCGTCTCCAAAACCAATAGCAGAATAGGTTTTATGCCCACCTCTAACAGCTGCTTAAGATTAGACTTCATCCCAATAGCGGCAATGGCTACCACCAAAGCAAAGCTGGAGATACTAGTAGCGGCCGCAGTGACTCCGGTAGGGATAGAAAACACACTATTGATAATCATTAACGCCACAAAAGCCATTAAGAATAAGGGGAACCCCGCAGGCTTAGTCGAAGAACCCGCTTCTTCTTCCCGCGAGTTGGAGTAAGAATTAGAGGTAAATTTCATTCTAATGACTAACAGTATGCACAATACCACAGGCATCAAAAACGCGACTCGGACTAGTTTTGTCAGCGTGGCTAAATCACCCGTTTGCATCGACACAGAATATCCTGCACCGACTACCTGAGCGACGTCATGAATAGTGCCGCCCAAAAAAATACTCGTACTGGTTTCATCTAAATGTAATAGATCAGCGATAATGGGATACAGCACCATAGCTATCGTCGATAGGGCCGTCACCACAATAACGGTAATCAGTGTGTCTCGCTCTTTATGCTTACTTTCCGGCAACACAGCCGATATAGCGATAGCCGCTGACGCACCACAAATCCCCACCGAGCCCCCGGTCAAGACACCAAAGCGTTTTTGTAAGCCGAAGAGCTTAGCCAGAACCACCCCCACTAAGATAGTACTGCCAATGGCCAATAGTAATAACACTGCCGTTTTCCAACCCAAAGATACTACATCGTCAAACGCAATACGTAAGCCCAGTAGTGCCACGCCAATCTTCAAAATATGCGACCCTGCAAATTCAACGCCGGCCTTACATGTTGTCTCTTCGTATAAAAACGACAACGCAATACCTAACAGCAACGCAAATAACATCGCAGGCGCGCCGTAGTGCTCGCTCAGAAAAAGAGCAGCAAAGCCGACGATAGTCGCTACTAAAATACCGGGGATCATATGCTGGAACCGATGCACTAACCAAACGCCCCTCTTCAATGCCGGTGTTTTATAGCCCGTTTTATTTTTCAATCATCGAACCCCAAATGTCTTTAATAATGATATTTTCTTGTTGGAGCACTTGAGGGAATTTAATTTTCCCTGCGCACTGACTTAACATTTCGTCCGCAGACGTGCTATTTCCAATCGTTTCATATCGTACTTTATAAGGCGAGCATTTGATATATTCTTCATCTTTCATAGCGCCGATACACCACTCGGGGGGGGGGGGGATAAATTGACGCCTACGGTTCTCAGTTGGTCGTTTCAACCCACGCCGACACTAACGTCTCTCCGATGCCTAGCGGTGTAATACAGCTTTCGGTATCGCTGTTTGAATTTGCAGGCAATGTTTCGGCGACCACTCTTACGGTCTTTTTATCTTTGGAGGTAGCGGGGCTTCTGCTTAATTTTTTTGACAAACGTGAACAGATGACGCGGTGAAGAGGGGGACCACCCGATGAAGAATTGCCTGATGATAATCAAATGAATCTAGTGTGAAAAATAATGGTATAGCAGTAAAAACTGGGTGTTATATTGACGGCTAGTTTGCTGTCATAAAATAGAGATGCTTTTCAAACTGCTCAGTATCTCCTCAAAAGGCTTGGGTTTATCGATACCAAAACCCTGCGCGTAATTAATGCCTATATCTATCAACATATCTTTAATCGCATCGTTCTCAACAAACTCTGCTATCGTCTGCATGTCCATAATATGACCAATCTCATTGATTGACTTGACCATGGCACAGTCTATTTTGTCATTAACCATGTCTTTTACAAACATACCGTCTATTTTCAAGTAGTCGACGGGCAACTTCTTTAGATACCCGAATGATGATAGACCGCTACCAAAATCGTCTAACGCAAAGCGACATCCAAAATCTTTAACGGCCTCTATAAACAGGCCTGCTTTCTCAAGGTTCGATATTGCGGCGGTCTCTGTGATTTCAAAACATATTTTTTCGCCGTTAATACTAGAGAGGCGTAACTGTTCGATGACGAACTTCAAAAAATCCTCATCGGTTAATGAATCGCCCGAGAGGTTAACAGAAATGAAATTGATACTGTCAAGAACCATCGAGCAAGCCCTTAACAAACTGAATACTCGGGTTACTACCCAGCGATCTAACTCTATGATTAAATTATAACGTTCTGCCGCAGGAAGAAATGCTCCGGGAGCAATAATATCGCCTTTTTCGTCAATCATTCTAATAAGAATTTCGTAATGCTTATGCGTATCACCATCAAGGGATAAGATAGATTGCGCATAAAGACAAAAACGATCTTGCTCTAATGCCTGTCGAATACGATTTACCCACTGCATTTCGCCACGTCTTTCGGTCATCGTTTTGTCGTCTGCTTCGTAGACATGAATGCGATTGCGCCCGAAATCTTTCGCCATGTAACACGCTGCATCCGCACCGGTTAACAACTCATTGATACTGACAGTTTCCCGATTAAGAGCCACTAAACCTATACTCACACCTACACGAAATGATTGACCCTTCCAAATCAGCTGGTATTCTTGAATATTCTTTTGTAATACTGCCGCCATTTGATAAGCGTGAGTGATGGAGCAGCACTCCATTAATATACCAAACTCATCACCGCCAAGACGGGCAAGCGTATCTTCTTTTCTGACAACACGTTGTAAAACCTGGGAGATCTGGCGCAGCATTTCGTCACCTGCGCTATGACCACAGGTGTCGTTAACTACTTTGAATTGATCGAGATTCAAGAAACATAAGGCATGTTCACTACCATTTTCTTTTGCCTTCTCAACCAATCTAATGCCTCTTTGTTCAAATTCATAGCGATTAGCCAATTTTGTTAATGCGTCGTGGCGTGCTTGAAAATTAAGTTTTTCTTCTATTTTTCTATGCTCAGTAATGTCCCGCAAAACTTCAATAACAGCGGTAACGCTGCCGTTCTCATCAAAAGTTGGCGCGGCATCCATATCAAGATAAAGCAATTCTCCAGTTGGCATCTCACACCAGCCCTGCGTTCTTTTACCTTCGCTGATAAAAGGGTGAGGAAACTCACAGTCATATAGTAAAGACATTTCGCCTAAGCTTTCATCTAAAACGAGATCTGCCAAGCAAGGACGTGACTGCTTGTAAAACCCACGCCAAGGCTCTTTACCTCCAATGATGTCGGAACCCGAAATGCCTGTCATTTTTTCGCACGCTTTATTCCAGAGTACCACCTTATGTTCTGCATCGATCACCAAAGTAGGAAAGTTTAAATTACTTAATAAGCTTTCATAATATTTTTTTTGCTCCGATAATTTTTTAGCCACGTGTTTACGTTCATTAACTTCATTACGTAACTGTTCAAGTGCAACCGCCATATCTGCCTGAGTGGCTTTGTTTATGGTGAGCAACTTGTCAATCTCGCTCTCAACTCTCTTAGAGGATGGAGACACCACAAACTCATCGTATAAATCGCCTTTTGCGATATATGAGGTTTGTTTTGGCCAGCAGTAATCACCAAACAACTTAGTACAATAGCCCGCAAACTTGCCTGCCACAAAACCGCTACCCCAACATTTCCCGATTGTGCGTTGATAACGACCTTCCCAGCTGTTCTCTACTCTAAATACGCACCTTTTTTCATTCTTGTCATAATCGACGAGCGTCCAAATACCCCAGCCCGCGACTTGAGCAACAACCACTATCTCGTTAAAGCCGTCTTCAAATGCATCAAAAGAACTAATGACGCTCCAGTCATCTTCCACGCTTTTGCGGCCTTCATTTTGTAGTGATAGCAAAAAACGTTCGGTACCGACCATGCTTTGTACGCTGGACATTAAGCCTAGCAAGGTCGTATCGACCCACATTAGCGTGACGGGGATGTCCGCTAAAGTACAAATGCCCTTAGCCTCATCCCAACTGATATCTAATTGATTGACGGTTATTGAATGGTTTGTAGTCATATAAAGTCGTTGATGATTATTAGTAGCGAAAGAATACACGTCTTTATCTATTTTAGTCTAGCCTCGCCAAGTAACAACATCGTGGCGCTAATATTTTTCCTCTCTTCGCTCAACACTTAATGCACTGCATTGGTAACATATGATGCAGGTGATTTCGCTACTTGGGGTCTGTCGCCATAATGTTAATCACCTGATAATGTCCATCACCCAAGACATTCTGTCATAGCTCGCGATTATTAGCGACTCGACACTCCCTGTAACACGCCTATTGGTAACGTTTAGCGGCCCCTCTCGCAAGAGAAAGGTGTTGGTGTCAAGTTAATCCTGAAGATTACGGATGCGGGATTGCCTTTTTACTTGACTTTCAGGCAGCGGGGGGTGGCTTAATAAAAGGCTATAAAATAGCCCCATTGTGTTCGCTCACGCCAACAATAATGTAGCCATCTTGGTTATGTTCTTGGTTTTCTGATGACACTGCCTCAAGCGTAATGGCAACACGTAGCCGCGTATAATCGCCTTGCATTAACCAGCACGAATCGACAAAATAAGAGTTAAGAATGTATCACTTCGGGAATATATCGATTTATGGTAGCAGGCAGCTGATTAACCAAATTGACTCTCACACGGTGCCAATATGCGGATAAAAATAACAGCGCGCCGCCCATAAAAACGCCGGTGAGCGCGAAACTATAACCTACACCACCGTATGTTTTTATAAGTATTGACAGTGCATAGAGCACATAAATTAATGAGGAAACCATAAATGCCCGCCTATCAATTACAATTGAAATTGACGTCATCAACACGTACAAACCTACAATAATGATCATATTGCTGATATTTTCACTCCCATCTAATACGCCCAAGGCAGAAAAAACAGGATGAATAATAAGCGGAGCCGAAAGTAGGTGTAACCAAAAGGCCACATCAGATCGTCGCGTCGTTCTACGGGTGTCAGAAGCGTCCCAATACATAGCGCAAGCAAAAGTCATCACGCCACAGAAGAGCAGAATAACCTCCCACCACTCTTTAGTATTAGGAAAAGCACTAAGAATAATAGACACCATAAACCCGACGACTGCGGCAGCGCCTGCTGCGATGGTAATCGGGACGCTGAAACGAATCCAATGCACATATGCAGCGATAGCAGATATCGCTGTCGCTAGAATCAAGGCTGTTTCGGAGGGATCAGCAAACACTGAAAAGACTAAAGCAAACACTCCTCCGATAAATGATAGTAAAAGTCCAATCGCTGGCAGAGCCATTTTTCGTTTCAGCACAAAGTGTTCACTTAACAGCCACGACAAGATAGAAAACACCAGAAGCCCTAGGCTATCATTATCTGTTATTGAATGCAGAACCCACAAAGAAGAAAACAAAAGAAGCGAGCACGCGATGACAATAAATATGTCATTAAAGCCCCCAATCAATCTAAAATTTTCTTCATCAGCAGAAGGAGAGTTTTTTAATACTGACAGTGCTTCGCGAAACTCTTTAACGGAGGCTGCGGAAAATATTTCTTTTTTTGCCGCGAAATCTAAATCTTCATCGGTGTACATAAATATCCCTAAAATCGGCTTAACTTAGCATTAAAAATAATAAAGGTCATTCTGGCAATTACATAAACGTCAATAAGTAGATCGCCAGCCCTATCCAGGTCAGCGATAGTAAGCCCCAGGGTAATATCACATTCAGAATCGATTTGCCGTGGCTCGTTTCAGTGATAGTGGCAACATTGCCCCCCTTAGCCTCACACTGCTTTTGCAGCTGCTTGACCTTTTTTTCCCGCTCCCTGCCCTTACCGCTCGCCTCAGCTCTAATCGTTGCCATACCACTTTCAATAGCTTGTCGCACCTCCTTACGTTGCTGCTTAGTAAAGCTCACAGGTGTTACCGTGTTGACGATGGTTTGCGCGTGAGCACGGGCCTCGGTTGAAAGTTGGGGTTTATTGGCTTTTTTTTCTGCGCGCGTAGAATTCACCATCGGGTACCTCCATAAATCAATCAATAGGTTCAGACTCATTACTGTTCCTACCTGTAATGGCCATTATAGCTAAATTAACGCTTTCATGTATCTAACGAAAGAGCGGCACAGAAAAGAGCGGCACAGGACACGCACTCGTAATTGTTTCTAACGCCTTAATAAGCGGAAAATAACAGTTGGCTATAATCGCGAAGCGATGGCCAACTGTTATTTTCCGTTTAATTAACTTGTTAGCTTTGGACATGAAAGGTTACGAGATTTGTTAAAACCATAAATCACAAAACACAATGAAATTAATTGCTGTACCATAAGGATAGGTTTATTTTGCAGTAGCATCAATGCAGCCATACTCAGATTCATCAGCATAAAGAATAACCAACCTACAGGTTTATTTTTAGCTATTGAATAGCTACCCAACAAGAAACCTACTGTCACGCCTATTTCCAATACTTGTGAGATAGATGTTATACCACTGTTATGGATAACACTATAAATAATACCAAATGCAAGAGATGAATAAGTACATAGGGCAACGAACGTATTCAACCATTTGTGTTGTTTATTATTATCGTGATAAGTATTGTACAGACCCAATATCATAGAGGGAACCCCCCCAATTTCAATGGATGCTGCCATCCAATTCTGATGACCCATTAATATTGTCACCCAAGCAGGAACACCGAGAATATAAATAAGCCAACCTTTAATTTTAAGGCTTTTTTTAGGTTTAGCCTGCTGTCCTTCAGAAAATGCAAACAACACTTTACTGGTAAGATAAAACACACCACCCCAAACTTGAAATATTAAATCCATATACTGATTTTACCTTGTATAAGTAAGAAACTATTTTTACATAACCACGTTGTTAAGTTCTGCATATATTTTACTCATCCCAGTTACCACGACTAACTTTTTTTCAGTACATTTAATTGACAAATTATTACACGTATCGATCATCGCAGCCAAACCTCCCAAAGCTGATGGTTCAACTTTAAAGTTGTTTTGTATTGCTATATCTATTGCCTCTTGTAGTGATTCTTCTTTGAACTCTATAATAGATGAATGTCTTCCCACTTTTCGTATCGCAATTTTTGTGTTAATAAAGTTTTTATCTATAACTGAAAAAGGATTAAATGGTGCATAAAGCTTATCTGCTTTAGTATTTTTTAAGTGTGTTTTTCCACCAATAATATGTACATTAAAAGGTTCATCAAAAATATCACAAGTCAAAAAACTACCGTAAAGGTGACCAGTACCAAACGGAGTAAATATATATCCTGAATCAAAATCAGATAAATATGAAACAAGCTCTTTGTAATAAGTATTATATGAATTAATTGCCATGTTTGACGTAATCTCAATACCGCCTACATTATTAGTCAGTTCTAATATGTGAATTAAAGGGGTCAGAGCCCTTTTAATGTTTAATTAATCTTATCACAGCTTTTAGGCGGGGAAGAAAAGGGCTCTGACCCCTTTAATTCCGAACTGCCCATTGAAGCGTTCACTGAAATGCCTGTGAAGGCGATTACTGAAATACCAGTCACAACAAAATCAAAAATTAACCCTTGATCAAAAAGTTAACCGCTTGAATAAAAGCTAACTACTTAAGTAAAAATTAACTACCACAGAGAGTAAAGCTGCGGAACATAATACTTCGCCTACTCTGTGGTTAATTATTCTTTAGTACTGCCCAGAAATCCAACGCTGCACATCCTCATGCTCATCGACATCCCACACCTCAGCTAAATAAGCCGCATCAATAACTAATGTCTCGATATCACCTTGCGTCGCGGAAAATACCGTCTCCGTTCCCCAAGCTTTATCCACAAACAACTCAGGATAAAATTGTTTCATACCCAACAGGCCATAGCCGCCATCTTCGGCTTGAAGGGAGGTGAGGACACCCACTCCGCATTGACGATTACGCCTTAGAAACTTAACGCCCGCATTTGCGGCTGACTTGGAGCGCAGCGGAAAAACAGTCCGACAACATGCGTTTGTTAAGGTGCATCTGGGGCCTCCGCCAATTCAGACTGAAATTTCGAAAACTGTCTTTCAAACATAATAATTGAAGTAGTAATCTCTGGATCACCCAATCGAGTTTCAGCCTCTTTCAGCTGTTTCATCGAGTCCTCGAAAACACTGGAGTCCTGTGATCTCTTGTATATCTCTAGGCCAACATCACTATAGGTCTTCAGTATATTTTTATTGTTTTTATAGCGGTCCACCGCTTTGACTGCCTTTTCTCTTGCCATTTCTAAAATGGCTATTCGATCTTCGTCTAGAATCCCAGCTGTTCTTTCAGCCCTAGCTAACAAAAGAATTATTTTGAAGCGCTCTAAAGGTCCTTCAGATTTAAAATCATTTTCAAAGAGCCTTATTTCAGTTTCGGCCTTCTCTAGCTGATTGACATCGATTAAATAGCGAATCAATCGGGAGGTGAGGACACCCACTCCGCATTGACATCTTAGTGACCGGCCGCTACCATAAACACTGTTCATCCATACAGAAAAGGAATTTCTTATGACGACAGCTCGCGCCCAACAAATATCCCTTGCCGATACGCCCTACTACCACATTATGTCTCGATGCGTACGCCGCTCTTATTTATGCGGCACCGATAAACTGACAGGGCAATGCTACGAACACCGCAGGCAGTGGATCGAAGACCGCATTCGGTTGCTCTCAACGGTATTCGCCATTGAAATTTGTAGTTATGCTGTAATGAGTAACCACTACCATATCGTCGTAAAAATTGATGCTACGACCAGCGAAAGTTGGAGTTTTGATGAAGTGATTCAACGCTGGCTTTGCATTCACAAAGGCCCCTTCCTTATTCAAAAACACCAAAAGGGTGACGCTATCAGCGTGGCAGAAATGAACGTGCTCACACGAATTATCGATGACTGGCGCCTTCGTTTGGCGAGCGTTAGCGAGTTTATGCAGCAATTAAATCAAGTGATCGCCAGACAGGCCAATATAGAAGAGAGTTGCACAGGCCGCTTCTGGGAAGGCCGATTCAAGTCGCAACCGTTACTTACCGAAGAAGCCTTGCTCACGGCGATGGCCTACGTCGACTTAAACCCTATTCGTGCAAAAATGGCGGATACTCCCGAGCAATCGAAACACACCAGCATCAAAGAACGCATTAAGCCAAGCTTTAGTTTAGCCCGTGCGTTGGCAAACAACCCTGATTTCAACCCACACTATATTCAACGCTTTTCCGTTAAGCCTCTTGCGGCTCTCGAAGGCAATGTAAAATATCTCAACCAAAAAGGTGTGTTATTCAGCCACAAGGATTACCTTACCCTTGTCGATACCACCGGCCGTATCCAGCGCCAAGACAAGCGCGGCTTTATCCTAGAGACATTCCTTCCAATATTGCAGCGCCTTGCGATTGATGCGGACGAATGGGTTGTCAATACACAGAAATTTGAAGAACTTTTTTATAAAAAGTTTTACTACCGCCGAAATACGGCTTAACCCCCTACTGAACACGACCCTTTCTATTTTGGATTGACGATCTCGGGTCTCTCTCGCCTACAATTTGGGTTTTTGAGTAACTTGTGCGTTTATCTCGACGCCTTTAATAAATTTCATAGCGATGACGCAAACTGTTGAATAATTCACCTTAATATTTTCAGGGTTTTTTACTGGTGGGTGTCCAATTTAACTCCTTTAGATATTTATTTCTCGGTATCTAATGATGATAAAGGGGTTAAGGAGGCCATAAAAAAACTTAAAGCGTATCCGCCAACACGGGTTATTATCGAAGCCACTGGGCGACTAGAAATGCTATTCGTTTGTGCTGCATGTGCCGCAGGTTTACCCGTCGTGGTAGCGAATCCGGCACAAGTCAGGAACTTTGCTAAGGCCGCCGGTCGAGTCGCTAAAACAGATAAATTGGATACACAAGACATTGCTCATTTTGGTGAGGCGTTAAAACCCAGGCTGACCGAGCTGAAACCTGAAAAGCTAAGGGCAATCAGTGACTTACTTTCTCGCAGAAGAGCCAGCTGTTAGAGATGTCTACAATGGAGAAAAATCGTTTAAAACGACTCCCAAAAATCCTTCATGCAAGCTTAAATCGTGTCCTCAAATTGTTGCAAAAAGAAGTTTCACAGCAAGACGACAAGCTTGACAAGCTAATTGATGAAGTGCCTGAGTGGAGAAATAAAAGAGATATTTTACTCAGCGCTAAAGGCGTTGGCAAAGTATTAACTTACACACTTTTAAGTGAACTACCCGAGTTAGGCAGGCTCAATCGAAAAGAAATTGCCTCTCTGGTGGGTATAGCCCCGATGAATAAAGATAGCGGTAGTTATCAGGGCAAACGATATATCAAAGGAGGGAGGAGTAAAGTACGCACTGTATTATTTGTGGCCATGATGTCGACGATACAATGCCATCCTACAATAAAACCAATGTATAAACGATTAGTCGCTGCAGGAAAACCAAAAAAAGTGGCGCTGGTAGCATGCATGAGAAAACAATTAACCATCCTCAATGCGATGGTTAAAAGTGGAACCCATTGGGATAAATCAATGGCGTAAAAAACAATATAAATTAATGGGAAATGCTTGACTTGGAACCACAGTCACTTGTTATGCACTTTTAATCTTTCAGATTCTCTTCACCAACGAAAGCATCTCCACCTTGCGGATCTAAGATGATTAATTTCTCTTTATTTGCTTGTTCTAAAACATAATTGAACCCCTCATCAGATTTTTCTTTGTCTGAAACGAATCCTAATACCATATATCCATCGCATAAGTCGCAACTTGCCCATGGGCTTAAATCGATATCTTCATCAGACAAATTTTCCAATGGTGGATATTTTGCAAATATTTTTTCTGAAAATCTCTTAAACTCTTTTGTACTTTTCCACTTTATCGATAGATCGCTATATACCTTCTTAACTTCAGAACCAGTAACACCTTCAAAATTTGAAAAAATAGCTAAATCAAAACTCATAAATTAATCCTTTATGCATAACGCCCGCTTCAGTTGGGCCAAATACGGAGCGATTTTTGTGTTATTGTTTGAGCGCAGCGAGTAACACAAAAACCGCGTAGTGTTTGGCCTCGACTGCAAGCGTTTGTTATAAGCACGATATCAAATATCGATAGTGCTTACTTAATTTTTAGTTATCTTTTTACTTGTTACCCAAAGGTAGATAGTCATACCTAAGCTGACAAACAAACATACCGTTGATATTTTGAACATCAACTGTATGCCGGAATTTGGGCAGCCCCACATACACGTAGACATTAACCCGACCACCGAAGCCGCCAAAAACAATACATTTAATACTACAGAAAAAAAATACTTCATCGCTCACCTGAGCTTATAACATTTGTATATCGCGCCCCAGACTGCCTATTTCGGCGCGCGACTATTTTTTATTGTGATTACCTAAAATACCCTCTACCCCTTATCACGTCAAGCTTCCGGCCCTCTCGCATCAACGCCACTCTAGGAGTTTTCGCGCCCCAGCCCTCTTATCACCAAAAATGCTGCCTTGCCTAACCTCTTGAATTAATTAAATAACCCAGCCATTCTACAATAACACCCATATAAGCCGATCCAGATGACTATTTTTGTTCTTCGCTATTTTTTTATGCTCTATGCCTACACCACATGTCGCCGCAGGATATTTACATCTATGATCAACGCCTCCACTCCAATTTACCGGTTAAAGCTGCCCGCTCTACCAATCCTTTACGTGTTCTCGTCAAAAGTAAACGGCGTTACATACTCTGGCTTTTATTTGCAAGACCTCGGTGTGCCCTACATCACTTTTTACTGTTTTCAATACATACACGGGCTTTCAACTCTTTATTGTTCTATTATTAATCTCACTTATTTACTCTCGCCCTGTAGTGATTGCCTATAAAATCGGTTACATACTTAAATAGAATCACTGTTGTGCGGAACGACAAGATTAAGTGATAGCTTCATTTATTTATTGTACTGCAAAGGTTTTTTCCCTCTTTCTCTGATGGCTTTTCTCATAAATATCAAGAAGTTAATGGGGCTAGTGACGTCACATATTCCTCGCATACCATCTAATCATTCATCATGCAGTCATTATATAGTCTATACTTTTAAACAAGAGTTTTCTTTCCTCTAAAGAAATAAAATAAGAGTTTTTATTCTTATTTCAAAAATAAAACTCTAAAAACAATAAAAAACTTCTACTCAGCCGTTGATAAGACGAACATAGGAGGGTATTTTCGTGCCTGAAGTATTACTATTCATCTTTTGGAGAACAGCATGTTTAAAAAAATAAATAAAGTAGCATTAGCGTTGGCTCTTACGTTGAGCTTCGTCGCGAGTGATGTGTATTCCGCTACCGAGTGGAATGTATCGTTATGGAGTAAGCGTCGTGCGTTTACCGAGCACGTTGAGAAACTAGCTGAGCTAGTGTCAGCGAAGACCAATGGAGAGTTTGAGCTCAATATATCTTACGGTGGTCTTTCAAAGAATAAAGAAAACTTAGACGGCATTTCGTTTGGTGCGTTTGAAATGGCGCAATTCTGTTCGTTTTACCATGCGGCAAAAAATCCGACTATTACCGTTACTGAGCTACCGTTTGCCAAAGATGTATCGTTGCAACGTTTATCGGAAATATCACAGGCAGTTTATAACCATCCTATCGTTGCCAAAGATCTGGCTCGCTGGAATGCAACCCTGCTAATGCCATCGCCATTACCACAATACAACTTGATTGGTGTGGGTGACACACCTAAAACGCTTTCTGAGTTTTCCGGCAAACGCTTACGTGGTCCAGGTGGTATTGCAGGTGTAATGAGTCAATTAGGTGCAGTTAAAACCGGTGTTGCCGCCAACGAAGTGCGTCAAGCATTGGATTCGGGTGTTATCGATACGGTGGCCTTTGCTCCGCATGCGCATTTAGCCTTTGGTTCTATTCAAGCAGGTAAGTGGGCGACGACTAACCTTAATCTTGGCACCGCAAACTGTCCTGTCGTGGTCAACACTAGGGCTCTTGAGTCACTAAGTGCCGATAACAAAGCGGCACTATTAAGTTCGGTACAGGAGTCTTTAGACTATTATGTAGACA
Organism: Candidatus Endobugula sp.; assembly: GCA_047636495.1. GTDB lineage: Bacteria > Pseudomonadota > Gammaproteobacteria > Pseudomonadales > Cellvibrionaceae > Endobugula. The sequence continues at coordinate 49,840 of JBLILH010000011.1, read as the reverse complement.
ACTATGAAGGTGAGGTCGTCGGCAAGTATAACGACACTATTGCTGAAAAAGGTATCGAACGCCTAACATTTACTGCTTCTCAAGCTACCGAATTAGATACGCTTGCGAAGACGGTACGTGCAGACTGGATCGAGAAATATAAGGGTCAGTTTGATTCACAAGCCTTATATGACTTTACCGCTGCAGAGTTTGCTAAATAATAGGTTACTATTGTTATTATGATGTTTTGCGCCTTACTTTATAGTGGGCGCTTTTTTACTTTTAAAGAACAAGTTAAATCAGAGTAACGCTTTATATGACTCTAGATTTGTATTTATCAACTGCGTACTGATTCGCGTTACATTTATCAGTGGCATAATTAATTGTTATTCAATAAAACCTTACTCTGACCCTACTGCTTCCCCATTTATTCACCCACCTGAGAGATCACGTTATGTCTAGTGCTTCAAATGTTAGAGAGGACGGCTCGCTATTAAGTCGATCTGATCGGCTACTATTTAAGTTTGAATCCGTTTTTAACCTACTCGGAGGCACCGTTATCTTTGCTGTCGTTTTACTCGCGGTGGCCAATGTTCTAGGGCGCAAGCTACTTGACCTTCCTGTGGCGGGTTATATTGACTGGACTGAGCAGTCGATGGCATTCTTTGCCTTTCTAGGTATTGCATATTGTCAGCGTGAAGGCGGGCATATCCGTATGGATATTCTTGTCGGGTCACTCCGTGGTCGCGTCTTGTGGATATCTGAATTTATATCAACATTCATTATGTTGGTAATGACTCTGCTACTTACCTACGGGTCTTACGTGCATTTTTTACGCGCCTGGACAAACGGCGACAGCTCGTTTGATATTGAGCTGCCAACATGGCCAGCCAAGTTGATTGTGCCTGTTGCCTTCGGCCTATTGTCACTGCGTTTGCTCATTCAGTTGTGGGCTTATGCCCGCGCTATTAAAGAGGGTGGTAATAACCCTATTGGTGTACCGCTTATTGAAGATGTCGCCACGCAAGCCGCAAAAGAAGCGGCGACTGTATCGGGCTCTCAATATGATACTGATACTGATACGACTGCAGGAGAAACAAAATGAGCCTGTTAGATTCGATGATGGATATTGCCCCTATTGATATGGGTTTATGGGTGACGGGCGTTATGCTATTTGCCGTACTCATTGGTGTGCGTGTTGCCTATGCCGCTGCTACCGCTGGCTTTTTAGGCTTGGTATGGTATTTTTCGGCTAAGATGGGTTTTGAGCGCGGCTTTGTGGTGGCTTTGAAAATGGCAGGTACCGTCCCCCATTCCAAAGTATCTACCTCTGCATTATCCCTTATCCCGGTGTTTATTCTTATTGGCTTTCTTGCCTATTATGCGGGTTTAACGAAGGCGTTATTTGAAGCGGCAAAACGTTGGGTAGGTTGGTTACCCGGCGGAATGGCGTTAGCGACCGTATTTTCAACTGCTGGGTTTGCGGCGGTTTCGGGTGCATCAGTTGCTACATCTGCAGTATTCGCGCGTATTGCGATTCCAGAAATGTTACGCCTAGGTTATGACAAATGCTTTGCTGCCGGTGTCGTCGCCGCATCGGGTACGCTGGCGTCACTTATTCCACCTTCGGCTATTTTGGTTATCTACGCCATTATTGTTGAGCAAGACGTGGGCGCTTTATTGATGGCTGGTTTTTTACCCGGTGCAGTATCAGCTATTATTTATGCTTTCTTGGTTATTGGTTTGGCGATGAGTAACAAAAAATATGGCCCACCGATTAAAGGCTTTACATGGAAACAACGCTTTGAGTCTTTGCCACCGACATTGCCCATTTTCTTTGTAATATTTATTATTATTTTTAGTGTTTATGGTGGCTGGGGAACCCCTACCGAAGCAGGCGCGCTAGGGGCATTTGTGGTGTTCTGCATGGCCGTTTATAAGGGCATGAAATGGGAGAATATGAAAGGCGCATTGATGGAAGCTGGCAAGCTCACCGTAATGATTTTTACGATTATTTGGGGTGTATTGTTGTACGTACGCTTCTTAGGCTTTGCTGATTTACCTCATGCGTTTTCTGACTGGATTGCTGGGCTTGAGCAAAACCCGATGATGACACTATTACTGATCTTACTCGCTTATGCTGTGCTAGGGATGTTTATGGATGCCATTGGGATGCTGTTGCTTACGCTACCGGTAGTATTCCCTGCGGTGATTGCCTTAAACGGTGGTGTAGATGTGAGTGCGGTAGACTCCGCCTTTGGCGTAAGCGCCACGGGGTGCGCCATTTGGTTCGGGATTATTGTGGTGAAGATGGCCGAATTCTGCCTCATCACGCCCCCCATTGGGCTTAACTGTTTTGTCGTCGCGGGTGTCCGCCCCGAACTTACCGTACAGGATGTTTTTAAGGGCGTTACGCCGTTCTTCTTCGCTGATATGGTGACGATTGGTGTACTTATCAGCTTCCCAAGCATTGTTTTATGGCTGCCGGGGATTATGGGTATGGTGTAGTGTCGTCAATAAATAATATAGACACTACCTTAACGGGCATCTTAGATGCCCGTTTTTATGTATAGGCTTCTATTTATCCCAGACGGTTGATAGCGATTGCTCGCAGAGTGTTTGCTTACAGGTCCCTGTAAAAAAGCATTAATATCAGTTAGTACAGGTAACTGCTCACGCAGTGGAATAGATAATGCGCCGACAATGGCAGCATGACCAGAATTGGGATACCATTTTAGCGTGGTTGATACCCTTGGGTCACTGAGCTTTTTCGCTAAGCGCTCGCTGTTAAAAGGTTTGACAGTAATTTCGCGGGTGCCATGGAGTACTAGCGTGGGCGGTGCTAATGGCGTCACGTAATTAGTGGGCTGTGTGTGCGCTATAGCATTAGCTGCACTAAAAATTATGTTTACACGTTCATCTTTTAGTGGCGAGAAATCATAAGGCCCCGATAGCCCCACTAGCCCAGCTATACCCGTATGGGCAACACCCACACGCTGGCGGCACTGATCATCTAGTGCGAGTATCGCTTCAATATGTGCGCCTGCCGAGTGCCTCATCAGCACGATAGGTTGATTGGTACACTGTGCTGTCCACGCTAAAGCTTGTGCTGCATCTGCCATAAATTCTGGGAATAACCCCTCAGGATATTACACGGTATTCAGGCACGACAATTTGATAACCTTCATTAGACCGCGCCTGTGCAACGAAGCGATAATCCTGCTTATTTCCATTCGCCCAAGCTCCGCCATAAAAAACAACATCGTTAATGTCTTACTGTTGAGTTTTTTGAGGAACATATACATCCAATCGTTGACGAATAGAATCGCCATGGGCAATATCATCTTATAACGCATAACCTTCTGTTGGTGTAACTCCATCAACAATGCTAAACACGCAACCTTGTTAGCCAAGTAAGGTAACGATAAGTAAACCGATTTTTGACACCAGCATTTTTATTTTCATAGTAAACAGTCAACGTTAATGAGTAATGGAAGGGAGTGGTTACACCTGTCAATATGGAAGGAGACTTCACTTGATAAGTGCTATTCACGCGATTACAGTGGGTTCGTCTCAGTAATCAATACGGTATGTAAATCATCTTGCAACGTCTCCGCATGTAATCATAGTGTACTGTGCTTATGAAGCGCTATTGCTTATCGACACAAACCGCTATTATAGTGTTTAGTATTCTTGTGAGACCTTTTTACCGAAGATGACTTGTTGTTCAGGCACTCATTAGTAATGAGTCGGCCGGTTGGCGCTTCTCGTAGGCGCTGCATCTCCCAAGGACAATAGAAAGCGTGCGATCAATCGGCAGAAGCCGATTCGGGCAGTTTCGCTGGCCGAAGACTTAGCGGCTAAGGATGGCGCTAGCCCAAAGAGGGAGTTGATGTATATACCTCGCAAGTGGGTAAATCTGCACATCAGTAAAATAGCTGTTGTGCAAACGTTTCAATAAAATTAAGGTAAGGTTTTTTATGGCTCAGTATGTTTACACGATGAACCGCGTGGGTAAGGTTGTCCCTCCTAAACGCGAGATTCTTAAAGATATTTCGTTATCCTTCTTCCCCGGTGCAAAGATCGGTGTATTGGGTTTAAACGGCTCGGGGAAGTCGACGTTATTGCGCATTATGGCGGGTATTGACCAAGACTATAACGGTGAGGCACGCCCTATGCCGGACATTAAAGTGGGTTATTTAGCTCAAGAACCGCAACTGGACGACAGTAAAGATGTGCGGGGTAATGTGGAAGAAGGCGTGAAGGAAGCCATTGATGCTCTTTCTGGTTTGGATGCCGTCTATGCTGCCTATGCCGAGCCGGACGCTGACTTTGATGCGCTGGCTAAACAGCAAAGCCGCTTTGAAGATACGATTCAAGCATGGGATGCTCACAACCTAGATAATACATTAGAGCAGGCTGCTGACTCGCTGCGCTTACCGCCTTGGGACGCTGATATAAGTAAGCTGTCGGGTGGTGAGAAGCGCCGAGTAGCGCTTTGTCGTTTGTTATTGTCGCGCCCCGATATGCTGTTACTAGACGAACCCACGAACCATTTGGATGCAGAATCAGTTTATTGGTTAGAGCAGTTTTTACAAAACTTTAGCGGTACGGTGGTAGCCATCACCCATGATCGCTACTTTTTAGATAATGCCGCTGGTTGGATTTTAGAACTGGATCGCGGTCACGGTATTCCTTACGAGGGTAACTACTCGACTTGGCTAGAAACCAAAGAAGCGCGTTTAGCGCAAGAATCACGATCTGAGGCATCACACCAAAAAGCCTTAAAAGCAGAATTAGAATGGGTGCGTCAAAACCCCAAAGGCCGCCAAGCTAAAAGTAAAGCGCGTTTACAACGGTTTGATGAGTTGCAATCTCAGGAGTTTCAAACTCGCAACGAGACCAGCGAAATCTATATCCCACCGGGTGAACGCCTAGGGGATAAGGTTATTGAGTTGCATAATGTAACCAAGAGCTATGACGATCGCGTACTTATTGACAACCTAAGTTTTAGCGTTCCCAAAGGGGCAATTGTCGGTATTGTGGGCGGTAATGGCGCAGGTAAATCAACGTTGTTCCGTATGATTACGGGTGCAGAGGCTCCCGATAGCGGCAATATCATCTTAGGTGACTCGGTGAAAGTAGCCTACGTGGAACAAGGCCGTGAAAACTTAGATGACAAGCTCAATGTATGGGAATCTATATCGGGCGGAGCAGATATTCTGAAGATCGGTCATTATGAAGTCAGTTCACGCTCATATGTTGGCCGTTTTAATTTTAAAGGGTCGGATCAACAAAAACGCGTAGGGGATTTGTCCGGTGGTGAGCGTGGCCGCTTACATTTGGCCAATACTCTAAAGCAAGGCGCCAATGTATTGCTATTGGATGAGCCATCGAATGATTTGGATATTGAGACGTTGCGTGCCCTAGAAGACGCTCTACTCAACTTTCCTGGCTGCGCCTTGGTTATATCCCATGATCGTTGGTTTTTAGATCGTATTGCCACACATATATTGGCCTACGAAGGCGATAGTGAGGCAGTATTCTTCGAAGGTAATTACACTGATTACCACGAAGACTTGCTACAGCGTAAAGGCGATAAAGCTCAGCCGCAACGCATGAAGTATAAGCCTATCAAGAGCTAATGTTTACCCACTAATACTGTAAGGTATGGCGCTATAGCCACCTCTTATTATGACTCATCTGTGATTGACTCATAATAAGAGGTTTACACTATGGGCCACTTGCCCGGCAATGTCTCATCTATTTTTTAACTATTGCTCAATGGCTGTCCGTTAACCATTACCTCCGCGGCGCTATATCCCATACTCCTTTGTCTTCATTATGACGCTACTTTCTGTCATTATTTAAATCTGGTCTATACTGAATTAATGTACCGTTTACATCAAACAAACACTTCGCGGAGGGCATATGTCCACATCGGCCGGTTCCAATTCACCAAGCGACAACCCACGCAATAATTCACAAAAAAACACCTTTAAAAACAGTGGCACAAAAGATAATGAACAACGGCGTTTTACACGGGTTGCTTTTGTTAACCACATTTCTCTCAATAAAGGCGAACAGCAATGGGATGGAACGGTAGTGGATATATCGTTCAATGGCATTTTGGTTAGCAGCGATGACAATATTGATGTCGATGACAACAGCCCCATTATGGGGGCGACTATCCACTTTGAAAATGGCGATCGAATTAATGCGCGACTCGAATTGGCCCACCACCACGGAAAATTTTATGGCTTTCGCTTTCACGAAATAGACTCGGTCAGCTTAACGCACTTGCGCGCTATTATTGAGTACAACTTAGGTGACGGCCATACTTGCGAAAGGGAGTTACTCACATTATTTCGCTACCATCAATAAGCTACCCTCATCCTCTACGTTATTGACCGCTTCAGTATCGTGTAATTTATTGGTGTATTTAAATGCTTGTAAATATGTGCCTAAATGAAAGATATCTACCTTATTTTTGGCTCTTTATAGATTTGTGTGAATTCAGGGTAAAATGCCGCCAATACCAAAAAATGACTAGCGGGGATTAGTGTTGTGGCAATCGAAGATCATTACGGCTTGTTGCTAGGAATAAATAGCCCATGGGACATCTGCAGTGCTGCCCTTGATCTGTCGGTACAGAAAGTGGATATGGTCATTGAGCATACGGATGACACAGGCGCTTGTCCAGAATGTGGAGTCACCTCTCCTAAGCATGACGACCGCAAAGAAGAAGCCATTCCTTATATTGGTATTGATGAAAAACAGTTTCGTTCCGGTCACCGCTATATTCGTTCGCTGGTTGACCTTAAGGGCAGTCGCGTTTTGGCTGTGGTGGAAGAGCGTACCGACACTGCCTGCCAATCGTTGATGGAGCAGGGGGTGATTGAGTTTCAACAAAAACAGGTAACGGCTGTAGCGCTAGATATGTGGAAGGCCCACGCCAATGCCGTAGCAGATAAGCTGCCGCAGGCTGACAGTGTTCACAACCACTTTCATATCAGTCAGCACCTGAACGAGGCTGTAGTTCAGGTGCGGAGAAAAGAAAATAAGGCGCTGTTCATGGAGGTCGATAGTCTATTGGTAGGCAGTAAATTTTTATGGTTAACAAACGAAGCAAACCTAAAAGAAAAGCATGTCGATCGTTTTGAAAAGCGTAACAAATCTGATTTAAAAGTTGCTAGGGCCTGGGCTATAAAAGAGTTGTTCCGAGGATTTTGGGATGACAGTGATGCAGGCCTTGCTGAGCAACATTTCAATGGTTGGTACTCGTGGGCAATCAGAAGCAGACTGGAGCCAATTAACGCAAAAGCCAGAATGATCAAAACGCACGTAGATAATATTCTGACCTACTTTACACATGGTATTAGCCATGCGGCGGCAGAGGGATTACATTCAAAAATTCAGACAGTGAAATCAAATGCCCGAGGTTATCGCTCATTTTCTGGATGTAGAAACAGTATATTATTTTACTGCGGTGGACTAGAAATGGCTCCATAGCGATTACACAGATCTACGAAGAACCCATATTATTACTGAGCATATCAGTACCAATGTCACTACATAAATGAGAAATCCTTGAAAAATTATTTTTTAAGTTATATTAAAATATTCAGTATTTTAGGTGTTGTTTTTATTGCGGCCAGTATAATTAGTTTTTGGGTTATCAGTGAGGGAATTAGAAAAACGGTTAAAAATCAGGCATTATTTATTGCCGAAGCTGTAGCGACCCAAGCGAAAACGGCTCGTTCTGTATATGCAACAGCTGTTGCCTCTAAGCTAAAGCAAGATGGTACGGGGCCCCATATTGATTATCTTACTAAGACTGGCTATGTCCCAATTCCAGCTCAGTTTCTGAAACTAGTTGGGTTAAAAACGTCAGAGCTTACGCATGAACTGTATAGTTACAAGCCTGTCAGCAAATGGAATTTAGAATCAAGTCAAGGTCTAAGTGACCCTTTTTTACTGTGGGCTTGGCCTAGTCTTGAGGCTCAAGATGAAAAGCAGCCAACAGCCCCCATTCAATGGAAAGCTGTTTATCGATTTGAAGGGCAAGGTGATGAACAAGTATTGCGTTATTTATACCCCGATCCTGCATCTCAACTTTCCTGTGTTTCTTGTCACAATCGTTATGAAGAAAAATCCTATATTATTTCACGACGTCAACAGCAAGGCGTTATGCCGCATAAACAATGGCAACAACATCAGCTGTTAGGTGCTCTATCGGTCACGATCCCTCTCAATAGAATAAAATATATTACTGACGATCAGGTACAAGAAACAACGTTGTTGATTTTCAGTATCTTAATTACCAGTTTTATTGCATTAGCTTTTTTACATTTACGTATGTCCAATAAAGAACGTTTAATCGTAAAAACAGAAAGCCAAATGACGCTACTAAAGCAACAACGTGCTAATGCTGCACGTTTAAAACATATGAGCACGCATGATGCTTTAACGGGTCTTCCCAATAGAGCACTATTATTAGAACATCTTAAAAAAATCATTACCCTTGATAGAGATCAAGAGCACCTTGCCGCTATTCTGTTCATTGACCTTGATCAATTTAAGGTGATTAACGATTCTCTCGGGCACGATGTAGGTGATCAGTTATTAATTGAGGTTGGCAGGCGCCTTCGTTCTTGTGTCCGCAAAGGTGATACGGTCGCCAGGCAAGGCGGGGATGAGTTTATTATTTTGCTACCATCCATTCAGAATATTAAACAGGTAGATAGAGTGGGGGCAAAGTTGGTGGACACACTAAAACAGCCCTATCATGTGTTACACCATGAAATGCATATTAGTGCCAGTATTGGGATCACCCTCTTTCCTGATGATGGTACTGATGTTGATACATTGCTGAAAAACAGCGACATCACAATGTATCAAGTCAAAGCAAATGGACGTAATAATTATCAATTCTTTACTCCAGAGATGCATGCCTCTATTGAAAAAAAGCACCAACTGATCATTGATTTAAGAAAAGATGTGGGCAGTCAAAATTTTGAGCTTCATTACCAGCCTATTGTCGATATTAATACAGGTGCCATTGTACGACTAGAGGTGTTGATGCGCTGGCATAATACTCATTATGGCTTAGTTTCCCCAACAGAGTTTATCCCCTTGGCGGAAGAGACAGGATTAATTATACCTCTTGGAGACTGGTTGCTTAAGCAAGCATGCTTACAACTAAAAAAATGGCAAGATCAAGGTCATCTTATTAAAAAATTATCTATAAATCTCTCTGTTCGTCAATTTCAACGGCCGGAATTTACAGATGAACTTAGGTGTATTTTTCATAACACAAACGTCGACCCTACCATGATTGAGCTAGAGATCACTGAAGGCGTACTCATGGAAAATACCCCAGATGTCGTCGATAGGTTGAATGCATTAAGATCAATGGGGGTCAGTATCTCTATTGATGACTTTGGGACGGGATACTCTAGTCTAAGTTACTTAAAAAGTTTTCCTATAACAACACTCAAAATTGATCATTCTTTCATTAAAGGGATCCAGACAGATAAAGATAGCCTGACAATTACTAAAACAATTATTACCCTTGCTCATAGCTTAGGAATGGATACCGTTGCTGAAGGGGTGGAAAACTCAGATCAATTATCTATCTTAAGGGAGCTAAAATGTAATTTTTATCAGGGGTATTGTTTTTGTATACCTTTAAATGCAAGTGATTTAATTGAATTTATTCAAAATAATCCTTAGTCACCATTAGCCAATATGTTTGCAGTTTCATTGCTATAGACTCGTCGAGTGAGGTGCAGTCCAGATGACCTCATCGATACTCAACAATAAACGCTATTAACATTTTAAATTCAGTGCTAAAAGTTTTTTGATTTATGGACTGTTGTCTGTCTCAATGGGTGAATTTCAATATCTATTGATGGGTATGAATTTAGTCGACCATTTCACTTTGCTGTGTGGGTTTTAATTGCGACTTTTAGCGTCGAAGTGGCGCGCAAATTACTGGGCCTAAACTGGCATCGTGCAGAAATGATAAAAATGCGGGCGGTTTATCGAGGATTGTCTCGACGTAAAGAAGAAGCCATTCCTTATATTGTTATCGATGAAAAGCAGTGTCGTTCCGGTCACCGCTATATTCGTTCGCTGGTTGACCTTAAGGGCAGTCGCGTTTTGGCTATGGTGGAAGAGCGAACTGAAAAGTCTTGCCTGTTGCTGATAGAGCAGTGGTTGCCTGTGATGTGGTCTAATAAATTCGTACCAAATGACAGGTGGTAAACTCCACCCATCAAAAGGTATAAATGAAAATGAAAATGCCCAGTTTCACAACAGAATTTAAAGTAGAATCCGCCAATTTAGTGATCAACCAAGGTTATTCTATTAACGAAGCCTGCCAGGCAGTAGGCGTCAGCGAAAGCGCCATGCGCCGGTGGGTCAAGTAATTAAAAGAGGAGCAGCGTGGATTTACCCCAATAGGGAGTAAAGCGTTAACACCAGATCAACAACATATTCAGGCGTTAGAGGCCAAAATTAAGCGTATAGAAAGGGAGAAAGAGATTTTAAAAATACCCCAAGGGCACGTAGAGGCTACGGCTCGCTTAATGCGGACACGATACTATGAACACTATAGTGGACGTCTTAAGAGAGCACTATAAGCAACAAGAATTATTATCTGTGTTTGATGTTGCCCGCAGTAGTTACCAATGGTGGTGTAAACGCAATAAAAAAGTGGATGCTGAACGTGAGCGCCTCAAGGCTAAAGCGGTGAAGATTCATACGGCTAGTCGTGGGGCTGCAGGCGCAAGAACGATTGCGGGTCAACTCACCGTAGATGGAGACAAGATCGGTCGCTTTAAAGCCAAAAGTCTTATGCGAGAGGCAGGAATAGCCAGCAAGCAACCCCGAGGTCATCGTTACCGCATAGCAGAGGAAGAGTCGATAATAGCTCCGAATCACTTAGCAAGAAAATTTACGGTAAGTAAAGCGAACCAGGTGTGGTGCGGTGATGTGACTTATGTGTGGTCGGGGAAGCAGTGGTTGTATTTAGCTGTCGTACTGGATTTATATAAGCGTCGAGTGGTAGGTTGGGCATGTTCGACTAGCCCAGATTCACAGTTAACTATTCAAGCATTGCGTATGGCCTATGAATCACGCGGATGTCCAACAGGGGTTATGTTTCATTCTGATCAAGGATGTCACTACACGAGCTTAGCATTTAGACAACAGCTATGGCGCTATCAAATAAAGCAAAGTATACCGTCAAGCGGCACCGAGGTGAGCCGACGAGGTAATTGTTGGGATAATGCCCCTATGGAACGATTTTTTAGAAGCTACAAAACGGAGTGGATGCCTAAAGAATGTTATGACGATTTTTTTGAAGCGCAACGAGATATTACGAAATATATTCAACATTACCATTATCATAGAGGACATAGTTACAATCAATATTTAAATCCCGCTGCGGCTGAAGCAGCATAAAAGCGCCTGTCATTATGTACGAAAATACTTGACCACAACACTTAGCTAATAGCGTCTAACGCTTCAGATAAATTTTTCACTGCCACCACCTCTATGCCGTTGATCTTTTGACGTGGTAGGTTACCGACAGGCACTATTGCTTTTTTAAAGCCATGCTTAGCCGCTTCGCGCAACCGCTCTTGGCCGCTAGGCACGGGGCGGATCTCGCCGGACAAGCCTACCTCGCCAAAGACCATCAGCGTGGGTGATAATATACGGTCGCGAAAACTAGAAACGATCGCTAACAACACCGCTAAATCGGCACTGGTTTCAATAATTTTCACGCCACCCACTACATTCACGAACACATCTTGATCGCCCACCATTAAACCACCGTGGCGATGAAGAACGGCTAGCAACATATTCAAACGGTTTTGATCTAAACCTACCGCAACGCGACGAGGGCTTCCACCATGGCTGTCATCAACCAGTGCTTGAATCTCAACCAGCAAAGGTCGTGTACCTTCCCATATGACCATGACCACCGAGCCAGAAGACACTTCTTCGGCACGCTGTAAGAAAATCGCCGATGGGTTGCTGACTTCTTTTAAACCCTGTTCGGTCATGGCAAACACCCCCAGTTCATTGACTGCACCAAAGCGGTTTTTGTTACCCCGTAAAGTGCGATAACGAGAATCGTTATCGCCTTCTATTAATATCGAGCAATCGATCATATGTTCCAACACTTTGGGGCCTGCTAGACCGCCATCTTTGGTCACATGACCGACTAATATTAAAATTGTGCCCGACTGTTTGGCAAAGCGCGTTAAAAACGCTGCGCTTTCTCGTACCTGTGTAACGCCGCCAGGCGTAGACTGCACTTCGGGCATATGCATGACTTGAATGGAGTCAATCACCATGATTTTTGGCTGAATACTTTCTGCGGTAATGCATAACTGCTCGACATTGGTTTCTGACAGCATGTTTAATTTTTGTGACTGTAAACCTAACCGTTGCGCGCGCATGGCGACTTGCTGTAACGATTCTTCGCCGGTCACATATAAGGTCGTATGCGACTCAGATAAATGACACAACACCTGTAACAACAAGGTCGATTTACCCGCCCCAGGATGACCCCCGATCAACACCACAGAACCCGAAACTAAACCACCCCCTAACACTCGATCAAACTCTTGTGTGCCGCTACTAATACGCGGCATTTCTTCAAGGTTGATATCCGACAATGCTTGGATTTTATTATTTGCCGTACCCGCATAACCTTTTCTGGCCGACGTCACGGGGGCATTAGCGCCTCCACTTTTACCTGCGCTGGCCAACCGCACTTCACTTAAGCTATTCCAAGCACCACAGGTGTTACACTGCCCTTGCCATTTAGCAAAGTCATCGCCACATTCGTTACACACATAGGCTATTTTTATCTTCGACATGGTAATCGTTATTTCGCTTTGCGTTTACGAATGCCACGTTGCCCATCGCCAGCGGCATCATTATCCGCTGATTTTTTCTTTGTTGCCGTTTGGCCACCAACTTTTTTAATGGTGATTTTATTGGCTTCAGGCTTACGCTCAGAGCTGTTTTTCTTGTTTTTAACCGCTGCTTTTTTTGCGTTTGATTTTTTCACTTTTGGTTTTTTCGAAGGCGAACCTGATGACAATTTTTTCTTTGACGTAGACTCGCCACGGCCGGCTTTTTCTCGCTCGCTATTTTCAGGTGATGCGGACGCTACCACGTCATCATCATTTTTTTTAGGCTTACGTCGGCGTTTCTTTTTACTGGCTAGCTGAGTGACTCCGACCAATTCAAAATCAACCTTTCGATCATCCAATTTTACCGCAGCCACTTGTACTGTTAACTCATCACCTAAACAATATATTTGTTTAGTGCGCTCGCCCACTAAACGATGATGCGCTTCTTCGTAGCGATAGTAATCCGAAGGCAGAGAGGTAATATGAATCAAGCCTTCTACATAAACATCCAAGAGTTCTACAAATAAGCCAAAATTGGTCACGGCGGTAATCACGCCTGAAAATTCTTCGCCAATATGCTCTTGTAGATATTCACACTTAAGCCAGCTCACGACATCACGAGTGGCCTCGTCGGCGCGCCTTTCAGCCATTGATGTATGTTCACCTAAGCGCAACATATCTGCTATGTTGTAAGGATATATATTTTTCTTGGCGATTACTTTCGCACCCTTGACTCGCTCAACGTGATCAGAATGTTGGCGACTGCGAATCACATGGCGAATGGCACGATGTGTTAATAAATCAGGGTAACGACGGATTGGCGAAGTGAAATGTGTGTACGCAGAATAGGCTAAACCGAAGTGGCCTTTATTTTCTGGATGATACACCGCTTGACTTAAGCTGCGCAGCATGACGGTTTGAATCACTTTGGCATCAGGACGATCGGCAATGCGCTCTATCATTTGTTGATAATGCTTGGGCTCTGGTTTTATTTTGGCACCAAAACCGAGCCCTAACTCTGCTAAAAACTTATTTAAATTCTCTAGCTTCTGTTCTTTAGGGCCGTCATGAACACGGTATAAGCCATCTAATTCGTGCTTTTCTAAGAATTTTGCAGCGCATACATTCGCACAGAGCATACATTCTTCAATAAGCTTATGTGCATCGTTGCGCTCGACAGGAATAATACGCTCTATCTTGCGTTGCTCATCGAATATAATGCGCGTTTCTGTGGTTTCAAAATCAATTGCTCCACGCTTTTCGCGTAAGTTACGTAATATAAGATAGAGCTTTTCTAACTCGTCGACATGCGGCACAACCAGCTGATATTCTTCTCGCAGTGCCTGTCCTTCTTGGCTATTTTGGGCATTACCGTCGTCACCTGCTGAACCTTTTCCCGCCGCTAGCATTTTACCCACTTTGGTATAAGTTAAGCGCGCATGGGAATGAATAACACCTTCGTAGAATTTGTAACCGCTAATGCGGCCGGCTTCACTGATACTGACCTCACACACCATCGCTAAACGATCGACATGCGGGTTTAATGAACACAAGCCGTTAGATAATGCTTCTGGCAACATCGGTAACACAAAGTCAGGAAAATACACCGAGGTACTGCGCACTTCAGCTTCTTTATCTAACGCGCTACCCAAGGACACATAGTTAGACACATCGGCGATAGCAACATACAGTTTCCAGCCGCCTGCTTTTTTCTTTTCACAATAAACCGCATCATCAAAATCACGGGCGTCTTCGCCATCAATAGTGACGAAAGGTAAATGTCGTAAGTCGATTCGACCTTCTTTGTCCGTTTCAACCACTTCGGTTGGCAACTCGGATGCCTGGGTTTGGACTTCTGTGGGCCACTCATGAGGGAGGTCATTAGCGCGTATAGCAACATCGATTTCCATACCTGGCGCCATATGATCGCCTAATACTTCAACTACCTTACCCATCGCGGGTGACTGGCGGTTGGGGTACGTTATAATGTCGACCATAACAAACTGATTATTGTTCGCACCAAGAGTATTTTCTTGCGCGATTAAAATATCTTGCGTTAACCTTGGGTTGTCAGGTTTAAGATATCCCACACCTTTGTCATCAAAATACCGCCCGACTACTTGTTTCGTATTGCGCACTAATACTTCGACAATTTTTCCATCTCTACGGCCACGGATTCCATCTGGTGCGAGACGAACCAGCACTTCATCGCCATTAAATACCTGCCGCATTTGTCGATAGGCCAAATAAATGTCATCGCTATTATCGGCGGGAATTAAAAAACCAAAGCCGTCTTTGTGAGCCTGAATACGTCCACGGATCAAATCAAATTTAGAGACACGCGCATATGCTTGTTTGCGATTGCTATGGACTTGCCCATCGCGCTCCATCGCAAATAGGCGGCGACGCAACGCTTCTTTTTGATCAACATCGTCGAGCGACAGAACCTGCGATAGCTGTTGATGTGTTAGTGGGCCTGCGGCTTTATCGAGCATATCTAAAATATGCTCACGGCTCGCAATAGGCTTTTCGTATTTTTTTGATTCTCGTTTTGCATGAGGATCGGAAGTTTTATTTTTGTCTTTCTTTGTTGTCATTTTATTCACTTGTATTACGACAATGCATCGTAATGTTGATGGTGGTTATAAAGATTGTAGTTGTCAAAAAGTATCAGCATAAATGATAAAAGTGACATTATATTTTCAGTGTCTGCGGATTGCGCTTTTGAAGCACTAACTGCACCGAGGCATTATGAACGAGGCCTGCATTCGCCACTGTTATTTCGCCCACAATTTCACTCACACTTGACGGCTACGGTAGTTACGACTATACCTCAGTGCACAATAAACATCCATTGACGTCCTCATGATTCGCGCAGCCTGCTTTATTATTCATCACCTGATCAATAATAATGGAATCTAGCCATGGAATGTCTTGGGGAGGAGTCACTAATAACAATCGTTAACGAATGAATAAATAATTAATTTATAGATGAAAAGCGGGGAAAAGAGGGACGATAAAAGACAATGTCGTCGTAAACAACCCACATAACCGCGATAGCACCATCGCTGTTATGTGGGTAAACAACTATCCGCTAAACGGATGGCGTATCACAATAGTTTCCAGACGATCTGGGCCTGTCGATACGATATCAGCAGGTGCGCCTACAAGCTCTTCTAGACGCCTAATATAAGCGATTGCGTTGACAGGCAAATCATCCATTGATTGTGCACCAAAGGTACTCTCTGTCCAGCCTGGCATCGTTTCGTAAACAGGAACAATCTTATCCCAGCCTGCGCTATCAAACGGAATACTAATACTTTCGCCTTTCGCATTTTTATACCCGACACAGATACTGATCGACGCTAGACCGTCTAATACGTCTAACTTAGTTAAACATAAACCCGATATTGAATTGATACGAATTGCGTGCTTCACCGCAACAGCGTCAAACCAACCACAGCGACGTTCTCTTCCTGTAGTTGCGCCAAACTCATGACCCTTAACGCCTAAATGCTGCCCTACTTCGCACGATAGTTCGGTAGGGAAAGGCCCTGAACCGACGCGTGTAGTGTAGGCTTTGGTAATACCTAACACATAATCAATATACATTGGGCCCATGCCCGAGCCTGTGGCTACGCCACCTGCCGTTGTATTGGACGACGTGACATAAGGGTAAGTCCCGTGATCAATATCAAGCAGAGACCCTTGTGCGCCCTCAAACAGAATACTTTCACCAGCCTCACGCGCCGTATGCAAAGTATCGGTAATATCCAATACCATTGGCTTTAATTCTTCTGCCCACACCAGCGATTCAGCCAGTACGGTATCGTAATCAACCGCATCCACACCGTAATAGTTAACTAACGCGAAATTGTGATATTCCATCACTTCTTTCAGGTTTTCAGCAAACGACTGAGGGTTAAATATGTCACCCAAACGAAGTCCTCGGCGCGCCACTTTATCTTCATAAGCCGGACCAATACCACGGCCGGTGGTACCGATTTTATCGCTGCCTCGCCTTATTTCTCGCGCCTGATCTAGAGCGACGTGGTAAGGTAATATTAATGGGCAGGCAGGTGACAAACGTAGGCGATCACGGACGGGGACACCACTCGCTTCTAGGCCTGCCATTTCTGTTAATAGTGCATCAGGCGCAAGCACCACACCGTTACCGATCATGCACTGCACGCCATCGCGCAAAATACCTGAAGGGATTAGGTGAAGAACAGTTTTTTTACCGTCGATAACTAAGGTGTGACCTGCGTTATGACCGCCTTGGAAACGTGCTACTAGCGATACCTGATCGGTAAGTAGGTCAACAATTTTACCCTTACCTTCGTCACCCCATTGAGTGCCGAGTACGACTACATTTTTACCCATAATTTTTTTGTCTCTTTAATTTCTTTTGTCTGCGCACGTTACGCGTTTAGCGACTGCACGGCATAATTACCATCTAGCAATACCAGCTGCCGATCACATTGCAATTCATTTATATTATCTGTTGCTGCGGACAAACCACAGACGACTCTTTCACCTTGCCGGCGGAGCGCTTGAACCGCTAACCATTGCTCGTGTTCGTTCGAGGCTGGCGCATAAATGCCTGTCATTTCTGCGGTTAAGTTGACTTCTGACAAACGCATAACCGAGGTTAAATTTAATCCGAAACCCGAGGCAGGACGTGAACGACCGAACGCTTCGCCAATATGATCGTAGCGGCCACCATTGGCAATAGCATCACCATAGCCTTCGGCGTACGCTGCGAAAACGGTGCCCGTGTGATAATGGTAACCGCGTAATTCACTCAGATCGAAATACAAATTAATATTCGGGTAACGGTGCGCAACAGCATTCGCCACCTCTATCAATTCGTCTATAGCGGCATGTGCTTCGGCTGGCGCTTCGCTTAATATTTGCTGTGCCTCACTTAACACTGATATATCACCGCTAAGAGTCGTTAGCGCCAACAACCAATCACCCGCTTCCTGTGACGCGATGTTGGTTTTAATCCACTGTTGAATTTCGTCTTGATCTTTAGTTTGCAACAAAGCAAATAGCGCTGATTCTTGGCTATCATTAATCGCCAAGGATTGCTTAAGCGCTTGATAAATACTCACGTGTCCTAAATCAAGGGTAATGGTTTCTACGCCTACCGCGGTCAGTGACTCCAGCAGCAAAGAGATTACTTCAATATCAGCTTCTAGGCCGGCTTCACCAAACAGCTCCACCCCCACCTGCAATGGCGTACGAATTGCCATCGGCGATTTAGGCTTGGCATGCAAGACGTGGTCGGCATAGCACAAGCGATTAACGCCATTACGCTGAAAACTATGTGCGTCCATACGTGCGGCTTGCGGCGTCATATCGGCGCGTAATCCCATGGTCCGACCCGATAACTGGTCGGTCACCTTTAGCGTCAGCAATTCCAGGTCGCGTCCCACACCACTCAACAAGGATTCGGTAAATTCGAGCAACGGCGGAATAACGAGCGCATAACCCCAGCAGCGATATAAATCGAGTAACTGTCGACGTAATTTTTCGACACCTTGTGCTTGGGCAGGCAAAATCTCTTCGACACCATCGGGTAATAACCAACGATCTACATTGTTCATAATCAGTCTTTTTAGGTAGATAAATACAGTAGGATTAATCCTAACCCCATACTGAACAGCCCCATAATACGCAATTTTCGATCACTAATAGACGCCAGCTGAGCGACTAAACTACGCCATTTCGAAGGATATAAAAACGGAATAACCCCTTCGATAATAAATAGCAGGCAAATGGCCTTAAGCAGTGATTCCCACATAGCAGTCATATCACAATAGGTACGAGATCTGTTTAGGCGATAGCGTTAATCGATGAGGCATTCAGAGGGCACACTACTCATATAAGCCGCAAATGGGTAGTGTTGGCAAAACCCGTCCGCAAATAGTGCAGCGACCTCCTAAGAAGTACCTTTCAAACTACCGCTATCATAAAAAAACCGAGTGATTGTGCACTCGGTTTTTTGGATTTTACCACTTTTTATACGCTATTGCGTGCTTTTTATGGTGATAGCAGTCATAGCGTTACTCGTGTTGATGATGTTTTTCTATACAACATGACTTGCCAACAATGATTATTGTGCTGTTACCGCCTCGAAATCACCGTCGCTGCTTTTCAAATAACGAAAAAAGTCACTATTTGGATCAATTAACATAATGTCGCCCTTGTTCTGAAAAGTGGTTTTATACGCTTGCATACTGCGCACAAAACTATAAAACTCGGGGTCTTTATTGTAAGCCAATGCATATAAGCTAGTCGCTTTTGCATCACCTTCACCGCGTAATAATTCAGCATCACGATAGGCTTCTGCTTCAATCACGGTACGTTGACGATCGGCGTCAGCGCGGATGATCTCTGCTTGCTCCTTACCTTTGGAACGATACTCACGGGCTTCTTTCTCACGTGCAGCACGCATACGATCGTAGACCGAATTACGGACTTCGTCAGGTAGGTCAATACGTTTAACACGAATATCAACCACCTCTACACCGAGCTCTTGGCCAACCGTTTTATTGATAATTCCTACTAAGGATGTCATTAGCGCATCACGCTCACCCGACACTGCTTCATGCAACGTACGCTTACCAAACTCATTTCGTAAACCGTCACTGATACGCACCGCTAAACGACGGTCAGCGATATCTTCTATGCCGCCAGTCGAGGTGTAATACAACGCTGCATCAGACACTCTCCACTTAGCGTAAGAATCAACCACTAATCGTTTGTTTTGTACCGTAAAGTAGTTCTCTGGCGGCGCATCTAATGTCAATATACGCGAGTCAAAGAACCGTACTTCATCGGAAAAGGGCATTTTAAAGTTTAAGCCCACTTCGGGGTGAACAGGTTGCAGTTTACCAAAGCGCAGTACCACCGCTTTTTTGTATTCAGGCAACACGTATACTGTTGCATTGATCATTAGTAACGCGATGACCCCAACAACAATTCCAATAATACCTTTCGTCGACATTAGCGTGCTCCTCGTGTTCGGTTGGCTTGATCTTGACGCAACTGTTCAAGGACAAGATCACTGATTTGGCGGATGTCGTCTTGGGTCGCACCAGCATTAGTGCTGCCAGAAGAACGACCTGACGCTTGCCCAGTCAATTTGTCCAGCGGCAAGTACATCATATTGTTGCCCCCTTCTACATCAACCAATACTTTAGAACTGTTCGCCATAACTGACTCAATCGCATCAATATATAATCGCTCACGCGTCACTGTAGGCGCTAAATCATAGGCGACCAATAACTGTGTAAAACGGTTTGACTCACCATCTGCACGAGCAATCACTTGATCCCGATACGCATTAGCTTCTTCAATCGTCCGTTGTGCCTGACCACGCGCTTCAGGGACGATACCATTAGCATAAGATTGCGCTTGGTTTTTTAGACGTTCCTGATCTTCCTTAGCTTTGACGACGTCATCGAAGGCATCTTTTACGGCTGCAGGCGGCTTACCTTCCTGTAAGTTAATGCCCACAATATTGATACCGGTACCATAGCTTGCCAAATAGTCTTGCAAGCGCTGCCGCATTTCGGTGGCAATTTTGACACGGCCTTCAGATAACACTTGATTCAACTCGGTAGAACCTACTACGTGACGCAAGGCACTGTCTGCGGCGTGCTGCAAGCTAACAACAGGATCGTTAACATTCAGTACGAACGATTTAATATCCGCGATATTATATTGAATGGTGACCGGCACCTCAACAATACTTTCATCTTCAGTCAGCATTAAGCCACCCGCGATATATTGGCGCTCGCCCGTCACGTTGTGCTCTATCACTTGATCTATAAGCGGTGGATTCCAGTGAAGTCCTGCACCTACGATGCTATGGAACTTACCCAGTCTCAGCACCACCGCCTCTTTTTGCTCATCTAGCTGGTAAATACCAAACCCAGCATAAACAATAGCAATAACGATTAGCCCGACGACGACCATACCGCCAGAAATACCGCTACCCCCATTGCCGTTGCCGCCACCACCTTTGCCACCAAAGATGCTGTTTATTTTATTTTGAAAATTCTTTAGGGCTTCATCTAAGTCTGGCGGGCCATCGTTCTTACGATTGCCACCCCAAGGGTCTTTTTTGTCACCACCCGGTTCATTCCAGGCCATAATACTCTCCAGTTATAATTAAAAATGCTACGATTAAAAAACACTTAACGATGATATTTTTTACTTGTTATGCTTTTGTTGCTCTATTGACAGTGCTGCTTGACTGACATTATCTGCCATTGTACCTAGTCATCCAGGCTAACACTGTATTTAATATACTCACATTCACCCTTATTGCGTCACCATTTTCAACCTTGCTTCTGCGACAATAATGTTTGCCACTCTTCGTTGTCATTTAAGGTGGGGACGACGCCTGACCATTCCAAGTCTTTCTCGGCAATCCCTTCACTACTTAATATTTTCAACAGCTCTACTTGTGGAACACTAATCGATACGTGGCTGTTGCCATGCTCATCATAAGACTCTTCTCCAACCGCTTCTGCACAGTAAAGCTTTGCGCGCAAACGTGACAATGGAGCGGGCACCACCACGGGAAAAATTAACACCCCCTCTATCATATGGTCACCTAAGCGCTCCGCCAATGCATCAAACAATAAGTCGATGCCGTTCCCGGACTGAGCTGAAACCCATACCGCTATTGGCTTGCCTTGGCCATCGCGATCAATTCGTGGGGAATGCTCAAGCAAATCGATTTTATTGTATATTTTGAGCTGGGGCACTTCAGATGCTCCAATTTCTGTCAGTACTTTTTCTACTTGTTCAATATTACGTGCCCGCTCTTCGTCTGCCGCATCAATGATATGTAAGAGTAATGCTGAATGCGCCGCTTCTTCTAATGTTGCCCTAAACGCGTCGATCAACCGATGCGGCAAGTGACTAATAAACCCTACTGTATCGGCTAATACCGCCCTGCCTACATGGGGAAGGTTAATTTGTCGCATGGTGGGGTCGAGTGTCGCAAATAGTTTATCTTCCGCGTAGACACCTGCGTCGGTAATACGATTGAACAAGGTTGACTTGCCCGCATTGGTATAACCTACCAATGATACGGTAGGTGTCGATGTACGCATGCGTGAGCGTCGGCTCTGATCTCGCTGTTTACGCACTTTATCTAAACGACTTTCTATCGCTTTGATACGTATGCGTAATAAGCGACGATCAGTTTCTAACTGGGTCTCACCTGGGCCGCGCAAGCCGATGCCACCTTTTTGTCTTTCCAAATGCGTCCAACCCCGAACCAAACGCGTCGACATATGGTGCATCTGCGCCAACTCGACCTGCAGTTTACCTTCGTGGGTTCGCGCACGCTGCGCAAAAATATCCAAAATTAACCCGGTTCGGTCCAACACACGACATTCAAATATCGCCTCTAGATTACGTTCTTGGCTAGGGGTTAACGTATGATTAAAAATGACAATTTCAGCCTCATGCAGTACCACTAACGCTCGCAACTCTTCGGCCTTACCCGAGCCGACAAACGTTTTGGCGACAATAGATGACCGCTGGCCAGTCACAAACTCGACGGGGTCGCCCCCTGCCGATAGCACGAGCTCTTCAAATTCCCGGGGATCATCGCGAACATGGGAATTAGGCAATTTCAGGTGAACAAGGATGGCTCGTTCACCTGACTTAGGACGGTCAAAAAACAATGAACACTCGCAATAAAGTCGTTTTATGTAAATAATGGTTGATGGCAGTTTTACGCTGACACATCAACCAGGGAGACTGATCAAATGACCGATCAATCGTTTTCGATTTCTTCATCATCATGCTCAATCATCGGAACACGCACCGCTCTTGCAGGCACAACAGTGGAGATGGCATGTTTGTAAACCATTTGGCTTACAGTATTTTTCAGCAAGATGACGAATTGATCGAACGATTCGACCTGACCTTGCAGTTTAATGCCGTTCACTAAATAAATAGAAACAGGAATGCGTTCTTTACGTAACACATTTAAGTAAGGGTCTTGTAAGCTTTGCCCTTTTGACATGGGATTCTCCTTGAGGTGATAAAAGTAATGTTTGGGTATTGTTTTTTTGTGTACTAACTACAGCACGGTGGCAGCGTTCAAGTTCTTCAATTTAAAGGCCATCACACAGCTACGTTTTATTTTTATATGTTGATCTCTTCAACACATATCACTATAGCAGTAAAATGTAATCTTAAAACATCGTAACCAGTAAAAATTTACTATTAATGCACAACTTTATATACCTATTTCTGTATATTTAAGGGTGCTACGGCCTGAACTGCAAGCAATGCAACATTCTGTTTACATTAACCTTAGATTCTACGGCTAATGTCGTAGAGTCGATGACTACCTCTAACACTTGCAAGCTCTCCCAGCCACGCAGCCACGTTAATTGCCTTTTAGCTAGCTGGCGAGTTGCCGCCAGTCCTTTCTCTACCATCGTAGGGTAATCATACTGGCCCGCCAGATATTCCCAGGCTTGCCGATAACCAACAGAGCGCATTGAAGGCAGATCTAAGCTAAGATCCTTACGGTGATATAGGGGCGTGACTTCGTCCATAAAACCTGATGCCAACATCATCTGATACCGCCGCTCTATACGCAGGTGTAACTGACGCCGCTCTTGAGGTATTAACGCGAATTGCGTCACCTGATATTTACCCAAGAAACCACTTTCTGGATGGGATCGCTGCGCCTGCTGACGCTGCTCAGCACGGCACTCACTCATCGTTTTGCCACTTATACGATAAACCGCTAGCGCTCGCGCAATCCGCTGCGAATGATTAGGGTGTATTTGTGAAGCGGATTCAGGGTCAACCTGCATTAACGCTTCATGTAATACCGGCCAGCCTTTGACCCTCGCCTCGTCTTCAATGGTTGCTCGCATCGCACCGTCAGTGGCCGGCATATCAGCCAAGCCTTTCAATAAGGCATTAAAATACATCATGGTGCCACCCACTAATACCGGTGTGCGTCCAGCTTCATGGCTGTTGTCTATAGCTTGCTGAGCATCTAAACAGAAATTGGCGACCGAATAAGCATCTGCGGGGTCACAAATATCAATTAGCGCATGAGGTGCAAGAAACAATTCTGCCGCGCTTGGCTTAGCCGTACCGATATCCATCCCACGATAGATTAATGCTGAATCCACGCTAATAATATCGACATCACGCTGCTGCGATAACGCAATCGCTAAATCTGTTTTACCCGATGCGGTCGGCCCCATCAAGAAAACCACTGGTGCTTTTGAACTATTATTCACAATTCAACCATCTAATTAATATCAAGAAGTGCAGCGCTCACACCTGTAACCGTTAACCTATCACTCATGTCATTGTCCGCGCATAAACCACTTATCAATCTCGGACAATGAAAAGTGCATCCATGTTGGCCGTCCGTGATTGCATTGACCACTGCGTTCGGTGGCTTCCATATCCCGCAATAAGGCATTCATTTCTGGCACGGTTAATTGACGATTCGCGCGTACCGAGCCATGACAGGCCATAGTCGATAACAATTCATTAACGTGCTGTTTAATACGGTCACTACTGCCGTATTGAATCACATCGGACAATACATCTCTCACCAGCTGTTCCACATTAGCATTTTTAAGGGAAACAGGAATTTGTCGAATCAACAGACTTTCTGGCCCTGCAACCCCCACCACAAAGCCTAACTGCTGAAAAACTTCCGTATGACTTTCAGCACAGGCCACCTCTTTTTCACTCACCGCTAACGTTTGCGGAACCAGCAAGGGTTGCGCTTGCACACTACCTTGCTCAAAAGCCGTTTTCATTCGCTCGTATACCACCCGCTCATGTGCGGCGTGCATATCGACCACGATCAAGCCCTGGGCATTCTCTGCCAATATATAAATACCTTTTAACTGGGCAATGGCGTAGCCCAGGGGGGGGGCATCGCTTGCCGGTGCAGAAGGGAGCTGAGAGGACGATCCTGCAGCCTGCCCGTAAAATTGCATGGCTTCGCGTATTTGCGGCGTCTCGATATTAGCGGGAGCAAAAGGCGGGGAAGCATAGTGATTACTCCCAGTGCCGTTATTAAGATGCGCTTCTGACGACAACGCTGTTTGCGCGGCTAACGGCATAGATTGTTGATCGATAATTGCTGATGATTGCGCTTGGCCAGCAGCATTGAGGCCCGTTGCTGAAGCAAGGGACGACGCCGTGGTTAGCTGATCATCTGGTCGTATATCCGCTAAAGCATGATGTAGACTACTGTAAATGAAGCCATGCACGGTACGCCCGTCGCGAAAACGTACTTCATGCTTAGTCGGATGGACATTCACATCCACCGTGGCAGGATCTATCTCTAGATACAGGACAAATGCTGGATGACGGCCATGATAAAGCACATCTGCATAAGCTTTACGGACGGCATGGCTAACCAACTTATCTTTGATCGCACGACCGTTCACATAAAAATGCTGTAGGTCCGCTTGACTGCGAGAAAAGGTCGGTAATGCCACCCATCCCCATAACCGTAAGCCGTGGCGTTCAATATCTACTGTTAACGCATTTTCCATAAATGCGGGGCCACATATTTGCGCTACCCGGCGATTTTTTTCGGCATCTGACCCGCCCGAACGTAAACTATGTATGGTGCGTTGATTATGTCGTAGCTCAAAAGTCACATTGAAATTCGCCAACGCTAGACGCTTTACGACTTCTTCTATGCGATTAAATTCGGTCTTTTCAGTGCGTAAAAATTTGCGCCTCGCGGGGGTATTAAAGAATAAGTCTCGAACCTCTACGGTAGTGCCCTGTTGGTGGGGAGCAGGCACTAGCTCCGTGGACATATCCTGCCCTTCAGCCTTTGCCGCCCAGCCTTGTGCAGAATCTGTAGAGTTACTGGTTAAGGTTAGGCGCGAGACTGAACTTACACTCGCTAAAGCCTCTCCACGGAAACCTAGTGTCCCCACGGCTTCTAAGTCATCTAACACGTAAATTTTACTGGTCGCATGGCGGCTCAACGCAAGCGCCAAGTCATCTTGATCGATGCCGTGGCCGTTATCACGAATCCGCATGGTTTTGATGCCGCCATTCTCTATATCTATATCGATACGTGACGCACCCGCATCTACACTGTTTTCTAGCATTTCTTTGATGACGGATGCTGGACGCTCGACCACCTCACCCGCTGCAATCTGGTTAGCCAAACGTGGTGGTAGTAATTTTATTTTAGACATAGGATGTTAAGGCTTTCAAAAAGGTAAAGGAGCATCAATCATACAGGAAAAACACACGTTATCCTGATAGCAATTAACCCATTAAATTGATGAGAAAGTTTGACCTGCCAACAATGTCAGCTACTCTTTGAATGGTACCCCCTCACAACAGGTAAAAAACAATGAATAAACAACGAACGACATGTTTTACTCAATTGATTACAACCGTCTTACTAGCATTTACGCTTATGTTTACTGCTCTAGTCAATGCAAGTGACCTTAACAAGCTCACCATTATGACCGAGGATTTTCCGCCATTTAACTATAGACAGGATGACAAGGCCGTCGGTAGTGCTGTTGATTTATTAATGCAAGCAAGTGCAGCCGCAGGTGATCCTATCGCCAACGCTAAAATCAACGTGATGACTTGGGCGCGAGCCTACAAGGCCGCGCTGTCAGGACCCAACGCGCTATTGTTTAGCATGACGAGAACAAATGCACGCGAAGATTTATTTAAGTGGGCGGGTCCGATCGGAAAAAATCGAATCGTAATATTTGCGAAAAAGTCGTCTAACATTGCGCCATTTACTGATGTAAAAGACAACACGTTAGTAGTCGGCGTAATACGCGATACGGTGGGCGATCAATTAATGGTGGCTGCTGGTACAAGTCATGAAGGTCTGATGCGCAACTCTAAGCCAGAGGGTGCTGCAAAAATGTTAGTCAGCGACAGATTGAAGCTATGGGCTTACAGCGAAAATAGCGGTTCAAAACAATTAACGGCAGCAGGCGCGAATATGGACGACTATGAAATTGTGCATGTTTTAAAATCTAGCGAGTTATATTTTGCTTTTAGTAAAGATGTCGATGACTCCGTTGTACAAGTGCTACAGAAAGGCATTGATATGGTTAAATAGAACACATAAAAAATATACGTCAAGAAGATAATAAAAGTTTGCTTAGCATCCACTAAGTAAACTAGTCCCTCTCTATGGTAAACTTCTTTTTTCACAGGCAACATTTCTATATTAATATATTGCCCACTTATTTCACTTACATTTTGGTGTTTTTTATTGCCACTTTATCAGTACTTAATTACTATCAGCACCCTAAAAAAATCGATAATAATTTCTATAGATCACTGTATTTAATATAATAAAAGCACCAATGACGATACCTGTAGTTTCACATCCAGCATATAGCTTTTCTTTTCCGGGAAATCACCGCTTTCCAATGGAGAAATTTTCATTACTGACGCAATATCTACAAGAAAGCGGAATATCTAGTCAAAAGAATCATTACAGGCCCGGTAATAGTAAACCCGCACTACTTAAGCAAGCACACTGCCCAAATTATATTGAGCGTTTTATTAATAACACACTCGCTAAAAACGAATTACGCAGAATGGGCTTACCTTGGAGTAAAGGTTTAGTGCGCCGAACATTAATCTCCCCCAACGGCACCTTTTTAGCCGCTCAGCTAGCACTCAAACACGGGATCGCTTGTCATTTGGCTGGTGGAACCCACCATGCCCATTTTGACTTTGCCTCGGGCTTTTGTATCTTTAACGATCTCGCCATCACGGCTAAAGCTTTACTTGCGCAGAAAAAAGTGGCTAAACTATTGATTTTTGATTGCGATGTACACCAAGGCGACGGCACTGCGTCGATACTCGGGGATGATGATCGTGCTTACACGTGCTCGATTCATTGCGAAAAAAATTTCCCCGCAAAAAAAGCCTTGAGTAATTATGATGTTGGCTTACCACCCAAAACGCAAGATGATGATTATTTACTCTGTGTCAGCGATACGCTAGAAAAGTTAATTCGGCAAGAACAGCCGGAACTGATTATTTATGATGCAGGAGTGGATGTATATACGGGTGATCCTCTAGGGTTATTAGATATATCACTAGAGGGCATTCGCCAGCGAGAAAAATTAGTGCTAACACTCTGCAAAAAACATGACATTCCAGTTGTCACCGTTATCGGCGGGGGCTACGATGATGACCGCTACGCTTTAGCACAACGACACGCCATGGTCGTCGAAGAAGCGTTTAATTTATTTGAAAACTAGAGTTTCACTCAATGCAGGCTCGTCTCAAGCCTACTAAGGCAGACGAAGGTTCTCTGGTAACACTGCACTATAGTCCTGGCACATACGCTGATACCCCGGACTGATTTTTCGCTGCTTAGATAAGAAAGCAACATCCGTGACGTTGGCCACCCACAGAAACATGCTAAACAAACATCATTTTTCCAGATTGACTTCTAGCCAAATAATTTTGGTTATAAAGCAGGTCCCTCACACACTGTAACTCCTTATGCATCACGATAAGGCTAGCATCAGCACTAATAGCCTCTAGGGTTTCGCCGATTTTTTCCTCACGGCTTTGACGAAAATACGTGTTATCTTTTTCTTCAATAATATTGTAAATTGGCATAAGGACCAGAGCACGAATATGAAGAGCAAGTGCGCTATTGGCCCACTCGTTAAATTGCTTAGCTTGCTAGAACGCCTAGTCACTCCCAAACAAACAATGATGGACTGTCGGGGTACTGTCGTTCCAAATATAAGGCGATCTCCCAAGAGTCACTGATAATGGCTTCGCCATCAACAATCACTGGTAAAAGGTCCTGTTTGGATATAGCGAGTTTTCCAACAGTGTGGACTAAAGCAAACCGCTTTATCTGCTGCTGCAAGATCGTAAAGTATAATCATCTAAACTTCCCTTAGATAGTTTATTCCAGTATTGGCAACGGCGATAAAAACCCAATATTTCTGTAGACATACTATTTACAACAACTGCCCTTAATGATGATTAACCTACACCGATTGTATAACTAAGCATTATTTTTCTCTGCTGTAATGCCTACACTGTCGGCAGATGCATCTTTAACCACTACTGCAGTTTTCCCTACTCGCTGCAATGCTAAACCTATAACGATCACCCCTAGCCCAACAAAGGTTAGCGACTGTAGAGGCTCTCCTAATACTTGGTTAATGATAAAGAGACTAACGAACGGTGATAAGAAGATGAGCGAACTAATGCGTGATGTATACTCGGTTGTCTGCAGTGCTGATTGCCACAGTATAAAAGTGAAGCCCATCTCAAATAAGCCGATGTAAGCCATGCTGGCCAATATGTTAAATGAGGGATGAATAGAACTGAGTGAAGTATCGCTTAAGTAAGCAATAACCATCAGCACGGGTAACGCATAGAAAAAATTCTGGAATAACGCCAATACTGGGGAACGCTTATCTTTTATATTAAACAGCCAGTAGGCTGCCCACACTACAGTGCTTACCAACGCTAGCAAAACCCCTATGGAGTCGACTCCGCCGGGAAGCCCTTTGCCCGCCATGGAAATAAGAAAAACGCCGCCATACGCAACAAACATCCCAAGAATATCCCAACGAGTGATTTTTCTACCCAGAAATGGAACCGCCAGCAAGCCTAAGACAATGGCCCAGGTATAATTAATAGGTTGGGCAATTTGTGCAGGCAATCGATCGTAGGCTTCAAATAGAATAAGATAATAAAGAACGGGGTTGAGCATTCCTAACTTTATCGATACGTAGCGATTTTGCCATAAGGAATAAATAGCAGAGGAGAGTTCTTTGCGGAAGAGTAGCACGCCAGCCAAGACAACGAGAGAGAAAAAACAAGCGCCAGTCACTAATAATATCACTGACGTTAAGCTTAGCCCAATTTTGAACGCCGATGCTACTGTAGACCACAATAGCACCGCCGTTAAACCATAGCTTAACGCCAGCGTTTCTTTTTTCACATCAAAAAGTTCCTATCGAACGTTAGCTAGGAATTTTTGTGTGTGAACACTTTGTGGGTTACCAAAGATTTCTGCTGGCGTGCCAATTTCTTCCATTTTACCTTCATGGAAATAGGCCACACGATCAGATACTTCTTTTGCAAAGCTCATCTCATGGGTCACCACGATCATCGTCATACCGTCTTTTGCCAACAAACGCATGGTATCCAATACTTCACCCACCAGCTCAGGATCAAGTGCAGACGTTGCCTCATCAAACAACATATAACTTGGCTCCATCGCTAGAGCACGAGCGATCGCTAGACGTTGCTGCTGACCACCGGAAAGTTCGCCGGGGTATGATGCTAGCTTATCACCTATACCCACATGCTCTAGCTGTGACGCAGCAATTTCTTCAGCAGCGGCTTTGCTTAACCCTTTAACGATACGTGGTGATAACGCAACATTCTCTAGCGCCGTTAGATGCGGAAATGAATTCCATTGCTGGAAAACCATCCCAATTTTTTCACGCAGCGAATTTAAGTTGGTTTTCTTGTCATGAACATCCACCCCGTCAACAAGGATTTCACCATTGTTAATCGCTTCCAAGCCATTGATACAGTACAACAATGTTGATTTACCCGAACCAGAAGACCCAACAATCGTTAATACTTCACCGTCAGCCACATCCAAATCTATACCTTTCAGTACTTGAACATCACCAAATGCCTTATGTAAGTTTCTGATTTTGATCATTGTTGCCACCTTTTTTCTATATAACTACTCGCCTTTGCTATCGGATATGAAAGGGCGAAATAAAAGAGACCCGCGATTGCTAAAACAGTAAATGTTTCTGCTGTACGAGTAATTAATATTTGAGACGCTTTTAGCAACTCGATATAACCAATAACTGATACTAGTGCCGAATCTTTAAGTACGCTAAGCGCAACACCTACCCAAGACGGTAAAATAGCACGCAAACCAATTGGCCATACGATGTAACGCATATCTTGCCAGTAGGTCATACCCAGCGAACGAGACGCTCTGCGGGTTGTCAATGGGACTGCATCAATGCCACTGCGTGCCACTTGAGCCACCAGTGAAGACGTATAGATGGACAATATTATCGTACCCGACCAAAAAGCGGGCAAAGGATAACCAGCGATCGCAATAAAGCTATCAAACAAAATCAACTGGATAATTAACGGCACGCTTCGAAATACATCGAGAAAACCATTAACGACCATGCGCACAGCCATGTTACCGGCATTTAGCATCCAACCGAAGATAACCCCGAAGATCGTTCCGACACTGATCGCAACAATTGAAATTTCTAATGTTTTTAACGCCGCTTCACCCAAAAACAGTAGATCACTAGCTTGTAAGTCACTGAAGACTTGAACTGATGTAGCCATAAAATATCTCCTATTGAGGGCCTTTAAACAAGCGCCAGCCGATAAAACTCATGATCCCTAGAGCGATCTTTGCAATAATGTAATAAATTACTGCAGTTGCCGCAAAGAACTCGAACGCCCTAAAGGTTTTAGAGTACAAGAACTGAGTTTCGCCCGTTAATTCGCGGAGACCCACTAGCATGCCTAGAGAACTGATTAAAATCACCCAAATAAATTGATTCGTCATAGGGTGATAAATAATACGCATCACCTGAGGAACAATAACGTGCAGCTGTGATTGGAAGAATGACATACCCAGAGAGCGTGCCGCACGAAGTTGAGTCGGAGGGATGGCGTTAAAGCCACCCCTAAAGTTTTCTGCCATATAACCTGCCGTATTGAAAGATAACGCAATCAAGACAACAAAATAGGAATCGATAATGATGCCTATGGCACCCATACCAAACTTAAAGAAGAATAACTGAAAGAGTGCTGGCGTATTTCGCGCAAGCTCAATCCATGTTCCCGCAAAGAACCTGAGGAACCAAAAATTAGAAGCACGGAAGAAACAAATAAATAAGCCGATGAATGTCCCTAATAACATGGATATCACGGACACTTCGAGCGTGACTAATGCGGCCTCTAACATTTGGGGTAATGACTGGAAAACTGGACGCCATAAAAACTGATAGTCCATTGGTACCTCCTAACAATATCACTGAGATTATTGTAAATATTACTTATGATTCACTTAACTATAACTAACGATAAGCAAATTGAGCTCTTTATCTACGGGGAAGTAGACGCTCTATTTATTGTTATCATGTTCGTAATGAAAAAGTTAAGCATAGTGCTAGACTGGAAAAAAGCCATACACATAGAGAACATGCGTAATAACACTCTGCAATACTTAGAAAAATAATAAATAACGCACCCTAAGGTGCGCTACCGATTTGCATCGAACAGATCTGACGACCTAGTAGTAAGTTCCAGGAACCGTCATGTTTGGAGCTTTACCACCGATCCATTTGCTATAAAGCTCTTGGAAACGACCAGTACGTACTTGTCTGTTAATAAACAAGTTCAAATAGTTAAGCCATCCAAATTCCTTACGCAGTGTCATCATACCTACGATATCAGCACCAAAAGGAGCAACAGGTCCTAGCTTAATACCTTTAAATTTTCCAGAAGCCATCACGTTAGCCGCTGCCGTATCAGTAACGATAACCGCGTTAACTTGGCCTTGAGATACCGCTAGGAAAGATTCATTTTCGCTCTGGAAAGAAGAATATTTGCCTTTTGCGCCTTCCCAGTTCTCTTTTTTATAATCTAAGAAAGAACTTTCGTACGTGGTACCAACAGCAGCACCTACGTTCAAATCTTTAAGATCTTCCCAAGAATTTACTTCTACTTTATCGGAAAGCAATGCTTGGAATTGGAAAACCATATAAGGAATAGTAAAACCAACAGTCTGGGCACGCTCAAGAGTATCAGAGGACGAAGCAATCGCTACATCAATTTTACCTGAGATCAAGCTAGGGATACGCTCTGCCCACGTTAGACCGACTATTTCGTACTCGATGTTCATTGCTTCTGCTAGGTCTGCACACATATCAACGTCCATGCCTACAGCTTCGTTGTTGCTGTCACGAAAACCCATTGGTGGGAAATCAAGAACAACGCCACAACGTACTTTGCCTTTTGACAAAACGTCATCTAATTTGTCTGCTGCTACGTTACCAGAAGCTAACAAACCGAAGCTTGCAGCTAGCAGTGCTTTTTTGAAAAATTTGCTTTTCATGTTTTTCACCTTTTTAGTTTATAAAATTATTAGTATTTATTCTTATAATGGTACTGCTTAACTTAAACGGTACTGCTTAACTTAAACAATATTGACTCAATAAAACAAGCCACCATCACCCTAATCGGCCATATTCATAAGTAGATTTTCAAAAGGCGACTGGCCTACTCTATCAAAGCCGCCGATTTACACTTGCAATATTCTACGAATGTTTTTCTAAAACTACGGTTTTTCTGTTATGCCTAGGTATCTGGCGCTAACAAACTGGCGTTACCACCAATAGCCGCAGTATTTAGACAGATAGTCTTTTCCGTGATGAAGCGCGTTAAATAATTAGGGCCTCCGGCCTTAGGACCGGTGCCAGACAAGCCGCGCCCGCCGAATGGGTTAACACCTACCACTGCACCCACCTGATCACGATTAATGTATACATTGCCCACACGAGCACGGCGTGCAATGTACTGATACGTTGTGTTGTTACGCGAATGAACGCCCAAGGTCAAACCAAACTGCATACCATTGATGTCCTCTAACACCTGATCCATCTCTGAGGCAGCAAAGCGCGCCACGTGCAGAATCGGGCCAAATTTCTCGTCGCTCAATTGCTTAATGGAGTCAATCTCTATCAAGGTTGGCACAACAAACGTGCCATTTTCAAATCCTTCTGGCGCATTGCCCTGATAAACTTGCTTGGCCACGCCTTTCATCTCTTCTACATAAGACAACAGGTTACTTTGCGCAGCTTTATCAATCACCGGGCCCATATCTGTCGCATAATCACCAGGGAAGCCTAACGTCAACTCATCCATAGAACCTTTGATCAATTCGATGACTCGGTCAGCGATATCGTCTTGCACATAAAGTACACGCAACGCTGAACAACGCTGCCCAGCAGAACTGAATGCTGAACGAATAACGTCCGTCGCGACCTGCTCTGGCAGCGCTGTTGAATCAACCAGCATAGCGTTCAGACCACCCGTTTCCGCGACTAATGTGGCGATCGCTGACTGGCGATTAGCCAGTTGGGTATTAATAATACGCCCGGTAGGGGTAGATCCAGTGAAGGCAACCCCAGCGACATCGGCACTTTTCATCAACACACCGCCTAGCTTGGCGCCTGGTCCTGGCAAAAACTGTAGCACTCCTTTAGGGACGCCAGCTTCGTGCATCATTTCTACTGCACGATAAGCAATCAAACTGGTTTGCTCCGCTGGCTTCGCGATCACGGTATTACCCGCTACTAATGCCGCCGCAACCTGACCCACAAATATAGCTAACGGGAAGTTCCATGGACTAATACAAACAAATACACCACGGCCTTCATAATGCAGCTCGTTCAACTCGCCTGTAGGACCAGGCAAGGTGATGGGCTTATTAAACATATCGCGTGCTTGCTGCGCATAATAGCGGCAGAAATCTACCGCTTCACGAATCTCGTCAATAGAATCATCCAGTGTCTTACCTGCCTCGCGAACACACAAAGCCATTAATTCTTCACGGTTATCTTCTAGCAATGCTGCGGTTTTTTCTAACGCGGTTGCGCGCTCTTTAACATCACTTAACGACCATGTATTAAAGCTTTCTTTTGCTGTTACGAGTGCGTCGGCCGCCATTTCCTCGTCAGCGTGGACCACAGAACCTACTTTCAAATTATTATCGTAAGGGCTAACAACCTGCACTGAATGACTAGCGCCACCGTCTGAACCAGACTCCCCAAGAATAGGTTTGGCTGACCACTGGGCATCGTTATATTTTTTGATAGCGTTCATTAAAGGCGTCCTCTGTGAAGCGATATGCAAATTAATCCCTTTTGAATTATCGCGGTCGTTAAAAATATTACCGGGCAATGGAATATGTGGATTCACGATGCTGGCACGTGTCATTAGTAGCTTGGTAGGGTGCACTATCAACTCATCAACAGGCACAGTGGCGTCTTGTAGCTTGTGTACAAAAGACCCGTTGGCACCGTTTTCCAACAGGCGCCTTACGAGATAAGGGAGAAGGTCTTCATGACTGCCCACTGGCGCATAAATTCTGATGCCTACATTGGGATGTGCATGCATTATCGATTCGTACAAACCCTCGCCCATGCCATGCAAGCGCTGAAATTCAAATGCGCGATCACCCGCCATAGCCAGAACACCGCCGATGGTTTGTGCGTTATGACTGGCAAACTGAGGATAAATAAAGCCTTTTGTATAATCAGACAATAAGTACCGAGCACACGCCAAAAAAGAAGTATCGGTAGACTCTTTGCGAGTAAATACGGGATAGCTATCAATGCCTAACTGCTGACAAATTTTAATTTCCGTATCCCAATATGCTCCCTTCACCAAACGTACGGGAATTTCATCGCCCTGCGTTTTGGCGGCAGAGGTAATCCAGCAAAGCATGTGTAAAGCACGCTTGGAATATGCCTGAACCACTAAGCCAAAGTTACCCCAACCCTTGGACACATCAGAACTATAGACTTGCTTGAATAACTCTAATGATAATTCTAGACGGTCAGCTTCTTCGGCATCAACAGTAATACCGATATTATAAGACCTTGCTTTTTTAACAATCGTTTTTACAATTTCGACCAATTCGGGAAGAGTGTCTTCTTTGTGGGATTCCTCATATCGGGGATGTAACGCAGATATTTTAATGGATAGCGTATGCCCGTCCCCCGTTTCCGGACGGGACCTAGCATTGCCGGCCATTTTATCAAGCGCATCCAAGTAGCTATCTAAATAACGCTTAGCATCTTTGCGCGTGTGCGCCGCCTCACCCAGCATATCGAAAGAATATTTACAGCCTTCCCTACAAAAAGGAATAGAGCGCTTACTGGCTTCTTGAATAGTCTGACCTAGCACAAAATATTCACCGATAATCTGCATCGCTACTTTCATTGCGGCACGCAGTGTAGGCGCGCCACACTTGTAAAGTAATTGCTGCAGACCGTTAGCCGCATCGCCGTGATTTACTGCGCCCGTTTTGACAAATCGACCAGCAATTAATAACCCCCAGGTTGATGCGTTAACAAACAAGCTGTTTTTACCGTCTAAATGGGCTCCCCAGTCAGCGGCTGTCAGCTTGTCTTTGATCAGCGCGTTACGTGTTGCCGCGTCGGGAACCCGCAACAAGGCTTCAGATAAACACATTAATGTAACGCCGTCCTCATCGCTCAAACTGTATTCTTGCAACAGCTTATCAACAACGTGCCCGCCTTTCTTACTCACGCGGGTCTGCTCTATTAAGGGACGAGCAGTAGAATTGATTTCTAACATCTCCTGAGACGATGGGTCTGCAACAGCGATAAGACGCTTCATCCACGTTTCTTCGTCAACACTATAATTCTTCGACAGTTCTAAAAGCAACTGATCGTGATCAAGCTTGATCCAATCTTCAACGAAAGATAAACAATTAACTGACTTCATATTTTCACACCCTGCTCGTTAGTGGTGAAGTATCGGCCAATATTTATCAAGAAGATTGCATAAAAATACGCATTACTTGCAAAAAAGTATGCAACTAAATTAACCTGCTAGTGAAAATATCTAACGATTAAGGAAGAAAAACCTTGAGAAACAAGGGGGTAGATAAAAAACTATTAGAGGCCGTGTAAGTTTTCACTATAGTGCTTGCAAAAATACACTATCTTACGCTGTTACGATATTGACTCGGCGAGCAACCTACTTTTTTGGTGAAAGTATTAGTAAAAGCACTTTGGCTAGAAAAACCAAGGGAAAAACAGATATCGATTAAATTTTTATTGGTATTCCCCAATAAAAATTTAGCCACCTTAACTCGTTCTAGTATGAGGAATTGATGAGGGGATATTCCGGTTTTGTCACGGAATTTTTGATAAAAATGGCTAGCACTTAAATCGCATACTTGCGCCAATTCGGACACCTGAATCTTATCGGCGATATGCGCATGAATATATTGTTGGATGAGATTCAAATCCAACCTGTCTCCGTGTATTCTATGCTCGATAGTTGCCGCATTGCCGGACAAGCGGTTAGATAAACTACGCAGTACTAACTCTGCCACTAGCGGCTTAAAAGATGGGTCGTCACCGTAAGATTTCATTTCGCTTGCGAGAGAAAACAGCATTAAATGCATTTGCTGATCGATAGAAAAGTAGCGGCGAGAATCAAATAAACGGCGCAGACCTTCATCTGACTCGCCGTGCAAGTTATTACCCTCTATCAAATCTTTGCCCACATCTAATAGGAAAACATTATTATCACTACCCCCAGTAAAGCTGTGCTTCTCATTAGACGGGACAATGCATCCTGAATACCCATCCACTTTCCCACCAAGACCTTCTATTTCAAACTTGGCTTCACCCGCAATACCGATAATAATCTGGTGGTGTTCATGCTTATGCGAGCCAGCCTGGGCTGACAGATGAGAAGTTCTTGCGAAAATATCGTTATTCTGAATCATAATAATTGTGTTTATATGTTAATAATTTAACATATTCCGCCATTCACGATTAAAGGAACGCTTATTTAACCTTCACTGCTAAGCATCCATATTTTTATATATAAAACCCATTAAAGATGGCGAGAAAACAATAAAGATCACCATTGGCGCTCATCTTAACTGCAAGCTTTTGCTGCGCAGCTTACAAATACCCTAAGGTCGCAGTCTACGATAATACGTTACACCTATATTATTCAAGTAAAAAATAGTTAACCCTCACTTTTAATGACATTTCAGAATAGAAAACGAGTGTTATATAACAAAACAGTAGAATCATTTGAAATACCCTGCTTTTATTACTATTGATGACCGCACGTTGGCAAAATCTGTGGCTATAAATAATCATCTTGTCAAAAAAAACTATCGGTCAATTTTTATTTTTTCACACGTTTTAATAACTATATTTTAATCAAATAAGTTCGGCATCTATTTTTTTAGCTTTCTTATGCCCTTCATCAGTGTCACCCATTTTCCAGTAACTACTAATGTACATATTATTTTTATTCAATTTCCGTTCTATTTTAAAATATTGCCGGCAACTCTTCATTGTAGAAAATTCACTCGCTACCCAAACAGACACTTCACCGTCTTGCCAAGGCATCGAACGTATTTTATCAACAAGTAACGTATTCGGGATATCAGGGTGCGCGTTAATCACCCAGTGTACTGAAACACCTTCAGGAACACTCATTGGCAATTCATCTTCTTCTGACAACACTTCGATCACTGCATAGCCTATCGCCGTAGGCGGTAATTTTTCTAAATTAACACTCATCGCAGGTAACGCCGTCATATCACCCGCCAGAAAAAACCAATCGGCGTCCATATTAATCAGCTTTGCTGCACCTGGCCCATCAATATTAATCTTGTCACCCGCGTTACATGCCAAAGCCCACGCAGATGCTGGGCCATTATCGCCGTGACTCAAAAAATCGATAGTGAGCTCGCACTCTTCTTGATCAAAAGCACGAATAGTGTAGGAACGCACAAGAGGTTTTTCGTTCATCGACGGGGCTAATTCCTGACTTAAAAAACGTAGTTTGACATAGCCACTTTCAAAATTAGCGGGGAAATCACTTAGTGCGTCGCCGGATAATATAATACGTAACATGTGGGGCGTTAACCATTGTTTGTGTTTTACGGTGACATTACGAATAGCTCTACCAGTCATGGCTTTTTCCCTCTATTAATCTATCGATAAAAACACCACCCACTAGAATAGCTCAAAATAAAATGGCGTTAATATTATCATAAAATATGCTACTCATAGAAAGACCAGACACTACGATAAGTAATCACCTTCAAATGTATGCAGTATATCAAGTGGCTCGTATTCTTCGCCTTCTAGTTCTGCATCCCAGTTGACACCGACTAACACAACATCAGTATGCATTCCGGTTAACCAGTCATCCATAAACTCCTCTAAAGAAATCGCCACCACTTCATGCCCTTGCCAATCATCATTGACATGGCATTGAGCAAACTCTGGCTGCGACCAAAAGGGCATGACATTGGTTTCTGGATATTTTTCCGATGCCGATAAAGCCCAACTACCATCTTCATGCTGCAAACCCCAGACGCAGCCAGTGTTCACGGCATCTTCAAAGAACAGGTGGTAATTTTCTTCATGGTTGTTGTTCAAGTCGTTCATAACAGAGTAACTCTTCATAATAGTATTGATTGTTGACGGCAATGCGTAATCGCTTCATCGGTATGGTAATTATACAACTTAATCCTTTCTATTCAGTGCCTATTTTCTTTACAATGGCGACTTGATTAACGGTTCTCTTAACTTGTCACTTGAAAACAAGAGAGATTAATAGGGAATGCCTCACGGCAGCTGTCCCCGCAACTGTAATCAGCGAGCTAACCGCCTGCATCCACTGGATATTTTCTGGGAAGGACGCGGTAGCGACTGAGCTGATAGCCAGTAGACCTGCCTTAATCAATAAACCTGATGGTCGGGGTGTGCAATCGGGGTAGATTGGTTCAAAGAAAAAGCATAGAAAGTAAGCGTAAAAAGCAAAGATAAGCACCGGATAGACATTAAACAGCCACGGACAGTATGGTCGTTAACGTTGCGTTAGCGGGCATATAGATGTTAAGGCACGAATAACTATCTAATCATAGCCAATGCTATTTTATCTGGATATCTGCAATACCTGTATTGCCTATGTTACTTTTTACGTCTTGCATTCCTAGCGGCGTTGCTCGCGATCCAGCCTACCCTTGCACATTGCACACCGCCGCACTCTTTTTCGTTTTTTAACATACTCTCGGCGGCCTTTTATGGCAAAAGCCTTGAGCAAGGAGTTGACGTATGCAATCCGAACAATCAAAGCCACTAATATCAGAAAATCCAACAAGTCCAAAAAAGTCATTTGATAAAATTCCCGCAACAGTGGTCACCGGCTTTCTAGGCAGCGGTAAAACCACTTTACTCTCTAATATATTAAAACAAGCACACGGCAAACGCATCGCCGTCATCGTTAACGAATTTGGCGAGTTGGATATTGATGCCGATGTACTCCGCAACTGCCCATTAGATTGCGATGATGGCAATGAAAGTGGCTCCACAAATACCAACAATGGCGACAACGGTATTTATGAGCTCGCCAATGGCTGTATTTGTTGCACAGTTGAAGAAGAGTTTTTACCGGTCATGCAAGAGCTTGTTGCCCGCCGTGACGACATTGACCACATCCTCATTGAGACTTCTGGCTTAGCCTTACCCAAGCCATTAGTTCAGGCATTTAACTGGCCGGAAATAAAACAACACTGCACTGTTGATGCGGTCATTACCGTTATCGACGGCCCTGCCGTTGCCGCAGGCCGCTTTGCCCACGATGTTGATAAAGTACAGCAACAGCGCCTACAAGATGAAGGGCTGAATCACGATCCTAGCTTGCAAGAACTGCTGGACGATCAATTAAGCGCTGCCGATATCGTCGTCGTGAGCAAAAATGATTTACTGACCGATGACCAACGAGAAGCCGTTAGCAATATCATTGACAGCAAAGTGCCTAGCAGCGTAAAAACGGCATATATCAGCCATGGCGATGCGCCACTCAATGTCCTTATCGGTATTGAAGCTGCAGCGGAAGAAAAAATTAATCACGTACACAATCATCACGACCATCATCATGCCCATGGTGGACATCACGATCATGCCCATGATCATTTTGATTCGTTTGTGATCACCCTAGGCGAAACCGATAGTGGACAGCTGCAGACAACATTAAAAGAGTTGCTCAGCACTTATCGTATTTATCGCGCTAAAGGATTTATTGCCATCCCTAACAAACCAATGCGCCAAGTATTACAAGCCGTCGGCGAACGTATTGACACTCATTTTGACCGCCCGTGGGCGGTTGAAGAAGCACGCAAAACACAGCTGGTGTTTATTGGTAAAGAGCTGGATGAAAAGTACATTACTGCTGAGCTAGAAAAGACCGTAATCGTCGACAACACTGTAACGGCATAAGTAGACAATCCTATGCATTTACTCGCAGCACAACCCGGCGGTTTTACCGACGACGAAGGTATTATTGACCTAGGGCAAACCTCTGGCAACATTGTCATTTTGTCGGCCGCCGATAGTGCTTTGGCGGGGCTAGCCGATAGTGCAGAAACACTCCCCCAAGACTTCCCCTCGATTCGTCTGGCTAATTGGATGCAGCTATTAAAGCCTGCCGCGTTTGATTTATATTGCACTAAGGTAATTGACCACGCACAAGTGGTCATTGTGTCGTTATTGGGTGGCGAAAGTTATTGGCAGTATGGCGTTGAACAGCTTCAAGTATGGGCCAAACAATCGTCTACCTCGGGACAAACAAGGCATCTTATTATCGTGCCTGGTGACGACACGCCTGACGAGGCGTTATTTTCGGCGTCAACCGTCAATAAACAAGACGCTATTAGGGTATGGCGTTTTCTACGTGAAGGCAGTTCTTTTAATTACCAACATTTATATTATTTTTTAGCCAGTCGTTATTTACACCAACCTCTAGAAAAACAGATAGACAGCCAGTCAGATAAACCTTTAGGAAAACAGTATCCGTGGTCAGAGCCGCGTAGTTTACCCAGAAGTTTATTATATTTACCCAGCGCATGGACGACGACTGATTACGATCAACATAGTCTAAACGACTGGCTGCAATACTGGTGCACTCAATCTAGCCATCGACACCATCAACTATCCGGCGAACAAATTAATTCATCACCCGTATGCGCACTGTTATTTTATCGTAGCCATTTGCAATCGGCACACACGCAGATGTTCGACCAATTAATTGCAACCTTAGCCGCGCATGGCTTACGCCCACTGCCTATTGCCATCAGCTCATTAAAAGATAAGGACGCCTTATCGCTTGTTAACAATTTATTAATCCAAAGCAAAGCTGCGATCATTGTTAACACTACCGGCTTTGCGAGTCACATTGCGACCAGTCCCGACCTTTCTTCCGAGCCCACTACTTTTACCTCGCCCTTTGCGGTAAATATTCCGGTGCTGCAATTAATATTATCTAGTTCAACAAAGGATGACTGGAAAAATTACAGCCAAGGCTTGCGCAGCCGCGACATTGCCATGCAAATTGTATTGCCCGAGATGGACGGTCGAATTATTACCCGTGCCGTTAGCTTCAAAGCCGAAGCACGGTTTAGCCAGCGCTGTGAAATATCGGTGGTACGTTATGCCCTTTATCACGATCGCGCCCGCTTTGTTGCACAACTCGCGCAAGCGCACTGTCGCCTAGCGAGCAAGAAAAATAGCGAAAAACGCATTGCTTTTATTTTAGCCAACTACCCTACCAAAGATGGCCGCATCGGTAACGGCGTAGGCTTAGATACACCCGCATCGACGATTCAATTATTACGCACATTAGCCGACCACGGTTATCCTGTTGATAATATCCCTGAAAATGGCAATGCATTAATTACCGAACT
Source organism: Candidatus Endobugula sp. (assembly GCA_047636495.1). GTDB lineage: Bacteria > Pseudomonadota > Gammaproteobacteria > Pseudomonadales > Cellvibrionaceae > Endobugula. The sequence goes on along the minus strand of JBLILH010000011.1, from coordinate 7,315 downwards.
ACTGGGCGCGGTCACCAACAATCCAAACACCTTGCATCAACGCCCTTGCTGGCAAAGTATTTCGCAAGAAGATTACCAACATTATTTTTCTGCTTTACCCGAAAACAATCAAAAAATGGTGTTAGAGCGCTGGGGGAGTATCGGCCAAGATCCTAAATATCGTAACGGTCGCATTATGTTAGCGGGAATTCGTTTAGGTGAAACCTTTATTGGCATCCAACCCGCGCGCGGATTCAATATGGATTTGCTCGCCAACTATCACGACCCTGATTTAATTCCGCCGCATAGCTACCTCGCATTTTATTTTTGGTTGCGCCATTGCTATAAAGTCGATGCGATTATACATGTTGGCAAACATGGCAACCTCGAATGGTTACCCGGAAAAGGCGCCGCCTTGTCGGAAGAATGCTGGCCCGATATTGCGCTTGGCCCTATGCCACATTTCTACCCTTTTATTGTTAACGATCCTGGCGAAGGCGCACAGGCAAAACGTCGCACTCAAGCGATCATTATCGATCATCTAATGCCGCCTATGACACGCGCAGAAACCTATGGTGAGCTAGCAGAACTCGAAGGTTTAGTAGACGAATATTATCAAGCAATGGGCATGGATACCCGTCGTGAGACTTGGTTAAAAAATGAAATTTTACGCCTCGTTAGCGAGACACATTTATTGGAAGAACTGTCATTAAAAGAAGGTGCTCTAGGAAAACCCACTAATAACGACGAGCAAGAGCAACAAGTATTGTCGAGTGTAGATACCTATTTATGCGATATTAAAGAAGCACAAATACGTCATGGTTTACATATTTTAGGCACTCTACCCGAGACAGAAAAACTCTGCGATACCCTTGTCGCTTTGCTGCGTTTACCTAGAGGTAGCACACCCGAAAGCCAAGGTATTTTGCATAACCTGGTGAAAGATTTACAGCTAAGTAATACGGCTAACAATCAAGAAGGTCATCCAGACAATCACAATGACAAAGTAGAACCTTTTGATCCTTTGGCTGCATCCACCGAAAACTGGCAAGGTGATAAGCCCGCATTATTAACCACTGTTTCTGCAAATACATGGCGTACCGAAGCCGACACCCGTGAACGTTTAGAAATACTCGCCGCACAATGCATACGTGATTATGTGCTGGGCGACGATTCATTGAATGCCCCACTGAATGACTATATAGGGAACGACTCTATAACGAACAACGATGTACCAAACAATGGCCATATTGACAACACTAAAGATGTACTAGCACAAGATGTACTCGCACAACATCTATCTTATCAATTACCTGATACCTTTGTTTTATTACGTTACACAAAAACACGTTTACTTGCTGCATTACATACCAGTGCAGAACAAGAAACCAGTGCGCTTATCACGGGCTTAAACGGTCAATTTATTCCCCCGGGGCCCAGTGGTGCACCGACACGCGGTCGATTAGATACATTGCCTACTGGCAGAAACTTTTTCTCTGTCGACAACCGCTCCATTCCGTCACCGGCGGCATGGGCCATTGGCCAACTGTCGGCACAAACATTAATTGACCGGCACCTACAAGAACACGGCGATTACCCCGATCAATTAGGTCTGTCTGTCTGGGGTACTGCCACCATGCGTACAGGCGGTGACGATATCGCTCAAGCGTTTGCGCTCATGGGCATTAAACCTATATGGGCAACGGGTTCACATCGCGTGATTGATTTTGAAATCATGCCCACCATGCTATTAGGACGACCGCGTATTGATGTGACGCTACGCGTGTCAGGATTTTTCCGTGATGCCTTCCCTAACGTCATTAAATTATTTGATGCCGCTGTGCTGGCCTTGGCCGACTTTGATGAGCCTGCACAAGCCAATAAAATCAAACAACATATTCAGCAATATCAAGAACAATTAATCGCGGAAGGCGAAAATCCAGAGATTGCCAAACGCTATGCCAGCTACCGTGTGTTTGGCAGTAAACCCGGCGCCTACGGTGCGGGCTTACAGGGGTTAATTGACGAACGTTGCTGGGAAAAAACCAGCGACTTAGCGGAAGCCTATGTTAATTGGGGCGGCTATGCCTATGGCGCGTCTTCATCGACTATAAGCTCGACGGTAGATTCAGCTACAGCCAAAAGCACAAGCGACCGTAGTACAAACAACAATGAAGAAACGAACATAGGCATAGAAGGCGTTGATGTAAAAGCCATTTTTCAACATCGCCTAAGTCAGCTCGACGTCGTTGCCCACAATCAAGATAATAGAGAACACGACATTCTCGACTCGGATGATTATTATCAATTTCAAGGCGGCATGACGAATGCTGTAAGTGTTTTTTCTGGATCGACACCGGTGGTGTATCACAACGACCATTCCAACCCTTCTGCCCCTAAAACACGCACGCTTAAAGAAGAACTTAATCGCGTGATACGTTCTCGAGTCCTCAATCCTAAATGGATCAACGCCATGCGTGAACATGGTTATAAAGGTGCATTTGAAATGGCCGCCAGCGTCGATTATTTATTTGCCTACGATGCTACGACTAATATGGTAGACGATTATCAATACGAAAAAATTGCCGACGCATTAATATTCAACGCCGACAACCGCGCATTTATGCAAGAAAATAATCCTCAAGCCTTAGAAGAAATGGCTGAACGTTTACTGGAAGCCACTCAACGTGGCATGTGGAATAACGACAACGGTTACGGCGAAAAACTACAAGATTTATTATTAGATATAGACGCACAACAAGAAGGTAGCCATGACTAACGCCCTAATGATTCAAGGAACCACATCGGATGCAGGGAAAAGTATTCTCGTCACCGCAATCTGTCGTATTCTTGCGCGGCATAAGATCAGCGTTGCGCCATTCAAACCACAAAACATGGCCCTCAATAGTGCGGTAACCATCGAGGGCGGAGAAATTGGCCGAGCGCAGGCGGTGCAAGCCGAGGCCTGTTATTTATCGCCTTCTATTTTAATGAACCCTATTTTATTAAAACCCAATAGTGACCTTGGCTCACAAGTGATTATCCATGGAAAGTCTATTGGTAATATGAAAGCGCAAGAATATCATCGCTACAAACCACAGTTACTCAATACGGTGATTGAGACATATCAACAACTGCAAGAAAAATATCAGCACATTATTATTGAAGGTGCGGGCAGCCCCGCGGAAATTAATTTACGCGAACATGACATCGCCAATATGGGTTTTGCCGAGGCCATTAATTGCCCCGTTATCATTGTTGCCGATATTGATCGCGGTGGTGTTTTTGCACACCTTTATGGGACTTACGAACTATTAAGCGACAGCGAAAAAAACCGCGTGCAAGGTTTTGTGATTAATCGCTTTCGAGGTGATGTGAACTTATTAAACCCCGGCCTAGAATGGTTAGAAGAAAAAACCGGCATTCCAACGTTAGCCGTCATTCCCTATATACATAATTTACATATCGAAGCCGAAGACAGTCTTAGCCAAAAGCAAAACGGCAACCAAAACACTAATGCCGACCCATTACATATCATTATCCCGACCTACCCGCGCACAAGTAATCATACGGATTTTGATGTACTCAAAAACCACCCGTCTATTGACTGCCAACACATAAAAAATAGCAGTGACTTTACCGGCGCAGATATTATTGTGTTGCCCGGCAGCAAAAATGTCCGTGTTGATTTGCAATGGCTAAAAGACAATGGCTGGGAAAGTATCATTCAACGTCACTTGCGCCTAGGTGGAAAGATAATCGGTATTTGTGGCGGCTATCAAATGTTAGGCAATTGGGTTCACGACCCTGACGCTGTTGAGTCTGCCGCAGGTTCAAGCCAAGGTTTAGGCTTGCTCGAAATGGAAACCACCCTTTTTGAACATAAAACCTTGCGTAATGTCACAGGATTTTTACACGAACAGCTATCGAATAGTAGACAGCGTGATGAAAAAATCACTGTCAGCGGCTATGAAATACATGCAGGCACGAGTACTGGTAAGGCGACCCTCTGCCCCTTATTCACACTTTATGCGAGAAAGGCAAGCGGTAACAGCCTTACTGAGGAAGACACCTTTCCTGATGGCGCTCAGAATAACGACAACACCGTCATAGGCAGTTATCTTCACGGCTTATTTGATAGCCCAGAATTTTTACAGCATATAGTGTCATGGGCTGGCGGTAGTCACGCCGAGATTTTCGACTACGCACTCTTTAAGGAACAAGAAATTAACCGCCTAGCCGACGCTGTCGAATCTGTACTCCCAGCATCTCTTATCTGCGACCTACTAAACACCCCAGTACCGTCAACTAAATCTACAGCAACATCGTTAACTCCCTCGTTAACTCCCTCGTTATCACCAGTATCTAATACAAAGAGCAGCGAAAACAGTCATGCAGAATAAAACGGACGTATTCTTGCCCCTACATGGTGGCGATATTGTGAGTGCTTCACAGCGATATGATATAGCCATAGATGACTGGATAGATTTATCCACCGGCATCAACTCGGAACATTATCCCGTCGACAATATCCCCCTACAGAGTTATTGTCGACTGCCGTATATTACTGATACGTTTACTAATGCCGTCAACCATTACTACCTTGCGGATAATAAAACACAAAAAAGCTTAGCTTTCTTAGCGGTAGCGGGTACGCAAGTAGGCATACAAGCACTGCCCTCTTTATTAGCAAAATTCCCCGTTTTACTCCCTAAGGTAGGCTACCAAGAACATCGCCAGCATTGGCAAAAAAATGCAGCCCTTAACGCAACACTTAGCGCAAAAAATAACTCGAATAGCATTAACGACTACCCCTCACTAAACCTACAGGAAGCTATCGAACATATTCACCAAGCCCTTACAAAAAACAATAAACAACATATTGTGATCATCAACCCCAACAACCCAACTGGGCTTATGTTTGATAAAAAACAATTGTTGTCGTGGGCAAACATGTTACATAAAGATGCTTATCTCATCGTTGATGAAGCCTTTATCGATAGCACTCCTGAAAACAGTTTGCTCAACGCGCTAACCAACCCAGCACTCAACCCAGTGACCGACCCAGTACTGCCGCATAATATTATTGTGTTACGCTCGTTCGGTAAATTTTTTGGTTTGGCGGGCATACGGCTTGGTTTTGTTTTTTCGAACAAACACCTTATACAACAATTAGCGAACGCCGTTGGCATCTGGCAAGTCAATGGACCCGCGCAATCACTAGCCATTGCTGCGCTACAAGATAAGCAATGGCAAGAAGAAGCCATTATAAAGATAAAACGCAATGCCAACCATACGCAAGACTGCTGCCAACATTTAATATCGCTAAGCCAACAACAATATCATCACCATCACCATCACCACCACCACCACCATAGTGACTTATTTTCATCTTATTTTTTTAGCCGCGATCAGGCTATCAGCATTAATCATTCCCTTGCGCTTTCAGGAATACTCACACGCGTGATAGAACTGGATTCAAGTCACGCCATATTACGTATCGGAACATTATCAGCAGAAGACAAAACTTCTGCCGATCGACTCAGCACCGCCATTGACTCTTTACGTATAACGCCATAGATGAGCAACCCATAATATGAAATCCAACCATAGCTATAGCGACGAAGAAAAAGCCAGTATCTACAAGGTGATGGCCGAACGACGAGATATACGTCACTTCACTAACACTCCGATAGATAGTGATGTGTTTATGAACGTTCTATCGGCAGCGCATATGGCACCCAGTGTGGGTCTTATGCAACCATGGCGGTTTTTACATATCACCGACAAGGCATTGCGCAAAAACATTCACTCTATAGTCGATAAAGAACGATTATTAACCGCAGAGGCATTAGGCGAAAAGAAAAAAGAATTTTTACAGTTAAAGGTGGAAGGAATTTTACAGTGCGCCGAGGTCGTTGTAGCTGCATTACCTGATAAGCGAGAAGAGCATGTTTTTGGTCGACGCACCTTACCAGAGATGGACCTTGCCTCACTCTCATGCGCCATTCAAAACATGTGGTTAGCGGCCCGCGCAGAAGGCGTTGGCATGGGCTGGGTTTCTCTCTTTGACCCTGAAGAGATTAAAGCATTGCTTAACATGCCAGAGACCAGTCATCCCATTGCGATATTATGTATTGGGCATGTAGAAAAGTTTTACGAAAAACCCATGCTAGTGGAAGAAAAATGGGCGACTGAAAAGCCGCTTGAAGAAATGCTCTTTACTAACACGTGGCCATAGTAATAGATTGTTTTTAGAGGTGTCCTTATTACTATGCATACTATGCTGGCAGCCGAACTATTGTAGACCACCTGTGGCATAGATGCCGAAGCGAGCGTATAGGGATATATTCATAGCGCGTCTGAGATAAGGCCTTCTCTGTTCAACCGATTAAAGAATCGACGTTTAACCACGTTTTAAGCTGGGATGTGCCGTTGTACTTTCAGCATCACGGCTTCTTGCCGGCTTAACTTTAGGTCGGTATACATGGGCTTGGTCTTCATCGTACAGATAGGAATCCCTAAACTCATCTGTCCCTAGCACTGCGCCCACCAAAATAAGAGATGTACGTGTAAACTTTTTGTCGCGTACTTTTTTAACAATATCTTTTAACGTACCCGTCACCTTATCTTGATCAGGCCAACCGGTGCGATAACACACAGCTACTGGGCAATCCTCACCATAGAACGGCACCAGCTCTTCGACGATTTTATGAATACGCGTCACGCCTAAGTGAATCGCTAAGGTCGCTCCCGATGCCGCTAAAGCAGGTAACCGCTCACGTTCAGGAAAAGGGGTTTTACCTTCATAGCGCGTCATAATAACCGTTTGTGACACGCCCGATAAGGTAAGCTCTTTACCTAACCATGCGGCGGAAGCAGATGTTGCACTGACACCGGGAATAATTTCATAATCAATGCCCATTTGCTCTAAACGACGAATTTGTTCGCCGATCGCACCATAAAGTGAGGGGTCGCCAGAATGTACTCGTGCCACGTCTTTATTACTTTTTTGCGCTTCGTCAATAAACTGCATTATTTCATCTAGATTAATCGCCGCGGTATCGACAATTTTCTCGGCAGTTTCTTCCACGTCAGCAAAAATAGCTCTAGGCACTAAAGAACCGGCATATAAAATAACAGGGCATTTTTGTATCGCCTTCAATGCCTTAATGGTAATTAATTCAGGATCGCCCGGACCCGCACCAATAAAATATACTTTCATTTTCTTTCCTATTGTTGATCGCTACAAAATTTTCTTGTGACCGTGGTCTGTTCACGACGACTTGTCACTTATAGTCTCATCATGAATTATTATTTCTATCGTCATACCGGA
>JBLILH010000010.1:0-103644 GCA_047636495.1 Candidatus Endobugula sp. | reverse complement strand
GGATAATGCGCCAATGGAACGCTTTTTTAGAAGCCTGAAAACTGAGAACATGCCTAAAAATGGTTATGAGAATGAAACGGTAGCGAATGATTGTGTACGAGATTACATTTATAAATACTACAACTCGGTAAGACCTCACAGCCATAACCTTGGCTTGTCTCCGAATGAAAAAGAAGCATTTTATTGGAAAACCTCTAATTGGCTGGCCAGAAAAGGTTGACCACTACACAAATAGCAGGGATAAACAAATAGCAGGGTCACCCACTCTACGTCAGGCAATCTATTAATCACCACCGATGAAATAGGGCAGGTCACTTGCTGCCGCTATAATGCCGACAAACGTCAAGCTAGTACGCTCATTTTACGTTATAAAAAATCAACAAGGACACCCACTCCAACAAAATCAACAAAAACAAAATCAACAAGGACACCCACTCTACGTCACTAACTATGATCATCAGTTCTTAATAGCATTCCATAGGCTAACGCGAAAACTAAAAAAATAAGCCGTAAAAAAAAGATAAAAACGACTGAACCGCACAAACCCCTATCTACGGGGGTTCAGCCTGTATATTAAGAATAAGTAGCACGCCCACCGGCCAAAAAACTTAAGCCAATCAAGTGAAGACGAAAAACCACAAATAAAAGCCTCTACAATTCCCAGTATTAATTGGGCCTTACGGCAAAGATTTTTTCTGTGATTACTGATATTGAATGTGAAGATTGCATTGAAAAGCTGAATGCAAGTGGGTAACTTAGTAAGCGCCCATATCTCTACGTACTTGCCCTATTTATTGTAGTCTGAATTTTTTTCAAGTACCGCTTTGACGTTCCATGGCAGCAATGATTCCAACTCCTCCACAGCTTCTGCATAGGGAAGTCTTTCTCGAATATACCGATAATATTCATCTGGCTTTAAGCCATTAGCTTTAGCCATTTCAACCAAGCTATAGTGCACTGCATCGGCATGTACGCTTTTGGGTGTGTCGCTGAACAGTCAGCGTTTTCTTCCTATTGCAAACGGCCGGATGGCATTTTCAGCTCCAGCATTACTGATGTTTAGGCGACCATCTTCACAGTAGCGTATTAACTTTGACCATTGGTTGAGGCGGTAGTACATGGCTTTGTAAGTCAGGCCGCCCTTAACAACCCCTCCGATATTTTTTTCGAGCCAAGTTTTTAATGCTTCCAGTATAGGCACTGCTACGTAAGCCATAAAACAGAGAAAACACAATATAACAAAAACAGCGTAAAATACCTTTTACACAAACAGATGCTCAGATAAACCATGGATACAGTAGAACTTAGTAAGCTCACAAGCTCAACGATTGGGCATTATCAACACAATGCCACGGATTACCGCGACGGCACTTGGGACCATGATGTTAGCCAAAATAGGGCGGCCTTGGTGACAGCGTTGGGCGATAAGACCCCTTGTCGTATCCTCGATTTTGGATGCGGCCCCGGCAGAGATCTGCTGGCGTTTAAAGCACTAGGAATAGAAGCTGTTGGGCTAGATGGCTCCGAAGCATTTTGTAATATGGCACGAGAAGCTTCTGGCTGTCAGGTGTTACAGCAAAATTTTATCCGCTTAAATTTAATGGCAAATACTTACGATGGCATTTTCGCTAACGCGTCTTTATTTCATGTGCCGACCCAAGAACTGCCAAGAATACTACGCGAGCTTAACGCTGCTTTAAAACCCAAAGGCATTTTATTGACTTCTAATCCGCGTGGTAATGATGAGCAGGGCCTGCAAGGCGAGCGATTCGGCGCCTACCACAGCCCCGATACATGGACCGCATTGTTACAACAAGCTCAGTTTGAGCCGATAGAACATTATTATCGGCCCAAAGGGTTACCTCGTCATCAGCAGCCTTGGTTCGTTTCTGTTTGGTGTAAAAAATAATTCACAGATTTTGATAGCTAACATGGCACTTGTCGTTTTCTAAAGATGGAATCATTAAAATTTTACTTAAGATGGTAAATGTACAAAATTGAAAATAAAATAAGTAGGGTCTACCATCGTATTATGTAGATGGCCCTTGCTGTTTACAATAAATAAAAATAAAGGGCTTTAACCCTTTACACTTTTTTTTAAGATTTTAGCGGTGAGCTAAGTAAATCTTCCAGGATTTACCCGGCTTTTTTATTGTTGGCCTAGGACTAAATAGCTTTAATGTAGAATTTTCCAACATCAACTTGTATGACTTCCACGCGGGTACCTGCAACCAAATTATCTGTGGCTATTAGTTTCCAACTGATACCTGAGTAATGATATTTGGGCGTAAGTTCTGGAGCCACATCTTCAACTAAAATAAAACGATGACCTACCAAGTCACTTTTAACTTTACTTGTGTCCACGTTAGCTTGCATACTTTTTAAAGGCTTCCATAACAAAAAAGCTGACAGAGCAGTTAATAAGCCGGTACTAAACATTGCCGCTAACATTGTGTCTGGAATGATACCCACATACAATAATCCTGCAGTCACCACAGCTGCACAACCCACAAAAAACAGTACAAAACTTGAAAAGCCTAGCACAACGATTTCTATGGCTAGTAAAACAATTCCAAGGATGAGCAAACTTTCTGCTAAATTATTGAGTACCCAGCCCATACATTATCCCTTATTTAATTGATTAATAATGGTCATTGCTTGTGCAACTACATTGGCTGGCTCTGTACTACTGTCGGGCAATAACACCACTGATGACTCCTTGGCAATCGCTTGTTTTGCTTCAATTGCTTTAGTAGCCAAGTCCAGCTGAATAGCTTTTTGCCCCTCTTCTGTAGCAGCCGCTGCACCCACTTGACGCAATGCTTCTGCTTGAGCATTAGCAACGGCAACTATGGCCTTAGCTTCACCTTCTGCGCGTAATACTTGTTCTTCTTTATCTGCCTCAGCCGCTAAAACTACCGATGCTTTTTCACCTTCGGCACGATTAATCGCTGCTTGCCTGTCACCTTCTGATTCTAAGATTTGTGCCCGCTTTACCCGTTCAGCTTTCATCTGCGCTTCCATCGCTTCCATCACAGATTGTGGCGGCACAATATCTTTGATTTCGTAACGAAGCACCTGAATACCCCAAGGACCCGCAGCATCATTGATTGCTGAAACTATACTAGTGTTTAATAAGTCCCTTTCTTCAAAGGTCTTATCCAACTCCATTTTACCTAACTCAGACCGCATGGTGGTTTGTGCAAGTTGTGTTACAGCAAATAAGTAATCATCTACACCGTATGTCGCTTTGTAAGGGTCGACCACACGAAAATACAAGACACCATCAACACCTAATGAAATATTGTCTTTGGTAATAGCGCTTTGTTGAGGCACATCGACCGCTTGTTCTTTAAGTGAACGATCAGCAGAGATTCGGTCTACAAAAGGCAAGATAAAATTAAGACCAGCTTCTTTGCTTGATTGGAATTTACCGAATCGTTCAATCACAAAAACACGGTTTTGTGGGACAGACTTAATTGACGTTTTCAGCAGAACCACCACGAACACTAAGATAAGGGTTTGTGGGGAAAAAATGTAATCGAGTAATACTTCCATAACTGACTTCCTTATTCGAGACGACTAAACTTGCCGCAGTTTATATATATGGCCGACTCGTGACTTTTTCAAGTTATTCGTCAAGCACTATTGCTGTAGACCTCGATAGCTTAATTGTACAAAAGAACAGAGTATTCTAGTACAGGGTATAGGAAGGATAAATGCCCCGCGGATTTCAGTCGCCAGTGCGACACATTGAATATAGATGGCCAGTGGGCGATACTCACGGTCGACTAAAAGCCAATGTGAGATCACTATGCCAAAGACATATACCCGATAGACCGATGACGAACGATAGCAGATTTCGAGGGCGTAACAGAAAAACGATCACATCGTGAAATAGCCATCCTGATCAATAAGTATCATGGTATTACGCAATAGTCCCGTTTCTAATGTGCTGAAGCGTAATAAAGGTTTGCGTGGTTATAGGCCCAAACAAGCGCAAGAGAAAGCCAAGCTGCGAGATCGGATTAAGCCTAGATATAAAAACCTAACGGCAGCTATCAACGATTGATTACTGAAAACATTGGGTACGACGGGAGCCTTTATCAGATAAAGGGCCGACTTAAAAGTAAGGGGCTTACGATGGTCTGTGCGACGACCATCTACGGCTACATCCAACAGGATAAAGCACCAGGCGGCGACCTGCACAAACACCTTCGTCATCGTAAGCCCTACAAAAGGCGTACTGGCTCCGCTGAGGCTAGAGGCCATTCTAATTGTCGCTTAACATGGGCGTGTATCAATGGATGAGAGGCCGTCTATTGTTGATGATAAAGTCCGTATAGGTCACTGGGAGGGTGATACTGTCATTGATGATGAAGTTATAGCGCGTTATATCCGCTTTATGGGTGGGGCGACAATATGCTTCCCACCCTGCCACCGTAATATACGGAGGGGTATAAAGCGGGGTATCCTACGATGATGGTGTTTTTATTTGCAATAAAAACAATAAATTACTATTGCTTTTTTGGGTGCTTTCAGTTGAAAAAACAGTAGGAAACATTGCTCGGCAATATGGGGTTTTTTACGTGCATGTTTTACTTTGCGACATCGTTACGTAACGCCTGATAACAAATGATATATGCGCCTTGCATACTGCTAATTTAGCCTATATTCTTCCAGCAAATTAAGCATAAAACGAATTATCGCAATGAATACTATTACACTGCTCGATGGCGGCATGGGCCAAGAACTACTGCGAAGAAGCTCCCGCCCTGTAACAAGTTTATGGTCTGCCGACATTATGTTAAATGAGCCTGACTTGGTGCGAGATTTACACCGTGACTTCATACTCAGCGGTGCTCGCGTAATAACCCTCAATAGCTACACCTCTACACCTGAACGCTTAGCGCGCGAAGGTTTGCCCGAACAGCTTAAAGGCCTACACCAATCTGCCATGAATGCAGCGCTAGACGCAATTGACATCGCACAGTGCGACGGTGTGAACATTGCTGGGTGCTTACCGCCTCTTGTAGCAAGCTATCAGCCAGAGGTGTTTTTGCCTTATAAAGAGTCTCTAGACAGCTATCGTCGCCTCGTTGAACTGCAATTTAACGCCAGTGATATATTTTTATGCGAGACCATGGCGTCTATCGCTGAGGCTACCGCAGCATGCACCGCGGGCGTTGAAAGTGGCAAGCCTGTTTGGCTCGCCTTAACCGTTAGCGATACCCATTTTGGGCAACTACGCAGCGGCGAGCCCTTAAGCGACGCCATAAGTGCGCTAGCATCGTTAGGCGCTGAAGCAATATTGTTAAACTGTAGCCAGCCTGAGGCAGTAAGTGCTTGTTGGCCCATATTGCTTGAGGCAACAAACGTCATCAATAGCCAGAAAACGAAATCACCGGCCCTAAAAATTGGCGCTTATGCTAATGGTTTTGTGTCAATAGAATCCTTACATCCGGGCGTTACTGTAGATGTTCTTGAAGCACGACAAGACTTAAATCCCCAACAATACGCGGCTATTGCGATGGAATGGGCAAAAAATGGCGCTTCGATTATTGGTGGGTGCTGTGAAATAGGCCCTGCTCATATTAAGGCTTTGCATGAAAAGCTGAAAAGCCAAGGTTATGTTGCATAAGTGTGGAGTCGACAGCGCAATGAGCATGCTAGCGCGATCCGATATTCAGGCGTCTTATGCAGAAACCAAGCGCTCATAAGTTAAAGCCTAGACATTGCGATAGCCTCTTGCCCCAGTCAACCAGCCATCGAGTTTGACCCTATTGCTTTTAAAAATACTCATCAACATAAAAGGCTTTCAATTATTGGGCATTCAGGCGAATCGGTTTCATCGCACTGGCTCACCATTTGATGGAGTGTTCGCTCCATCTTTTTTAAATCTTTAATCTTTGCCTTCACCTCTACTAAATGTGTTGCTGTCACATCACGCACCCGTGTGCAGCTCATATGGGGTTCTTCCGATAATGTTATTAGCCCGATGATTTCATTAACAGTAAAGCCTAGTTCACGGCATCTGCGGATGAACTTGAGTCTTTTGGCATGATCTTCAGTATATATTCTGTGGCCGCCTGCGCTTCTGGCTGGCGAGTGAAGCAAGCCACAAGTCTCATAATATCTAATTGTCTCGGCCTTAATATGGGTATATTTAGCTATTTGACCCCTAGAAAAATGCTGATTTTTTGTTTTCATTTTTACTTGACCCTGTAGTGACTACAGGTTTTATACTCTTTCCAACGATAACATGTCAACAGGAGGTCATTGTCGATGATAAGTATTGAAAGCGTTTTAGAAAAAGTGGGTGCCGGCGGTGTAGTTATTGCAACATTGGGCTGCACGGCTTGCTTCCCTGCGTTGGGTGCTTTGGCTGCTGCTCTTGGTCTGGGCTTCTTAAGCCCGTTCGAGGGGGCGCTAATTAATGCGTTACTGCCACTTTTCGCGCTATGTGTTCTAGTGGTTAATAGCTACGGTTGGTACAAAAACCGAGTTCATTGGCGAGGTCTGCTATCGGTAATCGGTCCCTTAGTCATACTGGCAACATTGTATCCATTATGGCAATACGGTTGGAGCGTATATGTTTTTTACGGCGCATTAATGTTGGTGCTAACGGTATCTATTGCCGACCTCTTTTGGGCAGTGCCATCGCATGCTAATAAGGATCTTAGGTGATGAGTGATGTTGTTTTAGAATCAGAAATTACCTGCCCAAAATGTGGACATAAAAAGCAAGAAATGATGCCCGAGAACGCATGTATGTATTTTTATGAGTGTGAAAATTGTCTTGCTTTACTCAAGCCCTGTAAAGGTGACTGCTGTGTGTTTTGTTCATACGGCACCGCGCAGTGTCCACCAATACAATTAAATAAATCTTGTTGTTAACGGATGATAAATAAATTACTTAAGATAGGCATAAATGGCACAGTAATCACTGGTATATGCTGCTTTACGCTTTTTCTAGTGTGGGCATTCAGTGTTGCGGGCTTAGCACCATTAGTAGTGTATCTTGATACAGTGCGGTTACCGCTATTCAGCTTATTGGTCGTATGCCTTATCGTGGGCTTTGTGTTCGCGCTACGGCGTAGAAATAAAAATTTATAATATAGCAAGATGAGACCTTTACCCTAAAGCCATTGGACTGACAGACTCGTTTACCTCTAAAGAGGGCATTGAGGGAAAGGTACCCAATCAGGGAAAGGTACCCAATCGGTCATTTACCTTGGTGCCGCTTGACGGTACAGACATAAACCCCCCTGCCGTGAATTGTCTACGTGCCCTTGGCGTATTGCCTCGCCTAGAAGCGCCTACTGTTGTTACCTGCAACAACAATCACCTGTCGTGCAAAGGTCTCAAGTTAACGCATGTCAGCCGCCAAAATCACTCCTTTCACAGGACCGTTTGCTCGCTGATACGCCCGCCGGTTATAGTGGCGTGTATAACTTTTGCTTATTGAGCAATAGGCTATAAAAATGAAAAATTATAAGGTGCTTGTTGAACATGTTATTTGAATTAATATTTCTTTTCGGTGCCGGTTTTTTGGGTGGTGTGGTTAACTCTGTCGCAGGCGGCGGGAGTTTTATTACCTTCCCAGCGTTGCTTTTGGTGGGTGTTCCTCCGGTTAGTGCGAACGCAACCAATACCTTCGCTTCATTTGCGGGTTATCTGAGTGGTACTTATGCATTTCGAGAAGACTTATTGGCACACAAAAAAGAATTGCCACGATTAATTATTGTCAGCTTAATCGGTGGGGTCTTAGGGGCTTGGCTGTTACTACAAACGCCAGAATCAGTATTTCGTGAGGCCATACCTTGGCTGCTGTTATTCGCTACTGTTTTATTTGTTTTTGGCGGAACATTAAATAGTATGTTGAAGCGACTCACTTCAAATCATCGCTATGCTTTAAGCGTTGGACATTTTTTGTTACTGATAATGTTACTCGGCGTGTGTATTTATGGTGGCTTCTTCAATGCTGGGCTGGGGATCATTATTCTGAGTTATCTGGCCTTGGCCGGATACACCAACATCAGTGAGATGAACGGGATTAAACTGCTCATCTCTGCTACTGTGTCATTAACAGCGATAGCATTGTTTATCTATAGTGGTGCAATTGCTTGGTACGAGGGTTTTGTTGTGCTCGTTGGCACTATGATGGGCGGTTTCATGGCGGCTAATATTTCAAAACGCATACCTCAACAGTATGTCAGGCACTTTGTTATCTTAGCAAGCAGCGGCATTACCGTGTACTTTTTTATTGAAGTTTACGTTATTAATTAAGCACTATGATAGCATCAGGGGATAGCACCAGGGGACACTCATTAGAGGTGAAACAGGGGGGCTACACCCATCACCTGCCGAGCGGGAGGGTTAGCAAACGTATCCTCGAAAGCTGTCCGTGATATCGTGGAGTAGAACCAGTAGAGCCACATGTGGGGTCACAAGAAAGACAGGTGCAATATTGGGCGAGGTTTATAAAACACTGCCCTACGTAATGCGATTTTTATGATTCTATATTTTACGAGTAAACACTATGCTGCAACTTAGGCTAACAGGAAAGCTCCAGAAAGAAATCGGTCTTAAAGCCGCAGCGCTTTCTGATATATCTGATAATGACACTCTTTTAGGTAATTGGTATGCCAATATTTTTACCTTGGATAGGCGCAAAACCATTATTTTTGTTAATGAAAAAACACTGTATTCTTTTATTATCTATGGCATTAAAAAGACAAACATTGAAAAATTAAGTGAAATTTTTGTAACGGGCTTAGAGCAATCGTTATTTTTTGAAGGGATCACTAGCAGTATTATAAAAAGAATGTCGCTTGAATATGGTCTTTGTCAGTTTACAAAAACGGAGAGTAAAGCTGTGCTGGGTAATATGAATAATTTGGTCGATTTGTATTCTCATTGGGTTTATCACGACGGAGGCCTAAAAAAATGTGACCTAAGCGAAATAATATTAAGAATTAATCGTACCCCGCAGAGAAACATAGGGTGGGAATATTCAATTAATGTGTTAAGAGCCTTGTTGGGTTTAGAGGCGACCAAAGTCACACTGTTATCCGAATAAAGGGTCTTAGCTGAGCAGTGAAAAATAAATAGTCACAGGTCCAATTCTTTGTCTGTGATCCCTACTTTATTCGGATCGTCCCCACGGATTTTCACTGCCTGAGGTGTTATCAGAGGTAGTATTTTTCCGTTTTGATGAACGTTTGGGTGCTTTACTTTTACGCACATAATTCAATATCGACACAGGTACCACTTTTCTCACGGGAAAGCCTGCAATTTCTTTACGCTCAATCACATGGTCTAGGCGGCTTTCAATGGCGCATAGGTTTTTAAAGTCGCCCATGGCCACAAAAGAGATGGCTTCACCGGTGGCACCCGCACGGCCTGTTCGACCAATGCGGTGAATGTATTCTTCTGGCTTAAAGGGTAAGTCGTAATTAACCACACGGCTCAGTTCGCCAATATCAATACCGCGTGCGGCGACGCCGGTGGCGACTAAGTATTTGAGTTTTCCAGATTTGAAATCGGCTAGAATTTTTTCACGCATGGCTTGGCTTCTATCACCATGAATGGCTTCGGCTTCGATGCCGCGCTTTGCTAGCTGGTCGGCGAGTTTGGCGGCACCGTGTTTTTTCTCGATGAAAATTAGCGCCTGATCCCACTTCTCTTCGATAATTAAATGGCTCAGTAATGCAGATTTGGTATCTTTATCTATGGTGATTAACCACTGGTTAATAGTGGGCGCGGTGGCTTTGGGTGAAGTGTTGATCTCAACGGCGTCATCGCTCTTTTTGCTAAAAGCAAAACCACTGGCGAGTGAGCGCACGTCGTCGGTCATCGTCGCCGAAAACAATAGGTTCTGGCGATCTTCGGGTAAGCGATCAATGATCTTATCGATATCACTACTAAAGCCCATATCAACCATTCTGTCGGCTTCATCTAAGACCAGCACTTCGAGTTCATCAAAATGCAGCGCACGCTGATGCGCCAAATCAAGTAATCGTCCGGGTGTTGCCACTAAAATGTCTGCGCCTTCAATTAAACGCTGTTTTTGCGGCTCGACATCTACACCACCATAAACCGCCATAGAGCTTAAGTGTAGGTATTTACTGTACTCAGCCACATTGGCCGCCACCTGAATCGATAATTCTCGGGTGGGGGCAAGAATAAGCGCACGTATGCGCTTGCCGCGTAATTTACGCTCTTTATTCCGCTCATTGTTGAAGGTTTCTAGTATCGGCAGAACAAACGCGGCGGTTTTACCGGTGCCCGTTTGAGCGGTAGCAATGAGGTCTTTCCCCGATAGAATAATGGGAATCGCTTTTTTCTGGATAGGCGTAGGGGTGGTATAACCCAGTTCGTTAATAGCTCGTACAATAGCGGGTGATAACCCAAGATTTGAAAATGGCATATAGACTCGGACAGCTTGTCATAAGAAAAGTAGAAAAGTACAGAAGACAGTACAAAAGTAAGGTGCAGTATAACGTAAAGGCGCCCACAATAGAGATGCTCTGAATAAGGATGTTCCGACACGGATCTAAACAACATTACGTCAATAATATACCCCAGTAGGCCCTGTATTTACGAAGAGGTAGTATCGAGTAGACGCGTTGAATTTTTTTGAGTCAGGGGTAAGTCAGTGGTAAGTTAAGCCTTGACTTACCACTGACATAATATTCGTTTAGTCGTCATGTAATATTGGCCCAGGAATCACTTGGCGCTCACTTACTAGGGGCTTTATCAATTAAGCCTTTAGCAACAGAATTTACTGAGAGGAATAACATGAGTACTTATCCAAGAACATTTTCTCATATCGGGATCTCTGTCCCAGATGTAGAGAAGGCAGCAAAATTTTATAGCGATGTTATGGGCTGGTATCACATTATGGAGCCCACGGTGATTACCGAAGAATCCAACACGCCGATAGGGCAGATGTGTATTGATGTGTTTGGCGCAGGTTGGGGTTCTTTTAAAATAGCGCATATGTCCACGGGAGACAAAATTGGTGTTGAAATGTTCGAGTTTAAAAACAATGAAACACCAAAGGATTTTGAGTACTGGAAAACCAGCACATTTCATTTTTGTGTCCAAGACCCAGATATCGAGGGGCTAGTAGCAAAAATAGTCGCTCATGGCGGAAAGCAAAGAATGCCTATACGAGAATACTATCCAGGTGAGAAACCCTACAAAATGTGTTACGTGGAAGATCCATTCGGTTTGATTTTTGAGGTGTATTCTCATAGTTACGAATTAACCTATTCGCAGGGGGCTTACTGATAGATGAAAATGCCATAAGCTTGTTTTTTTTGCTGGCGGCTAATCCCTATGATTTCAGGATAATGCCATCTTTTCTAGCGTCCCTTCCTTGTACTTTGAATGTTGCCCGTCATGCGCCTTGATAAATTTATTTGTAAAAGTACTGATCTCGCAAAAGTGGATGCGATTCAGTGTATTAATGATGGCGCGGTGAGTCTTAATGATGCGGTGGCAAGGAATGAATCGACACAGGTTCATGAAAATAATACGGTGTTACTCAATGGCGTTAGGCTAAAGGCGCGCGACTTTCGCTATATGCTGATGCATAAACCTGCGGGTACGGTTTGCTCAAATATCGATGAGGTGTATCCATCGCTGTTGAATTATATTAAAGTTGATAAAGTATCGGAACTGCATATTGCGGGACGTTTAGATGTAGATACCACCGGTTTAGTGTTGGTCACCGATGATGGACGTTGGACATTTGAAGTGACGGTGCCCGCTAAAAAATGCCGTAAGGTGTATCGTGTGGGCTTATCTACCGCATTGTCGGAAGAAATGGCAGTAGATGTAATGTCTTGCTTTGTAACAGGCGTGAAGTTACAAGGTGAACAGGTATTAACGCGACCTGCTGCATTGCAGGTCATTTCACCCAAAGAAGTTCTGTTGACCATCACCGAAGGCAAGTTTCATCAGGTAAAGCGTATGTTTGCTGCCGTGGGCAATCGTGTGGTGTCGCTCCACCGAGAGCAGATTGGGGATGTTTGTCTTGATGTTGAGGTCGGTCAGTGGCGTTATTTAACCCACAATGAAGTAAAGTCCTTTACTCGGTAAATCAAACTGCTGTAGTTTGGGCATAACCCACGCAACTCACGCAATACTCACGTAAATGCGTCATTCTGGCATAGCCTAAACCTATAATAAATATGCCACTGTTGTTTTACGTGTAGATACCGGATGTTATCGGTATGACGAAATGGGTAAATTAATGAGTCGATTAAGTCAGTAGCTTCAGTAAGTATCATTTATAGTGTTTGTAGCAGTGATTTAAGGGATAGGGAAGGTGCTTTCTCGTCTTTTGTATGACGGCGATCACAGCGTAAGTGGGTGTTACAGCAGAATAAAGCAACAGGGTAGAGCCATGAACGGAGTGATAATGAAAATACGTACCTGGGTATTACTGGTAGTAACACATTGCGTTGTAGGTGTAGTAGGGTTTGGTATGGGTATTTACACTTTACTTATACTCATTGCGCCGCCTGCACCGAGCCAGTCAGAAGTAGTGGCATTGGCTGCACAGGCAGAGTACAGTGCAGAATTTATTAAAGACCTAAAAGATAGCGATAGGCTGCACTGGGGTGAGGGCACGGTATCGGTGAGCGCTACGGCGGTGACTTTTATGGGCAAGCTTGCTCCGGGCCCCGATTATAGGCTGTATTTTTCGCCTGAATTTGTAGAAAGCGAAGCCGACTTCAACCGATTAAAGCCGACTATGGTTCAAGTGGGCGACGTAAAAACCTTTGACAACTTTGTGGTTAACCTTCCACCAGACACCGATTTATCGGCATTTAATACGGTTATCATTTGGTGCGAGACCTTTGGCGAATTTATAACCGCTGCTCAATATCGTTAATTAAAACGCGCTCATAAACAGCGCTGCCATAGAAACAATACACATCACTATGGTGTGGCAGTGAATTTTTTTGTGCCGAATTAACCACCAAGTATCACTAGACCAGTACATTACACGGAAGAGCATTATGCCTCGTATTTTTATCGCTTTTATCTCATTTTATTTCTTGTTCTCGGCTTCTGCTTTTGCACAAAGTGACACACTGGAAGAGTCACAAGAACAACAAAAAGAACAGAAACTACAAGAAAAGTTACAGCAAGCTGTCGAACGTTTAGATAAACCACTCTATTCGGCGTTTATTGAGCGGTATGTTTTAGATGAATTAAAACAGTTACGCACTGATCAAGCGACCACTAAAAACGAACTTATTCAGCAGATTTTGGATAGAGAGCACAAGTCTGTTGATCGTGCCGTAGCCTATGCGACGGATACAGTCACTTATTTTTTCTATTTGATCGCCGCGGCAACGTCGGTTTTAGTGTTAGTGGGGTGGACATCAATAAGGGATATTAAAGAGCGGGTTCATTCTTTAGCCGACGAGCAAATATCTAAGCTTATTGACGAATACGAGCAGCGTCTAGCAACAATAGAAAAACAGCTGCATCAAAAATCACAGCACATTGAAGAGAATCGTGAAGAAATAGAGCTGACTCAAGAAGTGCAGTCCATGTGGTTGCGCGCTCAACAGGATGCGTCATTGGCCAATAAAATTAAAATTTATGATGACATTTTAAAATTACGCCCCGATGATTGCGAGGCGCTGGCCTATAAAGCCGATGCAGTATTAGACTTAAATGAGCCGCAGTGGGCGGTTAATTTATGCTATCAAATTTTAAAAATAGACCCAGAAAACAGTCACGCATTTTACCAACTTGCCTGTGCTTATACCGCGATGGAGCAATTTGATGAAGCCATGCACTTTTTAGCGGAGTCAATTAATAGAGAAGAAAGTTATATCGCGTCTGTTCTCGAAGACCCCGCCTTGCAACCCTTAGTCAACGACGAGTGTTTCAAAGAACTCAGCAGCTTAACCAACAAAATGATGTCAATCCCAAGCGCCGAATAACCCTCTCAACTTTTTTGAGAGTTGAAAGGTGAAAGGTGAAAGGTGGAAGAGCATTAACTATTGACTACACTCGTTAGGATTAATCACATTATGTCTTCATTGTTCGAAGAAATTGATAGCCAAGACTCTCCTTTAGGTGAGATTTCTCTGCGTAGGCGACGTATGCCGGTGTTTGGTGATAGAGATATTTATGAAGTGAAGCTGGGCGACGAATTTTTAATGTCGAGTATGTTTGTTGATGCCGAAGAGGCGCTAGCTACCCTTGGTTTAGCGGCAGTGCAGGGCGATAAACTTAGTGTGGTGGTAGGTGGCTTGGGTTTGGGTTACACCGCCGTTGCTGCCTTAAAAGATGAGCGAATTTCAGAGCTGTTAGTCGTTGATGCTTTGGCTCCCGTCATCGGCTGGCATCAAGATGAGCTCGTGCCCCTCGGTAAAATACTTAACGCTGATATTCGCAACCGTTATGTGTTGGGCAGTTTCTTTGATCTGGCCACCGACGCTAGTACGGGTTTTGATCCCAGTAACGCAGATAAGAAATTTGATGCCATTCTTTTAGATATCGATCACTCGCCGACGGAGTTTTTAAACGCTGCTAATGCCAGTTTTTATACCACTGAAAATTTAGCGCTCATGGCTGAACAGCTTAAACCGAACGGTGTGTTTGCTATGTGGTCGCAAAATTTACCAGAAGCCAGTTTTGAAACTTTACTGAAAACGGTGTTTACGCGTGTTGACTCTCACGTGGTGCCTTTTTTTAACCCATTTCAACATGTTGAGTCGACTAATTCGGTGTATGTTTGCAATAAGTAAGGTCAATCTGACTGGCTTATTATTCGAGTATTGCCGATATTATATGAATGCAGCTAGTCAACTCTTTACGCCAGCGAATATACCCGCGCCAATACCTTGCAAGCCAAGACGTATTCACGCATATGACGGACGTGCGATACCTATACAGTTCAAAATTAAAGAATAAAGGTAATTAGAATAGCGGGGTAAAGCCATTGATATTCCGATACCGCTTATTTTTTTACACAAACAAAAATCGCATTGCCAGATTTTTTATCCCAGGGGATGATTTTTTTATAGTCGGACTCAAAAACGTGTACGTCGAAGTGAGCTGTTAATAGGCCTACCAGCTGATCAAAATCGAAGGCTACCATGGTATGTTCATCGTGCCATATCTGTGTGTCATTATTCGCTTTTGTTTGTGTCGTATTGTTGGCGTCGGTTTTTTTATTGGAAACTATGGTGGTTTTTTCAATACTAAGTTGTAGTGATTGTTGTTCGCCTTGGCCGCTGAAATGCCAGCCTGACTGAAATGTAAAAGATGCATCATTTTTATTAACGGTATGTTTTACACATAAATTATTATCGATTTTATTTTTGTCGACTGCGTTAAAACAAAAAACACCATCAGTTGTTAAGGCGCGGTGTACGCTTGCGATGCATTCTTTTAGTTTTTTAATACCCTGATTGTAGTGGATGGAATACAGGAAGCAGGTGATCAAATTTAGCGGTTCGGCTACAGTAAATTGACTCATGTCTTGCAAATAAAAGTGTGCTTCGGGGCATCGAGTAGTGGCGATGTCTAGCATGGGCTGATGAATATCAAGCCCGTTACTATGGTAGCCAAAATCAATAAAGTGACGTACATGTGGGCCTGTTCCACACCCTAAATCAAGATGTGTCTTTCGGTCACTCCTATCACTACTTCTATCATTACGATCACTGTTATTATAGCCACCGAATATTTGATGTAGCCGTCGAATGCCATTACTTTGCGCGTGGTAGTCGATATCAGCACAGAGTAAATCGTAATAGCCAGAAAGATCGGTATAAAGCTGAGTGTGTGAGGCGTTGGTGGACATAGTGAATAGTCTTTAGTGAGCGGCCTTAGCTGAAGTTTTCTGTGGCGGCGAGCGTGGGCATAATAAACTAATCAGTAGAGTTTGCGAAGCAGGTATGATTAGTAGACATTTTATTATCCTTGGTCTTTTGGCGGCGTTGACGAAAAAAAACTACAGCGCTTTACGCCAATCAATGTCAAAATAAGGCTCTACGTTCAGCGGATTTTATTTGTGTCTCAACCACCTTCCCCAAAACCATCTCAAGTCCCGTCAGTTGCCACCGCGCGTGCTAACTCTTTACCTTGCTCTCTACCTCGTGCTTTACCGATAGAGGCTTACCTAAAGGATATTCAGCAAGCATTAGCGCTGCAAAGCAATCTAGTGTTACAAGCCGAGCCGGGCGCAGGTAAGTCGACGGTGGTGCCCTTAGACTTATTAAATGCCCCTTGGTTAGTTGACGACGCAAACACGCCACAGAAAATCATTATGCTTGAACCAAGGCGTGTAGCGGCAAAGTCTATAGCGCATTTTCTCGCTGGCCAATTGGGCGAAAAGGTAGGTGGGCGAATCGGCTACCATGTTAAAAATGATCGTAAAGTTGGCAAAGACACCCAATTAGAAATTGTGACAGAAGGCATTCTAACGCGACGCTTACAAAGTGATCCTGAGCTTAAGGGTGTTGGGCTGATTATTTTTGATGAGTTTCATGAGCGCTCACTACAGGCAGACTTGGGGTTAATGCTGGCCTTAGAAGTACAGCAAACATTACGCGATGATCTAAAACTTTTGGTGATGTCTGCGACCATTGATACCACGTTTATTGCGGCCTATTTGAATAGTGGCCAAGCGCGTGATGAGCAGGATTGTTTAGGAGGGCACGGCGGCGCGGCTATTATTCAATGCCCCGGTAGAGCGTTCCCTGTAGATGTGAGTTATTTTGGCAGTCCAACGCATCAACCCAATGGCAATAAAGGGGGTTATAGGCTTAGTGATCATGTGCTGAATGCATTACGCCAAGTCTTTGCTCATGATGATAGCGCTAATGCTAGGGGTGGTACTGGCGACGCTAAGAGCGATGACGTATTAATTTTTTTGCCGGGCCAAGCGGATATTAACCGTTGTTTGAAGAGTGCGGCAGACGCTTTTTCTAGCCTGACGCATATCGTCTTTTTACCGTTATTTGGTGGCCTAAGTATGGCCCAGCAAGAACATGCGCTGCAGCCTGATGCGCAAGGGCGTCGCCGAGTAGTATTGACGACTAATATTGCTGAAACCAGTTTAACGATCGAGGGTGTCAGCTGGGTCATTGATAGTGGTTTAGAAAAGCGTATTCAATATGAT
Organism: Candidatus Endobugula sp.; assembly: GCA_047636495.1. GTDB lineage: Bacteria > Pseudomonadota > Gammaproteobacteria > Pseudomonadales > Cellvibrionaceae > Endobugula. The sequence goes on along the minus strand of JBLILH010000010.1, from coordinate 86,478 downwards.
CCTTCAAGTGGGATGACACGCTTGGATACAGTAGCTATTTCTAAGGCGTCGGCAGAACAGCGTAAAGGCCGAGCTGGGCGCTTGCGTGAAGGCTATTGTATCCGTTTGTGGAATGCGTCTAAGCAGTCCAGTCTTATTGATTATCAACCCGAAGAAATAATTACCGCCGAGCTGGCCGGTTTAGTGTTAGAGCTTTATGCGTGGGGGCAAACGAATTATCGTACAACCCCGTGGCTAACTGCGCCGCCGCTAGGGCATTATCAAACGGCTGTGAGCTTATTGACTTCACTAGGCTTAATTGAAGGGAATGCGCTCACTGAACTTGGTCAGCAGGCGGCTAAGCTGAGTGTTCACCCTCGCTTAGCGTCGATGCTCTTACGCTGCCAAAACTCACTAGAAAAAACCATAGCCTGTGATTTGGCCGCGTTACTCACCGAGCAAGATATTTTTAGTCGTAGCCATAACGGTAGCCAAAGCAGCAACGAACACAGTACAGATATTGCCGAACGGTTTTTAGCGCTGCAAGAGTATAAGGCGGATAAAAAAGCGGCGACGACACGCCATCGTTTAAAGCGTAACGTGGTCGACCAAGTACTCAACTTATCTATCAGCTTGTTTCAATCAGTTCGGAATAAAGCAGAGAACAAAACAGAGAACAAAACAGAGAACAAAACAGAGAGCAAAGCAGAGAATAAAGGGAAGGAACAAAGACACCACAAGCTGACGTTAAGCGACTGGCAACTGTCTTTGCCGCAATGTTTACTCTATGCCTACCCTGATCGCCTAGCGAAACAGCGTCAAGGCACTCCCCGTTATGTGATGGCGAATGGTAAAGGCGTGATGTTAGCAGAAGACGATGCCTTGCTGGGTAGTGAGTGGTTAATAGTGAGTGATTGCGATGCGCAAAAGCGCGAAGGCCGAATTTACTTGGCGGCAATGATCGATAAACAGCAAGTACTAGAGAGCTTGTCGGAGCAGTTCACGCAAACATCAACCTATCAATTAGATGCTAAAAAACAAAAAATTATTGGACGTGAAAAAACCCGCTATGGTTCTATTACCGTCTCTGAAAAAGTATTGAGCGACATTCCTTCAGAGACGTTTCAAGATTGTGTTCTAGGTCTGTTATTAACAGAAGGTGTGAGCCTGCTTCAATGGACATCGCGTTGCCAGCAGTGGTTAGATCGAGTGCAGTGGTTAGCGGCTGTTAATGATGGTTTTCCAGAACTATCACTTGAAACCTTACAGAAAACGGCCGATAGCTGGCTAATGCCGTATCTAGAACGCATCACGAGCTTAGCGGCATTAAAGCAGCAAAATATTTATGATCTACTCGTTGCTAATTTAACGTGGGAGCAACAACAAGTGTTAGAGCAGCAGGCTCCTACCTGTTACACCAGCCCTAGCGATAAAACAGTGGATATTATTTATGATAAAAACCAAGGGCCTACGGTATCCATTGTGCTGCAAGAAATGTTTGGCCAACTAGAGTCGCCGAGTCTGGCTTATGGAAAGGTACCGCTGCGGTTTGAGCTGCTATCGCCTGCCCGTAGACCTATCCAAACGACCAGTGATTTAGCGAATTTTTGGGTGTCGTCGTACTTCGAGGTCGCCAAAGATATGCGAGCAAAATACCCCAGACACCGATGGCCGGAAGAACCGTTATTGGCCGAGCCAGGAAAATCGAGAAAACCCTACAAGAAACGCTAGCAAAAAATGCCAGAAAACATAAGTAGAGAGATATAAAAACGAGTAAAATTGGGTGAAACAGCTAGAATAGCTCACTTACTCGCTAACGGACAGGCTGCTGTGGCAATAGCTCAAGCTCTGTCCATTAATGAATTATTATCAATTGGAACACATATGAAATTATTAATACGTAACTTAGATCGATTAACCACGGCAGATGAGATTAAAGCCCTGCTTGAAAAGTTTGGTAGTGTTCAGTCGTGCACCTTAGTGATCGACCCAGCGAGTAATGAATCTAAAGGTTTCGGCTTTGCTGAAATGCCAAACCCAGGCGAAGCAAAAGCCGCCATTAAAAGTCTCAACAATAAAACGGTGGGTGGTAACAAAATACGCGTTAAAAAAGCCGAAGATAAAAACGCTTAAAACAGCCAGTAATTTTGGCTCTATTAAAGCCCATTATCTGTGGGTTTTAGGCAACGTAAAGCAATGCCATTACTTGGCGGTTAACTATCAGTGGGAAGAGTAGAATGCTGGATGAAATGCTAAAGCTACTTAAGTATAAGTCTTGGGCAAATGAGCTTACTTTTACTGCCTTGTCTGAAGTTGCTGCTGCTGATCTTTATAAGCAAAGACAGACTAATTTTAACAACCAATGTGTAAACCAGAAGGCCCTCAACTCTTAATCATGTGTATGTTGTCGATGACATTTTCAAGTCGCACTTATTAGGGACAACGCACAGCTACACTAGTAGGAATACCGAAGTCGGCCCAGACTTTTTAGCTCTATGGGATAAGCAAAAAATAATGGACCCGTAGTATATGAAAGTGGTATATCGATTTTGTTTCTGACCTAACAGAGCAGGCGCTAGGTAAGCGGGTTACGTTTGAATTTGTGGGTGGTGGAGCAGGCGAAATGTCTGTGAGTGAAATCATATTTCATATCGTTAATCACGGCACTTATCACCGAGGCTTTGTGAGTGACATGATGTATCAAATACCCTTGGTGCCGCCGGCAAATGACTTGACCGTATATTTACGAGATGTGCATAGAAAAGCATAATGGGCGCATCGGTATCAGCAATGGTTTTACTTGGTTTTTTTGAAGCTTTTTGTGTCGTGTCTTTTGTGGGCGTGAAATTTTACGAGTAAGTGAATATGTTATTCCCTAATGATTTTTCTACGCGTCGTATAAAAACCAACGGTGCTCTAGAAAAGGCATTAGAAAAGGTGTCGGAGGGATTTACTATTGATCAATTTGGTTGTTTTTAAATCCCTCCGACACCTTTATTACGACACCCTTATTAATTCTTATGCAGTGAACTATTGGCGTTTTTTAGTGAAAAAAATACTTAAGCCGATGTACGGCCGCTAATAATTGTTCAAGGTAATAATGACGCCAGCAATCAATGAAGTAAAAAAACATAACATTTCACATAACGTTTCACATAAGGTACATGAGTACTCTCATGATGACGCTAGTGAATCCTATGGCTTAGCATTGAGCAATGGAGTCTGACCCGAATGGCACTTACTTAAGCTTGTCATTCCGGCGAAAGCCGGAATCTATCTCAAATATGGCACTGTTTATTCAGCATGGATGCCGGGTCAAGCCCGGAATGACGAGATGGAGGAAGTGATTTAGCTGCTGAAAAGTAGGGTCAGATACAACTTTCACGGATACTTTTTGGCCTTCCCATCTTAGCCGGCTTCACGCGTCGACCATATAATGCTTCAACTTCATCCCGAAATCGCTCACTGCCTAAAGCAAGACCTTTATTCAAAGCCTCTCTAACATCAGAGAGCAATTCTCCATCAATATGAAAATAGATGGGGGACACCCACTTAACAATGCCTGTAATTAGGGCGCCATAAGGTTGGTGATTGCTTACATTGGCTGTCCTGCTTCCAGAAGATATTCTGGGTTCAGGGGTTCAGGGGCTCAGAGATTGAAATGACTTGGCAGGTGATAAAAATAATAAGAACCTTTGCCGTCCAATATCATGAAAAACACCGCCACTTTTCGTAAAGAATCGTGGCGAGCAGATAGAAGTATAGGGGTCAGAGCCCTAAGTGGAAGTATAGGGGTCAGAGCCCTAAGTGAGTAAAATAACGTGATATTATAGGATAGGATTGTAAGGAATTTACTAAACTACAAGGAGGTAGTGATGCCAAGGAAACCACGCTTTTTTATTGATAGAGTGCCAGTACATGTTGTGCATCGGGGTCATTGTCGTGAGCCCGTATTTTTTGAAGATCAAGATTATGCGACTTATATGCATTGGCTTAAGGCTGGTTGCGGTCGCTATGGTATTGTAATTCATAGCTATTGTTTGATGACTAACCATGTTCATATTCTCTTAACGCCAGAGAAAGCTGAAAATGTTAGTTGTTTTATGCAATATGTGGGTAGGCATTACGTGCCTTACATCAACTACAAGTACGGGAGAAGTGGCACGCTCTGGGAAGGGCGATTTAAAGCCAGTTTAGTGGATAGTACGAATTATCTTCTCCGTGTTATGCGTTACATTGAGCTAAACCCAGTAAGAGCGGGCATGGTGCTATCGCCATCGGAATATCGATGGTCGAGCTTTAAGCACAATACAGGTCAACTGATCATTTCAGCTATTAGAGAACATGAAATTTTTGTTGGTTTGGGTAGTAGTCTTGAACAATCTAAAGAGTGGTATTTAAATTCGTTTAAGACTGTGTTGAGTGAAGAGGCAATTAAAAGCATTACGACAGCGTGGTTAACGGGAACGCCAATCGGTAGTGGAAGATTTAAAGAAAAAGTTGAGAAGACATTAGGGAAAGGTGTTGGTTTGGCAAGGAAAGGGCCGCCAAAGAAGGTTGTATAGGGCTCTGACCCCTAAGATGGACCCCTAAGATGGATAGTACGACATCAAAACCTGGTTATCACAGGACCGACGGGTTGCGGCAAGACCTATTTAGCCTGTGCGCTGGGTCATCATGCTTGCCATCAAGGTTATCGAGTACGCTATTACCGAGCAACACGACTATTTGAACAACTGACCATTGCTCATGGTGACGGCAGCTATCTGAAGCTATTAGCGCAGATCGCAAAAATGGATGTACTAATTGTTGATGACTGGGGGCTTGAACCTCTGACGCAAAGCCAAAAAAACGATCTATTAGAAATCATGGAAGATAGACACAGTAGTAAATCCACTATCTTCACTAGCCAACTACCGCTAACAACATGGCATGATTTTATTGCTGACCCAACATTGGCTGACGCCATACTCGATAGACTGCTTCACAACGCCCATAAACTGAAATTAAAAGGAGAATCCATGAGAAAAATGCTAACAACATTGACTGAAGGTGATCACGTAGAGTAAAAGAAGACTCATGATGCATAGGAAGAAAAAGCAATCAGTTTCAATCGCAGAGAGTGATCATTTTGAGCGGAATACGCAACAAGTATCGAATATTATGAAAAATAGCGTTTTTATAATAGTAAAATTAAATAAATTAACTATGATTAAATAATTGTGAACAAAAAAATCCTAATGTTTCTAATGTAAAATTTTACGTTGGTTTTAAAATGAAGAAAACGCTGTGTGTCATATGTTCCACTTTAGTATTATTTGGATCTTACGTTTCTGCTGAGGAATTGGAAGCCTTTGAATTAAGTTTACAAGAATTGCTCGATGTCGAAATCACATCAGTAGCACGCCAAGCGCAACCCCTATCGAATTCGCCAGCGGCTGTTTATGTTATCAGTGCTAAAGACATTAAGCGCAGCGGTGCCACTTCTATTCCACAGGCATTGAAAGATGTGCCGGGATTACACGTTGCGCAAATTGACTCACAAAAATGGGCGGTGAGCAGTCGTGGCTTTAATGGCCGTTTTAACAATAAACTATTAGTATTAATGGATGGCAGAACACTTTACTCGCCTGAATTCTCGGGTGTGTATTGGGAAGTGCAAGATACTTTAATGACTGATATAGAGCGCATTGAAATCATCCGCGGCCCAGGTGCTGCAATGTGGGGAGCCAATGCCGTTAATGGTGTCATTAACATTGTGACTAAACACAGTGCAGATACTCAAGGTGGCTATGCTGAGATAGGCGCTGGTAATTATGAACAAGGGTTTGTCGGCTTTCGCTATGGTGGCAAACCAACAGAAAATAGTACTGCCCGTGTTTATGCTAAAGGCTTTAAACGTAATTCTTTAGAATATGCAATTCAAGACCCAAACCTTGTCCAGGCGGGTACCGATAATGATTGGTCAAAGCAACAAGTCGGTGGGCGAATTGATATAAATTTGCATGATTCGGCTACATTGTTCTTAAGCTCAGACTTGTATCAAACAAAATTGAATCAAGTGTTTTCTACCCCAACTTTGACCACACCGTTTAGAGCAGTTAATCAAGATAATTCTGATTCTAATGGCTTCAATGTTTTAGCAAAATTTAACCAGGCTTTATCCGCTACTTCAGAATATAGCCTACAAGGCTATTATGACTATGTAAATCGAGATGAAAGTTTATTTGGCTTTACAACAGAAACCTTTGATTTGGAATTTCAACGTCAATTACAAGCGGGCAATAATCATAATATTATTTGGGGATTAGGCTACCGTCATATTAGTGATGACATTGACCCTGATTCGCTTACTAAAACAAGTGATCGTTACGCAACAAATACTAATCTATCGAGTGCTTTTATTCGTGATGAAACTACCCTAGTCAGGGATGCTCTTTGGCTAACATTGGCCGCACGGGTTGAAGACAATAGTTATACCGGTCTCGAATGGCAACCGAATGCACGGCTGTTTTGGAAACTCAATGATCAACACAAGCTTTGGTCATCGGTGGCCTATGCGAAGCGTACACCTTCTCGCGCTGAAGATAATCTTAATGTTCCCGCCTTCACAATTCCGCCTTCAAGTGTTGACAATCCGAGCCCATTCCCTGTTTCAGTTACAGTTAAAGGACAAGAAAGCTATGACTCCGAATCGTTGCTAGCGTATGAGTTTGGCTATCGATTTTCTCCCACACCGTCCTATTCATTTGATAGCACCGTTTTTTATAATGATTATGATAACTTGCGCGGTGTCTCGCCTAATCAACCAGATCTTAGCTCACTACCTGCTGCTATTATTCAAGATTCACTATTTGTAAATGATCAAGACGGTCATAGTTATGGTTTAGAGTTCTCTAGCCAGTGGTTAGCAACCAATACGCTTAAATTAAAAGTAAACTATAGCTTTATTCAAAGTAAGTTCAGTGATGCGCAGACACAAAATACCACTGCACCTAAACATATTGGGTCACTCCATGCCGATTGGGCCGTAAGCAACAATGTTGATCTCAATGCAATCTGGCGTTATGTCGATGCTGTAGAAGTAATTGATGGTACAACTAGTGGCATTTTAACAATCGATAGCTTCCAAGGTGTTGACTTAGGTGCTAATTGGCATATTAGACCTGATGTTACCTTGTCTGCTTACGGTAAAAACTTGTTTGATGGTTCGCGTACTGAATATCAAGCCGAGTCGTTTTCTATTCCCTATCTTGTAGAACCAAGCTATTACGTCAAAGTCGCAATTAAATTTTAATCATGCCTTTATTTTTCCTGAAATTTAACAAATTGCAATGGTGGCTGACGGGAATATTGCTTGTCGCCCCGCTGTTAGTTTATTCGCAAGCCAATAAAACTGAGATAGTTAAAGCGGCATTAAGTTATAACTTCGCTAAATATACGCAATGGCCAGAAGCACAACAGCGCAACGAAGTTACCTTTTGTTATTTCAATTCGGCTTATATAAATGGCTTTGAAAGATTAGCAGCTAAGACGTTAAATGAAAAAAAAATTGTTGTGAGGCAGGTTGATAGTGTTAATGTCACGGCTGGCTGTCAGTTGATTTATATCGATAGTAAAGATCGAAATAAATTACAGCGTCTATTTCTTTATTTGAAAAACAAACCGATATTAACTGTGTCTGATATGGCAGGTTTTGTTACTGATGGCGGCATGATAGAAATTATTAATCAAGACAATAAACTACGATTTAAAGTTAACTTGGAGCAATTAGAGCGTCAGGGATTAACCATTAGTTCAGAAGTGCTTAAACTTGCAGTACAAGTGAAGAAAGATAAATAGATGTTTAAATATCTTAAAATGAAATTGATGCTGTCGATGATGATGCTCGTCTCCTTGGTTATTGTCATTATTTCCTATTCGGTTGTAAAAGACCAAAAGCAAGCGGCCGAGCAACAAGCATACAATGACTTAGAATCCTTAAGTCAGTTGATTGCCACCAATAGTTTATCGGCTGTTGTATTTAATGATTCTGTCGCAGCACAACAAACATTGCTCGGCTTGAAAAACCGTCCAGATCTATTAAGCGCTATTATCTTTGATGATGCTGGCCAGATATTCACTAGCTATCATCGCGATAAACAAATTAGCATCCCCAAGCCTGCGCGGATTAATTCTTTATTAAAAGCCAATCAAGCGTACACGGGATTTAATGAACAAGGCTTGGGTAGTTATATACCCATGCTAAGTGAAGGCGAGACTGTTGGGCTCGTGTATCTAATCAATGATCTTAGCTCTTTACAGCAGCATTTAAACCATTTTTATGAAGTCGTTATTATCACGGCATTAATTGCGTTTATGGCTAGTTTTATTTTGGCGCTTTTGTTGCAAGCGATCTTTACGGGTCCTTTGGATCAACTACTCACTGTTATTCAGAACATTACTCAAACAAAACACTACGGTCAGCGTGCACCAATGAGCAATACCATTGAATTTAATGAGCTGGCATTAAGCTTTAACACCATGTTGACCGAAGTTGAACAACGTGGACAACAATTACAAACTATTAATTTAGAGCTTGAGCAACGGATTGGAGAGCGGACCGAAGAATTAGAGTCAGCATTAGCGTTAGCTAATGAAGGTAATCGCGCCCAAACTGAGTTTATAGCAATGATGAGCCATGAAGTACGAACCCCGCTTAACGGTATTATCGGTGTTTCAGAGTTATTAAAAACATATCGTTTTGATGAGAATGTCGAAAATATAATTAATATGCTTAATGATTCATCACAAGATTTATTATCACTGCTCGATGAAACACTCGACTTTTCTAAATTAGAGGCTAATAAAGTTGAAGTCGAAATGCGAAAGTTTTGCATAAATCACTTTTTACGTTCGTTATTTGAAGCCAACCGGCCGTTGTTGGATAAAAAGAAACTTGAATTTAAGCTTGAATTTACACCGGAAGCAGATGGTTATTATTTGGGCGATGCTTTGCGCTTGCGTCAAGTGCTTAATAACTTAATTAGTAATGCGGTTAAATTCACTCCACAAGGCCAAATCACGCTTAAAATGGATAGTGAGTTAATCGGCTCAGAGGTCATGTGCTGTTTTCATGTGATTGATAGTGGTATTGGTATTGATACCGTCAAATTAGATGATCTCTTTTCACCATTTACCCAAGCCGATAGTTCGATCACTCGTGAGTATGGCGGTACCGGACTAGGACTCGCCATTTGTAAACAACTGGTGGAGCTAATGCAGGGAACGTTTGGCGTTGACAGTAAAGTCGATAAAGGCAGTCATTTTTGGTTTAAGATCCCGCTTATTAAAGTGAATTTATCTTCCGAAGTGCTGGCTGAGACTCCAATCATCAAAGGAGATAGGGACCAATCCCCCGCCAGCATCCTTATCGCCGAAGATACCCCTGTTAATCAATTTGTCATTAAGAGTCTATTAGATACCTTTGGTCACCATTGTGATGTTGTCAATAATGGGCAAGAAGCGGTCGATAAGGCAAAAACGAAACGTTACGACATAATCTTTATGGATTATCACATGCCAGAAATGGATGGTATTACGGCCACTAAGATCATTCGAGAACAAGCTGAAATGGGAAGCAATACCACTACACCCATTATTGCTTTAACGGCCGATATTCAACCACAGGTGAGCAAGAATTTTCGGCGGGCGGGAGCCAATGACACCTTGATTAAGCCATTTACTAGGGCAAAATTGACTCAAAAGTTAACACAATGGTTACCTAAAATGGAGACGGTCGATATTGAACCTAGCAATGTTGAGCTGAATAATGTTGAACCGAGCAATGATAGGCTGAATAATGATGGACAGGCCATTCTTGATAAGACGGTGCTGAGTGATATATTTTCTATGTCTACTGATGGCAACAAAGATCTTGTTCAACAAGTGGTCAAATTATATTTTGAAAGTTGTCCTGAGTTGATCAAAAAAATGCATCAGGCATTTGAGGATAAAGACAAGGAGTCTTTATTCAAGGCAGCGCATTCATTAAAATCAAGTTCTGCCAATTTGGGGGCGATGTGCCTTGCAGATGTAGCTAAGCAAATAGAAAGCCTTAGCCGAGATGGACAGCTTGATAAAACACATGCCCTGTTAGTTGTAATTGATGGTTATTATAAAGCGACACAGTTTGCTTTAGATGAGCAAATCATGGAGTACAATTAATGGCTGATCTACACAAAGCTGATACCGTTTTGATTGTTGATGATGATCCGGCGATGCGTTTATTGATGAGGCAGGCATTGAGTCATAGTGATTTTCACATTGTCGAGGCAGAGTCTGGTGAAGAAGCTATCACTAAATTCAAGACCTATTTTCCTGCATTAACCTTACTTGATGTAACCATGCCGGGTATGGATGGATTTGAATGTTGCCGCCAATTAAATAAGTTACACGAAGATTATCAATGCGCCATAGTGATGGTGACAGGATTAGACCGTCCTGAGGATATTGAAGCAGCGTTTGACGCAGGTGCAACTGATTTTATGACCAAGCCACTTAAGTGGCCCTTATTTAATCATCGAGTGCGATACCTTCTCAAAGGCAATAAAACATTACGTGAATTAAACCAAAATAAAAATAAATTAGCCAAAGCCCAATCCATCGCTCGTCTTGGCACATGGGAGTGGGATTTTAAATCGCCAAACGTTAATTGTTCTGATGAGTTTTTTCATTTATTGGGCTTTGAGTCAAGCAAGGTAGAGGTTTATTTTGCCAAGGCATTACAATTGATTCATCCCGAAGAAAGAAACTTGTTTAAAAAAGCCTTGCGGGCGGCTATAAGTGATAAGAAACCTTACGATATCGAATATCGTGTTATCCATCCCGACGGTGAAATCCATACTATTCATGACCGCACCGAGCTAGTTAAGGAGCTAGATGGTTGGTGTATTGTGGGTACATTGCAAGATATTACTAATCACAAAAAGTCTGAGCAAGAAATCGCTTATTACGCTTATTACGACACTTTGACTGAACTGCCTAACCGCCGCTTATTTATTGATCAACTAAAAACTGCGATTGCCGGTGCTAATCGACGTCAAGAAAAGCTTTGTTTAATGTTTATAGATATAGACCGTTTTAAATATGTGAATGATACTTATGGCCACCATATTGGCGATGACTTATTGTGTCAGGTGGCAGACAGAATTAAAAACTGTGTTCGTCTAAGCGATGTGTTGCCAGCGGACATAAAGTCTGACGGCAGTTCACAGGTAGCACGATTAGCTGGCGATGAATTTACGGTCATATTATGTGAAGTTGATACTATTGATGATGTGGGGGCGATCGCTCGACGCCTTATTAAATCTTTTGAGGCGACTTTTTTGCTTAAAGTGCATGAAGTTCGAATCTCAGTCAGTATCGGTTTGGCGTGGTATCCCGATGACGGCACCAATGTCCAAAGCTTGCTACAACGCGCCGATGCAGCCATGTATTACGCCAAAGAAAAGGGTAGAAATAATTACCAATTTTTCTCTGAGAACATGAACAATTATCTGCAAAAACGTTTAGACGTTGAGTTCGATTTAAGGTTGGCACTAGAGCGCAACGAGCTCGAATTATATTATCAACCACAAGTTGATGCAGTCAGTGAAAATATAATTGGCTATGAATCATTATTACGTTGGAATCATCCAACCAAAGGACTTTTGGGACCGATTGAGTTTATGGAAATTGCTGAGCGAAGTGGTTTGATTATTCCTATAGGTAATTGGGTCTTAATGCAGGCTTGTCATCAAGCAAAAGTGTGGCAACAAACCTTTCAGAAAGAGTTTCGTATGGCGGTGAATTTATCCACCTTACAATTCACTCATTCATCTTTACTGCAAGAAGTGAAACAGGTACTTAAGCTATCAGGTCTTGAACCAAATATGTTAGAGCTAGAAATCACTGAAACTGCTATTATTGAAGATATCTCAGAGGCGACCTCCCTACTCTTTGAGCTTAAGGCAATAGGTGTCAAGCTAGCGATTGATGATTTTGGTACAGGTTACTCCTCACTGAACTACCTTAAAAACTTCCCGATCGATACCTTGAAAATTGATAAATCCTTTATCGATGAAATAGTCATTAATACAAAAGATGCCGCTATAGCGCAAACTGTTGTGCAGTTAGCATGTAACTTGGGTTTGAGTACAATTGCCGAAGGAGTGGAAACAAAGGAACAGCAAACCTTATTAAAAGAGATGGGCTGCACTGAGCTTCAAGGGTATTACTATAGTAAGCCCTTGTCGGTTGCAGATATTGAACTGCTGTATCAAGAGTCATCTGCACGAGGATAACATAGAGTTAAAAAGCCCTTATATGTCCGCTATTGAGTGAAGATATCGTTGTCGATGCTCGCGAAACGATTTTCGAGACCGTCGGGAATGGGTCACTAACGAAGTAAACCCCATTTTAAGCTAATAGGCAGCTCACCCCTCGATAGCAGACTCTGGGCAAGTAAGGCTGTCGATCACATGCTGAGTGAGCAACCCCTTAAGAATCGAAGGGGTCAGAGCCCTTTTAATGTTTAATTAATCTTATCACAGCTTCTAGGCGGGGAAGAAAAGTGCTCTGACCCCTTTAATTTATTTCTTTAATTTCTCTGAATTAGCCACCTTTATAAAAGAGAGTCGAACAGATGCTATCCAATAGTGTAAAAGGCCTTAACGTCGCCATCATCCATTAGAAATTTTTGCATCAATACACTAAGGAAAGCCACTTCTAAAGCACTATGATTAGATCTCGTAAAATACATCCGCTAACAATAACACTGCTTGTGGCACTGACTATATTCTTAACCACAAGGTCACTCGACCTGACATATAGAGCGCCATTTCAAAAGATTAGCGATACCCAGCAATATGGTTTTGAACTTGTTGAATGTTGGTTTGGAAAGACGTCTGCATTACCTCTTACAGAGTGCTATTACATGCATGTACCGGAAGATCACGCTCAGCAAACTGATACGGACATTGTATTTCCTGTTGTGGTTTTTCGAAGTAACTCAATGTTTTCCACCAAAGCCCCTGTCCTTCATCTCGGCGCTGGTGGGCCAGGTGCTCCGATGCATCTTGATTCAATTGAGAGTATTAAAATAATCTGGGATTATCATAATGAGCTATCCACTAATCAAGGAAGAGACTTGTTTGTAATAGATCCAAGAGGAACTGGGCTTTCGAAGCCGCTACTCATGTGTGATACTTTTGTTGAAAGCGAAACAAAGCGATTAAATAATAACCTTTCGTTCATAAGACAACGGGAGGAATCAGACAAAGATTATTTTGAGTGTATTGATAAATTTAAAAGTCAGGGGATAAATCTATCCACATATAATAGCTTGTCGATAGCCAATGATATTGAAATGATGCGCATCGCAGGCAATATAGATGAATGGGTATTGATAGGCGTTTCATATGCTGCAACTTACGCACAGATAATTGCTACTCAATATCCAGAGTCTGTTGAATCTATGATTTTGGACAGCGCCACCTTCCCTAGTTTGAAGCTGCATGATAATTATTTAAATAAAACGATGGCAAGCTACATAGCACTTTACAACCACTGTAGCTTAACGCCAGATTGCTCGGCACCACTTAAAAATATTGAAAATAGGATATGGAGCCTACATAAAGCACTTAATCTAAACCCCATTCAGTTAGAATTAAATCACCCCTACAAGAACAATAAAATCGATGTGCTACTCAATGGAGAACGTTTTATATCGGCATTACTGAGTGGGACATATGGAGAAAAAATATTTTCTGAAATCCCTAGCATTATAGTTGAGCTAGAGGCGGGACGCGCTAATACAATCACTCCATACCTTGAGGACCATATCGCCTATTTATTAGATACTACTTATGGAGGTGTTAGTACGATCAGCCATTACTGCTACGAAGACAAGCCATATACTAATTTTGAATCAATCAGAATACAGGCAGATAAATTACCAGAAGGGTATATACGTAATACCGCGTTACTCTCAATAGATTTTCCTGATTATTGTAATGGGGTCCTAATTGAGGCCAGTGATCCGGTTGTTTCAATGGCAACAAAAACGGACATACCTACACTATTCCTTCATGGAGAGCTTGATACGATTACACCTTTAAGTGATGTTATTGAACAACGAAAGTCATTCACTAACAGCCGTGTAGTTACATACAAGTCATCACATGATGTGATCAGTAGTGATGAGTGTGCAGAAGTAGTAGCAGCTAAGTTTATTAGTAATACCGACATCGATCGGGAAAAATTAGATTGTAGTTAAATATGGATGGTAATGAGACTGCGGTAGCTGTAAGTAGTAACAAATAAAATGATGGTTCTCACATCATGAAATTGGATCTGGCGCATGGATTACTGTCTAACTCGTAGAGAGCTTAACAACAGTGTTATGTTCACACGCAAAAAGCCGCGTGCTGGGACGGGTTTTAATACAATCAAAAAAACACTCGTTAATGTCAGCTTTTGGCCGTAAGCGGACAATATTTACGGGCGCAGGCATTGGCGTGTGGGCACTTTCTTTCAGAGGCGTCACCGGTAGTTGTATGCAGTGAACTATTGGCGTTTTTTAGTGAAACAAGTACTTAGCCGATGTGCAGCCGCTAATAATTGTTCAAGGTAATAATGACGCTAGCAATCAATGAAGTAAAAAAACATAACGTTTCACATAAGGTACATGAGTACTCTCATGATGACGCTAGTGCATCTTATGGCTTAGAAGCAGCCGAAAAATTGGGTGTCTCTGCGGATAGAGTGTGTAAGCCGTTGGCATCATTCCCGTCTCGGCCTTATTAAGTATGAAGCTTATTGCAAAAGCTGCGGGCGCAAAGAAAGCGACTATGGCAGATAAATCCGATGTTGAGCGTTCAACCAGATATGTGTTGGGTGGCATCAGCCCGCTGGGACAAAAGAAACCGCTTAAAGCATTCGTTGATTCATCGGTTAACAACTATTCTACGATTTACGTGAGTGCTGGCCGTAGAGGCTTAGAAATAGAGTTGAGCCCTGATGATTTGTCCGCGTTAACCAACGGTGACTTTGCGACTATAGGCCAGTAGCGTTATTTACCGAGTGGAAATAAAATCACCTTATTGGGATTAATCGCGGCTAAGGTGAGATTGGATTGAATTTATGATGGTTTGCGTGTCGTTCCTTACACGGGTTTTTTACAGCGTGTAATAGGGATAGGAGAAGATGTTGAGTGTGGTAAGGCCATCGCAGTGTGGGCGATGGCCAGCTAGACCTAGTTACCTAATACATTGGTTTCTGCTTTCTTGGTCTTTTTTGCCGCTTTCTTTTCTTTTGCGGTGAGTAGCGGTTTCTTCTTTACGCTCTTCTTGTTGTCTTGTCCTTTGCTCATTATATTTACCCATAGTGATAACAGTGCATTAACCTAACGCTAGCGTAAGCCAACCCGAGGACAGTTCCATATGTACGACGTTACGTACCATATTAGTATGGCCTTAATGATGAGTAACTGGAAGTGGTTTTACTGCTTATGTTGATGGGTCGCCCATTGACTCTCTCTTTAGCGCTTGGCCTTGTAAGAATAAAAGTACTAAAAAGATAGACAAGAGTAGATGGTATCTATATTATTCTCTCAGCTAGAAAAATTGCTACATTTACATACTACATTTCGCTGTTTTATTCGTAACACTCGTCCTGCAGATTTTAAATTTTAGTCTATATTTTTAAGCGATCCACGCCTTTTAAAGGCAATATACTATATAAATTTCAGGATAATTATTATGTCTTCTACCACTACCGGCACAGTGAAATGGTTTAACGAGTCTAAAGGTTTTGGCTTTATCGAACAAGAATCAGGTCCAGATGTATTCGCACATTTCAGTGCAATTTCTGGCGACGGCTTCAAAACTCTAGCTGAAGGCCAAAAAGTACAGTTTGTTGTTACAGACGGTCAAAAAGGCCCACAAGCTGAGAATATCGTTGCTGTCTAAGTAACTATTTCTTATAGAGAGGGCAAGTCTTCACGGACTTGCCCTTTTTTTATGTTAACAATATGAGCGATTGCTCAGTATGTCGCAGGTTTAAAGATGATTGACGATCTATTTGACATGAATTTCGCTTAAAATGGTGTTGAGAGTGCCATCATCTAACACTTTTTGCAGCGTTTCATCTATCGCTGTCGCTTCATCGATTAGAAAAGATTGTTTGCAAATTCTAACCTGCAGCGGGGTAATGCTTTTTGGTCAATGCCACTTTTTCGTGCCTGGATTTTTTAGCGTACCCACTGCGCTAGCGTAAAACAGTGGAACTATGTCAATGCGACTTGCCAGTAGATGGTTAATGTTTTGTGAGTCGTTAGTGGATTATCGAGCGTTTAGCCCATAGCTTCTGCGGCTTTGATTGAACAAGCATTATCAACAACACGTTCAGCCATTTCTTGCCTACATGCTGGTTTGAGCTGTGGTTTGGTCGTAGTGCTACCCTCGTTAATGGTGATATCACCTCTAACTTGGTGGCCAAATTAGTTTGCCACTATTGCCACTATTGCCACTATTGCCACTAATGTCACTAATCCCAGTGCAGCGACCGCATAAGATACAGCAAAAATAAAATTAACCCCTTCATTTTTTGACAGAAAATAGATGTATATTGTCTCTACTGTGCGGTTAAATGGTTAGGCCCCTGTCTAAAATGTCTTTTCTTGCTAGATTAAAATATTTAACGGGAAAACAGTGTTCCATCATCTTTATTATGTTGAATCACGTTAGCGTTATTAGCTTGGGAAATATTCTATTCCCCAGCCTGATGCTGCAATATTTCGTTCAACCATAGAGTTGATTTCTATAATATCGTAACCGACATCAGCCAAAACTTTATAGGTTGAATGTCCAAAACGTTCGGCAGGTTTAACGGCTTTGATAGATGCTTCTTCTGGCCTGATGGAGTAATGATCTATTTGAGTAAGGCAGTGCCCACTAGGGTGGTCGGGGTAGATGGAAAAGGCGTAGCTGCCTTTATCGATACCCACTTTTCCGTCGGCTATACGACTATACTGGGTACGTAGTTCTTCAATAGAGTGGGGGACTGCCGCAGCGATTTTTGCTTGGTGCAGTTGTTGTTCCCAATATATCGAGGGTTTTGTGATAAATAATTGGGTTAAAAATCCACTAATATCACTTGCTCCGCTGATACCTCTAAGGTCGTCTATGGTTTCGAACTTATTCAGTTCCGAGGGTGTAGCGTCAAGGAAAATCCAGTAGTCTTGGGTCGCATAAAAATGAGAAAGTGCGTGGTCACCTAAAATCCCACGTCCAGACGGTTCATCAAAAGGCGCACGACCCGCATAGTCAAATATAAATGAAATTTGTGCTAAGTTGGTAACGGCTGCAAGAGATGTTCTTGCTCGACTGGCTTCACCGGTTTTACGTTGATGATAAAGCGAAACGGCCATGCATAAACCGGCCGCAAAACCACAGTTAACATCGAGTGTGCCAAGATGAGCATGTTCTTCGGGTGTGGCTTCGCCACCAAAACGGCTCATAATGCCGCTGTTAGCTTGGATAACATCGTCATATCCTATGTAATCAGTTTTAGGCCCTCTGCGTGGCCCACCGAAACAGTCAAGACGACAAAAAAGTACGCCGGGTTTTATCGCTTGTAAGCTTTTGTGATCAAGACCCAGAGGCTTTATTTGTCGTTCGGGTGCATTGATAACGACAATGTCTACAGAGCGGATTAGGCGGTTGAGTACTTCTCTACCCTCATCCGTGTTGATGTCTACCAAGGCTTTCTCTTTCCCCATATCGGTTTGAAAACTAAATAGAATACCAATTAGTGGATCATAGAGCGGGATGACGGGGTCAAGTTTAATCACCTCTGCCCCAAAGCGGCTTAAGAACGCGCAAGAATGAGGTCCTGCGATAACATTGGTCAGGTCAAGTACGCGGACACCGTCAAGCCAGCCCTTGCCTGTTATCGGAGAAATGTTAGGGCCTGTTGGCCGTGTCGTTTTTTCCTGTTTTTGTATTGCGATAAGTTCAGCTAAAGCTTCGTCATAGCTAACGTACTTTCTTGGCCGTGGTGAGAGCATCGAGTCTGCGGCGTTTTCTAACCAAGCGATAGGCCCTGGCTGTTTCATCATTCCGTATTGGGGATCGTCAACGTTAACGATCAGTCCTGCAGTATTAGTATGTTCGTCGTTTATCCACTCTTTTGTGGTGCGGTGTGGTGCGCCAGGAATTTTTCCTTGCCCAAAAATAACTCCCCATTCCTCGGATGTTTTTGTCAAGAATGCTTTCTTCATTTTAATGGATATAAGGTCGGCCCACTTTTTAGGCAGAGGGTAAACACCTATAGAGGTTTCGCCTTCCCAGTCTTTCATGGGTTGATGTAAGTTTTTGACTTCGGGAACACCTTCTGCCACCAGCTCGTCATAGATGCCGAGTACTTGTAAAGCTCGTCTTGCATGGTTGCGATGAGACGGGCACACACAATAAAATAAACGGCCGTCAGCGCATTTATACGTGCGATAAAAGGGGTCAAGATATTCTTGTAACTCATCGTAGCTAAGCCCCATAGGGACGTTATTCGTTTTTCTATGCTCTATTTCATGCTCGCGCATGGTTTTATAACGTTCAGGTAGTTTATCAACCACATAAGAATTGTAAGACAGCCCTTCCATTAATGCGGCACTAATAGGGACTTCAATATGGTCTCCTCGTCCGGTTTTTTCTCTTTCATATAGCGCTAAAACAACGGCGCTGGCGGCTAACGAGGTTGCATAAGCGGAACCAAGGGGCAGCGGTGAATAGCTGGGATTGAGCCCCATAAGCACGCGGTTAAATCCCATGTCAGTATAAGCGCCAGAAGTAGCCGCCACCACGGCCTCTGTTGCTTTCCACTCATTACGTAACTGGTCGTTGCTGGCAAAGCCAGGAACAGAAAGTGTGATTAAATCAGGGTTTTTAAAGCGTAAGCTAGCAAAGTCGATACCCAAACGTTTCATGATGCCAGGGGTAAAGCTTTCAATAACGACATCGGCATTAGCAATTAGCGTCAGCGCGTTATAGAGGCCCGCTTCACTTTTTAAATTGATACTGATGCAGCTTTTGTTCCGATTTAAAATTGCGTTAGCAGGGTGATCCCACTGAGGGCCCGACGGCGGATCAATATGTATAACGGTTGCACCAAGATCGGCTAGTGCCATGGCAACGGCAGGCCCTGCAATTTGTTGTCCGAAGTCGACGATACGGACACCCTCTAAAGGTAATTTATTTACATTTTTCAATTGAAGGCATCCTTCTTAAATCTACATTCGCATCGGTTTTTAAAAACCGACTACCGGTTAAGATATTGCTAGACGTTACACTGTTTTCCAGTGATGCTTTTCTCATTGAGACAACATTTGCGAGATAGTAAAAGTGGATGATGAGATAAACCAGCAATAAATAAGAGGCCTTAGGCTATATAATATTTATGTCTATAGGTTTTATTAGCGTTGATATGTTTTTGGTTGGTCTAGGAGATAAAAAATATTTTTTATCCATAAAAAAATTAATACCTTAGTGTGCGTTTTTATTGCTTTTAAAGATATTTAATAAGGACAACAATGCGTTGAATACGGTTTTAAGTTGTTTTTTGTTTCCTTAAAAAATGGTCGTTACTGGGATATATCCTAAATTTATATAAGTAAATAGGCTTTAAATCAAACGCTTTGTCGTGATTTTTAGTGTTGGTTACAAGCTGGGCAAGTTAATTTTTTATTGCAGTGCGGTGTTTCTTGATGGCCATAGTACGGGCTATTTATACGCTGGCTAATGCAGCACTTCCCAGCCATTAGCGGATGGTTGTGAAGACACTCGTTTGCCTTTTTTTATTTACTTAAGTGGTTCTACTGTACGGATGCCGTTTAAGGTTTATTATTGTTTAACTATAGGTGAGGGTCATATGTCTGCTCAAATAATTCTACCGCGCATTATGCAAGTAGGTGAAAATGCCAGCCAAGATGTGTCTACAGTATTGACCAGTTTGGGATGTAAACGACCCTTGATTATTACTGACAAAATGATGGTGGAGTTAGGCTATGTCGACCGTATTAAACGCTTTCTTGACGTTGTTGATGTTGTTGTAGATGTCTTCGATGATACGGTGCCTGAACCAACAGCGAGTTCCATACAAGCAGGTGTGAACAAATTACGGGACGGTGACTATGACAGCATCATTGCCTTAGGGGGAGGGAGCCCTATCGACAGTGCGAAAGCGATTAGTATTCTCGCAAAATTTGGTGGCAGCATACAGGACTATAAGTTTCCACGAATCGTGCATGAAGCAGGCGTGCCTATTATTGCTATTCCGACTACCGCAGGAACGGGCAGTGAAGTGACGCGCTTTACTATTATTACGGACGAAATAACCGATGAAAAAATGCTCTGTGTAGGTGTTGGCTTTATGCCTATGGCCGCGTTGGTAGATTATTCGCTCACCTTGAGTTTGCCTGCAAGAACGACTGCCGACACGGGGATTGATGCCTTAACGCATGCAATCGAGGCTTATGTTAGTCAAAAATCAAATCCTTATAGCGATAGTCAAGCGTTATCTGCATTGCGTTTATTAGGACCTAATCTGCGTGATGTTTATCACGACGGATCGAATAAGCTTGCGCGTGAAGCCATGATGCTAGGCTCTACTTTGGCAGGGATATCATTCTCTGCCGCATCAGTTGCGCTTGTGCATGGAATGAGTCGGCCTATAGGCGCCGCTTTTCATGTGCCTCACGGGCTTTCAAATGCCATGCTTCTGCCTATTGTTACCGAGTACTCGATTGCTGGCGCACCCGAACGCTACGCGGACTGTGCACGTGCAATGCGTGTCGCGGACGAAAGCGACAGTGATGATAAGGCCAATAATAAATTACTGATTGAGCTGCATAAGCTTAATAAAGACCTTCAGGTACCTACGCCCAAAGAATACGGAATAGATCAGCAAACTTTTTTTGACTTGATACCCACTATGGCAGAACAGGCACTTGCCTCAGGTTCACCTAATAATAACCCTCGCGTGCCCAGTGCAGAAGTGTTAGCGGATATCTATAAGCAACTATGGTGAGTTGTTATGATGAACCATTATGGTAAGTCGTTTTATGTATAATTTTATATTGAGGCAGTTCTTATGAATACAGTAGGACATTTTATTAATGGAGAGATACGTGCGGACGTATCGCGTACTCAAGACGTGTTTAATCCGGCTACAGGTATTGCCATTAGAAAAGTAGCTCTGGCATCCAAAGAGACCGTGAACGATGCCATCACTGCTGCACAAGCAGCTTATCCTGCGTGGCGAAATACACCGGTGGGTAAGCGGGCTGGGGTGATGTTTCGCTTCAAAGTCTTGTTGGAGCAAAATGCCGATAAAATCTGTGAGATGATCGGTGAAGAACACGGTAAAATTAGTCATGATGCTGCTGGCGAATTACAGCGCGGTATTGAATGTGTCGAATATGCCTGTGGTGTTGCCGAAGTGTTAAAAGGTGAACATAGCAAATACGTTGGGCCTGATATAGATAGTTGGAGTGAGTTTCAACCCTTAGGTGTCGTGACGGGAATTACCCCCTTTAATTTCCCTGCTATGGTCCCGTTATGGATGTATCCGATGGCTATTGCCTGCGGCAATTGCTTTATATTAAAACCGTCTGAACGTGATCCTACCTCATCATTGTTTATCGCGAGCTTATTAAAAGATGCGGGTCTTCCAGACGGCGTGATGAGTGTGGTTAATGGCGACAAAGAAGTGGTTGATGCGTTGTTACATGATGATCGTGTCAAAGCCGTAAGCTTTGTTGGTTCTACTCCGATCGCCGAGTACATTTACCGTACCGCTAGTGCTAATGGTAAACGTTGCCAAGCTTTAGGCGGTGCAAAAAACCACGCAATTGTTATGCCCGATGCAGATATTGATAATGCGGTTAATCAATTGCTCGGTGCTTCATGTGGTTCTTCAGGTGAGCGTTGCATGGCCTTATCGGTTGTGGTTACTGTTGGCGATGCCGTGGCAGATGACTTAGTGAGTAAAATGACAATAGCTATGCAGTCACTAAAAGTGGGTGCGTATACCGATAGCAGTAATGACTTCGGCCCAGTGATTACTCGCCAACATCAACAAAAAATAGTGGGATATATTGATAGTGCTGAGCAAGACGGGGCAACAATAATGGTTGATGGGCGCAACCCAGTGGTGGCGGGTTACGCAGATGGCTTTTTTGTAGGCGCGACACTCATTGACCATGTCGTTGCTGAGATGCAGAGTTACCAAGATGAAATCTTTGGACCGGTGCTTCAGGTTATTCGAGTGCAAACAATGGATGAAGCCATGACACTGATTAATAACCACGAATATGGCAATGGTACCTGCATATTTACTCGTGATGGCGAAGCTGCTCGTTATTTCTCTGACAATATAGAAGTGGGAATGGTCGGTATTAATGTACCGCTGCCAGTACCTGTCGCTTATCATAGCTTTGGCGGGTGGAAACGCTCGTTATTTGGTGATCTACATGCCTATGGTCCTGATGCCGCACGCTTTTATACCAAGCGGAAGACAATTACTCAGCGCTGGCCTTCTAGTGGTGTGCGTGAGGAAGTTTCTTTTTCTTTTCCACGCTAGCTAAGTCTGTTATTTTAGTCGGTGTATTTGAGATGAAAATGCATTGATTTCTGTGTAGATAAAAAGTATCTGTAATGAGTGATGTCGTTGATCTTAATTTTTGAGTGATGTTTATAGAACGGAGTAAACATACATCCACAATAGAAAAACAGTCCCTTGTTGATTTGGTCGAAGATCACCTTGGCAGGGGGCCTCTATTAAAGGTCATTATTGTGAAAAAAAATCTGCCGCCGCTTAACTGGCTACGATCATTTCAGGTATCTGCTCGCCATATGAACTTTACGCAGGCAGCGGTAGAACTCAACTTAACGCAAGCAGCGATCAGTCAACAAGTTAAAGGGCTCGAGAGTAACCTAGGCGTTACTCTTTTTAAACGCTTGCCCAGAGGTTTGGAATTGACCCAAGCCGGGCGTGCATATTTACCCTCGGTCATTGACTCTATAGAGCGGCTTGCGACCGCCACTGACGAGATTTTTGGTGAGGGTCGTAATCGCATATTGACAGTGTGTGTCAGCCTTGTGTTTTTGAATAATTGGCTTAGCGGCAGACTCGGACGTTTTCGAAAGTTACATCCAGAAGTGAGGTTACGCTTTACCAGTAATATTTGGTTTAATGATCAAAGTCATGAATCCGATATGGAAGTTTATTATGGCAAAGGGGATAGGAACGGATGTATATCTAACCGCTTAACGTGGGATGAGTTGTTCCCTGTTTGTAGCCCTACTTTCTATAAAGACAATATGCGGCCTAGTTCTCCATCAGAACTTAACAAGCATGACTTACTGCACGTTATTGGTTATGAGGAAGGCTGGGGTTATTGGCTCAATAATATGGGGTATAGGGATGTTGATTGTTCCCAGGGAATTCAATTTGACACCTTGATTATTGCGCTTAAAATGTCTGTGATGGGTCAAGGGATTGCACTAGGGCGAACATCGTTAGTCGAGGAATTGATTGCTCAAGGTGAGCTGATTGTGCCCTTTGAGCAGAGCCTAGCGACATCGGAAGCTTTCTATCTCTCAAGCCCCGCCGCCCATATTGTTCATCCGCACGCGGAAGCTTTTCGCTCGTGGATATTGGCAGAAGCAGAAGCCGGTAGGCGTGATGAAAAAATGTAAATGCCCGCTGAGGTTGAGCAACCGTGATTAGCGAATACTTGGAGCCTCTCGGACTTAGTAAGGCAGTGAGGAATCGGTGCATTTTCTTGATCTTTCTCGTTGTTTAACAACATCTACTTTTGGTAAGTAGGCCCACTATGCGCCTAAAATGTCCGGGAAAATACCCTCAATTTCTCACCACCTCGCTACGACTCTCTAAGCCCGACAAAATCCTAGCTTATTGTAGAGCCTCCCCAAGGCGATTTCTCTACAAACGTGTCAATAAACAATTTTTCAACCTTATCTCTGGCCCACTGAGTTTTGCGCAAAAACTTTAACGATGATTTAACTGACGGATCGCTTTTGAAGCAGTTAATGCGAATCCTATCTCCCAGCTCTTCCCAGCCGTATTCCTCAACTAATTGAGTGACTACTTGTTCCAGTTTAATGCCGTGCAGTGGGTTGTTAGGCTGATCTTGGCTCATGATATAACGCTCGTTCACGATGAAAAGGAATGTACAGGTTAAGAGTAACTAAGAACAAGTCCGGTAACAAAGGTTATCTAGTAAGATTGTTTACTCTAATCAGGATCTTCATCTATCCTCAATATCATATGTACGTGGAAGCTCATTTATCTTTGCGCAGTGTAACAGACGGTAAGGTAGAAACTTATAAAATACGCATATAACCCGCCCACTTAAGGCTGAATGGATACCTAGTTTTAGTGCCCCATTAACTGCCTCGAAGTGCAGAAGTTTGTCAAAATAGAGTGTGCTTTATAAAAATAATCGTTGTTTTTTAGAGGTCTAGTCCATTGGTTATTTATAAGGTATAGTAAGTCGATGAAAATTGACCTTATGAATGAAATTAACAAATGTTGGAGCAATAAATCGACGGGGGCGCTATTTGTGAAGTTATCGAATCGACGGCTTTTGCAAATGTTCTTTGTCAATGGTGAATTGCAGTCAGTAAAGTGTCGGGGTGATGTTGGCATGGAAGCAATTAAAGAAGCTAGTTTTTTTGAAGCAATAGAAAGTAAGTTTTATTTAGGCGTGACTAACCAAGCTCACAATAGCTTGCCGCTGACAGTCGATATTATCTATATGCTGAACACCCAAGCTTTTGGGCGTGCCCCAGCATCCACTCTTAATCGTCCTGCAACGCTGACTCCTTCTGCCCGTATAAAAAAGATTAGTAAGGCAGATCAGGTAATGGTTAAAGATGTTTTTGTTGAGTACATAGGCCCCATAGCTGAAATTATCTTTTTTGAAGAATTGCCGTCAGTGAGCTCAGTTGAGAACCTGGTAGATCACTTGTCTGTTCATATAGACAGTGCTGAGTCTCAAGAAAAATTTAAAAACGAGATAATGTTGAAGTTGAACTAGAATAATAAAAGCTTATATTAATTATTGACCCAACGTTAGGCTCAGTTTTTATAGACCTCATTTTTCTTATAGGGCTATCTTTACATATAAAAATAGCCTGCAAAACGATCTATATATATTTTCAATTGTATGCGATTTCTTATGGTGCGTGCTTTGGCTTTTTTTTAAGCTATAGAACTGCTGAGTAATAATAGTTTGACTAGAGTGTCGATCATGTTAAAAAATCTTAAAATATTTCCCAAAATTTTTATAAGCTGTCTATTGATTGTTCTTGTTCCGTTAGTAGGGTTTTTTTATCAAGTTTACCTTAATGCTTCTGAACATAAGGCAATAGTAGAACAGCGTTTGTTGCAGACCTCCGAAATTATTGCGGGCGAAGTTAATGGCTGGATGGATAAAAATGTCAGAAGCTCCGATTTCCTATCTAGTGTAGATGCGTTTAAAACTATGGATGCTAAAGCACAGCAGCCATTACTCGTGGCCGCGAAAAACAATTTAGAATGGGCGTCACTAATTTTTGTTACTGATATTAACGGTAACGCTGTTTCTCGAAGCGACGGTAAGACATTAAAAAATTACAGCGATCGAGAATATTTTAAACAAGTAAAATCGGGCCAACCTATGGGGCAGCAGGTATTGATTGGTAAGTTAAAGCCAATACCTCTTCATTGCTTCGCTATACCTATCAAGAACGACGATAGACTGATGGTTGGCGTTATTACACAGTGTTCATCACTTTTATCGATTTCGAACTATATTTTTGAGACCACTATAGGTAGTACAGGTTATGCCTTTTTAGTCGATGAAAAGAATAATGTGATTGCTAACGGCGGAATCAAAGCTGTTGCTAGTTTAACTGAGGGTCTTCAAAGTTTTTCTGGGCATCCAGCATTGAAATTGAAAAGCAACAAGGTGACAAGTCTTTCTTATAAAGGCACAGATAAAGTTTTTGTAAAGCGTTCGGTGGGTTCAGGCTGGACATTAGTGGTTCAGCAAGATTATACAGAAGCTTATGAAAACTACCTTAATGCAGAATGGAATGCTAAAATTTTATCAGCCGCCACGTTAATAATGACATTACTATTATCGTTTTTGATTAGTTACAGTATTTTTTCACCTATTAAACAGCTAACACAAGCCGCTGATGCTTTTAGTAAAGGTTTGTTTACTCAATCTGTTACTGGTGAGGATAGAAAAGATGAGCTGGGGGATCTGGCAAGAGCAGTCGCCCGAATGGCGAAAACTATACAGATAGCGTTGACGCGCCTGCGCAAAAAAAAATAGCATCGTAGGGTTTGTTGATCTAGATAGCTTAATGATTGTGGGAAGGGTAAACGGGATTAAGTGAAATCTGGCTAATGATGTTGCGACCGGGTTAGAGCGAACTGCGTGATACAGTCGTTCCCTCTATAATAACTTGAGCCCTACTGCTTTGCCCATTTTCCCCGTGCTGCCACCTCATTCTCTTTAGTGTGCACCCATTGTTCTCCCTAATCCATAATTTCTTTTTTCTAAAACGGTGTGTCGGTCTTTAGACAGTCCATAATAAAGTTGGCGGCTGCAAAGGCGTCGCTGCGGTGGGGGCTGTTTACGCCGACGAAGACGATTTGTTCGCTGACTGACAGGTGCCCGATACGATGAATAATGCGGATGTTAGTAATGTTCTCGCGTTGGTTAGATTGGTCGATAATGTTGATTAAGATTTTTTCGGTCATGGCAGGATAGTGTTCGAGAAAAAGCTCGGTGCGGTCGCTATTAGCCAATTCACGTACCGGCCGGTAAAGGTCACTATGGCACCAATGGCGGGTGCGTCTTTGTGCAGTTGGCGATGCTCTTCGCCTACTTCAAAGTTGTAGGTTTGATATTGATAGTGTCTGGCACTTAACCCCCTGTGACGGGAGGAAAGAAAGCGATTTCGTCACCGTCTTGAAACACTTGTTCATCTAAGGCGACGGTTTGATTGACTGCACACAAAACGGTTGATGAAAACGCTTTTTGTCATTGGGCATTGCGTTGCGCGAGTTGCTATTTTAATCGAGCGACAGTATTGAAGAGTCCGGCGAGCCGTAATCCTTCTTCCGCTATATTGACCGTCTCCCGTAATTGGGCAAAGTAGAGTATGTTAACGGTCATGGTGAGGGTCATAATATGACTAACCGTATGATTAATGTGTTCTCAACAGTATGACTAATTGACTTCCCGCCGCTTTTTTCTATGATTTTTATGCCGCTAATAACCATGGTATTATCGACGGCTTTACACATATCATAAAGTGTTAACGCCGTAACAGAAGCCGCAGTGAGCGCTTCCATTTCTACCCCTGTCTTCCCATCTAACTTACAAGATGTTTCGATATCCACTCGTTACCGTGCAATGTTCGGTGTTAGCTTTACACGAACGCTGGCGAGCGCCAGTGAGTGACATAAGTGAATAAGGTCGGCGCATTTTTTTGCGGCTTGAATACCGGCAATACGTGCGGTAATGGCTTTGCCACTCACATCAACCATGTGGGCGTTGCCGTCTTAGTTGATGTGAGTCAGTTCGTTCATGGGAGTAGTTCTTCCATTATGCCGGTGTAAACGGTAGTGAGCGTTTCTAGGTCGCTTGCCAGTACGCATTCATCTACCTGATGGATGGTGGCGTTAACAGGGCCAAGTTCAACCACTTGCGAGCCTGTGGGTGCGATAAAACGCCCATCTGATGTGCCGCCAGCGGTCGATAGCTCGGTTTGTATACCGGTGACTTTCTTAATGGCAGAGATAGCGGCATCAACTAATTCGCCTTCGGCGGTTAAGAATGGCTGGCCACTTAAACGCCAATCAACGATGTAGTCGAGATTGTGCTTTTGTAAGATAGCTTCGGCACGTAGCTGAAGTTCTTTGGCCGTGACTTCGGTAGAAAAGCGGAAGTTACAAATGATATCTACTTTACCCGGAATGACATTGGTTGCTCCCGTGCCGCTATTAAAGTTGGACACTTGAAAACTGGTAGCTGGGAAAGAATCGTTGCCGTTATCCCAGTGCTCGTTGGTCAGTTCTGCTAATGCAGGTGCAATGCGATGGATGGGGTTGTCAGCAAGCTGCGGGTACGCCACATGGCCTTGTTTACCGTTGATGGTGAGCCATGCGCCTAAAGAGCCGCGGCGGCCATTTTTAATGGTGTCGCCGACTTTGCTAGTGCTTGAGGGTTCGCCCACGATACACCAATCAATATGCGTACCTTCGTCTTGTAAGTGTTTAATCACTTTCACTGTGCCGTCTATGGCGGGGCCTTCTTCATCGGCAGTGATTAAGAAGGCAATGCGACCAGAGTGATTGGGGTGTGCGGCAACAAAGTCTTCACAAGCGACGACCATCGAGGCAAGGCTGCCTTTCATGTCTGCTGCACCACGGCCATACAACATGCCGTCTTTGAGGGTGGGCGCAAACGGTGGTATTTGCCAGTCGGCTTCAGGGCCAGTGGGCACAACATCGGTGTGGCCAGCAAAACATAAAATAGGGCCGCTATCACCACGAGTTGCCCATAAGTTTTTAATGGGAATACCGCCTTCGTCGAAGGTTAATGTCTCGCAATGAAAACCAATGGCTTCTAAGCGTGCGATCATCAGAGGTTGGCAGCCGGCGTCGTCGGGGGTAACCGACGGACGCGCGATTAAATCACAGGCTAATTGCAGTGTGGGTGATAGGGCTGATGGTGTTGTTGGCGGTAAGGTTGAAGTAGTCATTAATTATTCGCGTGTAGTTCTTCGTTTAGGGCAACGGATGATTGGTTAGCAATGCATTCTACTGCGCCGCTGATGGAGTTACGGCGGAAGAGTAAATCGCTTTTACTGGATAAATCACGAGCTTTAATCACTTGCACTAACTTGCCAGCGTCGTCTAGCAAGTTCACTTTCGTACCTGCGGTGATGTATAAGCCAGACTCTACGGTACAACGATCGCCTAGTGGAATACCAATGCCAGAGTTTGCACCGAGTAAGGATTCTTTGCCGACTGAAATGATAATGTTGCCGCCGCCAGATAGTGTGCCCATGGTTGAGCTGCCACCGCCAAGATCCGAACCTGCACCTACCACAACGCCTGCAGAAATTCGGCCTTCGACCATACTGGTACCTAATGTGCCCGCATTAAAATTAACAAACCCTTCGTGCATGATGGTCGTGCCTTCACCGATATGCGCGCCTAAGCGTACGCGTGCGGTATGGGCAATACGTACGCCGCTCGGCACCACGTAGTTAGTCATTTTAGGGAATTTATCGACGCAGTCGACGGTTAATAATTCACCTTTTAAGCGTGCATCTAGCTGACGATCGGCGAGTTCAGTAATATCGATAGCGCCTTTATTGGTCCATGCCACATTAGGTAGTACGCCAAACAAGCCCGTTAAGTTAGTGCCGTGTGGCTGTGCTAGGCGATGAGATAATAAATGCAGCTTTAAATAGCCTTCTGGAACCGAGCTTGGCGCGTCGTCAGTTTCAAGTAAGGTGACGACTAAAGGCTGCTCGCTAATAGAAAGCGTTGCGGCTAAATTCGCTTGCTCCATTTCGCCCGCATCAGACAGTACGGTCGCAATAGCGGCCATTTGATGCTGGCTAACGGAAACAGCTTGGTTGCCGCCGGTGTAGTCGCTAGCGCTTTTGATCGCATCAACAATACTGATTGATGGGTTGAGTAGGGGAGCAGCATAGAATACATCTAACCATTGTTGCTGCATGTTCTGTGTGCCGACGCCGAGGCCGATGCTGTAAAAATCTGTCATGGGGTGATCCTGTTGATTGTGACGTTATTCATGAAGTTTCTATTCACTCACTATCTGTTCGTTAAATTTATATTGTTGAAAATTGTTTTTCTATTGTCGATGGTTTGACCGCAGTACCATCAAATGCTATGAAAAAATATCGTTGTAGCTCGCTTCGCTAAACCCCACTGTTGCCTCGCCATTGTTTTCTAACAACGGGCGTTTAATTAAGGTGGGGTGTTCTACTATTATGGCTGCTACATACACATAATGGCTGGTGATCTGTTGCTTTTCGGTATTGGATAGCGTTTTCCATGCGGTGCTACGCTTGTTCACCAAAGTGCCTAGGCCGATGGTATCTATCCATTTTTGTACTTGCGCTTCGGTTAAGCCGTCGTCGCGAAAATCATGGAACTGGTAATCCACTTTTTTAGCGTCTAACCAACGTCGTGCCTTCTTTACCGTATCGCAATTTTTAATACCAAATAGGGTGGTCATAATGCAATCTCTAGGATGATCTAGACGTTTATCTAGAAGGTGATTAGTTGCGCGATAGTTAAGATGTTAAATTATAACAGGTGTTGCACTGAGTGAGAATGTCATCCAGTCATCCCGGCATATTTTAAGGTTTTAGAGCAACTTTAGGTTTTTTTCGATTAGGGTAACACGTGGTGCAAATGCGGCAAGTGAGACCGTAGCAAGTTCTTGCGGTGCAGTATTCCCGAGCATAATAGATAATTTGTACGTGTATTTTATTCCAACAGTTTTTAGGGAAGAGGCGTTTGAGGTCTTTTTCGGTTTGCACTACATTGCGGCCGTTGGTTAAGCCCCAGCGCTGGGCGAGTCGATGAATATGGGTGTCGACAGCAAAGGCGGGGACATCGAATGCTTGTGACATGACGACGCTGGCGGTTTTGTGGCCGACACCAGGTAACGTTTCTAAAGCGTCTATGTCTATGGGGACTTCGCCATTGTAGTTGTCGACGAGCATTTGCGATAACGCCGAAATCGCTTTGGATTTTTGTGGCGAAAGTCCACAAGGACGAATCACTGCTTTGATCTTTTCGACGGGTACTTTTGCCATGTCGAACGGGTTATCGGCTAGTGTCCACAGGTGCGGTGTAATCCTATTGACGCGTTCATCGGTACACTGCGCGGATAATAAAACGGCGACTAATAAGGTGTAAGGATCTTTATGATCCAGTGGAATCGGTGGATCTGGGTAGAGTAATTCTAGGGTATCGTGGATGTAGGCGGCACGTTCTTTTTTCAGCATAGTGTTTAGATGTAAATGTGAGTTGGAAGTCTTAAATTAATCGCTGTTAAAAAATGGATTTAGGGTCAGTTAAAAACACTGTTCGTTATGAGGAGTGTTTCACCGGTCATTAGCTACATATCATGTGTTCAGCGATAGCATAAATGTTTTTAAGCGTAATGCGGCTTCTCTGCATTCTTCAACCGATGCCACCAAGGCCATACGTATATGGTTTTCGCCAGGGTTAACACCGTTATTATCACGGCTTAAAAAGCGTCCGGGTAATACGGTGATATGTTGTTCACCAAAGAGCTTTTTCATGAAAAGCACATCATCAATAGGCGTTTTTGCCCATAAATAAAAGCTCGCAGGTGGTTGCTGAATGTTCCATACGCCATCAAGGGTTTCCTTAAATAAGCGATATTTTTCACGGTATTGACGACGGTTTTCTACTACGTGTTGCTCGTCTTGCCATGCGCTAATGCTGGCTAGTTGTGTAGGTACTGACATAGCGCAGCCATGGTAGGTGCGATAAAGCAAAAATTGTTGAATCAATGTTTGATCGCCAGCCACAAAACCCGAACGCAAGCCAGGCAGATTGGAGCGTTTAGATAAGCTGTGGAATACCACGCAACGTTCGTAACTATCCCTGCCCATTTTTGCACAAGCTTGCAGCAAGCCGACAGGTGGCGATTGCTCGTCACAATAGAGTTCGGAGTAGCATTCGTCACTGGCAATCACAAAGTCGTGACGCTCAGCTAGAGTGATTAATGCTTGATATTGTTTGCTGCTGATCAGTTGGCCCGTTGGGTTACCTGGTGAGCACAAAAATAATAATTGGCAGCGTTGCCATTCGGCGTCGGTGACTTCGCTAAAGTCAGGCAGGTAATTATTTTGTTCAAGGCAGTTAAGTAATTTAAGTTCTGCTCCGGCTAAAATGCTCGCGCCTTCGTAAATTTGGTAAAACGGGTTAGGTGAAATCACTAGTGGTTTTTTATTAGGTGACGCGTTCGTGTTGATGACTGCTTGCGTAAAAGAAAATAGAGCTTCTCTAGTCCCGTTAACGGGCAAAATATGTTTGTCTGCGCTCAGGCTGTTTCTGGTTAATGCAAAACGCTGCGTCGCCCAATCACTAATAGTTTGGCGTAAATCATCGGTGCCTTTAGTGGTAGGGTATGACGATATGTGCTGGATGTTATTCGTCAACTCGTCGAGCACAAACTGAGGCGGTGAATGTTTTGGCTCCCCTATGGATAAAGAAATATGCGATAAATGCGCAGGCGGTGTTAGCTCACTTTTAATTTTATTGAGTTTTTCAAAAGGGTAAGGGTGGAGCTGAGATAAATAAGGGTGTGTCATAATTGTTCACTTACTATTTTGTCAATATGTTTGGCATCTAGCTGTGTGCAGATAGCATGTTGTAACCGTTCGCATAAAGCAGGATCGCTGAGTGGACTGCCTTGGAGATCGGTAATAAAGAAAATATCTTCTACACGCTCACCTAAAGTAGTGATTTTTGCGGTAACAAGCTCAATATTGTATTCCACAAAAACACGTGCAAGTCGTGCTAAAAATCCAGGGCGATCAGGGCTGATGACTTCGAGTACCGTGTGTTCATTGGATATGTCGTTATGAATGATGGTGCGAGTCGGTGATGAAAAATGTTTGAGTTGTCGTGGAATGCGACGCTTAATAATTTCACCATATTCATCAGCGATAGAAAATTCTTCCAGTAATAAATCAATGATTTGCGCAGTAATTTCTGGATTGCTACCAATTGGCAGGTCATCTTGATCGAGCACATAGAATGTATCCATGGTGTAGCCCGCAGAGGTGGCGCTATGAATCTGTGCGCTTTGAATATTTAAATTGAGCTGATCTAGTGTGGTGGTAGTCGCGGCAAAAATATTTTGTTTGAGTTTTGCACGAATAAATATTTGGGTGACTGCATGTTCGCCTTGAATGGATGAGTCGGAAATAATAACCAGCGGCTTTTCTGGATCTGGATGCGTTAGGATGGCCTCGGTATGCCATGCTATATCTCTTGCGGTTTCACGCAAAAAATAATCTTCGGTGACTGTTTGCCAAAGCTCCCAAGCGGCTTGTTCGTTTACTTTGCCTGTTTCTAATAGTTGTTTCATCGCGGCTGTTTGGGTGTCGTCGATAAGCTCTTGCTTATCGACAGGGTTTTCCAGACCTCGGCGTAGGGCACGTTTTGTTTGCACATATAGTTCGCTCATTAGGCATGCACGCCAACTATTCCAAATGTCTGGGTTAGTCGCATTCATATCCGCAACGGTGAGAACATATAAGTAATCTAAACGAGTTTGGTCGCCAACCGTCAATGCAAATTCGTGGATAACTTGCGGGTCGGATAAATCTTGTTTTTGCGATACTGATGACATCAGTAGATGGTTTTCAACCAGAAACGCAGCCGTGCGGGCTTCGCGAGCAGTAAAATTATGTTGCAAACAGAATCGCGTGACATCCACTGCCCCTAGTGTAGAGTGGTCGCCGCCACGGCCTTTAGCAATGTCATGATATAAGCCAGCGCTATATAACAATTTAAGATTATTAATACGTTTGATGATCTCACACGCTAAAGGGAATTTGGCGCTGTTGTGTTGCAGCAAAAACTGCCGCATAAAACGGATTACATTTAACGTATGCGCATCTACGGTATAAATATGAAATAAGTCATGTTGCATTTGTCCGATAATTCTGCCGAACTCTGGCAAATAAAGACCTAGCACCCCGTAACGTACCATGCGCTTAAGTTGTGTTACCAGACGGTGGGGTGAGCACAATAGCTCCATAAATAATTGGTTGTTGATAGGGTCGTGAGAGAACGTATCATCAATTAGGTAACGACTCTCCCTAATGAGCCGAATAGTTAATGCACGTATGCCGATGATATTTTTATGTTTGGCCAATAACACAAAAATTTCTAATAACGCCGAAGGGGAGTCAATAAAAACATTAACCTGAGTCACTTCGATATAGTTATTATGCAATTGGAAGCGTTCGTTGATTGGTGTGATTTCTGTGGGCTGATTGAGCTTAACAATGGCTTCATCGAGAAACTGCAGCAGGACATCATTGAGCTCGCGTAATGCGAGTACGACTCGATAATACCGATGCATAAATTGTTCAATGGCTAATGCTTCGTCGGTATCTTGATAGCCGAACAGAGTGGCGAGCTCGCTTTGATATCCAAACAGTAAACGTTCTTCTGGGCGCTTTGCCAATAGATGCAGGCCATAACGTACCCGCCATAAAAAATCTTCTCCATCACGTAGTATGGCGTATTCTTTTTCGGTAAATAAACCGGTTTGGTTGAGTTTTTCGAAAGTGTTGACATTAAAAAAACGTTTAGCTACCCACTTGATCGTTTGAATATCTCTGAGGCCGCCAGGTGCGTTTTTGATATTAGGTTCTAAGTTGTAATCAATATCGTTATATTTTTCGTGGCGCTTGTCTTGCTCGTCCATTTTGGCAAGAAAGAATGCATTGTTTGCCCACATGTAAGCCGGCGCAGTTTTTTCAGCTAACTTGTCTAGTAACTCAGTGTGACCTTGTAAAGTGCGTGCCTCCATCAAGTTGGTGGCAACAGTAATATCTTCTTTGGCGATACTAATACATTCGTCAAGTGTACGCACGCTATGGCCAATATCTAGACCGATATCCCATAGTAGTGTCAGTAGTTGCTCAATATTTTGTGAGTGTATTTTAGCGCACTTGTTTTCCATTAATACCAATATGTCGATATCTGATTTTGGATGAAGTTCGCCGCGACCATAGCCACCCACTGCGATAAGACTAATGCCTTCATCCCACGTAAACTGATGCCACGCATAGTGAACAAGACAGTCGGTCATGCGTGCACGGGCATGGATTAGCTCACGTATATTTTCCCCTTCGTGAAAGCGCATATTCAAATGCTGGTCAATGGCTTCTATTGCATCTTTAAAAGGAGTGATGACGTTACTGGCATTTGTAAGAACGCGCCCAAAGGCCTTCCCATCAAAACCAAAAATTGCTTGCTGAAAAGCGGGGATGGTGGCGGTAGTGGGTCGAGTCATCATTGTTGCTACTTATATTGTGGGTGATGAAATAGATATCGAGTACGGCTCGGTATAACGAAAGAGGCGGTAATAAAAAAGACGTTCAAGGCGCCATCTGTAGCAGCCTAGCATCAACTCTATGGTGGGTGATATCCTTAGCTCGGCACCAACAAAGGGGGAGGGTTAGTTGAAGGACTCTTCCTTTCGTGCGGTCAACACTTCAACGCCAGTAGAGGTCACTAGCAAGGTATGCTCCCATTGAGCAGACAAGCGTCCATCTTTGGTTTCTACCGTCCAGCCATCATTTTTAAGTTTGGTTTGCGCTTTACCGGCATTCACCATCGGTTCTATGGTGAAACACATGCCTTCCTTGAGTGTCATACCGGTGTTGGGTTTACCGTAATGAAGTACCTGTGGCTCTTCATGGAAAGTGTCGCCAATACCGTGGCCGCAATATTCCCTTACCACTGTGTAATGGTTGGCTTCAGCATACTGTTGGATCACGTGGCCAATATCGCCTAATCGAGTACCTGGCTTGACGAGCTCGATACCTTTATATAAGCATTCTTGGGTGATATGTACTAGGCGCTCGGCATGGGGAGTGGGTTTGCCAATAAAATACATTTTGCTGGTGTCGCCGTGATAACCTTCATAGATAACGGTGACATCAATGTTAATAGTGTCACCATTTTTAAGTTTTTTCTTGTCCGAAGGAATGCCGTGGCAAATAACATGATTGACTGATGTGCAAACAGATTTGGGGAAACCTCGGTAGCCTAAGCATGCGGGTATGGCTTTCTGTACGTTAACGATGTGGTCATGGCAAAGTCGATCTATTTCTTCAGTCGTTACCCCTGCTACCACATGTTCCCCAATCATTTCTAATACCTCTGCCGCCATACGCCCAGCGATGCGCATTTTTTCGATTTCTTCAGGTGTTTTGATGGTTACAGGCATAAAAAGTCATCTTCTGTTGGTGTGAATAGTTACTATTGTAAACCAGTCGGGCGATTAGGTCAGCCAGTTTACTTATATTGCTTGTTTTACTGAAGTCAGCTTTATAACCTATATTAAGGTTATTTCTTGTTGATTGGTCAGCTTTGTGGTATAAAACGCGCCGTTGTTATTGAGTGCTAAATGTTCGGCTATGCAAACTGCATTTCATGACCTCTCTATTTCATCAATAACGACACTACAAGTAGTGAACAGCAGCAAAAAATAGCAGGTTACAGGTATATCTGGGTGATTTTTACACGTAATATATCGAAGTTGCTAAATTATATATATACATAACGTCACACATATACCGACACGTGTTCCTGGGTGCTTCCTTAGCTTTATACTATGCTGCTAAGGGGTTGGATCGCGGGGTGTATGGAGGCCTAACCCGAAAGGAAATTATTATGTCTACAGTCAGCATGCGCGATATGCTTCAAGCTGGTGTCCATTTTGGTCACCAAACTCGTTACTGGAACCCAAAGATGGATCAATATATCTTTGGCGCACGTAACAAAATCCATATTATTAACCTGGAACAGACTGTTCCAGCATTTAACGAAGCACTTGATATAATCAAGAAAATGGCTTCGCAAAAGAAAAAAATCTTAATGGTGGGTACCAAGCGTGCTGCACAAAAAACCATTAAAGAGCAGGCTATACGTTCAGGCCAGCCATTTGTTAGCCATCGCTGGTTAGGTGGTATGTTGACTAACTATAAAACTATTCGTACGTCTATTCGTCGCTACCGTGAATTTGAAACGCAAAGCCAAGACGGTACTTTCGATAAGTTAACGAAGAAAGAAGCGCTAATGCGTACCCGTGCAATGGAAAAACTAGATCTTTCTATTGGTGGTATTAAGGATATGGGCGGTTTGCCCGACGCCTTATTTATTGTTGATGTCGATCATGAACGTATTGCGATTAACGAAGCTAACAAATTAGGTATTCCGGTATTTGGTATCGTTGATACTAATAGCAACCCTGATGGAGTTGACTATGTTATTCC
The DNA here is from genome assembly GCA_047636495.1 of Candidatus Endobugula sp. Taxonomy (GTDB): domain Bacteria; phylum Pseudomonadota; class Gammaproteobacteria; order Pseudomonadales; family Cellvibrionaceae; genus Endobugula. The sequence continues at coordinate 49,300 of JBLILH010000010.1, read as the reverse complement.
CGGTAATGATGATGCTATTCGTGCCGTTAAATTATACGTCACTGCTGTTGCTGATGCTTGCGTTGAAGGTCTTGCAAGTACGCAAGCCGTGCCTAATAAGGACGAGTTTGTTGAAGTGGATGCGACTGCCGCAGAAGCAGAAACTAAGGCATAACACGTAAGTTGTTATTTATTGAAAAGGGGGCGTAGCCCCCTTTTTTGCAATGTGATTAATGTAAAAATGTAGAGGATAGCATCATGGCTGCAGTGTCTGCTTCAATGGTAAAAGAACTTCGTGAACGTACTAGTCTGGGTATGATGGAGTGCAAAAAAGCGCTAAAAGAAGCCGAAGGCGATATTGATTTGGCGATCGAAAATTTACGTAAGGCAAGTGGCCTAAAGGCGGCTAAGAAGGCTGATCGTACGGCGGCAGAAGGTGTGGTAGTGACGCGCATAGCGGATGACAAAAGCCACGGCATTGTAGTTGAAGTTAACTCTGAAACTGACTTTGCTGCGCGTGACGAAAGCTTCTTGGGTTTTGTTAATGCGGTTGCAGATAAAGCGTTTGCCGATAAGCAAACTGACATTGCTGCACTAATGGCAGGCGAATTAGAAAGTGCGCGTGAAGCGCTGGTGCAAAAGATAGGTGAGAATATTGGTGTGCGCCGCATTGAGTTGCTAGATGGTGGTGTGGTTGATTCTTACACGCATTCAAATAGTCGGATCGCTGTACTGGTTCAGGTAACGGCGAATGATGAGTTGGCTAGAGAAATAGCCATGCATGTTGCGGCAGTGAGTCCTCAAGTGGTAAATGTTACCGATATGCCGGCAGATGTTGTCGCTAAGGAAGAAGATATTATTAAGGCTCAGCCAGATATGGCGGGCAAGCCTGAAGAGATTGTTGAAAAAATGATGGGTGGTCGCATCAAGAAATTCTTAAAAGAGAATAGCCTTGTAGAGCAGCCATTTGTTAAAAACCCTGAAGTAACCGTGGGTCAGTTGGCGAAAGATGCCGGTGCAATCGTTCAGTCATTTGTCCGCTTTGAAGTGGGTGAAGGCATTGAGGTCGCGGCGGTTGATTTCGCTGCTGAAGTGGCTGCTCAGGTTGAAGCCTCTAAATAATGCCGAGTTTGTTTGCCGACTGCTGTGTGAATAGTGAGCGATACAGTTTACGGTATGATTAAAAGAAGGGGTAAGCGCTGTCGCACTTACCCCTTCTTGCTGTTAGAATACCACCGTTTTGTAATATGTTATTTGTCAGGATCTTAGCGTGAGTCACCCCATATTTGTTCGCGGGACACGATCGATCAGACTCCTTAATAACACCTTTTTATCTAAAAGCACTCAAAGTGAACTTGATGATAGGTGCTAAAAACTCAACTAAAGGGCGGTGAATTTTCTGTGCCAAAACGTGATAAAAAATACAAGCGAATCCTGCTCAAGTTAAGTGGTGAAGAGCTAATGGGGTCAGAGGGCTTCGGTATTGATCCTAAGGTACTCGACACCATGGCGCTAGCCATCGGTCAGTTAGTGGGAATCGGCGTACAAGTCGGCCTGGTGATTGGCGGCGGTAACCTGTTTCGAGGTGCAGCGTTGAGTGCTGCAGGCCTTGACCGCGTAACAGGTGATCATATGGGCATGCTCGCCACTGTGATGAATGCCTTGGCGATGCGTGATGCTTTAGAACGCTCCAATATTAATTCTCGTGTGATGTCGGCTATTCCTATGAGCGGTGTTGTAGAACACTATGATCGTCGTGCAGCGATGCGTTTTTTAGACGCAGGAGAGGTGGTTATTTTTGCTGCAGGGACAGGGAATCCATTTTTCACCACCGACTCTGCTGCTTGTTTACGCGGTATTGAGGTGGAAGCCGAAATCGTATTAAAGGCGACCAAGGTTGATGGTGTTTATACAGCCGATCCGATGAAAGATAAGACCGCCACCAAATACCACACGCTTACGTACGATACAGCGCTAGAAAAAAAATTAGAAGTGATGGATTCAACCGCGATCTGTCTATGTCGTGATCACAATATGCCGTTGCGTGTGTTTAAAATGTCGAATGCCGGTGCGTTACTGAATATTGTTGTCGGTGGCGAAGAGGGAACGTTGATTCAGCAGGCTGCCCCGCAAGAAAATGAACGTCTTGGGTAGCGGTATTTTTGGATCAGTACTGGTTATCTGCGAAGCAATATAGCGAGTATGGATCCACAAGAAAGGCTACACGTTACAGAGTGAAGAAAATAATATAAAGGGTCATCGCCATGATTGAAGATATTAAGCAAGAAGCAACAGAGCAGATGCAAAAGAGCCTTGATGCATTAGCGATCAATTTCAACAAAATTCGTACGGGTCGTGCCCATCCTAGTATTTTAGATGGGGTTAAAGTGGACTATTATGGTTCCATGACGCCATTATCTCAGGTCGCTAACGTGTCTGTATTGGACGCGCGGACGTTATCTATCAGTCCGTGGGAAAAACAACTCACCCCGCAAATTGAAAAAGCCATTTTAAAGTCAGACTTAGGATTAAATCCATCAACAACCGGTGATTTGATTCGCTTGCCAATGCCAATGCTGACCGAAGAAACACGTAAAAACTACACCAAGCAAGCCAAGGCGGAAGCTGAGTCGGCAAAAGTGTCGGTGCGTAATGCGAGAAGAGATGCGATTGGTCATCTGAAAGATTTGATTAAAGATAAAGAAATAGGCGAAGATGAAGAGCGTCGTGGTCAAGATGATGTGCAAAAAATCACCGATAAGTTTGTGACCAGTATTGACGCAGCCTTAGCGACTAAAGAAAAAGATTTACTCGCGATTTAGGGTTTGATGGTTCTAACCGTTTTTCTCAGGTTATGTTGAGTACACATTGTTTAATTAGGTAATCATTTGGCCGCACAAGAAACCCCCAGCACGTCTTCGCTCAATCACCTCGCTATTATCATGGATGGCAATAATCGTTGGGCAAAACAGCAGGGAAAAATCGGTATAGCAGGCCATAAAGCCGGTGTTGAACGTCTTCGTGATGTGTTATCAGCATGTAAAGAACACGATATTAGCGTGCTGACGGTTTTTGCTTTTAGTAGTGAAAACTGGCAGCGCCCCGTGAAGGAAGTAGAGGCATTAATGTCGCTATTTCATGTGTACTTGTCGAATGAATCGAAAAAACTAAAAAAACAAGGCGTTCGTTTGCGGATCATGGGTAGTCGTGAGCGTTTTAGCAGTCAGTTGTTGGCAGCGATTGATAAAGCCGAAAAAACAGCCTGCGAAGGCGATCGTACCCTAGTGATTGCCGCGGATTACGGTGGTCAGTGGGATATAGCGCAGGCAGCTAAAGCTATCGCTCAGCAGGTTAGTGAGGGCCAGTTGTGTCTTGAAGAGATCAACGAAAAGATGTTGACAAGTCGCCTGTCGTTGTCAGATTTACCACCGCTAGACTTATTGATTAGAACCGGCGGTGAAACGCGCATCAGTAATTTTTTACTGTGGCAGGTAGCCTACGCCGAACTGTATTTTACCGACGAACTATGGCCAGACTTTGACGCTGAATCGTTAGCCAAGGCTGTGGCAGAGTACAAAATGCGTCAGCGGCGTTTTGGTTTAACCGCAGAACAGCTGTTTACTGGCGAATAATAATAAATTTATAGCGGTGCCTTAAAGCCTATCTTTACTGCTTTAAGGTGATTTCTTACTGAAATATACAGACTTAAATTCATGCATAATCCACATTTTTTACACACCGATATGCGCTCCTTAGCGAGTCACCAAAATGCTTAAAAAACGGATAATCACTGCAGTTTTTTTAGTGGCTGTTTTCTTACTTGATCTTCTATTGTTACCTTCGCCTTGGTTTATTAGTTTGGTCGCAGTAGTGATACTTATTGCTGCATGGGAGTGGTCTGACCTGTCTGGTTTTCCGCAAAAGCGCCAGCGCGCAGTTTATTGCGTATTAGTATTTACCGCTAGCCTCGGTATCTTGGACTTTACAGGTATGTCGAATGGTTTTTCTTCCCCCAACGTTAACGACAATAACGTGCTCACTGTGTTGACTACGGCTGGCGCTTGGTGGGCTATTGCCTTGCTATGGGTGCAGGGATATCCTTCTAGTGGTGTGTTGTGGGGAAGCCGCTGGGTGCGTTTAATAATGGGGCTATTTGTGTTGCTGCCTTGTCTGATAGGGATATTTTATTTGTACCAGCAACCCTCTGGTACTCGGCTTATTTTATGGCTTGCAGCGATAGTATCTACAGCGGATGTTTTTGCCTACTTTTCGGGTCGCGCTTTTGGCCGACGTAAGTTGGCAAAAGAAGTGAGTCCTGGAAAGTCATGGGAAGGGGTCATGGGCGGTGTATTAGCCTGCATCGTGCTGGCATTTGTGGTTGCCTACGTTGCGGATAAAAATCTACTGCTAACATTATTGGTCGTTATACCCACTGCATTTGCCTCAGTTTTGGGTGATTTATTAGAAAGTATGGTCAAACGTCATCGTGGTATTAAAGATAGTGGTTCAATTTTGCCGGGGCATGGCGGTATTTTGGATCGAATTGACGGATTGACGGCGGCCGTCCCTATATTTGCACTTACACTTGCCATCTCTAGCTGGTAGCGTTTTTTCACAAGCATCCATTTATAAGGTTTTTTTGTTCATGACGCTACCATCATCACCCCTCGCTCAGCCTTCTAGCGCTCAACAAATTACCGTGCTAGGTTCGACAGGCTCCATTGGCGTGAGTACGTTGGATGTCATCAGCCGCCATCCAGATCGTTTTGCTGTTTTTGCTCTTACGGCCAATACCAATAGTCAGCGTTTATTCCAGCAATGTGTGGTTCATCGTCCCGCGTTTGCGGTGATGCAGGATCCGGTATCAGCAGTTGAGTTGTCTTCTTTGTTGCGCGAAGCAAAAATAAATACTGAGGTGCTATCGGGTACTCAAGCCATATGTGATGTTGCCGCACATGATGACGTGCATACAGTGATGGCGGCTATAGTCGGTGGCGCTGGACTGTTACCCACAATGTCGGCAGTAAAAACCGGCAAAAAAGTATTGCTGGCAAACAAGGAAGCGTTAGTGATGGCGGGGAGTTTGTTTATGCAGGCGGTTAGCGACTCGGGTGCGCAACTGCTGCCTATTGATAGTGAGCATAACGCCATTTTTCAGTGCTTGCCTCAAGCGCCCAATGTGCAGACAAGCGTGCGTAAGATCTTGCTAACGGGGTCGGGGGGGCCGCTAAGAGGGTGGTCAACAGCGGCGATTAGGTCAGCAACACCTGAACAGGCGTGCGCTCATCCCAACTGGTCGATGGGGCGTAAAATTTCTGTCGATTCAGCTAGCCTAATGAATAAGGGTTTAGAGTTTATTGAGGCAAGGTGGTTGTTCGATGTGTCGCCATCATTGATAGAAGTGGTTATTCATCCCCAGAGCATTATTCACTCTATGGTCGAATATGTTGACGGTTCTGTTTTAGCGCAGTTGGGCAATCCGGATATGCGCACGCCCATCGCTCATGGTTTAGCTTACCCTGAGCGAATCGACTCGGGGGTATCCAGTTTAGATATTATCGCAGCGGCACGATTAGACTTCGAAGCGCCAGATAATACAAACTTTCCAGCACTTCAGTTAGCGATTGATGCATCTAAAGCGGGTATCGGCGCCGCGACCGTGTTGAACGCCGCTAATGAGATTGTGGTTGATGCGTTTCTTGCATCCCGGCTTAGTTTTGGCGCTATGATGGATAGTTTACAGCGAGTGATGAGTAAAGCCGTTTGGCGCGAGCCAGATGAGATTGAAGCGGTTATTGCGCTTGACGGTTATGCGCGTAGTTTAACACTGCAGCAAATAGGAAATATGTCATGATTTTAACGATTCTTTATTTTTTACTGGCTTTAGGTGTGTTGGTCACTATTCATGAATTTGGCCACTTTTATGTTGCCCGCCGTTGTGGAGTGAAAGTCATCCGTTTTTCTGTTGGCTTCGGTACACCCTTGGCAACATGGAAAGACCGGTTAGGGACTGAATATACCTTGGCAGCCATTCCTTTAGGTGGTTATGTGAAAATGCTTGATGAGCGTGAAGGAGAGGTCGCGCCCAATGAATTGTCATCCGCATTTTCACAAAAAACCGTCTGGCAGCGTATGGCTATCGTCGTTGCTGGCCCACTAGCTAATTTTATTTTAGCGATATTACTTTATTTTGTTATTGCGTTATCGGGTAGTCAGGGCGTGGTGCCGGTAACCGGAGATTTGCCTGCTGAAGGAATTGCAGCACAAGCAGGCTTACGCGCAGGCGATGAAATTATCGCTGTCGATGGCGATCCAGTAATGACGTGGAATAACGTGTTCTCTCGCTTACTTCACCGGATGGGTGATAGTGGGTATATTGAATTATCGGTACAGGCGTTTAATTCAGCACCGCAGGTCAAGATAGATGAAATAATCTCGGCTTCGACGACGGGTCGAATAGTACGTTTACCCATTAATCGTTGGCTACACGACAATGAAGCGCCGGATTTATTTCAAGAGTTAGGTATTGTGCAGTTTATGCCTGATGCTGAAACGGTTATTAATCAAGTGGTTTCCAATAGCGCCGCAGATTTTTCTGGACTACAGTCCGGTGACAAGGTGCTTCTTGCCGATGGTGTAGAGGTCAAGTATTGGCAAGACTGGGTGAGTTATGTTCGCGCTCGACCTGATGTGTTAATCGACTTACTGATTCAACGCGGGGATGAGCAAATTAATATAGCTTTAACTCCTCGACGTGTTACCCAAGACAAGGAGGGTGATATTGGGCAAGCAGGTGTTTCCACTTCGTTGTCGTGGCCCGATAATATGGTTCGTGATATCCACTACAGTCCGCTCGGTGCATTCGCTGAAGGCTTGCGACGCACGGTAGAGCAAGCAGGATTTATACTGTCCTTTATTAAAAAGTTGATTGTTGCAGATGTATCCACAAAAAATCTAAGCGGCACATTTACGATCGCGCAAGCAGCCGGTGATTCAGCAAAAGCCGGTGTGTTATTCTATCTTGCGTTTATTGCGTACTTAAGTGTTAGCTTAGGGGTGTTTAATTTATTGCCTATACCAGTGTTAGATGGCGGCCATTTGCTTTATTATGTGGTGGAACTGATAAAAGGTAGTCCTGTATCAGAAAAGATTCAGTTGATAGGTTACCAAATTGGCTTGGCCTGTATATTGAGTATCATGGTTCTGGCACATGTGAACGACTTAAGGCGGATTTTCTTTTAGTTAAGGTATATTCGTCAGTACATACACGAGATGATCTTCAGGTCATCAGAACTAACAAATCCTTGTCTTACTTTGTAAGAAAAACTCTATTGATAAACTATATTGTATGAAACTATTTATGCACACCACCTACCTTATTCGCTGTGTTACATCAGTATGCCTCTTTAGTATTGCGTTATTGTCGTTCAGTGTGTCGGCTGACACTTTTCGTGTCGACGATATTCGTATTGATGGCTTACAGCGCGTTTCAGCAAAAGCGATTTTTGCTGTCTTGCCCATTGAAGCTAATTCAGATGTGACATCTCTTGAAATGCAGGATGCCGTCCGAAAAGTGTTTAAAACGGAGTTTTTTTCCAATATCGACATTGCAGTTGAAGATAACGTGCTTGTTTTGAATGTTGTTGAAAGGCCTGCCGTGAGCAATATAGCGGTTGCCGGCAACAGTGTGCTTGATACAGAGGCATTATTAGTGGGCCTTAAAAATATTGGTTTGGCAGAAGGCGAAATTTTTAAACAATCGGCACTAGATAAAATTGAACGAGAGTTAAACGCTCAGTATAGCGATATTGGACGTTACGCTACCAAAATACAGACTAAAGTTATCGACTTAGAACAAAATCAAGTTAATGTAGCGATAAAAATTATAGAAGGTGAGGTTGCCGAGATTAAACACGTCAATATCGTCGGTAACAAGCAATATAAAGATGAAGAGCTTAAGGAACTGTTTGAAGTGAAAGAAACAGGTCGTTGGTCTTGGGTGACGGGTAATGATCAGTATGCTAACCAAAAACTAGCCGGTGATTTAGAAGGTTTGAAAACGTTCTATTTAAACCGGGGTTATCTAGAATTTGAAACGACATCGACACAAGTTTCTCTGAGCCCTGATAAAGAGTCGGTCTATATTACAATTAATATCTTTGAGGGCAAGCAATATGAGGTGAGCGCCGTGGATATATCGGGTGACCCTATTATATCGATCGATGAAGTGAATGCGTTAGTTTCCGTTAAAGAAGGCGATACATTTTCCCAAGAGCGTCTATTTGCCGTCTCCCATACTATTGAAAAACGCTTAGGTGATGATGGTTACAGTTATGCAAAAGTGAGTGGTGTACCGGAACTTAATAAAGATGAAAAAAGTGCAAAAATCACTTTTTTTATTAATCCAGGTAGTATTAATTATGTCAGAAGAATCGTTTTTCGGGGTAATGTCGCCACTCAGGATAATGTGCTTAGACGTGAAATGCGCCAATTAGAGGGTGCTCCAGTATCTGTTGGAAAGCTTCAGATATCCAAACTGAGGCTGCAGCGTTTACCATTGTTTAGTGATGTGATTATGACAACAGAACCAATACCTGGCAGTCCAGATCAAATCGACGTGGTATTTACGGTTGTTGAGCTGCCATCGGGTAGTATTAATGCGAGTCTAGGATTTTCTCAGGGTAGCGGTATTAGTTTTGGCGCAGGCTTACAACAGTCAAATTGGCTTGGCACGGGAAATACCTTTGGTTTTCAAGTTGATCGTAGTGATGTTGAAACAGGTTATAGTGTTAATTTTTCCAACCCTTACTACACGCAAGATGGGGTAAGCCGAGGGGTGAGCTTATTTTATCGGGAGCGTAATTTAGACGAACTGGATATTGCGAGTTTTTCTACGGACCGTTTAGGTGTCGATGTGACATTCGGCTACCCTATTTCCGAGAACAGTCGTATTTCCTTCGGTGTGGGTATAGAAAATATTAAAGTCACCGCAGGTGCTCAGGCGGTCCAAGAGGTCTCTGCTAGCCCTCGGTTTCGTTCAGGGGTACAAGGCGAGTATATCGATGCGGATAACTTGAATACGTTGGTGACTGCGGGATTTGCAGATAGTAACGGAAATGGTTTTCGCGACGAGAATGATGCAGTCACCAGCGGGGTGCAAACATCGGCAGATGGAATCGCTAGAACAGGTGTTCTTACCCCAGCTCAGAAGGCTCAAGTTGCATCATCTCCTGATGGTTTTTTAGATCTTTATGGAAATGACTTCAACACGCTAGATGTTAAGTTCGGATGGACAGAGTCCACATTAAATCGGGGTATTTTTCCTACTAATGGGGGGTCGCAAAAATTGAAATTTGATGTGGCTGTTCCGGGTAGCGATATTGAATATTATAGAATGTCTTATGATGCACAGTTCTATAGAGCTCTTACGAAAAATCTCACATTAAGATTGAAAGGCAAGATTGGTTATGCCGATAGTTATGGCAGCATTGAAGGATTGCCTTTCTTTGAAAACTTTTTTTCAGGCGGGAGTAACTCGATTAGAGGGTTTGAAACAAGTTCTTTGGGACCTAAAGGAACGCCGGCAAAATCATTTCTTGCGGCACCTTATCAGGATGGCTTTGCCTACGTTAGCGATGCAGGTGGCGGCCTGCAAACTTATGCTGATGATGATGTGCAAACGATAGGCGGGAATATGCTATTGGAGACAGGAGTAGAGCTAGCTTTTCCATTACCCTTTACACGTAATGTTAAGTCAGTACGAACGGTTTTGTTTGTTGATGCCGGTAATGTTTTCTCTGATAACTGTGCCAGTACACAAGTTAACTGTAGTAATATAGATTTAGGTAACTTGAGCTCGTCAGCGGGTGTTGGCATTCAATGGTTGTCGCCTGTCGGCCCATTAAGTATGTACATATCAAAGTCTATTCAAGAACAGCCGTCGGATAAAACAGAAAGTTTCCAATTTTCTCTCGGGCAGAGTTTTTAATTCCCTACCTATGTTAAACAGCAAAACGATAATGACTACGTTATGAAAAAAATACTATGCTTGACCCTTCTGCTTTTTGGTGCACTTGCTCACTCGTCTGTCTTTGCATCAGAAAATATTGCCACAGTCGACTTAGAGGGTGCTTTACGTGCATCAAATTATTCACTCCAGCAGTATAAAGCACTTCAGTCGGATCTAAACTACCAGAGTTTGATAGCGCAAATAAAGCAAACTCGTCAGTCTTTAGACCAACTACAAAAAGAGAGTGAAACTAAATCGCTCACTTGGTCTGATGAGCAAAAGCAAGCGCACCAGCAAAAAGGACAGGCTGTATACACTGAGCTTAGTAGTCTAGCCGATCAGCAGACAACTATACGCCGTCGGCTGGATGCGAGTATTCAGAAAGAGTTAGCCCCCAAGGTTGAGATGATGGTTAATCAAATAATTGATGAGAAAAAAATCGGCTTGCTCATCAAATCACAAGCGGTTTATTTTAGAACGGCCGAGTTTGATATTACGGAAGAGTTAGTGAAGAAATTAAATGCTAATGAGTAGAGTGCTGTCAAAGGTATATCATTAATACCATGAAAAATAAAATGGCTTACCCCTTAGAAGAAATATCAGCCTTCGCTGGAGCCGTCTTAGTGGGAGATAAAGAAAAAATAATCACTGGCCTCAATACATTAGATAATGCAGTTGATGAAGATATTTCTTTTTTATCTAACAAGGCATACGAGTCTTTTTTGGCAACAACATCTGCCGGATGTGTCATTTTATTACCTGATAAACAAGATTTTTTTGTAGGTAATAAGCTAGTTACCGAAAATCCCTATTACGCTTTTGCTAAAGTGTCAGAGCTTTTTTCTACTCTGGCCGCTGCGTCAGGAGAGGTGCATGCATCGGTGGTTTTTGGATCTTCCTGCCAAATTGCCAGTGATGTCGATATCGGCGCGAATGTTGTCATTGGCGCAAATGTTACCATCGGTCGCGGTACAATAATCTATGCGGGTTGTTATATTGGCGATAATACGACGATTGGTGAGAACGTTATTTTTTATCCCAATGCATGTGTTTATGGTAATACCGTTGTAGGTGATAACACGGTCATTCATAGTCAGGTAGTGATCGGATCCGATGGTTTTGGTTTTGCGCCAGTACAAGATGGCCGAGGGAGTTGGCAAAAAGTGTACCAATTAGGCGGGGTCGATATTGGTTGTAATGTTGAAATTGGCGCTGGCACGACGATTGACCGTGGGGTGCTAGACAATACTGTGATTGCTGACGGAGTCAAGCTCGACAACCAAATTCAAATTGCCCATAATGTCCGGATAGGTGAAAATACTGCAGTTGCTGCTTGCACCGGCATTGCTGGTAGTACAACAATAGGTAAACGTTGCACTATCGCCGGTGCCGTCGGGATTATCGGGCATCTTACTATTACAGATGATGTACATATCACCGCGATGACATTAGTCACTAGGTCGATTGGACAACCTGGCTCTTACTCTTCAGGGACACCAATGAATAGAACTGAAACATGGCGTAAAAACGCAGCACGCTTTAATCACTTAGATAGTATTGTTCGAAAGCTATAGAAAAATTAATATACAGGCAGCCACACTGAAAAGCAGCCTTTTTAGAATAGATAATATCAACCCATTACGTATAAATCAGTCAAGGCAAAAAAAATGGATGTAACCGAAATTAAAAAATGGCTACCTCATCGATACCCGTTTCTGCTTGTGGACAGGGTGGTCGATTTAAAAATTGGTGAGTCTATAGTGGCGTATAAAAATATTACTGTTAACGAAGAAGTATTTAATGGTCACTTTCCCCAAGCACCCATTTTTCCTGGCGTGATGATCATTGAGGCGATGGCACAAGCCTCGGGTATTTTAGGTTTTAAGACTATGGATAAAACGCCACAAGATGGCTCAGTATATTTATTTGCTGGCGCGGATAAAGTACGCTTTAGGCGCCCAGTCATTCCCGGTGACCGTCTGCAATTAGAAGCCAGAGTGGTGTCTAAAAAAAGTGGTATTTGGAAGTTTGATTGCCAAGCATCGGTGGATGGAGAGTTAGCTGCATCTGCGACGATCCTCTGTGCCGATAGAAAAGTATAGGTTGTATCGTAAGGAATGATTCATCCTCAAGCAATTATAGACCCTACAGCAACAATAGCGGATAACGTGAGCATCGGTGCCTTTTCTATTATTGGCGCTGATGTTGTGATTGGTGCGGGCTCTATCATAGAGCCCCATGTGGTTATCAAAGGTCCAACGGTGATTGGTGAAAACAATCACATATACCAATTTTCTACTGTGGGTGACGCCACCCCAGATCTAAAATATCAAGGCGAAGCCACTCGCTTAGTGATTGGTGATAATAATGTGATTCGCGAAGGCGTCACTATTCATCGTGGGACGGTTCAAGACCGTTCAGAAACTACCATAGGGAACCATAATTTATTGATGGCTTATGTCCATGTCGGTCACGACAGTGTCATTGGTGATCATTGTATTTTAGTTAACAATACCGCGCTCGCTGGACACGTTCATGTGGGAGACTGGGCTATTTTGGGTGGCTACACGCTGGTTCATCAATATTGTCATATCGGGGCCCATTGTTTCACGGGAATGGGTAGCACGATTGGTAAAGATGTCCCTGCATTTGTCATCGTATCGGGATCGCCAGCCGAAGCTAAAACAATTAATACCGAAGGTCTGTCGAGACGCGACTTTTCAAAAGAACATATTAAAGTATTACAAAAATCTTTTAAGTTAGTTTATAAAAAGGGCTTAACGGCACAAGAAGCGCTTGCTGAACTTGAGCTGTTAGTTGATCGTTGTCAGCCATTACAGTTATTTATTGACTCGCTCACATCGTCGACACGGGGCATCGTACGTTAACTGATAACGGCGTGATTCAGTGAGGTGAGAATACTCACTCCAACCCAAACTCCAATCAGTCTTCACCATAAATAATGGTCTTTTTTCTTTTAGTAGCTTTGCCTACAGGGATGTAGGTAAGGGGCGAGAGCAGGAGCGGTAGCTTTGCCTACAGGGATGTAGGTAAGGGGCGAGAGCAGGAGCGGTAGCTTTGCCTACAGGGATGTAGGTAAGGGGCGAGAGCAGGAGCGGTAGCTTTGCCTAAGGGATGTAGGTAAGGGGCGAGAGCAGGAGCGGTAGCTTTGCCTACAGGGATGTAGGTAAGGGGCGAGAGCAGTCGCGTAAACTCTTATTTCTTCTCCATAGAACCCACTATGACTGGTCAGGCACTTTTTGCGAGAAACTTCCCCTCATTTTCATTAACAGATATTTATTAGGATGGGAATAATGCACATTGGCATTGTGGTGGGTGAAGTCTCTGGTGATATTCTCGGCGCTAGCCTGCTTGCGGTACTTAAACAACGCTTCCCTTCTTGTCGTTTCTCCGGTATCGGTGGCAGCAGAATGTTAGCCCATGGCTTTGATTCCCTCTACTCCCAAGACCGCTTAGCCGTTATGGGCTTGATCGAACCACTAAAACGTCTCCCCGAATTACTGCGTATTCGGAAACATCTTTTTCAATATTTCGTCGATGAAAAAATTGACCTGTTTATTGGTATCGACTCACCAGATTTTACTCTTGCCTTAGAAAAAAAGCTCAAGCAAGCGGGCATAAAAACTATTCATTATGTCAGTCCATCGGTATGGGCTTGGCGGCAAGGTCGAATAAAAGGTATCAAAAAATCCGTTGATTGGATGTTGACCTTATTACCTTTTGAGGCCGCATTTTATCAACAGCACAATGTTCCCGTGACGTTTGTTGGGCATCCCTTGGCAGATCAATTCCCGATAATCAATGATCCCCAGTCTGCGCGTGAGCAATTGCTGGCATTACTGCCAAAAGATGATGCTTTACAAAAAAGTGCCTTAACGAATACAAAAATTATCGCCTGTTTACCGGGGAGCCGACGAGTTGAAATAGAGCATATTGGCGACGTGTTATGGCAAGCATTAAGTCAATTGTCCGATGCTAACCCCGACCACCTTCACTTTGTGGTTCCTGCGGTTAATGCTGAACGTCGTTCGCAGATATGTTCACAGCTTAAAGATTATCCGCAGTTATCGGTGTCAGTTATTGAAGGCCATTCTCACACGGCGATGGCTGCTGCTGACTGCGTGGTGATGGCATCGGGCACCACGACTCTTGAAGCCATGTTGTTAAAAAAACCGATGGTTGTGGTTTATAAAAAAGACGCTTTTTCGTATTGGCTGATATCACGGATGCTAACCGTAGAGCATGTATCGCTACCTAATTTATTGGCAGGTGAAGCGCTTGTCCCCGAACTTATACAGGATGCGGCAACGCCAGAAGCTATTGTGCAAGCTACACAAGATTGGCTAGATAATCCGCAAAAAGTACGCGATTTACAGCAGCGTTTTACCGAACTACATAGGCAGCTTAGCGTGAATGCCAGTGAAACAGCGGCTGACGTTGTTGAATATTTACTTTCAATGGCGACTGCTAAATAGTGAAAGAAGAGACAATGCTTCAGTTATCAATTGTATTGGCAGCCACTTACAAAAATTGCTTAAAGAGCGTCACTTATAGGAGATCACAATGGATATATTCGTCAGCCGATATACGGGTTTATTAGGCGCAGGCGTTGATGAAGTAGGGCGTGGCCCTTTAGCGGGAGATGTAGTGACCGCAGCGGTTATTCTTGATCCGAATAAACCGATCGAGGGTCTAGATGATTCGAAAAAGTTATCAGAAAAGAAACGCGAGGCTTTGTTTGATATCATTCAAGAGCGGGCATTATCATGGTCAATCGCTCGCTGTTCGGTAGCCGAAATAGATGATATCAATATTTTACAGGCTAGTTTACTGGCGATGAAAAAAGCAGTAGAAAACCTACCGGTGCAACCCGAACATGTTTGGGTTGATGGCAATAAACTACCGCAATGGAATTACGCGGCTGAAGCAGTGGTAAAAGGTGATAGCCGCGTACAAGCGATCGCTGCAGCCTCTATCTTGGCAAAAGTCACTCGTGACCGTGAAATGGTCGCTGTTGAAGAAGAATATCCTGGTTATGGCTTTGCGGCTCACAAGGGCTACCCAACCAAAGTGCATATGGAGGCTTTACAGCGCTTAGGCGTCACGCCTATCCACCGTACGTCTTATGCACCAGTGAAAAAATGGCTAGACGCTCACCGCTAGTTTGAAAAACACGCTAACGGTGAGCGCGCTTTATCCATTAATGCTTACATGGCCCTGATTTTTTCGAGTTGTGTTTCTAGCTTCTCAATTGATTGATTGTAGTCAGCAAGTTTTTCTTTCTCTTTATCGACTACTGCGGCAGGGGCTTTATCTACAAAGCCAGCGTTGTTTAACTTTCCGCTAATGCGCGCCGCTTCTTTATGTAGTTTTTCGACTTCTTTTGTGAGTCGTGCTACCTCGGCATCTTTATCAATAAAGCCTGCCATAGGGACCAAAATCTCCATCTTGCCGACTAAGGCCGTAGCCGATAATGGCGCTTCTTCCCCTGCGTTTAACCATTGAGTACTTTCTAAACCTGCCAGTTTACTTAAAAATGTTTGCATGCTGTTTAAGCGCTGCTGATCTTGTTTGTTACCATTAGCAAAGTAGAGCGGCAACTTAATGGCGGGTGAGATTTGCATTTCTCCACGAATGTTTCGCACACCCAAAATAATGCGTTTGAGCCACTCCACATCACTTAGCGCATCTTGATCTACTTTTGTGTGGTCAGCAATTGGGTAGGGCGCTAGCATAATAGTATCACCAGTTTGGCCTGCAAGGGTTTTGACCCGCTGCCAAATTTCTTCGGTGATATAAGGTATTAACGGATGCGCAAGGCGTAAAGTGGTTTCTAGCACGCGAATTAATGTTTTTCGCGTACCACGTTGCTGTTCAACGCCGGCATTATCGTCCCATAATACGGGTTTAGATAACTCCAAATACCAATCACAGTAATCATTCCAAATAAAGTCATAGAGTGCTTGAGATGCTAAATCTAAGCGGTAAGTGGTTAGGCCTTCTTCCACGGCTTGCTCGGCTTGTTGTAAACGAGAAATAATCCAACGATCAGCCAGTGACAATTCAACGGTCTCTCCGTTAACGCCACAATCTTGTTCTTCGCAGTTCATTAATACATAACGTGCTGCATTCCATATTTTGTTACAAAAATTGCGGTAGCCTTCGATACGACCAATATCAAAATTAATATCACGGCCGGTAGAGGCTAGTGAATAATAGGTGTATCGCAACGCATCGGTACCGTAGGGGTTAATCCCTGCGGAAAATTCTTTGCGCGTCGACTTCTCAATTTTAGAAGCAGCTTTGGGATTCATTAAGCCTGTGGTGCGTTTTGTCACGAGGCTTTCTAGGTCTATGCCATCGATCAAATCAATGGGATCGAGGACATTGCCTTTTGACTTCGACATTTTTTGGCCGCTGCTATCGCGGACTAGGCCATGTACGTAAACCGTATGGAACGGCACTTCTTTACGGAGGTAAAGCGTCAGCATAATCATTCTGGCGACCCAGAAGAAAATGATATCAAAGCCCGTTACCAATACATTGCTCGGGTGAAAGGTCTCAAGCTCAGGCGTTTTTTCCGGCCAACCTAATGTACCGAACGTCCAGAGACCAGAAGAAAACCATGTGTCTAATACATCTTCGTCTTGAGTGAGCGTGATGTCGTTACTCAGATTGTGTTTTTCACGTACGTCAGCTTCACTGCGTCCTACATAGACTTTTCCTGACTCGTCGTACCATGCGGGAATTCTATGCCCCCACCACAATTGACGAGAAATGCACCAATCTTTAATGTCACGCATCCACGAAAAATACATGTTTTCATATTGATTAGGGACGAATTTAATGGATCCATCTTCGACTTTTGATATAGCTTCTTCTGCTAAAGGTTGAGTGCGCACATACCATTGGTTGGTGAGATAGGGTTCAATAACCACCCCCGAGCGATCACCTGTAGGCACTTTTAAATGGTGATCATCAATTTTCTCTAATAACCCTAGAACCTCAAAATCAGCAATGATTTGTTTGCGCGCGGCAAAGCGCTCCATACCACGATAGGCTTCAGGCGCGTCGTTATTAATGTTCGCATCGTCATCTAAAATATTTATTAACGGCAGGTTATGCCGTTGTCCCATTTCATAATCGTTAAAATCATGAGCAGGGGTGATTTTAACGCAACCCGTACCAAATTCGCGATCCACATAATCGTCGGCAATAATGGGGATTTCTCGTCCCACTAACGGCAGTGTAATGGTTTGGCCAATAAGGTGCTGATAGCGCTCATCTTCTGGATGAACCGCAACAGCGCTGTCGCCCAGCATCGTTTCAGGACGTGTTGTGGCAACGACTAAATACCCGTCGCCACTGGTTAGCGGGTAACGAAAGTGCCATAAATAGCCTTTCTTTTCTACGCTGAGAACTTCTAGATCAGAAATGGCGGTGTGTAATTTCGGATCCCAGTTGACTAAGCGTTTGCCACGATAGATAAGGTTGTCATCGTAAAGGCGAATAAAGACTTCTTGTACGGCTTTATAAAATCCGTCATCCATCGTAAAGCGCTCACGGCTCCAATCTGGGCTAGCGCCTAAACGACGTAATTGACGGGTGATATTACCGCCTGACTCGTTCTTCCATTCCCAAATTTTTTCAATAAATTTTTCTCGGCCTAAGTCGTGACGCGTGACGCCTTCTGCATCAAGTAAACGCTCAACCACCATTTGTGTGGCAATACCTGCGTGGTCTGTACCTACTTGCCATAGGGTGTTTCTACCTTTCATTCGTTGGTGGCGTACCAACGCATCCATAATCGCTTCTTGGAAACCGTGTCCCATATGTAAACTGCCGGTTACGTTGGGCGGTGGTATCATAATGCAGTAGCTTTCGCCTTCGCCTGAGGGTTTAAAATACCCGGCATCTTCCCAGATCTTGTACCGTGATTGTTCGATTTCTTGGGGCTGATAGGTTTTTTCCATAATGCTTACAGTGTCTTTTATTGCAGTAAAGTAATAGAGGCGAGCCACGTTTATTCAAAACACCATCTTGTATATACAGGTGCTGAGAGGATAATAAACCTAGTGGGCTTTCCTATGGGTTTGAGGGCTCGACTAAAGGCTAATGATTATACAATGAACCGTGCGCGAGAGTGAAAATTCCATGGGTTTTTCATGTATTATTTTTTATCTGCTATTTTGGTAATTGATGGTGATGACTTTTGACAACTTCACCAAGTTTTCGGCGTAGTTCTGCTTCAATCTGCGGTAAGTGATGGGCAATAAGCTGATCTATCAGCTGTTGCGTATAGCTGGCAGTGGCTGGGAAAGGCGGTTTATCATCATGTTCTGGAAGGCTTTTTTCAGTAAGGCTTTCTGTAGGGTCTTCGGCGGCACTTGCAGTAAAGTGATCTATGGTGCTTTCGGTAGTCCTGCTAATGGCGTGCTGATCCTTGAAGCGCTGTCTGATATGTGCGGGCAAAAATGGATTCTCTGTTAATGAGGCCGTTTTTCTATACTCATCATTATCCACAGTAGGTCTTTCATCCGTACGATGTGTCGTTGCTTTTACTTTGGTATCAGCAAATAGAGAGTGCTGTCCCAGTAGGATACCGGTACTTTCGAGTACGCTGTTTGTGTCACCCGCTGGAAAAACCACTCTGCTAGGGTCAACTAAGGTGTTCTGCTGAATGCCATCGTCGCTTATATTACTGGGGCCGGTTGTATCTGCTTGATGATGGTCGGGTTGATGATTAATCGTATTCTTCACTGTGGCAGCGAAAAAAACGTTTTGCGACGCTGCCTCTTGTGATGGCGAAGGTAGGGGATCTTTCAGCAGAGGAATGTTATCTTCTGCCTCGCCACCGCTACCCAACAGGTTTTTGATAGACTCTAGCTCAGTGATCAATATATGCCGTTTGTTTTTGAGTAGATCTTTTGTGGCCATTACTCAACACCTCTACATTTATTCCGAGTTGGGTGTGTATACGAAAATTTTTTAAGGCTGGCTGGTGCCCATCCATAAATAGTGGTTTCCTGCTGAAAACTTAACCCCGCCACCTTCATATTGCTAATAGGAGTTGTTTCTAATAAGCAGACGCTACTACTCAGTAATGCAACACTACGCATTCATCCTTCTCCTCACGACAAGCCACTTAAGAAGTGACACTAGCGGGAAGAATACTGCAGTTAAATCAGATGAGCAATCGGTAGGGTTAAATATACGGCTTTATAATTTATGCGATTTCAGGGGGTAGCCCCGATCACGGTAATACTGATAGTTCTCCCGCGTAGTTGCCAATAGAGCCTTATCTTGTACAACAATTTCGGAAAGCTTATTGAAGCGGCTAAATTCTTTAGGTACGTCCTGTTGCAGGTTAATAATCACATCATGGTATGCTTCGGTATGCCCTTGCCAATCAATAACAATGCCGGCCACTGATGGTTTACTTTCAGATGCTATGGTGTGGGGTACAAATGATTCAGGTTTGAATGACCACAGGTAGTCGCTCATAGAGTCGGCATGTGCTTGGCTGTTGACGCGAATCACTATCTGCCGCCCGGTGTGCAATGCTTTTTCTGCTAACCGGCATGCAAAGTGATCACGGGCAGCAAGAGTGTTGTCTTGCAAAATGTAAAAGTCAATCTCAGTCATGATAATAGGCTACTTCGTTGCCTTTGATGCTTTAGCAACCTTCATTACCTTGTCTACTTTTTTCTCTGGGCTATTTTCAGCGTCGGAGGCTTTTTCGAGCAAGTAATGAGTGAGTAGCGGAACGGGTCTACCGGTCGCGCCTTTATTAGCGCCCGATAACCACGCAGTCCCCGCAATATCTAAGTGAGCCCATGGGTAACTTTCGGTAAAGTAAGATAAAAAACACGCAGCGGTAATACTACCCGCTTCGCGGCCACCAATATTGGCTAAATCAGCAAAATTACTTTTTAGCTGTTTTTTATAGTCGTCCCATAATGGCATTTGCCACGCTCTATCTCCCGTGTGCTGCCCTGCAGCTAACAAGTCTTGGGCAAGCTGTTGGTTATTGCTGAACAAGCCTGTTGCATGTCCGCCCAGCGCTACCACGCAAGCGCCTGTGAGCGTGGCAATATCGACCACCGTCTGAGGGTTATAGCGTTCGGCATAACTCAGTGCATCACACAGCACCAGACGTCCTTCGGCATCGGTGTTGAGAATTTCAATGGTTTTTCCCGCCATCGAAGTAACCACATCACCCGGTTTAGTTGCAGTGCTGCTTGGCATGTTTTCGGCAGCAGCAACAATGGCTACTACGTTGATCTTGGGGGATAAGTCGACCAGTGTGTTCATGGTGCCAAATACGCTCGCTGCACCACACATATCAAATTTCATCTCATCCATCGCGCTACCTGGTTTCAGGCTAATACCGCCAGTGTCAAAAGTAATCCCTTTACCAACTAATACGTGAGGGCGTTGTGATTTAGCCGCTCCCTTATATTCCATAATAATGAGATGGGCGGGTTCTTTACTCCCCACGGATACTGATAATAGCGACCCCATTCCTAGATCGGCCATTTGTTTTTCGGATAAAATTGTAGTGGAGAGCGTTTTATTGGCTTTCGCCAATTGCCTCGCTTCGTTGGCTAAGTAAGTCGGAGTACATATATTAGCAGGCAAATTGCCTAGTTCCCGGGCCACATTCATGCCATTACCAACAGCGGCACCTACCATCAATGCATCTTTAATGCCTGCTGGCTTTACCGTACTGCTGATGTGGAACTGTACCTTAGGAAGCAGCAGTGGTTTCTTGTCACTCTTGCAGGTTGAAAAGTGATAAAAAGCATGGGTGATTTTTTCGGCACAGTATTGCGCTTGTTGCGATAAAGAAAAGCCATCAGTAACGACATCATCTAAAAAGATATCAACTTTTTTGGCTCCTATTTTAACCATGGCGCTGGCGTAACTGTCGGTGCTAGTGCGGTATGTGGTGGCGGTTAATTGGCTCTGCTTGCCCATCCCCACTAATATGACTTTGTGTATGCCTTCGTTAGGCTGGTGAAATACAACGGTTTGCCCTACTTGACCACTAAATTCACTGGTGTCAAATGCCTTAAGTAACGAAATACGACACTCTTTCTCTAACAAAGCCGCATTGTTAGACAGTGACAGTGCATTGCCTGGTTTTAATTTTTCACTGGTGAATACGCCAAGTACAATACAGTCACTTTTACAGTTACTGACAGGTGTTGTTGTTACCGAAAAACTCATAGATGTTCCTTGGGCTCTACGTTGTAGAGACGTTAATAGATGGAGTGGCCGTTGCGCGAAAAGCTACTGAGGTAGTGGGTGCCGATGTCTGTTAGAGCTGACAAATAGTATAGCGTAGCAGTCTCATGTTGCGTGGATAAACCATAGTTCTTTGTTACGACTGCGTTGTTATGTCTGAGCTTAGAAAAATAATAAGTAGGTTTATACGGTCATTATAATAATCAGACAGGTAAACAGCAACCTAAGCAAATATATAAATAGTCGTCTAAAAAATCATTCGTATCTACCGGTTATGGCTAAAAAATGAGATGATAAGACTTATGATTATTCTACGCTATTTATCAAGAGAAGTTTTGCAAACTACCTTTGCGGTGACCAGTGTGTTGCTGGTCATTATCATGAGTGGCCGCTTTGTTAAGTATTTGGCAGAAGCCGCTGCGGGTAAGGTAGATGCAAGCGTACTATTTGCCGTTATGTTTTATCGCTTGCCTGGTTTTGTAGAATTGATTTTACCGTTGGGTTTTTTCGTTTCAATTTTACTTGCCTATGGACGTCTATACACCGACAGTGAGATGACAGTGCTTTTTTCTTGTGGCGTGAGTCGTAAACAGCTGATTCAATGGACTTACATACCCGCAGCCATCGTGACTGTCATCATTGCGTCTCTCAGTTTATGGCTTACGCCTTTGGGATTACATGAGGCTGAAAAAATATTAGCTCAGCAGCAAGCAAGAAATGATTTTGAGACGATGCAGGAAGCGCGTTTCCAAGTCTCGCGCAATAAAAGCCTAGTGAGTTATACTGAGAATGTCAGTGATAACCGAGAACAGCTGAATGCTTTTTTTCTCGCTAATATGAATGTGGGGAAAGATGAGGCGTTAATGACGGTACGGTCAAAAGTGGCTGAATATAAACTACTGGGTGATACCGATCAGCGTTATTTAGTCCTTAAGAATGGTGTGCGCTACGAAGGGCAGCCTGGGCAGGCTAACTACCGTATTACTGAGTTTGAAGAGTTCGGCCAGCATGTGGATGTTAAGGGTGAAATTGTTGTTACCAATAATAAAGTTAACCGATTGCCCACCTTAGACTTAGTGGGGTCAACGTTACCTGATCACCAGGCTGCCTTACAGTGGCGCTTATCTTCGCCCTTAATAGTTATGATTGTGACCTTATTAGGGGTTATTTTTAGTCATACTAATCCGCGCCGCGGACGTTATGTAATGTTATTCCCCGCGATTTTGCTCTACCTTATCTATTTAGTTTTACTCAATAGTGCAAGAGGTGCTATTGAGGAATTGAAGCTCTCTCCTTTTATAGGCCTCTGGAGCGTTCACGGTACCTTCCTTATCTTGACCATAGTACTGCTGTTTGATAAAAAACAGTGGTTCGCATGGCCACAAAAGCTTATCCCGCAACTCACTCGGAAAAAATAGGTTATTACTGTGCGCTTATTGAATGCATACATTTTCCGGACTACCGTCGCATCGATCATTGCGGTGTTATTAGTCATTTGTGCCTTAGATCTTTTGGCGAAACTCATTGATGAGTTAGGTAATTTAACCGACACCTATCCCTTTACCGAAGCATTAATTTACGTCATTTTAGCGATACCCTCTAGCCTTTATCAGTATATGCCTTTTGCAGGTTTGGTCGGTGCGCTGGTTGGTTTAGGCAGCATGGCGTCAACCAGTGAATTGGTGGTGATGCGTGCAGCTGGTGTAAGCTTATTACGTCTAACGTGGGCGGTACTTAAGCCAGTCTTGTGGTTTATTGCTGCGATGTTATTGTTTGCCGAGTATGTTATTCCCGTGTCAGATCAGTATGCTGAAAGCCGTCGCTCTTCGTTATTACAGGGTAATAATAGTGTGTCGAGTGCTAAGGGTGGAGTATGGAGTCGCGAAAACAATTTTTTTATGCATTTTAACAGTGTGCAAGCTAATGGCAAATTGTTAGGCGTGACTCGTTATCAGTACGATGATAACCAGCGGTTAGTTTCTTCTAGTTTCGCCAAAATAGCGTTGTACACCAATGGACAATGGATAGTAGAAGGAGTGATTGAAACTTTATTCCCAGTCGATGTATTTGCTGGCGAGAGTAACTCGTTAGTCACTACAAAAAGTTACCCTTCACAAGTGTGGGAAACAGAATTGTCCCCCAATTTACTGACAATTTTGGTACAAGATACCGATAATCTAGCGATCACTAAACTATACGATTATGCTCAATATTTAGAAAAGCAAAACGTAGATAATGGTAAGTATTTACTAGCTTACTGGGGTAAAGTCTTGCAACCATTAGTGATTATCAGCTTAGTGCTAGTAGCAGTGTCTTTTATATTTGGCCCGTTACGAGAGGTCACTATGGGTTATCGTATTTTCACTGGTGTAGTGGTAGGGATCGGCTTCCAGTTAACACAAAAGCTGTTAGGGCCTGCAAGCTTGCTATACGGTATTTCTCCACTGTTCGCAGTACTACTCCCCATCACTTTTTGTTTTGTCTTAGGCTGGTTTTTACTAGCACGAACACGCTAATGCTGAGTGAGTAGCCACGTTGGCTATTTGCATAATTAAGTGGTGCAGCGAAGAGTAAGCCCTTTGATAGAAAAATCTATAAATGACACGGCTTTAACCGGGCTCCTGTATTCAAAACCTCTGCCCAAACCCCTCTGTCCAGTAGTCCAATTAAGCTCCCCCGCAAGGTTATTTGTCTTTGGGTAGCAACACGACTTGGGTTTTTGTGGCTAGGTCGTGAATACATTGCTTGTCGTTACGTATTAGCCCAATAAAAAACACGATGAAGCTAAATGGCGCTAATAGGCATCGTCCAAGGCACTGGATCAGTGAAGGCTTTTGCTGAGTTTCTTCTTTAACAATTTTTAAGCGCCACGCGCGCATGCCCAGTGTTTGCCCCGCTCGCATCCAAAAAAAGCTGAAAAACCCAATAATCACCGCGAGCCAACCCAGTTGAAATAGCCAGTGAAAATGACTGTTGATCTCTACCGCATCGGCACCATTGGTTTCGTGAGTGATAATCAAGCCCAGGGCGCCATAACCCATGCTTATAGCAGCAACCAATAAACTATCATAAATAATGGCCGCAAAACGCCGCCAAACCGAGGGGTATTGAATTGAGAGTGCAGAAGGAGTCGATTTCGGATGAGGTGAAACAGGTATTTTTTTGTTCATGTGATGTTCATTGTCATTTTGCTGAATGTGGCTCAATTCTGAGTTGTGTTAACGGGGGTACTGTTGGTCGCATTACTGGCGTGTCGGCCTGTGTTTCTGCCCCCATCTTATTAAGCAAATGGTAGCATTCCCAGGTTTTTGTGGATAGAGGAAAAGCACCAGCTCTTGAAATCTAATGTCCCTGCCCCATATAGGTTACATCTCATTTTTTGAGCAGTCGATAAGATGACTATTAGATCTTTATTGACTACCCATATTACTCATTCCCCGTATCAATATTAAGGAGTTTTTTGTGACTGCAACAGCCACTGCCAAAAAAGAAACATTAGGCTTTCAAACAGAAGCCAAGCAACTATTACAGCTAATGATCCATTCACTTTACTCTAATAAGGAAATATTTCTTCGTGAGTTAGTATCCAATGCGTCCGATGCCGCTGACAAACTGCGTTTTGAAGCGGTGAAAAATGGTGACCTGTATGAAGGTGATCCTGAGTTGGCGATTCGTGTAAGCTTCGATAAAGAAGCCAAAACCGTCACTATTAGTGATAATGGCATTGGCATGACTCGCGAAGATGTCATTAGCCATTTGGGTACTATTGCCAAGTCAGGCACCGCCCAGTTTTTAGATAACTTATCGGGTGATGATAAAAAAGACTCGCAGTTGATAGGCCAGTTTGGCGTAGGTTTCTATTCTTCATTTATTGTCGCCGATCGGGTAGAAGTATTGACCCGTAAAGCCGGTGTGCCACCCGCGGAAGGTGTACATTGGGAATGCGAAGGTGATGCTGATTTTACGGTGGAAGCCATTGAAAAAGCAGATCGTGGCACTACCATTATTCTTCATCTAAAAGACGATGCTATTGAATTTGCAGATGGTTGGCGTTTACGTTCGGTGATCAAAAAGTATTCGGATCATATTTCTCTACCGGTTATTATGCAGAAAGCAGCGCAAGGCGAACCAGAAGAGGGCAAAGAGCCCGAAGCCCCAGAAGATGAGACTATCAATACAGCTACGGCATTATGGACACGCTCTCGTTCCGACGTCAAAGATGAAGAATATCAAGAGTTTTATAAACATGTATCTAATGATTATCAAGACGCATTAACGTGGAGCCATAACCGTGTTGAAGGCAAGTTAGATTACACGAGCTTGTTGTATCTTCCGAAAAAAGCGCCTTTTGATTTATACAATCGCGAAGGCACGCGTGGCTTAAAGCTTTATGTTCAGCGCACGTTTATTATGGATGAGGCCGAGCAGTTCTTGCCTATGTATTTGCGTTTTGTGAAAGGTATCGTCGATTCTAACGATCTATCACTCAATGTATCTCGTGAAATATTACAAAAAGATCCTAATATCGACGCAATGCGTGCTGCATTGACTAAGCGTATATTAGATATGCTCGATAAAATGGCGAAGAAAAAACCAGAAGAGTATGCGGCATTCTGGAAAGAGTTTGGCGAAGTATTAAAAGAAGGCCCTGGTGAAGATTTTGCGAATAAAGAAAAAATAGCCAAGTTATTACGTTTTGCTACGACTCATACTGACGTTTCGACGCCGGATCAGTCATTAGAAAATTATGTTAGCCGCATGGAAGAAGGGCAAGATAAAATTTATTACGTGGCTGCAGAAAACTTTAACACGGCGAAAAATAGCCCGCATCTTGAAGTCTTCCGCAAGAAAGGCATTGAAGTGTTGTTGTTGTCTGATCGCGTAGACGACTGGATGATGAGCCATCTTCGAGAATTTGATGGCAAGCAATTACAAGATGTGGCGCGTGGCTCCCTTGATTTAGGTGACTTAGACACCGAAGAAGAAAAAGCAGCGCAAGAAAAAATCAATGAAGAGCTGAAAGGCTTAGTCGAGCGCACTAAGTCAGTCTTGGATGACAAGGTCGCTGAAGTACGCTTAACCAATCGGTTGACCGAATCGCCAGCCTGTGTGGTGGTCGGTGAAGATGATATGGGTGCACAAATGCGCCGTTTGATGGAGCAAGCGGGTCAATCTCTACCCGAGACGAAGCCAACATTTGAGCTAAACCCAGAACATCCATTAGTGAAAAAGTTGGATCAAGAAATGGATGAAGACCGCTTTGGTGATTTAGTGAATATTCTTTTTGATCAAGCTACATTGTCAGAGGGAGGTCACTTAGATGACCCAGCAGCTTATGTTCAACGTCTAAACCGTTTGTTATTAGAACTTAGCCACTAATCATTGTTTTGCCATTATATGATGGCAGCAGGTTATTCAAAAAGCAGTGAAGTGATACTTTGCTGCTTTTTGGGTATATGTCGTATGCTTTATAGTCATCGTGTTGTGTGATTTGTCATATAATGGCGTGCGCACGATGGCATGAATGACTAGTCACTCACTACTAATGATAATAATTTTATGAATCACTTTCCTAAGGTAGCCGTTATCGGTGGTGGCAGTTTTGGTACGGCCCTCGCCAGCACGATCGGCTTAAATGATTTTCCTGTGTATTTATGGATGCGTGATGCTGTGCGTGCTAACGAAATCCAATCTTCAAGAGAGAATACTCAGTATCTCCCCGGCTTTACTCTACATGCCTTCGTTCACGTTGTGGCAGATATGGAGCAAGCGCTGGCCCAATGTGAACTCGTTTTCATCTCGGTGCCAAGCTCGGTATTCCGTGAGGTAGTGTGTCAGATGAAGCCTTATTTAGCTGATTCGGCATGCGTCGTCAGTACGACTAAAGGCATAGACGCCGATGGTTTTCGCCTCATGAGCCAAATTTTAGAGCAAGAGCTACCGCATCACCCCATAGGCGTCCTTAGCGGGCCTAACTTTGCGAAAGAGATGATTCAGCAGCAGTTAACAGGTTCGGTTATTGCCAGTGTCAATGCCTCGCTTATTGAGCGCGTGCAAACCACCCTGTGCTCATCTACTTTTCGTGTATATAGCAATGATGACTGTTGCGGTGTGGAGCTCGCTGGCGCATTAAAAAATATTTATGCGATTATAGTGGGTATGGCAGAAGCTAGGCACTGTGGTCAGAATACATTAGCGATGCTAATGACACGTTCTCTGGCCGAAATGGGACGTTTTTCCCACCATATGGGCGCAAACCCTATGACGTTACTAGGTTTGGCGGGTGTCGGTGATTTGATGCTGACTTGCGGCTCCAATCTAAGTCGTAACTATCGTTTAGGATACGCGTTGGGTTGCGGAAAAAGTTACACACAAGCGGTAGAAGACATTGGGCAAGTCGTCGAAGGCGTGAATACCCTGAGGCTAGTCAAAGAAAAGGCGGACGAAATGCAAGTATATATGCCACTAGCGTCTGCTCTTTATGCATTAATGTTTGATCAACAACCTCTAGATCATATTATTGCTCAGCTAATGTCTAGCGATAATAATGATGACGTCAACTTTACGAGTTTATCAGTCTCTCCGTCATCTTCGGGGCGTTAACTCAAATAATGATAATTTTACTGGCGTTGTGAATCAACGTTAAACTATATGAGATGTATTGTGAATAGACCTTTCGTGAATAAAAGTATTGTGACTAATGCTAGTGCTTTAATGTGTGTTTTAGTGGGTTACTTTTTGAATCAATATATAGTACTTACGGTAGGTATGTTCGCACTTTCTGGGGCCATTACTAATTGGTTGGCCGTGCATATGCTGTTTGAGAAAGTCCCCGGTTTGTATGGCTCAGGGGTCATCCCTGCTCGATTTGAAGAGTTTAAAATGGGTCTTCGTCACTTAATGATGGAGCAGTTTTTTACCAAAGAAAATATTGAACAATTTTTGTCTGAAGGCCCAGATAAATTAAGTACTGTAGACTTAGCGCCAGTTATTGCTAAAGTAGACCTTGCGCCGGTATTCGATGGTTTAGTTGATGTTATTGAAAACTCTTCTTTAGGCGGTATGTTGGCTATGGTAGGTGGTAGTGATGCATTAACGCCTCTAAAGGAACCGTTCATTAAAAAAATGAAGCGAGTCGTTATCGAAATAACCCAGAGTGAAGCGTTCGTTGCTGTGCTGCATGATGAACTCGGCCATTCGAATCTCGCAGGTGGTATGCAGGGCAAGGTCAGTGATATTATTGAAAAACGTTTAAATGAGCTAACGCCGGAGTTAGTGAAGGATATTATTCAAACTATGATCAGGAGCCACCTTGGTTGGTTAGTCGTTTGGGGTGGTGTTTTTGGCGGTATCATTGGTTTAATTGTCGCGCTAACTAGCCGTGTGTAGTTAAAGTGGTGCTGCGACTGTTTGCGCTCCTTATTGATACCGTTACCGCGAAGCGGTGACGTTATCAGCGTAGTCTAGATAAAATAACTCAATGAAGTAACTAAATGAAAGGGTACTACCATGATTAATAAAGATTCCTCAGATGATTCGATTACGGACGGTGAAATTGTTGAAGGGTCAGCTGTCGTTGACAAGACGACTGATGACCATGCAGAACCCAAGAAAAGTTCAGATAGAGCATCGGTCAGTAATGATCAAACTAATGCGCTAAAAGCCCGTTTACTGTCTCGAGACCATTGGTTGAGATTTGTATTTATGATGCTTTTTGCAGTAATTGCTTCTGTCGCAGCGTATGTCGCTGCCGTGCTCATCTTAATCCAATTTGTATTTGCCTTGGTCACTGGATCAAGCGAAACCCGGTTACAGTCGTTTGGTGGTCAGTTATCGCAGTACTTGTTTCAGATACTACAATTTCTAACGTACAACAAGGAACAAAAGCCATTCCCGTTTAGTGATTGGCCTAATGATGACTTGAACAACGACGTAAATTGAGTCGAGATATTGAGCAGTGATGGGGATAGCCTAATACCCAGTAAGCCCAACCTTAACAATAAGGAACCATAACGTGAATATATTCATTATGCGCCATGGTGAGGCGCAAGCTAAAGCTGACACCGATCCGCAGCGTGAGCTGACTCAGCAAGGTAGAGAAGATGTTATTCAGGTGGTCACGGATTACTCATCGGCTTTAAAAGGCATTGATGTCATCTGGGCAAGCCCCTACGTGCGTGCCCAGCAGACAGCCAAACTAGTGTCCGAGCAACTGCTAAAGCCGATCATTACCTGGCCTTTCTTGTCGCCTAGCGGTAATTCTGTAGATACCCTTGCGGCACTTAACGGCGATTGTGAGACCACTGTACTGATTGTCAGTCACCAGCCACTAGTGGGTATCTTGGTAGACGGTCTAGTGGGGCTTGAGCCCGGTCGTTATCGTATGAGTACCGGCGCGTTAGCGTTTGTAACAACTCAAACTTATGCTAATGGGTGTTGTGATCTAGAATGGTTGCACCAGCCTGCTCGTGTTCAGCCCGTTCATTCTTAATATCGTAAGTGAGTTCCTGTTGCCTAATTCTTCCACGCCCACGGGCGCTTTGTCACATATCAGTAGGGGGTCTCCGATAGAAAAGCAATTCACCTTTAATGGTTTCACCTATGCGGCTCAATTATGGGGAGATAAAAGCGGATTGCCGGTTATAGCGCTTCATGGCTGGCTGGATAATAGCGGAAGTTTCTCAGCGTTGGCGCCGCAACTCGAAGGTGTGCAATGCCTAGCGATTGATTCTGCTGGACATGGATTGTCAGACCATAAGTTAGGTCTAGACGACTACCCACTTTGGAGTGACACGGCGGCTATTTATGCGATAGCTGACGAAATGGGGTGGGACACTTTCGCGTTAATGGGCCACTCTCGTGGCGCGATGATCGCTTTGTTGACCGCGGGTACGTATCCAAAGCGTATATCGCATTTAATTATGATTGACGCCATTATCCCGCCCTTAACGGAAAGCGAATCGGCGATTGCACGTATCCAAGATAGTATTACAGAAATTAAGTATCGCATTCAACGACAAGCGACACTTTTTTCGTCTCGCCAAGACGCTATTACTGCGCGTTGTGCGAGTCGTTTTGCCCCCGTTAGTGAAACCACTGCTGAGCAATTAGCGGTGCGTGGATTGTCCGAGTTGGAAGGAAAGTATTCCTGGCATTCGGACAGCAAATTATGGAGCTTGTCGGGTGTTGGTCTTTCACAGGACACTTTGCAAGCATTTGTATGTAGTATTGTGAATGCCCAAATACCTTCGCTATTATTGTTAGGCGCGCAAGGCTTAGTAAAACAGGCTCCAGATGAGTTTGTGGCGCAATGTGACGCTTTGGCGAAACAGCTTGCCGCAAGAGTTGATGTGTTTGATGACGGCCACTTTTTACATACTGAAAAAGCCGCATCTGATGTACGTAAAGTGATACACGGTTTTTTATTCTCAGCTCATCATTAATCTTTTTCGGTACGTATAAAGAGGTGTTTTCGTCCGCATTGGCTTAAAATATTAACCTTTTCCTACCTAAACTTATTCATCACACAGCGAGATAACTTATAGTGATAACAAGATATCCCTCCGGTCTGCATATAAAATATGCCTCTTTATTTGTCATCGCAGCAGCTGTTTTCGTGTTATTTGTGCCTCAACAAGCAGTTGCTGATAAGGCTTTTGCATTGACACTGCATCCTCGAGCGCAAGTGTTAAAAGATTCCAATTATATAGAAAAAGATTATATTATTGCGTTAGATAAGTATAGAAAAAAAGAGGATCGCTGGATGCCCCGAAAGTGGCAAAGACAATCGGGGCAGCTACAGAGATACACTATCGAAATGCCAAGAGATTATGTTGAAGAAGATGTTTTTTTCTACTACAAAGCGCAAATACCTGACAGCGCTGAACGACTATTTGGTTGCAAAGGTCGTCAGTGCGGAGAAAGTAATAATTGGGCGAACGACTATTTTGGTGTGAAACAATTGTATGGTACGGATGATTCTCAAATATTTAGCGTTTATCGCATACCAACCCCAAAAGTCATCGCCGAGACTGAAGAGATGAGAGGGCCTGGAGTAACAGGTGACGTTGACAATCTGGCTGCGCTGGATAAACCGATGTTACCTCACGCCGACATATACATTACGCTGTACATCGTTAGACGAGGTAATGAACGTCTGTATACCCAGCTCGAAACCTTGTATGTTCGCTAAAAAAGCGCCACTCTTGTTTGTTGTCGCCAGTCCGACAGCTTGATCAGTAATAGTGATATCAATAATGAATATATATTCTTCCCTAGCCGAGCCACCGCATGATGGTATAACACGACCGCATACCATTGCTGAAGCGATTCAGTATGGCGCGATATTGTTTGACAAAGCCGAGTTATATTTTGGCCATGGAACCGATAATGCTGGTGATGAAGCGTTTTGGCTGACATTTTATTCACTAGAACTCCCTTTCGATGCGGATGCCAGCATATTTAATCAAGCACTTAATGAATCGGAATGGCAAGCTATTGCGGCCTTGTTTACGCGGCGTATCGAGGAACGTGTGCCAGCGGCTTATCTCACAGGTGAAGGCTGGTTTTGTGGTTATTCATTTGCGGTGAATGAGCACGTGTTGGTGCCGCGATCACCTATTGCTGAATTAATTACTCAGGGCTACCAGCCTTGGTTGTCAGCCCGCAGTGATGATCAACCTATTCGCATACTTGATATGTGTACTGGCAGTGGATGTATTGGTATTGCGACGGCGCTTTACCTTCAAAACGTATATGTTGATTTGAGCGATATATCTAACGACGCACTTGCTGTTGCACGAGAAAATATCCAGCGCCACGGTGTAGCAGATCGTGTTGTGATACAGCAGTCTGATGTATTTGATCAAATTATCCCGCAGCAATACGATTTGATCGTGACGAATCCGCCTTATGTGGATAAAGCGGATATTGATAACATGCCTGCCGAGTATCTTGCAGAGCCTGCTATTGCCTTAGGGGCGGGGGATGATGGTTTAGATATTACGCGACGTTTACTGAGAGGCGCTGCGGACTTTTTGAGCGACACCGGAGTGATGATCGTTGAAGTGGGTAATAGCTGTGAAAATGTTGAAGCTGCCTTTCCTCACGTGCCGTTTATGTGGCTCACGTTTGAATCGGGCGGTCACGGTGTGTTTGTTATTAGCAAGCACGAGTTGATTGCGTATCAAGCAGAATTTGTGTGAATCCCGTATAATAAATCTTATCGATTGTGTCGTTATTGGCATTGACGGTAGATGATAAAATTTCCACAGTAGCACTCTCCACAAAGGAGGTTACTGGTTAGCATAAAGGTATTGAGTGCACTATGTCAGGCAACAGTTTTGGAAAATTATTTACCACCACCACGTTTGGTGAAAGTCACGGCATTGCTTTAGGGTGTATTGTCGATGGTTGTCCCCCAGGTTTGGCATTGACCGAAGCCGACTTACAAGGTGACCTTGATCGCCGTCGTCCGGGTAAAAACCGTTATGAAACTCAACGTAAAGAACCAGATCAGGTGAAAATTTTATCGGGTGTTTTTGAAGGTAAAACCACTGGAACGCCTATTGGTCTATTGATAGAAAATACCGACCAACGCTCTAAAGATTACGGCAATATTAAAGATCAATTTCGCCCGGCTCATGCAGATTATCCTTATATGCAAAAGTACGGCGTGCGCGATTACCGTGGTGGTGGCCGTTCATCGGCGCGTGAAACAGCTATGCGAGTAGCTGCTGGCGCGATTGCGAAAAAGTATTTGCTTGAACATTGCGGTATATTGATACGTGGTTATCTGTCTCAGCTCGGCCCTATTAAAGCAGAACGGCATGATTGGGATGAAGTGCATAACAATCCATTCTTTTGTCCTGACGTCAACAAAGTGCCAGAGATGGAAGCGTATATGCAGGCATTGCGTAAATCAGGTAATTCTGTTGGCGCAAAAATTTCTGTGGTTGCGAGTGGAATGATTCCAGGACTAGGGGAACCTATTTTTGATCGTCTTGACGCCGATTTGGCTCACGGTTTGATGAGTATTAATGCGGTTAAAGGTGTGGAAATCGGCGCAGGTTTTGACGTGGTGAGCCAGAAAGGCACAGAACACCGTGACGAAATCATTCCAGAAGGATTTTTATCCAATAATGCGGGTGGCGTACTAGGTGGCATATCAACAGGCCAAGATCTCATCGCGCACATTGCGTTAAAGCCGACCTCTAGCCTACATATTCCTGGGCGCAGTATCGATGTAAATGGTGAGCCGGTAGAAATCGTTACCAAAGGTCGACATGACCCGTGTGTGGGTATTCGCGCTACCCCTATTGCAGAAGCGATGACAGCGT
The DNA here is from genome assembly GCA_047636495.1 of Candidatus Endobugula sp. Lineage (GTDB taxonomy): Bacteria > Pseudomonadota > Gammaproteobacteria > Pseudomonadales > Cellvibrionaceae > Endobugula. The sequence goes on along the minus strand of JBLILH010000010.1, from coordinate 15,703 downwards.
TGGTGCTAATAGACCATTTGTTGCGCCATCGAGGCCAAAATGGTGATGTCTCACATAATATTCCTATTATTCCCGCTCAAGCCGACGATCAATAGTCGGTTATTAATAAGCGATTCAGGGTAAGTGACTCACAGTCAGTGTCAGAAGCTAATCAGTCAGCGGCGGTTTGGGTAATGTATTAATGGTTGGATTATCGAGCATTCCCTACTGGCGCCTGTCTGGCTTTTATTTTTTTTACTTTGCGCTGGTGGGCGCACTCAGTCCTTACCTTAGTTTATATCTATCTGATATCGGTTTGACGGCTTATGCTATTGGCCTAGTTAACGCGGTATTAATGGGGACTAAAATTGTTGCCCCTAATTTATGGGGGTGGATTTGTGATCGTACCGGTAAGCGATTATTGATTATTGGCGTAGGCTTGGGCCTTGCTACATTATTTTTTGCCGGTCTATTCTTTTGGCAAGCACTACTCCCTATCTTAATTATTACCTTTCTTTACAGTTTTTTTTGGAACGCAGTACTGTCACAATTTGACACCTTGACGATTCAATATCTGGATGAAAATAGTCAGCATTATAGCCGTGTTCGGGTATGGGGTTCGGTCGGGTTTATTGCATCGGTCACCGCGTTGGGTTTCTTGTTTGATGTTGTTTCTATCGCTTATTTGATACCCATTTCATGGGTGCTGTTATTCCTCATTACTATTAATTGTACGCTGTTGTCAGAGCCTCCCGCTCGGAAGGTCAGCCATGTTTCTATTTCATGCAAAGCGATTATTAAACAGCCTGCTGTTATTGCTTTCTTTATGGCAGCATTCCTTCTGCAACTGAGTTTTGGTGCCTATTACACCTTTTTTAGCTTGTATTTAGAGAGCTACGGTTATACACGCACTACCATTGGCTTATTATGGGCGTTGGGTGTTATCGCTGAAGTTATTTTGTTTCTGATTATTCATCGTCTAATGCCAGCCATGGGAGTCAGTTACTTGCTATTTTGGAGTTTATTACTCACCAGTATGCGCTGGTTTCTAACGGCGTTTTTTGCAGATGTTGTGTGGGTGATGTTACTGGCTCAATGCATACATGCGTTTAGTTTTGGGGCGGCTCACGCAGCCAGTATTGAGTTGATTCGACAGTTTTTTAAAGGTAAGAACGCAGGTCAAGGCAACGCCCTATACAGTTCGGTGACTTTTGGCGCAGGGGGCGCCATAGGTGCATTGCTGAGCGGTTATTTATGGGGGATTAATCCACAATTATTATTCGTGATGGCGGGCGTGGTATTACTGTTGGCTGCTGCGATAGCTCGTTTAGGGTTATGTGGTAACGCATTGGTGCGGTTTCGTGAAAATACTGAAAGGTCATCTGGCGGAAAAAATAATGTCGAGTAGCGAGCCTTAGGTAGTGTTTATAGTCCGGTAAGAATAGCGCTAATTAATATTGAAAATAATGTCGATATCGTGTTGTTCGTCCCATAAAATAATAGCGTCAATAGCCTTAGTGAGTGTGCCAACCGCTTGCTCTACTCCATCGGGTTTTGTTATGCCCGCTTGTTGTTGGACCGGGCTGTCTTTTCCAGCTTGAGACGTAGTGAGCTGCGATTGCAATAATCGCCCTAAGGATTTATTGGCGGATTGTAATTGGGGGACGCCGCAATATGAACTGCCGCCATATATTTTATGATTAAGTTGATACAGTTTTGACCAGTCTTGGGCTTTGCATAAGTCTATAATGATTTGCTTTTCTTTTTTTATCAGGCAAATAAGCAGTTCCAACATGTCTTTTGCTAATTGACTATCATGGTTGCTATGCACTAATGACAACTTGATGTTGACGATTTTCTGTAAATCCTTGTGATCATTCGTCAGAGTACGTCGGCGGTCAACATTATGCCTGCGTTGAGAAAAGTAGTGTCTGGGAGCATCCGCCCTGTGTTTTTTTTCTGCTGATGTCTTATGTGTTGACGATGTGAGTGTGGTTGATACGGGAAGCGTATCCACTCCATTTCTGTTATTAACAAATTGCCATCGCTGCAAGATGCAATTAAGTTTTTCTGGGTCGACAGGCTTCGCTAAGTAATCGTCAAACCCTTGTTGCAGCATATCTATTTTTTTATCGACTGCATTATTCGCGCTTACCGCAATAATGGGCGTGCGTGCTGTGCGAGTAAGACTGTTCTGTTTTTCTAGTGCGCGAATATGTTGTAATGTTTGCGGACCATTCATCCCCTCCATTTCCATGTCCATAAAAATGATGTCTGCAGGTGTTTTTTCAAATAGTCGAAGTGCGTCTTCACCGCTAGTCGCGGTCATTATTTGCCTATTACCTGCGCGCAAGTAGCTATCAATTACCATGATGTTGGCTGGATTGTCATCGACGATCAGTAAACGAATAGTCGCGTTAGAACTTGTTGTATTATCAATACATATGTCGCTAGTTTTTTTATCTGTGGCTTGCTCTTCGGTGACGTTAGATATGGGTGGGGATGTTGTTCTCGTCACCTCTTGTCGGGTGTCTATTTTTCGAGAATGAAAGGCTCTGTTAAATGCGCTAGCACCCCATAAGCAGACCCAAGAAAGTATAGCGAAAACGACACAGCTGCTGAATAAAATAACGCTTAGTTGATGAGTAAATAATTCTAAATGCTGAGTTAATGGCGCTGATTTTCCATAAAAATGAGTCACTAAAAAATAAGTCAGCAAGCACATCGTAGCGCTAATCACTAAAAAGCAGCTGTTGAGTAAATAATAAGCTGTTATTCTATGGGGGGGCTGATGCATATGAGTATCCGTCTCGCTAATCATGTGATCACTCGCTAGTGTATATGTTTCGAATTAAGTAATCGTTGGGTAATAGCTGTTAAAGGATCAGCGTCGTTCATTGATGAAGCGTTAGACAGCCACTTAATTGCATGTCACTGTGTTATAGCCATGCGATCAAGGGTAAAATAGCCCACTTATTTTGGCAAGGCTTGTTTTTATGAATGATGCTCACTCCTTTTCTAGCTCGGCTACTTCTTCCCTCTATCCTACGATTGAGCAATATGTGGGCAAAACACCCTTGGTGCGTTTGCAGCGTTTGCTTGGCGCGAATATCAACGGCAATACTATTCTAGTGAAATTAGAAGGTAATAATCCAGCAGGTTCAGTGAAAGACCGCCCAGCGCTATCGATGATTAATCGAGCGCAAGAGCGTGGTGATATTAGCCCCGGTGATACGCTGATTGAAGCGACTAGTGGTAATACGGGGATTGCGTTGGCAATGGCGGCAGCCATTAAAGGCTACCGTATGATTTTGATTATGCCCGACAGCGCCACTGCTGAACGTAAAGCGGCGATGACCGCTTATGGCGCGCAACTGATTCTGGTAAGTGCTGAAGCGAGTATGGAAGGTGCGCGGGATTTAGCGCAAAAAATGCAAGCAGAGGGTAAGGGTAAAGTGTTAGATCAGTTCGGTAATGCGGATAACCCATTAGCTCATTACGAAGGTACCGGCCCAGAAATATGGGAGCAAACGCACGGTAATGTCACGCATTTTATCAGTTCTATGGGAACTACTGGCACCATTACGGGTACGTCGATGTTTCTTAAAGAACAAAATCCGAGTATTCAGATTATTGGTTTGCAGCCAGAAGAAGGTGCGAGTATCCCGGGTATTCGCCGCTGGCCACAAGCATATGTTCCATCCATTTTTGATGCGACTCATGTAGACCTCACAGTGAATATGAGTCAAGTCAAAGCCGAAGTGGCCATGCGAGCGCTGGCTAAACAAGAAGGCCTCTTCTTGGGCGTTTCATCTGGCGGTTCGGTAGCGGCAGCATTGGAGTTGAGTCAGACCGTTGAAAACGCAGTGATCGTGGCGATCGGTTGCGATCGAGGTGATCGCTATTTGTCTTCAGGTGTGTTTAATGAAGAATCGGTATCTGATATCTCGATACCTGACGCCTCGATTTCTGATGCCTCGGTTTCTAATAAAAAGGGGCGTGCTTAAATCGTGTCTTTTTCTCGATATAAAGGTCCTGCATCTCGAAAACAGAGTAAATCATCTGCCGCATCGCATAAGTCGCGGAGAAAACCGGGGGTAGCAGCGACGACAGGTTTTATTGATCACGATCAAGAGGTCGTTGTAGAGCGCCTTGCTGATGATGGTCGTGGCATTGCTACCGTCAACGGACAAACATTATTTATTGATGGCGCGTTGGTTGATGAAACGGTGACGGTTACCGTAACGCATAGTTCATCACGTTATATTGAATCACGTGTTAGACAGCTAATAGTGGCTTCGCCACAGCGCCGAGAGCCTTTGTGTCCTGTGTTTTCTCGTTGCGGTGGCTGTTCAGTACAATATATGCCGATACAGGGTCAGCTTGCATTTAAGCAGCGAACGGTGTTGTCTCAGTTATCTCGCTGGTCTTCAGTAGTGCCAGATAATGTGTTGCCCCCTATAAGTGACCAAGAGTATCGGTATCGTCAGCGAGTACGTTTAGCCGTGGATTATACGAAAACAGGTGAGGTCATGTTCGGCTTTCGCGAAGCCGATAGCCATGCCATTGTGAATACTGATCGTTGTGAGGTGTTGGTCTCGTCACTAAAGCCGATGTTGCCGCTATTGCGTGAATGGTTGTCGCGTATCCCCGCGAAGGGAGTGTCGCATATCGAGTTGGTGAATACGGCCACCGCTATTGGTGTGGTGGTTCGACATATACGATCACTCACGAACGTTGATAAACAGGCCCTATTGTTGCTTCTTGATGGTTTGTCGGTTGTGGCAAATATATGGTTTCAACCCCAAAAAGGCTCAGGTTTATATGATGCAGAAGGGCGGTTGGCTGACCCTAGGTTATCCTATGAGATCATCGCCGATAAGCGACTTAATCTACAGTTTCACCCACAAGATTTTATCCAGTCTAACCATCACGTCAATCAACAAATGATACGCCAGGCAATAGAATTGCTGGCCCCTCAGTCCGACGAGGTTATTCTTGATTTGTTCTGTGGTATTGGCAACTTTTCTCTTCCTTTGGCGTTGCGTGCAAAACATGTCATAGGTATAGAGGGTATCAACCCGATGGTTGTGCGAGCGACCGCGAATGCGAAATTGAATCAGATAAACAACGCTTCGTTTATGGTGAAGGATTTATCGGCGGTAGATAGTTGGGCAGCATTACTACGTTCTGGGGTAGGTTCAGACCCACGTTCTGACCTGAGTTCTACCAACACACATTCTGCAAACTCTGCTTTTACAATCACCCCATTGACTATTGATGCGCTATTGCTTGATCCGCCACGTGCCGGGGCTAAGGCTGTTTGTGAAAAAATCAATGAACTATCACCACAGCGTATTGTCTATGTCTCTTGTGATTCGTCGACCTTTTCTCGCGATGCCGGTATTTTAGTCAATAGTGGTTATCGCTTAGCTCAGTTAGGCGTGATGGATATGTTTCCACAAACATCCCATGTCGAAATTATGGCGCTCTTTACGCTTGACCCTTCATTTAAGAAGGGAAAGATATCTCGCAATACCCATCAAAAATCAACACGATCTGTTTCTAGTGCAAAAACGAGTAGTACAAAAATAAAGCGGACATTAAAAACAGGATAAGTACCACACATGGTTAAAGTTAGAGATGACTATCCGCTTGATGAGAGTGGTGAAATAGACATTCCTCAATGGGCGGAACATATTACCGCTGTGTCAGGAGGCAACGAATTTGCTAAACAGCAGCTGATTACTGCGGCTACATTGGTTCAGCAAGCCGAGAAACAGCACACCCCCGCAGATAATTTATGGTCCCAGCACGCGAGTAGTTTTATCGCAGGCTTAGACATGGCCGACATTTTAGCAGAATTACAGTTAGATCAAGAAGCGCTTATCGCCGCAGTGGTTTATCGAGGTGTACGTGAGCGTAAAATAGCGCTCTCCGATATTAAAAAGCGTTATGGTGACATAGTCGAAAGCCTAGTGAGTGGTGTAGTAGGTATGGCGGCGATTAGCCAGTTACGTAATGATTCTGGCGAGTCGGTACTCGGGCAGCGTTCGGCAGAACAGACAGAAAATGTGCGTAAAATGCTCGTTGCGATGATTGATGATGTGCGCGTTGCATTAATCAAGTTAGCCGAAAGAACCTGTGCTGTTCGTGCGGTTAAAAATTCCACAGAAGAGCGTAAGCGAAAAGTCGCACGTGAAGTATTTGATATCTATGCGCCGTTAGCCCATCGTTTAGGTATAGGTCATGTTAAGTGGGAGTTAGAGGATTTAGGCTTTCGTTATTTGATGTCGAATGACTATAAAAGTATTGCTACATTACTCGACGAAAAGCGCTTAGATAGACAAGACTATATTGACTACGTGGTTGAGAGCTTACAAACTCAAATTCGAAAAAACAGTATTGATGCCGAAGTCTATGGCCGTGCTAAGCACATCTATAGTATTTGGCGAAAAATGCAGCGTAAAAATATTGGCTTCTCTGAAGTGTACGATATTCGCGCGGTACGTATTCTTGTTCCTACGACTAAAGATTGCTACGAAGTACTGGGGATCGTGCATACCTTGTGGCGTAATATCCCCCATGAGTTTGACGATTATATTGCGGCGCCTAAAGAAAATGGCTATCGCTCACTCCATACGGCGGTTATCGGGCCTAATAACCGTGTGATCGAAGTACAAATTCGTTCGCACGCCATGCATGAAGAAGCCGAGTATGGCGTATGCTCTCATTGGCGTTATAAGGGTACCGATAGCAGTGACGCACAAGTGGATAGCTACGAGAAAAAAATAGAATGGTTGCGTCAAGTGCTGGACTGGCATGAGGAGCTGGGGGTTGAAGGCCTTACCGATGATCTAGGATCTAATGTCGAACAAGATCGAGTGTATCTTTTTACGCCGGAGGGTCACGTGATTGATTTACCGGTTAATGCGACGCCACTCGATTTTGCATATCGAGTACATACCGAAATAGGCCATAGTTGTCGTGGTGCGAAAGTCAACGGTCGTATTGTTCCCCTTAATCATATGTTAAAAACGGGTGATCAGGTAGAGGTACTCACGGGTAAGCAAACCGTCCCTAGCCGTGATTGGTTAATGGATGGCTTGGGTTATCTGCACACGTCGCGAGCCAAAGCAAAAGTGCGACAATGGTTTGGTGAACAAGCACGCGATCAAAACATAGCGGACGGACGTGCAATTTTAGATAAAGAACTACGTCGCTTGGGTATACAAGATGTTGATTTCGAAGGTCTGTTGACTGCATTAAAGCAGAGATCACTGGATGATTTATATGCTCAGGTAGGTTCCGGTGATGTGACTATTACGCAAGTTTTACGCGCATCACAAAAGCTCTTAGCCCCCATTATTCCCGAACAAACGGAAATCAATTTTTCCAATAAAAAACCTACTACAGCGGGTATGGATGTTTACATTGATGGCGTTGGTAATTTACTCACTAACATTGCCCATTGTTGTAATCCATTGCCCGGTGATGAAATTACCGGCTATATCACTCTTGGTAAAGGCGTGTCTATTCACCGCAAAGACTGCCGCAATATTCTGCAGTTGGCATCAGACGAACCCAATAGAATTATTAAAGTTGAATGGGGCGAAGCGCCCACACAAACCTATGCGGTGGATGTAATTGTGGATGCCTATGATCGTGGCGGTCTGCTAAAAGATGTGACCACGGTATTAGATGCTGCTCGAATTAATATTAGTGCAATGCAGACACTGTCGGATAGGGGGCTAAACACGGTCTCTATGGTGGTGACGATTGATATTCGTGATTTTGCCCATCTTAGTCATATTTTAGCCCGATTAAATCAATTGCCGAATATTGCATCGGCAAGACGAAAAAACTGATACTGGCGATAGCATAATATGACAGATTCAAGAAATCATTCTGCGCTCAATGAGTTACTGACATTAATGGCACGTCTGCGCGAGCCGATATACGGCTGCCCTTGGGATCAAGTGCAAACCTACCAGAGCATTGCATCGTCGACTTTAGAAGAGGCTTATGAAGTCGTCGATGCGATCGAGCAAGGTGATAAGCTACAGCTGAAAGAAGAGCTCGGAGACTTGCTGTTTCAGGTGGTTTTTTATAGTCAGCTTGCCAAAGAAGAGCAGGCGTTTACCTTTGACGAAATCGTCACAGATCTTAGCGCTAAGCTAATTCGCCGCCATCCACATGTTTTTCCCGATGGCACATTAGCAAGCCGCGTACCCTCCTTGGATTCCCGTTCTGTTTTACCCGCCGAACATCAAGCTGCTGAGCGAGCCATCAAGCAAGAGTGGGAAAAAACCAAGCAGCGTGAGCGAGATGCTAAGGGGTATACCAGCGTATTGGATGATGTGCCGCTGGCGCTGGCAAGTGTTGTCAGGGCGACTAAGCTACAAAAGCGTGCCGCATCGGTGGGTTTTGACTGGTCTACTATTGAATCAGTTTATGATAAGTTGATGGAAGAGGTGAACGAGTTAAAAGTTGCAACGCAATCGGGCGATACAGCAGCGATACAAGATGAGCTCGGTGATGTTATGTTTACTGTGGTGAACCTTGCTCGACACTTAAAAGTGGACGCTGAAACAGCTTGCCGACAATCTAGCCGTAAATTTGAAGATCGCTTTAGGTTAGTCGAGTCGCAGGCGCAAGCGGAGTGTATTGATCTTGCCTTGCTTGATGAAGTAGAGCTGGATAGGCGTTGGCAAATGGCGAAGGTACAGCTGCTTGCTAAGGGCAATAAAAAGTAAAAACAGCCCATATATGAAACACCAAGGTATTTTTAGGTTGAGCCTGGGAATGGCAACGTGGTATCGTATTTTGTTATAGTAAATAGGAATGTTGGTTGAATAAAAATTAAAATAACGTTAACTGACGACAGAGTGATAACCATAAACACCCATGTTGAGAACTTCGTAAACTAAGCCCACTTGATAATAAATATCATGTTTGTGACGTTTTCATATTTGAATTGAGTAACAGGAGCATAGATCCGTGCGAATTATATTGTTAGGTGCCCCAGGCGCTGGTAAAGGAACACAAGCTAAACTGATGACCGAAGAGTTCGGTATTCCTCAAATCTCAACTGGCGATATGCTACGTGCTGCAGTTAATGCTGGCACTGAACTGGGATTGCAGGTTAAAGATGTCATGTCATCCGGTGGACTCGTCTCTGACGATATCATCATCGCATTAGTAAAAGAGCGCATTCAGCAAGCCGATTGTGAGAAAGGTTTCTTGCTAGATGGTTTTCCTCGCACCATCCCACAAGCCGATGCAATGAAAGATGCGGGCGTTATTATTGATAACGTCGTTGAAATCTATGTCGAAGACGAAGAGATCGTCTCTCGCTTAAGTGGCCGTCGAGTACATAAAGAATCGGGTCGTATTTATCACCTAATATACAACCCACCTAAAACAGAAGGCGTTGATGACGACACCGGTGAAGAGTTAATTCAGCGTGAAGATGATCAAGAAGTCACTATTCGCAAGCGCTTGGATGTTTATCATCAGCAAACAGAACCTTTAGTGGACTTCTATAAAAACCTTGGCGAACAGCAAAGCTCACCTGCGCCTAAATACGTTCGCATTGAAGGTGTTGGTGAAGTAGAGAGCATTAAGCAGCAGCTATTTTCGGCACTGTCTGTGTAAAAGTACTTAATAGGCGTTTTTTAAGGAATCTTTGAGTAAATCATGCATTTTTCATTGGCTAAAACCGAGCTCAGGTCTGTTTAGAGATTCCTTCGACCCTTTATATGTCCTCGGTGCTTTCGTCACTAATTAAAAATGACTGTGCCGGATCGACCAGTATCTTGTCGCCCATTCCTTCCCTGCCTAATAACATCAAGTTACTCATGTCGGAGCGATCTGTCAGCGTGATTTCGATAGGCCATGATAAACGTCCTAGTTTTAGCAAGGTTTTAATCACATAACGTTCTTGTGACTCGCCGTTTGACGACTTAACGGTGCGTACATCATGGATAAGCGACTGGCACTGGGTCACGCTATTAACATTATAAAAGTCAGGGTGAATATCAAACTTTACCCATAGTTTGCCGTTTTTTTTGAACTGACTCATATTGTCCACATGGATAGATGAGGTTTTTGCTCCGGTATCAACCCGCATTTGTAAGTCGGCTACACCAATATCGGGAAGGTCACAAACTTCTAAGCTACCTAAAATCAGTTTGTCGTTCATAGTTATCCCCTAAGCTTCGTTACATATTGTTGTATTGTTGAAAACCGATGCGCCAATGCGAGGAATAACGGCATCATAATAAGGTAGTTTTTCAGTATTATATCGCATGGTTGGGCGACGTTGAGTAAAGCTATGGAGTAGTGAATAGTGTTAACGACATCTGGCTCGTGCCCTCGTTTTTTTCCAGCTGTTACTAAGTGGCGGGTTGAATAGAGGTTTTCATTACGGGATAAAACAGCTGTTTTCATATATTTCTCTATGATCGCATCATCTGCGAGAAAAGCTATGTTGAAATGATAGTATCTGCAATAGCCGTCAGTGTTGGTGGGTTAATCGAGTTTCACGGCATATTAATTGACGAATTAACACGCCGTGTGCTTTTCGCAAAATAGGCTTGATTGAGTTTAATGTAAAGCGTTATTTCGCTTAGCAGATAAAATAAATTAATCCGCCGAAACAGCGTATTTTTGTTAGAATACAATGTTCTACGACAAAGCTTAATGAGCCCGTAAATGCCCCATATTCTTGCTATTGATACCTCCACCGACGCCTGTTCTGTTGCTTTATTAACGCCGGAGGGTGTGCATCAAACATTGGTGATTGCCCCGCGAGAACATACTCAACGTTTATTACCTATGATTGATGCCTTATTAAAAGAGCATCAAGTGCCGCTGTCTCAACTAGATGCCATTGCATTTTGTGTCGGTCCGGGCTCCTTTACGGGTTTGCGTATTGCCCTGAGTACTGCACAAGGTTTAGCTTATGGTGCAGACTTGCCATTGATCCCCGTTTCCACATTAGCAACACTGGCCTGTAGTGCCTTGCGCTTACAGTTAGCCACCCCCGATCAAATAATCATCCCAAGTATCGATGCCCGTATGAACGAAGTGTATTGGAGTGCTTATCGCTCTGATGCATCGGGTAACTTATCCGCATTATGTGATGAAACCCTATCAGCACCAGAGCATTTAGCCGAAAGTGAATGGGTAACCAATGCACAGCAGCAAGCCGTTGCAGGCGTGGGTTCTGGTTGGCAATATGATTGTTTAACGAATGCAATAAAAGTGACCAACGATGTGACGAACACCACTACTGTAACCATCAGCGCATACCCCGAAGCTCACGATATGGCGCTATTAGCAGAAAAGGTGTACCAACAAGATATTGCCGACAGTGAAAAATTTATCAGCCCCCTAGCTGCGGTGCCCACCTATATGCGTAATGAAATTAGTTGGAAAAAGCGTACGCGTATCAGAGATAAAGAGATGGGATAGAGAGATGGGATAGAGAGATGGGATAGAGAGATGGGATAAAGCGACAACACAGTCACATCTCACAACAATAAAAAAACAAGGCCCCATTAATGGAAGTTTTCCACATCATTATCTTAGCGTTAATCCAAGGGGTTACCGAATTTTTACCTATTTCTAGTTCCGGCCACTTAATGTTACCCAGTGGCTTGTTAGGTTGGCCCGAGCAGGGCTTAGCGTTTGACGTAGCAGTACATGTAGGTACGTTACTCGCGGTCATGACCTATTATCGACAAGATGTTTGTCAGTTAATCACCGCATGGTGCGCCAGTACATTTAAACAGCAGCACAGTGATAATAGCCGCCTTGCATGGTTTGTGATATTGGCCACTATTCCTGCGGGCATAGCGGGTTTGTTATTTGACGATGTGATTGAAAACCATTTGCGCACTACGCTGGTTATTGCCTTAACCACCATTATATTTGGTGTATTACTGGGCTGGTCAGATCGTTCATCGGCTGTTAACAATAATACACTCATTCAATTAACTGTGGGTACGGTACTGATTATTGGGTGTGCTCAAGCTCTTGCACTTATTCCAGGCACATCACGTTCGGGTATCACTATTACCGCTGCATTATTTTGTGGTTTATGTCGTAACGATGCTGCGCGGTTTTCGTTCTTAATGTCGATCCCTATTATCGTCTTGAGCGGTGGTTATAAAGGGTTGCAGTTATTGGGAGAAAGTGGCGTAAACTGGCTAGACATGGCCATAGGCGCAGGAGTATCTGCGGCAAGCGCCTTTATCTGCATTTATTATTTTATTAAGTTTATTAATAATATCGGTATGATGCCTTTTGTGATTTACCGTTTATTGCTAGGTAGTTTTTTATTGTTTTGGAGCTTCAGTGGCGTTTAACACTTATCGTGAGTGGAGGTGAAAATCAGATGGTGAGTGCCCATCCATCAATAGGGCTCTGCTGCGGAAAAATTAAAACGGTCAGTTAATTATGATGATGATGAGGTAAGAATGGAAATCATTAGGCTTAAAGAATTTACGGCTAGCAGTGCTTGGACAGGCAGGGATATTGCTAATATGAATGGCATTAAGACCAAGCTTCGCTGGACCGATCAGCCGTATAAGTGGCATACCAACAATGGTGAAGAAGTCTTTGTCGTGCTAGAAGGGCTGGTTGAAATGTTTTACAAAGAAGCCAATGTAGAAAAGTCAGTATGGTTAAATGCAGGCGATATTTTTTTCGCCTCCGTAGGTACAGAGCATTTTGCGCACCCTAAGGGCGAGGCAAAACTGTTAATTGTTGAAGATGAAAATAGTGAATAACTAGCGAGTGCCCATCCATAAATAGAAATGACCATTGTTATTTCCCCTCTCAACGGGTCATTTATGAAAGAGTGCTAGCAAGTGTTTTTTTGTTAATTTATCCTATTGGTTACTATTATCTCACCGTAGGGCGCCTCTAAAAAATACGTTGTTAGAGGCGCCCCATATATAGGCAGGGCATATTTGTGGTTACGACAAGCCGTACACTCACTGATGAATTATCAGAGACAACATTATTTAACCAAGGCTTGCTCAATTTTATTGATGCATCTCCAACGCCGTTTCATGCGACTCAGACCATGGCGCTTCAACTATTAGAAGCGGGGTTTATTGAATTGCTAGAAGGTGAACAATGGTCGTTAGAGCCAGGCAAAAAATATTTCGTCACCCGTAATCATTCTTCGCTGATTGCGTTTGTTTATTCTCCTGATAAATGTGTTGATGAAGGCATACGGATGATGGGGGCGCATACCGACAGCCCGTGTCTACGGGTTAAACCCAATCCAGAAACCCATAAGCAAGGATATTTCCAACTGGGTGTTGAAGTTTATGGGGGTGCATTATTATCGACGTGGTTTGATCGTGACTTATCGCTTGCGGGCCGTGTGAATTATTTGGATGACCAGCAACAATTGCGCAGCACTTTAGTCAACTTTAATGACCCTATAGCCGTTATTCCTAGCCTAGCGATTCATTTACATCGTGAGGCTAACGAAGCTAACAATATTAATCAACAAAAGCATCTGCCGCCTATATTGATGCAGGTAGATAATAAGCAAAAAATAGATTTTTCTGATTGGCTACATGCTCAATTAGAATTTCAGGGTGAAACGGATGTTGCTCGTGTCATGGACTATGAATTAAGCTTTTATGATACTCAGCCATCGGCCATTATAGGCTTGCAGAAAGAATTTATAGCCGCATCGCGTTTAGATAATCTACTCAGTTGTTACGTAGGTTTACAGGCACTAATAGATGCCGACAGTGATAAACCCGCATTATTGATTTGTACTGACCACGAAGAAGTTGGCAGTGCATCGGCTTGTGGTGCCCAAGGGCCAATGCTAGAACATTGCCTACAACGCATCATCCCCGACACCGAGCAACGCTTACGTGCTATTGACCGCTCGTTGATGATATCGGTCGATAACGCCCACGGTATTCACCCTAACTACGCAGATAAGCATGACGAAAATCACGGCCCTCTATTAAACAAAGGCCCGGTAATTAAGGTGAATAGCAATCAACGCTATGCGACCAATAGTGAAACCAGTAGTTTCTTTCGCCAGCTATGTGATCAGCACGATGTAACACCACAGGTATTCGTTACCCGCAGTGACATGGGTTGTGGCAGTACCATAGGGCCGATTACGGCCAGCGAAGTAGGGGTGAAAACCATCGATATCGGTGTGCCAACATTTGCTATGCATTCCATTCGCGAGCTAGCCGGTACACAAGACGCCTTTGATTTGTCTCGCGTATTAACTTCTTTTTTTCAACAGTAGAATTATTTTATGTCATCACCTATTCAACACGTATTACCGCCTCATGATAAGCAGCGTACCTTAACGGGTATCACCACGACCGGTACGCCACACCTAGGTAATTATGTCGGCGCGATTCGTCCAGCGATTGAAGCCAGCCAACAAGCAGATAATTTATCGTTCTATTTTTTGGCCGATTTTCACGCCTTAATTAAAAGCCAAGAGCCAGAGAAAATTCATCTATCGAGTATGGAAATTGCAGCCACATGGTTGGCATTAGGTTTAGATACCGATAACGCTATTTTTTATCGCCAGTCTGATGTACCCGAAATTCCTGAATTGTGTTGGTTGCTCACCTGTATGGCGGCCAAGGGCTTGATGAACCGATCTCATGCTTATAAAGCCGCAGTACAAGCCAATCAAGAGGCCAGCCAAGATGCTGACTTCGGCGTGACAATGGGCTTGTACAGTTACCCTGTGCTAATGGCTGCGGATATTCTCATGTTTAACGCCGATCGTGTGCCGGTGGGTAAAGATCAGATTCAACATGTTGAAATGGCACGAGATATTGCCGGCCGTTTTAACCATCATTTTGGTGAACACTTCACCTTGCCGCAAGCGGTGGTCGGTGACAATGTAGCCGTGTTACAAGGCTTAGATGGTCGTAAAATGAGCAAGAGCTATAACAATACCATTCCACTGTTCTTGCCAGAAAAGCAGTTGAAGAAGCACATCAACAAAATCAAAACTAATTTACTAGAACCCGGCGAACCAAAAGATCCAGATACATCTACGGTTTTTCAAATATGGGAAGCCTTTGCTACACCAGAGCAAACCGCAGAAATGCGTGCAGCGTTTAAAGACGGTATTGCATGGGGTGAAGCAAAAAAACGCCTATTTGAATTGGTGAATGGCGAAGTAGCGGAAGCCCGTGAACGCTATAATACCTTGCTAGAACAGCCCGAGTATATTGAAGCGATTTTACAAAAAGGCGCAGAAAAAGCACGCGCGTATTCGCAGCCTTTGTTGGCGAGCTTGCGACATGCAGTGGGCATTCGTCCATTTGTTAAATAGCGGTATAGTCACTGCTGTCCCGTTAACGTAATATCGTCATACCAGCTCGTCATACCAGCTCGTCATACCAGCTCGTCATACCAGCTCGTCGTACCAGCTCGTCATACCAGCTCGTCATGCCAGCTCGTCATACCAGGCTCGTCATGCCAGGCTCGTCATACCAGCTCGTCATACCAGGCTCGTTATACCAGGCTCGTTATACCAGGCTCGTCATACCAGGCTCGTTATACCAGGCTCGTTATACCAGCTCGTTATACCAGCTCGTCATACCAGCTCGTCATACCAGGCTCGTCATACCAGGCTCGTTATACCAGGCTCGTTATACCAGGCTCGTCATACCAGGCTCGTCATACCAGCTCGTCATACCAG
>JBLILH010000009.1:0-103715 GCA_047636495.1 Candidatus Endobugula sp. | reverse complement strand
TCAGGAAGCTCGGTTGAGAGCCATTATGCGCCCCGGAGCATAATCTCAGTAGAGGGCTAAACGGCGTAGAACCGAAACCCTTGTCCTTCGAATCACCTTATGCACGTATTCACTGTGTATGAATATTGCGTGGGGTAATCAAGGTGTGATATAGAATATTAGGCTGAACAAATCGTACGATAGCGAGTATTTTTTACGATGAGGCAACGCTTTCTAGGTTAGTGCGATTATTAGATGAGGCAATACGAGCGGCCAAGGTAGTTGACGTTTGATAGTATACAGTGCTTTTATATTTCGAAATGAACGCATGATAGGCGCCAAAGAGTACTAGACTTAAATATATGTGACCCAGACAGCGTCTTTGGCAAGGGATTCTGAGCTTGCCAACTAATCAGGACAATCATCACGTCCCCACATCCTCAAAAAAAATGAGCTAAAAATGTCCAGATTAAAACACCCTAAAGTTAAGCGTTGTAATTTTCATTATTTAGCCATTCTTTTTTTATTGGCCATATCTCATCCCAGCTTTAGCACAGAACTAGAGGGAATGAAAATTTTTGGCGACGCTGAAGCCCTCACAAATGGAGGATTTTATGGACTATATGTCCTACCTTGGTTTCAAGGCGCAGTTAGCTTGCCTCATGACGACGAAGATGGTTATTACCCCAAACTCCTTGTGGGAGCCATTGAGCAATCCAGAATAACGACCACAGGCGGACATGCTTATATGGTAGCGAAAGCTCTTGGTTGTGATACGTCAGAGGAATTTTGCGGCATCATCCACTCTGGTATGCTTACCAACGGGCATGGTCGCTTTGTCGCAACTTATTTCAAAAATTATAATGAAGATCTAACTTATGCGGGTGAGGAATATCTCAATCTGAATGGAATTCATATTGCGCCCTATCAATCCTTCAAAGGTTTTGGTCAGGTTGGGGAGAGTATGGTACGCAACTGGTACACTAGTAGCGGTCACACATCAGTAGTTGAGGACCAAGATTTGGACTGCGCCGATATCGGGCTGTGCAATGGGCAATTAAGTTACGGTCCAAATGATCCGCTTCAGTTCCATGATCTTGGTATAACGCCTGCAGAGCACCAAGTGGCTGTGATGGGAGCAATTATGGATAGGAGACCTGGCTCCACCCTTTACTTCCACAATAACTTAGCCGATCCGATGATGGGCTGGAATGACAGGAATGGCAAATTTCAAGATTACCCGGTTCAAGAATCATATTACCAAATGTTTTACCCATATATTTTTGCTGCAGCACATGTCGCTCATAGAATTGTTAGTGCATTAGCCGCACAAACTGCCGACCCTAACGTTCGAGAACACCTGTTCAGGACTGTAGGGGGTGGTGTAGGCATCAAGCCGCCCAACCACCTTCGTCGAAACGCAAGATAACCACTTCCTGACTTGCCATCTTACGATGGCAAAAAATACTTTCCACTTCTAAAATGCATCTGCAGCAATTCTCGGTCAAACCGCAAATCTGTTTAAAAAAGAGACGGGTTAAGTTGATTTCTATGGCCACGATCTGTAGGGACATGCACTTAACAACCTAAAGCGTTAGGGCGCTATAAAGAACATCAAAGGGTCAGAGTGCTTGATTTTCATCCCAACCTATTTTCTTCTTTTGGTAATAAGCTGCCCTCATAAGGCCGTTTCCCCCGCATATACGTCCAATATCCATACCCTTGGTGAAATGTGCTAATGTTATAGTTGATTGTGTTTGTATCAGCGTGAGTGGCGTTAATCACTATTCGATAGTCAGCTTCAGAAGGCTTTCTAGGCTGAATGGGGAGTGATTTCTTTCTACGTTAACTTTATTTAATGAGGGATGTTATGAATAATAATAAGTTGTTACTGGTGTTTGAAAAAACGGTAAAGGACATTAATCGCGAAGTGATTAATACTCAGTTTGATCAACTGGCGATTGAAAATATAACACCAGCCATTAATCTTGTTGCAAGGGCCCGCGCCGATTACCTGAAAGAGTTGTTCGATGTGGCGAATGAATTTCCCGATAGCTTGCCCCCTGCCGAGCGCATAGGAAAACTCAAGGATCATAGAGTGCGTTACGAAGAGCTTATTTCTGCATCGCAAGCGTTAGAAACGGCGATTCACAGAAATTACTTGGATGTGTTACCGTAATACTGTGATGGTAGAAGAGGTCATCATTCGCGATGATGGTTGCCCTAGGTGTCACATTGTGACGTGTACTAGGTTGTAGAATAATAATACGCTGTAATCACAGTAAAATCGGGGTGCTATTACTAGCCCCCCGTTTTTTGTGTTCAAAATAAGGCTGTATATAGCCTAGACTATGATATTTATGCGTTCACTGTCGCTTGACTTAAATCCGATAGCTCACGTATGGCAATGCTTAGCATGGCAATATCACCATCGCCATGGCTGTTCAGCTCATTAATCATATGCTTCCAGCGCGCAGTCAACACTTCTTGCTTACCCAGCCAGTCATCGACTTTGGCTTGTACCGCATCCGCATCACATGCATCTATGCTGCCTAGCATGTTTTGTGTGAGTTGACGTTGTTGCCATTCCAGGTCATCACGTAACGATTCTCGTGCGAGTGACTGCCAATGTGTTGCGGTAGGCATTTTCTTTTCGAGGTGATTAGAAAAATTATCTAATTCGAGTCTCTCTGCCAAAGCGAAGAAGCTGCTAGCAACAACAGTAATATCTTTATCTAGAGAATTACTCGCTGAAATAATACCTAAGAAATCATATAAGTATTCACACGAAGCTAAGGTTTCTGCCAGTGATTCTGGTGCGCCCATGGCCACTAGTTCCCCCTTAGCGGCCTTCCACTGTTCATGTAATGCCGCGGGTAATAGTGCGGGCAGTTTGCTGCCTAGGCTTTGAATGCGCTTTGCATATAAATCAATTAATGATGACGCATGCAGTTGTGTTCTGTGATTCTTTATCAGCCACCTGCTGGCACGTCTGACCAACCTAGAGACTCGAAGCATCATATGATACTGAGCTTCACTGACCACGGTGTAATCTAGCGATTCGATCGCGCCCCAGATATCGGGTAATGCAAATATTTCTTTGGTGGCGATATAGGCTTTCGCAATATCCGCATGGGTTACGCCGGTAGACTGCTGCATACGATCAAGATAAGAAATGCTCATATGATTAAAAATGTCATTAGCAATTTGCGTTGCAATAATTTCTTTTTTCAGCGGATGATTACTTACTGCCTCTGGAAATTTGTTATTCAGTGGCGCAGGGAAAGCCGTCTCAAGCGGCTGCGACATATACTTGTCGTCACCTAAATCTGCATGAATGAGTGCTTCTTTCATATCCGCTTTGACATAAGAAATAAGAATGCTCAGCTCGGCCTGAGATAAACCTTCTTGGCGTCCTTTACGCTCCACAAGCGCTTCATCAGAAGGTAAGAACTCCAATGACCTGTTGAGTTTTCCTGTTGATTCCAAGTAGTGAATAACACGTTTATATTCTTCCGTCCGACGATGAGTTTCTATGTAGCCTAGCGAGATAGCCTGAGTTTGCTGGTAGTTATTCTTAAGCACTAAATCAGCCACATCTTCCGTCATACTCTCTAGGTAACGGTTGCGTTGTTTCTCAGTAAGTTCGCCGTCAGCGACCTGTTTATCCAGTAATATTTTGATATTGACTTCGTGATCCGAACAATCTACACCCGCTGCATTATCGATAAAATCAGTAAATACAGAGCCACCTAAAAGACCATACTCAATACGGGCTTTTTGGGTGATCCCTAAGTTACCTCCTTCGCCAATGACGCGGCATTGAAGATCCTGCGCGTCAACACGAAGAATGTCGTTGGCTTTATCGCCTACGTCGATATGCATCTCGGTACTGGCTTTAACATAGGTGCCAATGCCGCCGTTCCATAACATATCTACAGGCGCTTTCAGTAATAACGAAATAAGTTCTGTGGGCGGGATCGTTTTTTTCGAGGTGCAAACCAGCGCTTGAATCTCAGTTGACAAAGTAATTGATTTCGCGGACCGACTAAAAATGCCCCCCCCTTTTGAGATTAGCTTTTTATTATAATCTTCCCATGATGAGCGGGGTAAATTAAACAAGCGTTGTCGTTCAGTAAAGCTTGAGGCAGTGTCGGGATTTGGATCAATAAAGATGTGCATGTGATTGAACCCACTGACTAATTTTATTTGATCAGATAGCAGCATGCCGTTGCCAAATACATCACCCGACATGTCGCCGATACCGACAACGGTGAAAGGTTCTTTTTGAATGTTCATGCCTTTTTCACGGAAGTGTCGTTGTACGCTCACCCATGCCCCGCGAGCAGTGATGCCCATTTTTTTATGGTCGTAGCCATTACTACCACCCGATGCAAAAGCATCGCCTAACCAATGGTTATATTCAATTGATATCTCATTCGCAATATCGGAAAAAGTTGCCGTGCCTTTGTCGGCAGCAACCACCAAGTAGGTGTCATCATCGTCATAACGCACTAGATCTTTAGGTGGCACTACGTCGTTACCATTCAAATTGTCAGTAAGATCTAATAAACCTCGAATAAATAACTTATAACAGGCGATACCTTCGGCTAAAAATGCATTACGGTCTGAAGTAGGAGGTAGTTGTTTAGCAATGAAGCCGCCTTTAGCGCCAACAGGAACAATAACCGCATTTTTTACTTGCTGTGCCTTTACTAAGCCCAACACTTCAGTACGGAAGTCTTCACTTCGATCTGACCAGCGAAGGCCGCCACGTGCCACTTTCCCGCCACGTAAATGCACGCCTTCTACTCTAGGAGAGTAAACAAAAATTTCAAATAGCGGGCGAGGGAGCGGGATAGCATTAATTAAATGAGGGTTCAGTTTTAAGCTGAGGTATTCTTTATTTACTGCGCCATTTAGGCCCTTTTGAAAAAAGTTGGTGCGGAGTGTTGCTTGGATCAGTTCAATATACTGTCGAAGAATTTTATCTTCACTTAAGCTTTCTACTTGCTCAAATAAACTTTCCAATTGATCAATAATGCGTTGTGCGGTTTTTTCCGATCGTTTCTTGTTTGGGTTGAAGCGGCAATCGAATAGGCCAATCAATTTTTTTGCAACACTTGTATGGTTAGTTAATGAGTTCGCAATATACTTTTGGCTGAAGCCCATTTTGATTTGCTTCATATAGCGAGAGTAGGTGCGAAGCATGCTGACTTGTCGCCACGTCACGCCTGCCTTTAAAACCAGTTCGTTGAAGGTGTCGTCGTCAGCTTGCTTTTGCCAGATAGCACTAAAGGCCTCAGCTAGATTTTCTTTGTGTTCACTAGGATCAAGATTTGGATCAAAAGGTGAGTCAACGGTAAATGTATGTATCCAGAAGGTTTCCTTTTCTTGGGCTATTTCATAAGGCAGTTCTTCTAGTACTTTTAAACCAAAATTCTCTAACACTGGGATCATGTCAGATAACGATAGCTGGGTGCCTTTGTGGTAAATCTTGATCTTAAGCTCATTCTCTTGAGCGCTTATTAAACGATAAAAACTCAGTGTGAGTGAATTTTCGTCTTTTGCGAGTTTTTGCATGCGCTCTATATCGGCCACCGCAACCCGCGGGTTGTTTTCCTCTATATAGCTTGCAGGGAAAGCGTTACGATACTTACGATATAAGGTGATGCCTTTTTCTTCACCTACTGCATCATTTAGTGCAAGCTGTAAATCTTCATTCCAATCTTTGGCAAGGTCGATAATTCGATTTTCAATTTCTTGCTGATCAAGAGCGAGTGTGAACGGTGCTTTCAGGCGAAAAACAAATCGACATCTCGCTAGCGATGACTCACTAAAAAAGTTACTGGTTGTCGAGCTTTCGCTTTCTATGTGTCCAGAAAGTAAATCATGAATTTGTTGCTGCAGCTTTGACGTTAAACGTTCTCTTGGGGCATACAATGTAGCAGTAATGAATTTATTGTCGACGCTTTCGCGCAAGAATAATTTTATTTTGGCACGCTCACGCATAAATAATACGTTGCGACCCGCATTCAATAAATATTCATTAGACGCTAAAAATAGCTCATCTTTAGGGAATGTGTGTAAGATGCGCGACAATTCAAAGTAGTCATAAGTATCGGCTGGGATCAACGAAGCATCTAAAATCACTTGAATTTTCAGGCGGATAACGGGGATATTGTTTGCGCTATCGGTGTACACGTTATGTTTGTATAAGCCCATAAAGCGGTAGCCGCCTATCACGTTATCTTTATTGTCGAATTTTTTGACAACAATGTAATCCGAATACGATGAGCGATGTACGGATGATATATGGCCTGACTTAGCAAAGATAATCGGTTCGGGGGTTTCAGCGATGGTGCGCTGGTCTTGAGTCATTGTTTCAAAACGTTGTGTTTTGGGTTGCCCATATTGCTTAAACAAACCTAGCTCTGTGCCTTTAACGGGCTTAACGCCTTCGTTATCAACGGTATACTCGTCATAAGCTAAAAAGGTAAAATGTCCATCGTTCATCCAATGTAAAAATGATTTGCATTCCTCAAGGGATTCTGACGATATACGCTTTGTGCTTGTACTTAGTTCGTCGGCAATATTGCTAACCATAGAGGACATGGCAATATAGTCTTGCGCGACAGTACCGGTATCGTCAATGGTCTGATTGATCGTTTTGCGCAATTCTTTAATGTGGCCACTATGCGAATGGTGATCGATTTCTATGTAAAGCAGCATTTCGTTAATGCTAGAGGCATCATTGGATATGCCTTTTATATCACCCTTTGCGCTACGCTCAACAGATAAATAAGAATGAAAAAAGTTATGTATTTTAATGTCTTGTCGGGTGAGGGTGTTACGTATTGAGTCAATCAAGTAACGGGTATTAGGGTGGTGTAATAGAATAATGGTATGCGGGCTTTGCCATCCATGTTCTTCAACATTGGGATTAAATACAATCGCTTCATCTTTTGGTGCATTTTGTATTTTACGGTATAGCGAAGTCATTAAACCCTGGAGGTCTTCGTCGGTATACCGCGCAATATCTTCGTTATCGATATGACTAAAGATGCTAGTCGTCAGCGTATTAAATGAAAGCCGGTCTTTCTCAGGTATGCGAGCACTGATTTCTGCCGCGGCTTCGTTGATTCTCACCTTGGGTTTAGTAGGCGTTTGAATAGTCATTGATTCCTCTTGACGTATTTGTGTTGTGTGAAAGTAGTTAATATGGTGTGTTGGATGCCACTCAATAAGCGATATGACATCGAAATGAAAAACTGTGTGTCTCGATAGGCGTCTCTACCGTCATGACTTCGCAAGAGCCAAATAGTGGTTTATTTTTTATTGTCGTGATGACTTACTCTATGAGGGGTAGCATAGAACAAACAGTGTTTATCATCTGAAGTATGTCTTATGATCAATACATTTTGAGCCTATAAATGATGCGTTACGGTACCGCCATGCAATGAGTGTAGTCGTAATTTAGGCTGTTTGCCCAATATAGGTGCATCCTTTTTCGTTGGCAAGTTTTTTTTGATTTTAGACTCGAAAAAATTCATTTTTTATTGATATCGACTGTTGCCGCGAGCTCACTGGTTTTTCGGACGCTAATGGATGAAACTCATTTTACGGGCTCAAGTATAAAAAAACCAACAAGCGACATGCGGTGATCGCCGCGTGAGCCAAGCAATATAAAGTGACAAGTTAAAGGCGATTTACCGTCTTCATAATTTTGTTTAGCTTGCGAGGTGCTTAAAGACTAATGATGCGTTTGTGCCACCAAAGCCAAAGCTATTGGAAAGTGCATGTTTAATGTCCACATTATCTTGACGTTCAGTCACGATAGGCATGCCCGCTGCTGCTGCATCCAGAGTCTCTATATTTGCTGAGGCACAAATAAAGCGATTTTTCATCATTAATAAAGTATAGATGGCTTCTTGGACGCCAGTTGCGCCTAAAGAATGTCCTGAGAGCGATTTAGTTGAACTAATGGCAGGGGCATTCTCAGGGAATACCTCTTTGATGGCGCACAGTTCTGCGAGATCGCCAACCGGCGTACTGGTGCCATGAGCATTAATGTAATCGATCGGAGCGTCTATTCCAGCAATAGCTTGTCGCATGCAGCGTGCAGCGCCTTCGCCAGAAGGTGCTACCATATCGTAGCCGTCAGACGTCGCACCATAGCCTACAAGCTCGGCATAAATAGTTGCGCCACGTGCTTTAGCATATTCGTACTCTTCAAGTACTACGCATCCGCCGCCACCAGAAATGACAAAGCCGTCTCGATCTGCATCGTAAGCACGAGATGCTTTTTCTGGGGTGTCATTATATTTAGTAGAGAGTGCGCCCATAGCGTCGAACAAGCAGCTCATCGACCAATGTAATTCCTCTGCTCCACCAGCAAACATAACGTCTTGCTTGCCTAATTGAATAAGTTCCATAGCGTTACCAATACAGTGTGCACTGGTCGCACAGGCAGATGATATTGAGTAATTAACCCCTTTGATCTTGAATGGAGTGGCTAAACAAGCGGACGTCGTACTACCCATTGTTTGTGTGACACGATATGGCCCTACGCGCTTTAGGCCACGCTCACGTAAAATATCAGCAGATTCTACTAGGCTAGATGAAGATGCTCCGCCTGAGCCCACGATAATCCCCGCTCGCTCGTTGGATACTTGGTCGTCGCTTAGCCCCGAATCGACAATAGCTTGCTTCATAGCAATATAGTTATAAGCCGCTGCATCACCCATAAAGCGGAGCGTTTTGCGGTCGATGTGTGCTTTTACATCAATATCAATACTGCCTGCGATATGGCTCCGAAAGCCCATTTCGGCGTAGTCTTCTTGAAAAGAAATGCCTGATGTCCCATTCTTTAACGAGTCTAAAACAGTCGAAGTATCGTTACCTAAGCACGATACAATCCCCATTCCAGTTACAACAACGCGCTTCATGGCACCACCTCTTCAATATCGATCAGTACAGTAAATATAAATATGCAGGGCAACGTGAGTCGCCGTCTAACTAAAAGTGACATTATGCCATAAAACAACGGAGAAGCTTAAAAAGCATCGGTATTAGTGAAAAGACCTACACGAAGATCTTTGGCCGTGTAGATGTCTCTTCCATCTACGGATACGCGGCCATCGGCAATACCCATGACAAGTTTGCGTTCAATCACGCGTTTTAGCTCAATGTGATAAGTCACTTTCTTGGCCGTAGGCAGAATCTGACCGGTAAATTTCACTTCGCCAGAACCTAGCGCACGACCGCGTCCTTGGTTGCCTTTCCACCCAAGAAAAAAACCGACAAGCTGCCACATGGCGTCTAATCCCAAGCAGCCAGGCATAACCGGATCGCCGGGGAAGTGGCAGTCAAAGAACCAAAGATCGGGGTGAATGTCTAGTTCAGCGATAATGCTGCCCTTGCTCGCTCCACCATCGGTGGCAGAAATATGCGTAATGCGATCTAGCATCAACATATTTGGCAAGGGTAGTTGGGCGTTACCAGGGCCAAATAAATCACCGTTACCGCATGCGATAAGTTCTTCTTTGGTAAAGCTGTTTTTCTGGTCATCGGCTAAAGACATGCTGCCCTCATAAAGGTTGTTGTATAAGTGAAAGGTATTTGAAAACTAAAAACAGTGCATTGTAGCGACTAAATGCGCCGTGTCTAGCGGAATTGCTTTTATTGTGCAGGCACTTGAACGGAAAGTCAGTCGTAGATATGCTATTGTTAGACTTTTTAATAACACTATTTGCCGAGCGATTTTATGATTAAAAAATGTCTTTTCCCTGTAGCAGGCTACGGTACACGTTTTCTTCCTGCGACTAAATCAATGCCTAAAGAAATGCTGCCTATTGTGAATAAACCGCTTGTTCAATATGGCGTAGAAGAAGCGTTAGAAGCTGGCTTAACGGATATCGGATTCGTCACCGGCCGCGGAAAGAGAGCGATTGCTGATCACTTTGATGTGAATTATGAGCTTGAAAGAGAGATTAAAGGCAGCAGTAAAGAGCAGAATTTAAGCAGTATTCGTGAGGTAATGAATAAAGGCAAGTTCTCTTTTACTCGTCAAACCGAAATGCGGGGGCTTGGTGATGCTATTTTGAATGGTAAGCGACTTATCGGCGATGATCCCTTCGGTGTCGTACTTTCGGATGACCTGTGCCTAACCGGTGATGATGAGGGCGTTCTAGCGCAGATGGTGCGTCTCTACAATCAGTTCCGTTGCAGTATTATCGCTATTCAAGAAGTGCCCGACGACCAAGTCAGTAAATTTGGTATTATAGCGGGTGAAAAAATGAAGGAAGGTCTTTACCAAGTATCCGATATGGTGGAAAAGCCTGACCTTGCCGATGCGCCTAGTAACTTAGCTATTATAGGCCGGTATATTCTTACGCCAGATATTTTTGATGTATTGGAAAAGACGCCTCCAGGTAAAAACGGCGAGGTGCAATTAACTGATGCATTGCTCACGCAAGCTAAGAGTGGTTGCGTAATGGCCTATAAGTTTAAGGGGCAGCGTTTTGACTGCGGTAGCGTGGAAGGCTTTGTTGATGCGACAAATTATGTTTACAGTAATGTATACCAATCAAACCAGTGAGCAACACGATGTTTCGCATGACGTGATACGTTATATTTTGTCGCCATTGATAATAAGATTTATGAGAGAACTAACTTAATGAGTACCGAGATTAGCTGTTTTAAGGCCTACGATGTGCGTGGGCGAGTGCCAGATCAACTCAATGAAGATATTGCTTATCGCATTGGACGTGCGTTTACTGCATTTTTGAGCGCAAAAAAAATAGTGGTTGGCCATGATATTCGAATCAGTAGCCCTTCGTTAACCGATGCGTTAATCGATGGTATTACCGATGCGGGTGCCGATGTATTACATATCGGTGAATGCGGCACTGAAGAAGTGTATTTTGCCGCTTTTAATAATGATGTCGATGGCGGCGTTTGTGTCACGGCCAGTCATAATCCGATTGACTATAACGGCATGAAGTTTGTTAGAGAAGGTGCGCGACCGATTAGTGGCGATACTGGCTTACTGGATATTAAACGGCTAGCTGAAAAAGGTGATTTCCCCGCTGTTATTTTCAAGGGTAAGGTGAGCCTGCTGGATAGCCGCCCAGATTATATTAAACATATGCTAACGTACGTTGAGGTTGCGGCGCTTAAGCCACTTAAAATAGTCGCTAACCCCGGTAACGGTGGCGCTGGTTTAGTTATGGACGAACTTGTGCCTGCATTACCGTTCAAATTTGTTAATGTACATTACGCGCCAGATGGTACTTTCCCTAATGGCATTCCTAATCCGCTAGAAGTAGATAATCGTGCGGCGACTATTGATGCGGTTACGTCCAATAATGCCGATTTTGGTATTGCGTGGGACGGAGATTTTGATCGATGTTTTTTCTTTGATGAAAATGGACGGTTTATTGAAGGTTATTATATTGTGGGTATGCTGGCTGAAGCATTCTTGCTTAAAGCCCCAGGTAAAATTGTGCACGACCCGCGGTTAACTTGGAATACTCAGGATTTAGTAGAAAAAGCGGGTGGTGAAGCGATACAAAGTAAAACCGGACATGCGTTTATTAAAGAGCGCATGCGGCTTGAAGATGCAGTGTATGGCGGTGAAATGAGTGCACATCATTATTTTCGTGACTTTGCTTATTGTGATAGCGGCATGATTCCATGGTTGTTGGTGGCCGAAATGGTATGCCGTGCGGGTAAGTCATTGTCGCAGTTGGTTGACGACAGAATGAAAGCCTATCCTTGTAGTGGCGAAATCAATACAAAAGTCGCCGACCCAACAATACTGTTAAAAGATATTGAGGCGCGTTACTCGGTTACCGCTAATGATATTGATTATACGGATGGCTTATCGATGAGTTTTGATGATTGGCGCTTTAATGTGCGGATGTCGAATACCGAGCCAGTGGTACGTTTAAATGTAGAGTCTCGGGGAGATGAAGCGTTAATGCGTGCGAAAACAGATGAGTTACTTGATATGGTGTCGGCTGGTTGAAAAATATCTGGGCGCTAAGATAGGTATATTGTCAGCATAAAAAAACCAGCTTAAAGCTGGTTTTTTTATGCTGTTTCGCGCTTGAATCGATTGTCTTTATTGCGTTGAGTAGGTCTTGGGAGTGATCGGGGGCTGGGTAAATAGCGTGCTACCCATGCTAGCGTCAATAAAATAGTTGCTGATGCAGCATTAGCCATAATTTGTAAATTGAAATCTACTAAGCTATGAAGCACCAGTGCGATTATAGTCATTATCGACGCAAAACTCGTCGCTTGCATGATGGGGTTTTTACGTTTTATTAACGTCATAATGGCGGCTAAAAAGCTAGATAAAACAAATAAAGCAATAAATCCAATGCCAGTAAATCCGTATTCGCTGATAAATTGTCAATAATCGTTGTGGGTATAGTCGTAATAGCCGTTAACATCGGGTTTTTTGTAATAACAATACACGGAGTAATAACTGCCTCCGCCCGTGCCTAAAATGGGGTTTTGGCTAATATAGACCAGCGTATCACGCACTACTTCGTCACGAGTTTCTGAGCTGGCAGAAGTGTTTTGAATGCGCGCCTGAACTTCTTCAAAGCCGAACCAGTTGCCTACCACCCATAAGTCAATAACAACAAGGCGAGTGAGTAAACGGATGGCGTTTCTACTGACTCGCCTGGTCAATATCATCCAAATAAAGCCCGCACTGATGAGGCTAATAAAGAATGCGGTATTGCCCATGCGAGAGCGGCTTAGCACAATGCCAACAACGATGAGTGTCAGCCCGATACGAAATAGCATTTCACGACTCAAGATAAAGTTGAGTAGGCCGATCAGCAGTAATGCTGTCCCAGCAACAGCACAAATGGCTGGGTAGTTGGCAAAATGATTTCTGTTAATGAAAGTGCCTGTGGCACGACCAATATAAGCTTCTTTGGATATCCAAAATATGTGTTCTATGCCTGTTAGTGTCATCAGTGCACCATAACCAGCTTGAAAAACACCACATTAGAAAAGCACGTTAAGTACCGCTTTAATGCGTTTTTCTGTGTTGACTAGGGCAATAATGAGAATAAATAAACTGACGTAGGCAGCGGTTTTGAGCAGTTGCTCTATTGTTGCGTGAGGGTCAAATGTAAATCGTGTCTATCCGAGTTCATTCAGCAGGCTAATAGGCTTGGTGGATAAATTTAAAGGCATTAATTGGAATAAACTGACGCGGGTAAAGCCGGCTAGCGCTAACAGAGGAACCCAGCATTTTTTCCAATAATCCGGCATCTTAGCTTTTTATCTAAAGCACTTTAGCAGCCAGATAATCAAAATGCTAAAAACCACAGCTCTAGGATAGACCAGCCGAGCAAGCGGTGACTGCCAAGCGGCAAAGGCAGGTAAATAATCATTCCTAGCAAGTTGCAAAATAAGAGTGGCGAGTTATTTTCCGATTGAATTGGATGGGCCATATGTTTATCAGCTATATTTGGATAGTTCGTCTATTATTATTGTTTGATGTGCCGCTTTTTCTTGCAACTCTTTTATTGATGCGTTGGTGAGTCAAGTGTTCTGTGTGATAATTGATGTTTTATGTGCCATCTATATTGCTCACATATGATCAATATAGATGCGATTTAAATAGTGGCAAGATTCATCACGTAGTCAGTCAGAAATATTGAGACAGTTCGTCTTTATATAATAAACGCGTCAACACCGATTACTGACAACTACCTATACATTCAGTTAAAAACCAAGCGAATCATAGCTTATGAAAACATACGATCAGCTCTCAAAGCGGCGGCTATTAAAAAAGCGAGAATCAATCGTTTATATTTTTCAAATCACGATAGATATCGCCTTGATGATTATATTGTTGAGTATCTTGGTGAAAATTAAAGTCGGCGATATTCCGTCGGATTATCGTATTTTAATGGTAATGGCGGCGTTGCTACAATTCACTATTTACAGTGTGTCTGGCGTATATCGGCGGTTTGGCTCCTTCTTTCAGTCGGTTTATCGCTTGTTGACTTCTTGGTTCTTATTTCTATTAGTGTTGCTCTCTATTGGTTTTGTCACTAAAGCCTCGGACTCCTTTTCTAGGGAGGTGTTTTTGCAATGGGCAGTGTTAGGGTTCGTTGTACAGGTAGCCACTTATGCACTTGCCTCGCGTGCGATAGGGATTTATCGAGATAAATTTGTCGAGCGAGCAGAATCCTTAATTATAGGGCAGGGGCGCTTAGCTGAGCACTTGTTCAACAGTGTTAATGGTAACAAATGGTTGCCAGATAATATTGTTGGTTTTGTGTCCTTTGGTGACGGAAGTCCTGCGGGCTACGAAGAGCGCATAGAGCGACAAGCGCCAGTGCTTGGGCATATCTCCGATATTCGTGGAATCCTTAAATATCACGATATAAAAAGGGTTTACTTCGCTGTTCCATTGAGTGATTCTGCATTGGTAGAAACCCTGCATGTGGAGCTGTTAGATAGTAACGTAGACCTTATCTGGGTGCCTGATATATATGCACTAAAGCTATTAAACCACTCTATTAGAGAAGTGGCCGGTTTGCCGCTCATTTTCCTCAACGAAAGCCCCATTACCTCGACAAGAACAGGTATTTTTTTCAAACATGTAATGGATAAAGTGTTGTCTTTATCGCTACTGATGGTGCTCTTGCCTTTTCTTGTCGTCATCGCGGTGATCATCCGTGTCGGCTCGGCAGGGCCTGCTTTTTTCAAACAGCCGCGACACGGGTGGGATGGCAAAGTTTTTAATATCTGGAAGTTTCGTACAATGCACGCTCATAGTGATGGTAATGTGAAACAAGCTACGCGCGACGACCAGAGGATTACGCCATTTGGTCGCTTTCTCCGAAGAGCGTCAATAGATGAACTGCCGCAATTATTTAATGTGTTGTCAGGCGAGATGTCTTTGGTAGGGCCTAGGCCTCATGCTGTGTCGCATAATGATTACTACGATAACCATATTGAAAATTATCTGCTGCGCCATCGAATTAAACCAGGTATTACTGGTTTGGCACAGATCAATGGTTGTCGTGGTGAAACAGAAGAAATGAATAAAATGCGCGAGCGCGTTAGGTATGATGTTGAGTATATTAATAACTGGTCCTTGTGGTTAGATATCAAAATATTAGCCAAAACCCCTTTTTCATTAACGTCTAGAAACATTTATTAATATGTTAATTTCAATCATCATTTACAGTGTAAGGATATTGTGTGTCTGACTATTTAACAGGTGCTGGCCATTTTGGGTTTGGTTTTCTGATGGGTTATATCATCTCCGCCCTAATGCTAGTGACGATGAAAAAAAATCTGTCAGTGCGTTTATATAGTCCATTTCTGCCTTTCTTTATTGGGGTGCTTGCCGCATTACCTTACTTTTTTATTGACCGGTTCACCTGTGATGTTCCTAGCGGACTCAATATTTTCTTCTTCTATTCATTGCTGCATTGTCAGACATTAGCCATAAAGTTTTTAGGTGACATACACGTGGTTGTAGTGGTTTGTGGTTTCTTGTATGTGACAGTCATCATGTACTATATTAACTTCATTAAGCGCGTAAGACGATGTGGTTGGAATAGACACATTCGAACGACCAAACAGTCTCTAAAAAGGAGTGCGCCTCGTGCCTGAAAAGCATTTTTATTTCTCGGTAGGCGCAGTCGTCGGCTCTGCCGTATGTGCTGTGATTGCCAAAAAGCGACATAAATTACGTGAAACCAGTCGTTTTTTTCAATGGCTCTATCGAAGGGAACCACACTGGTTTTTATATTGTCCGGTAATTATTTTTTTAGTCGGAATGTGGGGGCTTATTCCAGATGTTATTCATTTTTTTGGTTGGCTGCCAAAAGAGCAAACTCGTACATGGCTGTTCGATATTTTTTTCTTTCACTCAACATTTGAGCACATTGAAAATACGATGCCAGCTGTTGATGCATATTTGAATTTTATAGGGCAGCTGCTTCTCGCGATAATTTGTCTTGGGTTAATGTTGTTTTATACTCAACAAGTTAAGAAAGCGATAATCGGGTTTAATCATAAGTCGAAAAGGTAGTCAGAAAGCATGCAATATCGACCTGAAATTGATGGTTTGCGTGGTGTAGCAGTATTACTGGTATTGTTTTTTCATGCAGGTCTACCTTATATCTCAGGTGGTTATATAGGTGTCGATGTTTTTTTTGTTATATCGGGCTATCTCATTACCACTATTATTTTGAATGATGTAGAACACCATCGTTTTTCTTATGTCGGTTTTTATGAACGCCGAATTCGCCGAATTTTACCTGCTTTTTACATTATGTCTTTACTGGTGCTGAGCGTTGCCTTTATTACGCAGGTGCCATTAGATTTAATTAAATCCGCTAAAACACTTGCGTTTGCTTTAGTTTTTTCTTCAAATATTTTTTTCTGGCGTACTACAAATTATTTTAGCGGCGACTCAGATTTCGAATACTTCCTTCACACTTGGTCGTTAGGAGTAGAAGAACAATTTTATTTTATTTTCCCTCTTATTATTCTTTTGTTAGCTAGAAATAAGCGCGCTTTATTTTACTTGGCGTGGATGGCTTGTATAGGCTCGTTTTTGGTCAGCGTGTATGCTACTTATTATTTTGAGTGGGCAGCATATTATTTGCTGCCGTCGAGGGCCTGGCAGATGATGATGGGCGCAATATTAGCGTTATACGCATCCAATACCAAAGTGTTCACCATCAATAAGTATGGCGCGAATGCTTTGGCATTATTAGCGGTGATGCTTGTTCTCATCCCCGCAATAATCTATACCAAACAGACGCGCTTCCCTGGTATTGCCGCATTTTTTCCTACCTTGGGCGCTAGCTTGTTTATCTTTTTGGGTTTGGCTTATAGGGGGGGGTGGACAGTGAATATTTTAGGCTCACCTCCGTTCCGTTCTATAGGCTTGATATCTTACTCTTTATATTTGTGGCATTGGCCAGTATTCGCATTTCTGCGTAATTACCAAGCAGATGTGCGCTTGAGTGCATGGTTATCTGTCGTTGGGATATGTGCATCGCTTTTATTGGCTTATATGTCTTGGCGATGGGTTGAGGCGCCGTTTAGAAATAGAGAACATTTTTCTCGTCGGGTTATTTATACTTGGGCGGCCAGTTCTACAGGTGTCTTATTGTTGGCGTGCTTGGCGATTATCCATCTCGACGGAATACCATCTCGTTTGGATCCGCAAGTGATTCGCCTTAGTCAAGTGAGTGAGAGCAAGGTAATCGATAACCCTTGCGTGAGTAAAACCGCTAGTGATATTCGAGCTAACAATGTTTGTTATGTGGGTGATGTTGCTGCTACCCCTGTAGACAGTGGTCAGAATGTGGCCACTGCTGAGCCATCTATTATCCTTTGGGGCGACTCTCATATGAGCGCGCTCAAAAAAACCTTCGCAGAATCGCTACGAGCTTCGAAAAAAGTGGGTACGTTTGTTGCGCGAACAGGATGTCCACCGGTGCCCAATGTTTTGAAAGTGGGTGCTGGGGGTGGTCATCAATGCGTCGAATTCAACCAAGAAGTACTTGAGTTTATAAAAAATAAAAAATCAATCACTACTGTAGTGTTGCATGCTCGTTGGGCATTGAGTGTTGAAGGTTCACGCTATGGTGCGGAACAAGGGCCAGCTTACGTACTTGCCGATACGACGACATCAGAAAAGCTATCGAATGTAGAAGTGGTTGATCGGGCATTAAATAGTTTGATTGCCGAGTTGCAAGCAGCGAATAAATCAGTTGTTATTATTTCTAGTGTGCCCGAGGTAGGCTCGCCAGTGCCTAAGGTCGTCGCTAACAATATATTTTGGGGGAAGTCATTAGATGTTCGACCACTATGGACAGATTTTATCCAACGGCAAGAAAATACCCACGAAATCTTTTCCAAAACAACGTCACGTTATTCTAATCTACGCATTGTTTATCCTGAAAAAGTACTGTGCAGGGCTGATTTCTGTCGGATCATGGATGGTGATACACCGTTATATTTTGACGATGATCATCTGTCTGATCATGGTGCCGCGATGGTGGTGAAGCAGCTCGATGGGCTACTGTAAATACCACTATAAATACCACTATAAATACCACTATAAATACGGTTCCGGTGACCTGAAGCGTTTGTGCTGTTCCATAAGTTGGGCTTTGCTACGAAAAAATAACAGCGGTTATCTGGCAACGCAAGTTTGACTATTTTTATATCGCGAGCACGACGAATCATTTTTTGATGAGCACTAACTATTGCCAAACAGGCGTTTTAATAATTGTGCTGGATAGCTATAACGAATAATGTCCCGCGTAAACTGATCGGGTGTGGCGTCTGATTTTTTTTGCAGTTTGGCGCGTAGTTTCCAGCATAATAAACAGAATATTTGACAGAAGTCGACCAGCGAAAAGTAGAGCCGCCCGTAATTGCTGACATAAAAGTGCCGTCTTGACTCGAACCAGTAATCAGGTTGGCGCTTAGTGGTGATATTGTGGGTATCGTTGTGTTGATTGTTGATGCCCGTCGACGCGCCTGAAATATGAAATACTCGGCTCTCGGGGCAGCATAATACAGTGAATCCTTTGTTTTTGGCTCGATAAAATAGATCAACCTCCTCGAAATATAAAAAGTAATGAGGATCGAAGCCATTTAATGCGTCTATCGTTTGACTGCGGGCCATAAATGATGCCCCTGTCAGCCAGTCTGCAGGGTAGGGATGGGTTGCAATAGGGATCGCGGTAGTGTGTTGTTTCAATAAACGATCTAAAATCCCCAGCTTCAGTGTTGATAGGCATACATTGATGATGCTGGGAAAGCGAAATGCTCCAGCCCTCTCTTGCTGTTGTTGGTCGATTAATACGCTGCCAACAAAGTCGGTATCTGGGCGCGCGCTAAATAACGCTAGTAGCTTATCTGCGCTGTCCGAGAGCACTTCGGTATCGGGGTTTAAAAACCAAAGGTGACTAGCGTTAACGTCACCTGCAGCTGCGATGCCTCTATTGCAACCGCCACCAAAACCGACATTTTTGGGGAGTGTGATGATGCGGATGTTTTTTTCTAGTGTTTGTGCCTGACGATGATTTTCTATGCGCACGACGGTATCGTCTACAGAGGCATTATCAACAACGATCAGTATATGAGAACTATCGATTAAGAAAGAAGAAAGTGCGTCTAAGTAGTTGTCAATAAAACCACTACTGTTAAAAGTGACAGTGATTATAGCAACCTTGGCCTGTGTTATACTCATAGCGAATATCGTGTCCTTTTGTGCTGTATCAATGGTTACTTAAGCAGTAACTAATCGATGAGCAATGTGTGATTTATAGTCACTGGTCTACAGTCACAAGAGTCGAATGTTTTTAGATTAACCCTTTTTGTCGTTATGACAAGCAAGGCTTGATCGTTCGTATTGTACCCATTGCCCAGCTAATTGGCGTGAGTTATGTTATCCATCAATTATAGTGATTGATATATCAAATGAAAAATAATCTGTCATCAGTCACTCTGGGTATTGTTGAAGCCCAATCTGTCGCTTACCTGCAGTCAGTATTTGCTGCGCTTGGTGCTGGCCAAACGGTTGTGCCCTTAAAATCAAAAGACGATGTTCATCGAATTGATATGGTGGGTATCTCAACAGTTAAAGTCACTGATAACACCGGCGACCAATGGTGGCGACCAGTATTGAGTCTCCCTGACTCGGAGCAAGCTTGTTATGTTTCATTTACCTCAGGCACTGAAAGCTTGCCTAAGGCCGTCTATATTTCAGGTCTCGCATTAAATAATACTATTCAACGTTTGCAATCCGTGATGCAAATGGACAGCAGTGTCATCGAGTACGTTGGTGTGCCCGTGTATCACTCCTTCGGTTTTGGCAGATGCCGTCATGTCGCTTCGGTGGGGGGGGGGTGTTATATTCCTGCTAATGGGTTTGACCCTAAAGAGTTCGCGTCCCTACTGTCTCAAAAAAAGGTAAATGCACTGTCTTTGGTGCCTAGTCTGCTAAGGTTGTTAATTCACAATACGTCATTGCTGGGTGATGAGCGACACCACCTTCGCTGGCTAGAGATTGGTAGTCAGCCAATGACGGCGGACGAAAAAAGAGCAGTAAAAGCTTTGTTTCCGCAGGCAACAATTGTTCAGCACTACGGGTTAACTGAAGCGTCTAGAACGACCTTATTACAGGTTGATGATGTCGATGAAGCATTGCTGGATAGCGTGGGACGCTGCTACGGGCAAACCAATATCAGTATTAATAGTGACGGGCGTATCTGCATTCGCGGTGAGCATCTTGCTTGCCATATCGTTAAAAATGGTCTGTCGACGAGCGTGTTGAATGATAACGGTTGGTTCGAGACGAGTGACCTTGGCCGCATAGAAAATGGCTACTTATATTTTTTGGGGCGTGCTGATAACGTGGTTAACTGTGGCGGCCAAAAGCTATCGACAGAACGTTTAGACGCAGCGATAAAACACAGTCTGCCGTCAAATATACAGTCTAGTACTGAATTTACGGTTTCGAGAATAGATAACGCACATTACGGTGAGGGTTTTTTACTCTCATACTCGATGCAAGGGGATGAGGCGACAAACGCTAAGCATTGCGAGGTGTCGATAAGAGAATCGGCAGAAAGCAGTTTAATAGCGTTAGGTATTGCCGCTAAAAATGCACTTGTGATTCAGCGGGTGTCTCAGTTACCTAAGACCGCGACGGGGAAAGTCCAGCATCGAGTGTTGGTAAAACATCATCGTGAAAATAGCGAGCCAAGCTTGCCCGTATATAAGGTTGTTGATAGTGGTGCACTTTTTTTTCATGCGATCGCGCATGTTATTGGTGTATCACCTTCAGTTATTAAAGCGCAAGATTCTATTAGTGATATCGGTGTGGATTCTTTGCAAACCGTTCAGTTATCAATAAAAATAGAGTCGCATTTAGGTCGCCTTCCGGATAGCTGGCGAGACATGCCGATATCGGCGTTAATCAATCTGCCCATTACCGCTGACGGTAAAAATGGGATGGCGAGTGTTGTTGAATGCGGTCCAGATGATATTCAAAAGGGAGGCAAAAAAGCCCCGCCACTGTGGGATGGATCGAGCAATCGGAATCCAAAAGGTATCGGTTTTTTTGCATTACTGAAAGAAGATTACCGGACTCACGACAATGAGATTTTTTCTCAGGGCTTATTCGCGTTGTTCGTTAATCGTTTTGGTAATTGGCGAATGAGTATTCGCACTAAGCTGCTTCGCCTTCCTATGACGTTGCTTTATTGTATTCTAAGAAAAATGGCACAGATTTTTTGCGGCATTAAACTAGACTACACCGTCCAAGTGGGTCGACGAGTTAAGTTAGAGCATTTTGGAGGCATGATACTAGGGGCGCGTCGCATTGGTGACGACACCATTATTCGTCAGAATACAACACTGGGCATTAGGGATGTGTCTGACTTATCCGCAAAACCGATTATCGAACAGGGTGTTAACGTTGGTGCTGGTGCGGTCATTGTGGGTGATATTACGGTTGGGCGTCACAGCGTGATTGGGCCCAACTGTGTTATCACTAAAAGTGTCCCCGCTTTTTCCGTTGTTTCTGTGGGTGAGTCAGTCATGACGACACTCTCGACTTTAGAACCTAAGCCTCACACGTGTTCCCCGTTCACGGAGAAACCGTAACCGATGTCTATATCCTTACCGCCAGTAAATCCGTTGAATATAGGTATCGTGGTTATCGGCCGTAACGAAGGCGAGCGTCTTAAGACCTGCATTCGTTCCTTATCCATTTCTGGTGCGCATATTGTTTATGTCGACTCTGGCTCGGCTGATAACAGCGTCGAATTTGTTGTGCATTCAGGTTTCGATGTCGTCGAGCTTGATATGTCTACGCCTTTTAGTGCGGCGAGAGCGAGAAACGAAGGCTATCGGTACTTACTTTCTCAATACGAAAGTATTCGATATATACAATTTGTTGACGGCGATTGTGAGGTATGTGGAAACTGGCTGACCTTTGCTTATAATCACCTCGAAGCTAACGCTAGCGTTGTTGCCGTTTGCGGCCGTCGAAAAGAAAGGTACCCGGAGAATTCGTTATATAACCAGCTATGTGATATCGAATGGAATACCCCCGTGGGTCTAACGTCCTCCACCGGGGGAGATTTTATGTGTCGCGCACAGGCGCTGGCAAATATTGGTGGTTTTTCATCGCAAGTGATCGCGGGTGAAGAGCCGGAACTTTGTTATCGTTGGCGCTTAAAAGGTTGGCTGATTGAGCGCTTAGAGGCTGATATGACCTTGCATGACGCGGCGATGGTCAGCGTTAAACAGTGGTGGAAGCGATGTGAGCGTGCAGGTCATGCCTATGCTCAAGGGTTTAGCTTGCATGGGCATGATGAAGAAAAATATTATCGTAAGGAAGTACTTCGAATTGTTTTTTGGTGCGTGCTAATGATAGCGATATTCAGCGGGGTGATTTTTCTCGGCCCTTGGGCACTCATCTTGTTAGCCATACACCCTGTACAAATAGTCCGTATCTGGCGGCAGCAGCCCGCTGATTTAACATCGTTGAGCGCATTTATTTATGCAATATCACTAGTGTTTGGAAAAATCCCCGAAGGCAAAGGTTTGTGTGCTTTTTTTATTAAGAAAATTCTCGGGCGTAGTTTCCACATCATAGAGTATAAGAAATAGATGTGTTTTTGTTCCCCTTCAACTGGCGTCCTCCTCGCCTTATTTTTTTCGAGAGTCTGTTCAGTATGAGTATTAACCGACTCACGTCTTTTGTTGTTCGCAAGCTACCCCGCTCCTTTCAAGATAGCGGTGTACGCGCTTTGATGGTCACTAGCCTGTTGGGTAATATTATCCGTTTATTAAGTAGTTTGATTTTGGCTCGGTTATTAAGTCCAGAAGATTTTGCAGTAACAGGGTTAGCAGCAACGGTTATTTTTGCTTTTAATATGGTTACCGATGGTGGCTTTCGTGCGTTTATTTTAAAACATCATGATGGCGACGAAATTTATTTATTAAAGACACTATGGACGATCAAGTTTTGCCGCAATGTTATTTTGGCGTTACTTATGTTTGTCTCGTCAGATGCGATAGCGGTTTACTTTGCTATTGCTGATATGGCGTTGGTGCTAAAAGTATTGTGTTTAGTGTTTATTGTAGACGGACTTATGCCTATTGGCTTTATTGCTATAGAGCGGCAAAATAGAATCGCTAGAGTGATGTACGTGCGGTTTGCTAGCGCATTATTAACGACAATATTTATGATTGGCGGTGTTCTTTACACACGTGATATTTGGCCAATTATTGCCTCGATGATTATGAATAACGTTTTTCAAGTTTTTCTAGGATACTTCTTTATTGGTTTTCATGGCACTGGATTCGCCATGAATAAGTCAATATTTACAGAATTTATGGGCTGGGCAAAATTTATCATCCCGTCTAGTGTCATAACGCTTATACTATTACAGTTTGATAAAGTAATGCTTGGACGAATACTCAGCGTATCGGAGTTGGGCCTCTATTTCGTCGCAATTAATTTTTCATCAGCCGCAGCATCGTTTGTCATCGAGTATGCCCGAGGTGTTTTACAACCTTACTTATCCATTGAATATCGAGAAAGGCCAGACACATACATCGAAAGAAAATATCAAAAAAAGCAACGTTTATCACTTTTTTTTGCTTTTG
Organism: Candidatus Endobugula sp.; assembly: GCA_047636495.1. Lineage (GTDB taxonomy): Bacteria > Pseudomonadota > Gammaproteobacteria > Pseudomonadales > Cellvibrionaceae > Endobugula. The sequence continues at coordinate 80,036 of JBLILH010000009.1, read as the reverse complement.
GTTTAGGTGTGTTAAGTGGTGGGAGCTACTTGTTTTTTGATGTGCTATACGACGAAAGGTACCTGTCGGCAGGGTTTTATTTGTCTTTACTGTTGGTCGCGCCAATAATAATGTTGATTACTTATCCTGCAGAAGTATCGCTCATCTTGCACGGTTTTTTAAAGACCACTTTAATGGCTAATATTAGTCGGCTTATATGGTTTTTCTTTGGCGCTTTAGGTAGTTATTGGTGGTGGGGTACTACTGGCTTATTGGTGACTATAATGCTGGTAGAGCTATTTCCTGCTGTTTATATGCTGCATCGGCTTCGTCAATTAAACCTAGTAAGAATAAATGCTGAGTTGTCCATTGTGTTTGTAGCGGGTATTGGTTTTTTGTTGTCTCGTTATTTGTTATTTTTATTTGAGTGATTGTTATGAATGTTGTCATTTTTTCTCCTTCGTGGCCAAAACGCATGAATGCCAATGGCATAGTTACTTACTGTGATAACATGGTCGCCTCGCTTCGTTCCCAAGGGCACACGGTATTTGTTTTATCTGCATCCAGGGGCGGGGCGGTAGAAAAAGAAGAACAATGTTTTTTTCTTGACGGTTATAGACCCACATTGTTCCAAAAATTGTGGGCTAAGGTTGGTGAGTTTTTTTCAGCCGGGTTTAAGCAGTATTATTTTGGCGCATGTGCTATTTTGAATGGTATAAGAGAAATAGAAAAAATAGAAAAAATAGATATATTGGAAATAGAAGAGTCTTTTGGTTGGCATTATTTTTTACAAAAAAAAGTGTCTTTCCCTATCGCCATGCGCTTACATGGCCCCCACTATATTAACGGCACAATGGGGGAGCGGGAGATAAAAACAATAGATAAGCAGCGTTTTAAAAGAGAAGAACGTGCGTTTAGAGCCGCTAAGTATGTTAATGCACCATGTCGTTGGATTTTAGATGAATCACAAGATAAGTATAATATAGTATGGCCGGTTCAGACGGTTTTCTTTAATCCGTTATCTGTGCTGCCTTCTAAACAGTGCTGGTCATCGTCATCTTATACTCCCATGCAGCTGTTATTTGTCGGGCGGTTCGATGCACACAAGGGGGGCGATATTGTTATTCGAGCATTTGCTCAAATTTTATTAAGTGAGCCTAACGCTACTTTGGTGTTTGTGGGTCCTAACAAGGGTGTTGAACTTGCTTCTGGAGTTAAAATGTATATAGCGGATGCTATTAGTGAATATGTTCCAGAATATCAAAAAAATCAAATTCGTTATGTCGGTTTAGCTGATGCAGAAACGATTAAACAGTTGCGAAAAAATTCACATATAACGTTAATGGCATCACGTAATGAAATTTTAGGTTATACCGTAGTCGAATCATTAGCGTCTGCTGCGCCTATAATTGCTCCGTACGTTGGTGGTGTTAGAGAGGTTTTTGAAGGTGGCATTAGTGGCATGTTTTTTAAAGGCTCTAATGTCGATGACTTAGCGAATAAAACATTGAGCTTACTACAGGACAAGTCTAAAACGGAAAAAATTGCTCTGGCTGGACGCCAGCGATGTAAAGATAGTTTTTCTCCCGAGTTAATTGCCAGTCAGGCATTGAGTTTTTATTCTGCGGTTATTCGTCATCATGATAAATAAGAATGCGATCCCCCTCACTTCTCATGATCTACGATTGAGTTTCGGTATCTAAATATGCTGGTATATGGCTTAAAACTATCACTACTTATTTTTTTATCAATCAGCTGTTTTGTTGTTGTCAATAAAAAAATATTTTTTTCTGGTGTTGGTAAGCGAGTGATAATTTTTTGGTTGTCAATGCTGCCATTTCTTTTTATGATCAACAATGAGCTACTTGTTTTGTTAGTGGCTATCCCATTACTGGCCGCATTAAACAAAGGCCATTCTCCAGTGATAGTGATAGTTTTCTTTTTGGCGGTGGTAAGCGCAGTGCCTGATTGGGTTGAATATAGGATGTCAGCGCCGGGGATTAGCTATTTATTGTTGCTTTCGTTTGATAAGGTCGCTGTGCTATCGCTGTTGGCACCTCTTTTTTTGTTGGTCTTTAAGCAATACAGGACGCCGTTGAATACCGCTGATTTTTTTGTGATTGGCTTTGTTGTGCTAACCATATTACTGACGTTTCGTGAAGGCAAGCTGACGACAGTGTTGCGTTACGTTGTCGATGTTATGTTGATTTTCATCATCCCGTATTTTGTGATCAGTCGCGTTATCCGAACAGAGAAAGACTTACATTATTGTGCCCTAGCTTTTTTGATGGTGGCAATTTTGTTATCGGCGGTATTATTGATTAGTCAGCTGGTCCAAATAGACATATATGAAGCATTGAATCCCCGTAGTCGATACAACGCTATTAGAGAATTTAGAGGTGGCTTTTTACGACTCTCAGGCCCCTTATCTGGCGTGTTGTTTAGCTTCTTGATGTTGGCAGGCGTTTTTGCGCTAGATTCTTTAAAGAAATACCGGTTGATTCCGACATTAATGTACTGGCCTCTAATAGGTCTATTCACGCTATGCGTATTGTTCGGTGGTTCTCGCGCTGGCTTATTCAGTTTTATGTTGGGTGTCGGCCTCTATGTTTACTTTTTGAAATTAGAGGGCGTTCAGCGGGTTTTTTCTTGTGTGCTCTTAGTATTGTTGGTGGTGTTAGAATTTATATTAGAGTTAACGAGTTTTTTTGTTTATGAAGATGAATACGGGACATTTGATTATCGCTCAGAGCTTTATGACACATCGTTTCTTTATTTGCAGCAGTACCCCCTATTTGGTTCGCAGTCTTACATTGAGAGTGGTTACTTTGATCACCTTGTTACGGGTTTGGGGATTATTGATATTGTCAGTGCGTATCTTCAGGTTGCGCTACAATATGGTTATGTTGGTTTGTTTTTATTTGTGTCGATGTATTTGTCAGTTATTGTTCCTTTATTTAAAAAGATATTGTCGGGATATGACGCTGAGAACGACAGAGATAAATATACAGTGATGTATTTTATATTGAACGTAATGATGGCATTTATTCTTGTGACAACGAGTATGATATCGCTCTTTCCTATATTAATGATGGTTAATTTAGCCATAGGCCGTTCGTTACTGTCAGCTCCAGTGGGTTATGAATCACCCACTAAAGGCTAACAACGAGCTTAGTAGCCAACAGATTCAAGAAAAGGTTGCATGAAACCATCTCAGCGTAAATATAGAAAGCTACATTTAAATAATTTAGTGTTAATGAGAGCATAGAAATGAATACAATTTTACTGACCGGGGGCGCGGGCTTTATCGGCTCGTCCGTTGTTCGGCACATTATAAATCACACAGAAGACCGGGTGATAAACGTCGATAAACTCACTTATGCGGGCAACTTGTCATCTTTGGCTGACATTGCTCAGTCAGAACGCTATCACTTTGAGCAATTGGATATCTGCGACGCTCATGCAATGCGGCGGGTATTCGATCAGTATCAACCTAATAGAGTGATGCATCTTGCAGCCGAGTCGCACGTGGATCGTTCCATCGATGGCCCAGATGCCTTTATTCAAACTAATATCGTCGGCACGTATACCTTGCTAGAGGAAGTTCGTCGTTATTACTCAACGCTTAGCGAGTCATTACGGCAGGCGTTTTTATTTCATCATATATCCACTGATGAAGTGTATGGAGACTTAGGCGAAGAAGGATTGTTTACTGAAACCACGAGTTATGAGCCTAGCTCGCCATATTCCGCTAGTAAAGCGTCTTCAGACCACTTGGTTAGGGCGTGGCACCGAACATTTGGATTGCCTGCGCTAGTGACTAACTGCTCGAATAATTATGGCCCGTATCACTTTCCAGAAAAGTTAATACCACTGACTATTCTTAACGCTCTCGCGGGTAAGCCGCTGCCTATGTATGGTGACGGATCTCAGATACGCGACTGGCTGTATGTAGAAGATCACGCTAAAGCACTTTACCGGGTTATTTCTGCGGGTACAGCAGGAAAAACTTATAATATAGGCGGGCATAATGAACGCAAAAATATTGACGTCGTTCTTGCTATCTGTGACATTCTAGAGAGTCTCCGGCCTGAAAAACCCAATGGTATTAAGTATTACCGAGAGTTAATTACCTTCGTTGATGATCGTCCTGGTCACGATGTACGTTACGCGATTGATGCATCGAAAATTCAGCAAGAATTAGGTTGGGTGCCTACTGAAACGTTTGAGTCGGGCATACGGAAAACCGTTGAGTGGTATTTGGATAACGAATTATGGTGGCAGGACGTATTAGATGGTTCTTATCAAGGTCAGCGTTTAGGCGTTGGTTAAGACAGTAAATTTTATTTTTAGACCAATAAAAAGGAAAGTCCCGTGAAAGGTATTATATTGGCCGGTGGTTCAGGTACACGTTTGCATCCAGTGACGATAGGCGTATGTAAGCAGTTACTCCCGGTGTATGACAAACCAATGATTTACTATCCCTTGACGACGTTAATGTTAGCAGGAATAAAAGATATTTTAATTATCTCCACGCCTGAAGATATCGGCCGTTTCGAGAAAATATTAGGTTCGGGTCGGCAGTGGGGTTTATCAATATCTTATCAAGACCAGCCGTCTCCTGACGGGCTGGCCCAAGCATTTTTAATCGGTGAATCCTTTATTGATGGAGATGCCTGCGCGCTTATTTTAGGCGATAATTTATTCTTCGGGCACGGTTTAAGCGAGTCGCTTCAGCGCGCCGCCCAATGTAGGGAGGGAAGTACCGTTTTTGCTTACCCTGTTCGTGATCCAGAGCGCTTTGGTGTAGTGGAGTTCGATAAAGCTGGCAAAGCTATTAGTATTGAAGAAAAGCCGGAAAAGCCTAAGTCACGATATGCCGTTACAGGGCTTTATTTCTACGATAATCAAGTGGTTGAAATTGCTAAGTCGATTAAACCATCGCCGAGGGGCGAACTCGAGATTACCGATGTTAATAAGGTATATTTAAGCAAAGAGCAGTTGGCCGTAGAGATGATGGGACGTGGCACTGCGTGGCTAGACACCGGGACCCATGACTCTTTGATGGAAGCGGGGCAGTTTGTGCAGACCTTAGAGCAGCGGCAAGGTCTGAAAATTGCTTGCCCAGAAGAGGTGTCGTGGCGTATGGGCTGGATTACTGACGACCAAATGCGTGATTTAGCCAAACCATTGCTTAAAAGTGGCTACGGGCAATATTTACTGGATGTCCTTGAGTTTTAAGTGAGTGACTTATGAACGTGATAGAAACTGTATTAGAGGGTGTCGTGATCATCGAGCCAAAAATATTTGGTGATGAGAGGGGCTTTTTTTTAGAGACTTTTCAGCAAGACCGTTACCGTGAATACTTAGGGTCCGATGTCACTTTTGTGCAAGACAACCATTCTCGTTCATCTAAAGGCGTGTTGCGTGGCTTGCATTTTCAGCTAACCAAGCCCCAGGGTAAGTTGGTGCGTGTCGTGACAGGTGAAGTTTATGATGTTGCCGTGGATATCAATCCACAATCGTCGACATATGGGCAATATACAGGTGTAGTACTGAGTGCGAATAATAAGCGACAATTTTGGGTGCCACCGGGTTATGCCCACGGTTTTTTAGTGTTGTCTGATACCGCTGACGTCGAGTACAAGTGCACTGACTATTATGACCCCTCAGACGAAGGCGGTGTCCTATGGAGTGACCCGCGGATTGATATCGATTGGCCGCTCAATGACGTCCATTTGTCAGATAAAGATAAGCAGCTGCCAACGCTGGAGTCATTAAGAGCATCCGCTCACTGTCCTAGTGGGCGTGGCTGATGGGCAAAGCTATGAAGATACTTTTGCTGGGGGCTGCTGGGCAAGTCGGCTCAGAGTGTGAATCGATTTTTTCTCGGTCCGATTACGAGCTAATATCGGTTACTCGTCGTGAACTAGACTTCGCTTGTAAAGGCGCGATCAGTGCGACGATAGATAAGTATTCCCCTGATATTGTCGTCAATGCAATAGCTTATACTGCTGTCGATAAAGCGGAATCTGAACCTGAGCTGGCCGATCAAATTAATCATCTGTCTGTAGAACATTTAGCGCAATTGTGCGAAAGCCGACATGTCCTGTTAATTCATATATCAACAGACTATGTTTTTGATGGCGCTGCTCGATGCCCTTATAGTGAGGATGCGGTGACCAACCCCCAAAGCGTTTACGGCAAGTCCAAGTTGCTGGGAGAGCTAGCCATTCAGTCATTGATGACGAAGTACATCATTTTGCGCACAAGCTGGGTTTTTGGTATCAACGGCAATAATTTTGTTAATACTATGCTGAGGTTAGCGGCTGAGCGTGATGAGGTCAGTGTTGTTGATGATCAGCGAGGCTGTCCTACCTACGCAGGCAATATTGCCGAAGTGCTACTTGTTTTCATCCAACGCTATACCATAGGCGCCAATGTTGGCTGGGGTGTTTATCACTGTGTAGGTCAGGGAGATATTAGTTGGTATGAGTTTGCATCGGCTATTTTTGACGAAGCTTATGCTAAAAATGTTATAAAGAAAAAGCCAACGATTTTGCCTATTCCCTCTGCGGCCTATCATACACCTGCTGCTCGCCCGATGTATTCTGTTTTGAAGACCGAAAAATTAGATGTTTTTTTAGGTCGGAAGATGACACCTTGGCAAGTCAGTTTATCGATCTTTCTGGATCATCAGCGAGTGGTTGACAACAATGTATAATGGTTTTATTTGTGATGTTTATTGACGCGCTGGGGCCAGCTATTTTTGTCGGAAGGGTCGCAGATTGTAATATGAGTACACTGGTGGACTGTTTAGATAATAGTGAAAAATCGAAGGCGTCTCGGTTTCGTTTCGTTACTGACCAACAGATGTACGTCGCTGCCCACTCCTTGAAACGCGTTGTCCTTGCAAGGTACATAGGCGTGCATCCATCATCATTGTTGTTTGACACAGAAGGCCGTGGAAAACCGTTTTGTACTTATTCAGGGGCTCCTCACTTTAATATTTCTCATAGTGGGGGGTGGATTGTTGTCGCGGTATCTACCGATGTTTCTGTTGGTGTGGATATTGAGGTTCAGCGCAGAGTAGACACAGATAGCATTGTTGAGCGAATAGGCTCGGAAGATGAAATTGTGGCATATCAAAAAAGTGCTGCACCGCAACGGCATTTTTTATGTCTGTGGACACAGAAAGAGGCCGTAAGCAAAGCTTGCGGGGAAGGAATTTCTGTAGGTTTGTCATCGATCCCTTGCTCCGGCAATATCGGGAAGTATTACTTGTCGTTTATGGGCGTTGACTATGTCGCATATACTTACCTATTGACAAACAAAGTGACGATGAGCTTTGCCACGAGTACGCATCTGCCTCCCGCTATTTTCAGTGTGAAAAGTCCTATTAGTGACAAGGCGGATCAATTATTTGAATTTGGCAAATTTACACTATAATAGATACGTTAAGGGTTTTTCTTGGTACGTTGTTTACGCGTTAATGCATAACGAACGTGTTAGAATTTTATCTTAGAAGCACAGTCATTGCAGTAGAGCTGCGCAGCAATAAAGGCAATATATGATTTTCTCTCCCTTAGTCGGTAGCCCCAAACATTGGTTGTCTTCTTTTTCGATACTGCTATCTCTGCATGTCAATAGTGCATTTTCTCAAGGATTAGAGCCCGCATCGCTCTATGTAGGCCCTTTTGATATAACGCCCACTGTCGTTGTCAACGTCGAGAATAACGATAATGTGTTTTTAGAGCGTAGGGGGAATGAAACCTCTGCAACCGTAACAACGTTAGCGCCCCAGATTTCAGCTGTAGCGGGTGATGAAGTGGTTCTTTACGCGCTCGCTTACCGTCTTGAAAATGGTCGTTACTCGGGTGTTGATAACACCGATTATGTTGACCATGAACTGGATGCTACAGTATCTTGGCGACCGGATATTAGGCATCTCATTGAACTGGGTGTGAATGAGTCTCGTGGTCATGATGAGCGTTCGGTTGATAGCGTTAGTGGGTTGAGTACAAATGAGTTAGACAAAACCAAAGAGCAAGAACTATCAGCAAATTACACCTTCGGCAGCGAAGGCGCACGCGGGCGCTTAACGATCGGTTTTAAAACGAATAATTTACGTTACACAACGAATCAAGCAACGACTAACGTTTTAGAGTCAGATGCAGACACGGCAAGTGCCCGCTTGTCTGTCGGGCTAGGCGCAAGTTCGCGCGCAGTAGTCGATATAACGAACGTTAGGAATACATTCCCTGCAAATAATGCAAATAATAGGCAGGATCGAATTTATGCTGTAGGTGTTGAATGGGAGCCTTCAGACTTAATGAAAGGCGCTATTCGAATAGGGCGTGCAAAGAATGATTTGTTGAATGCAGTGGGCGACACTTCGTCGTCAGTCGGGCAGGTTTCCATCGAATGGTCACCGTTGGAGTACTCGGTATTTACTTTAGCTGCTAATAAAAGTACTGATAATACAGAGAACAACATTGGTTCCTTCGTTAAGCGTGATCGCGTTGACTTGGGTTGGGATTACCAAATCAGTGGACAACTTACCGCTATCACGAGCATCGCTCGACAGAAAGATGTTTTTGCAAATGCCAATCGTCAGGATACAACAGACATTTCTCAAGTACAGCTTAATTATGCATTTCGTCGTTGGATAACAGTTGGATTAGAATTCTCTGTGGAGCAACGTACGTCTAGTAATAGTTTGTTAGATTACGATAACAATAAGGTGGTGTTATCGGTCAATGCGTCACTATAACATTCGAAACGACGTGTGTGATTATCGTTTATCTTAAATTTAGGTTGATATGAAAAATAGATTACATCAGCGGATGGGTTTTTACGTCACTACCATAATGATATTGCTGGTAACTGGATTGCCATCAAGTAGCAGTATGGCTGATTTATCTCCGGCTTATTCTTTAGGATATGGCGATCTTGTCAGTATTCGAGTATACGGAGAGAAAGATCTAACCGTTGAAACACAATTAAATGACGTAGGCGTTATCTCTTATCCCTTTTTGGGTGAGCTTAGTGTTTTTGGTTTAACGGTCACCGAAGTCCAGGAAAAAATTGAAGAAGGACTGAAAGAAGGCTATCTGATCGACCCCAAAGTCAGCGTAACGGTCGTCACGTATCGCCGTTTTTATGTTAATGGTGAGGTTAGGCAACCTGGCGGGTTTGCGTTCTTGCCGGGCTTAACTGTAAGGAAGGCCATTAGCTTAGCGGGCGGTTTTACACCGCGAGCTTCCCAAGGAAAAATATATATTATTACCGACACCACGGAGGGACGTTCTACGGCTCAACGAGTGGATCTAAGCACGTCGGTTAAACCGGGTGATGTCATTACAGTAAAACAGCGCTTTTTCTAAGGTAGTATGCCGTTCAAGTAGCCTCCGTATATAATAAACAAGTAGGTTTGCCTCCATATGAATGAAATAAATTTTACCTCTTCGAGCAATACAGTTTTCGGCGATTTTCCACCGCAAGCCCCTAGCGATAGTGCTATAGATTTGATGCACTATTATCGCTTGTTGATGAGAAATCTCTGGAAAATCATTTTTTTTGCATTATTTATCGGTGGCTTTTCAGTATTTTATGCGTTGTCCTTACCCCCTATATATTTTGCTAAAACAACACTCCTTATCGAAAATCAACGGGCAAATATTTTATCGTTCGAAGACGTTTACCAGGTCGATACGCGAGATCGATCATACTTGCGCACACAATTAGAAATATTTAAATCTAGGGCTATAGCGGAACGAGTAGTTGATCGTATGCGCCTAACTGAACACGCGCAGTTCAAATCGTCCGGTACAAAGTCGGCCAATAAATTGTCCTTGGGCGCGTTAAAAGATTTGTTAGCCAGCGTGCTATCGAATAGTAAGGACACACAGGCTGGTACTGGCGTTCTTGATAAAAAGGTGACGATCAAGGAAACGGTTGTAAACGAGGCAATGGCGACTCCACGACCAAGTGACGAAAATGGATTGTCACTTCGCATGAGTATTGTTGACCGCATTATGAAATCTATGGTGATTTTTCCCATCTATGGAACCAAGCTGATTATTATTCAAACATCATCAGTTGACCCTCAGTTAGCCGCTGATATCGCTAACAAATTCGCAGAGGTGTACATTGAAAGTCACCTTGAAGCTAAACTCGAAGTGACACAAAAAGCCAGCGCATGGCTAAGCGACCGCCTCGGTGGCTTACGACAAACACTGCGAGAATCAGAGCGAGAGCTGCAAGATTTTCGGGAGCGGGAGCAGCTGGTTGATACCGGTGATATACGCTCGATCGATGTGACTGAGCTCAAGCAATTAACGCAAAGCGTGGTTGAAGCGACCCGAGTAAAAAATGATGCTAAAGCACTGTATTCTCAAATTTCAGGGAGTGGGCTGAGTGTTGATAGCATGCTCGCACTGCCATCAGTGTCAAATAATATCGTGGTTCAGGGACTGGTTGAGTCAAGAGTTACCGCTAAGCGTTTGGTCGCAGAACTAGGCGACCGTTATGGGAAGAAGCACCCTAGTATGGTGTCCGCAATGTCAGATCTGTCTCAAGTTGAGCGGGAATTAACCGCGCAAGTTGATAATATCGCTAGAGGGTTTCAGGTGAGCTATCGTGCTGCCCAAGATGCAGAGGGGGAGCTTAAGCGACAAATTGCCGATGTGAGGGTTCGTTTGCAGAGGGTAAGTCGCAAAGAGTTTTCTTTAAGAGAGCTTGAGCGAGAAGTTGAGGCTAATCAGCAAGTCTACGAAGTTTTTCTGAACCGCGGCAAAGAAACGAGTGAGAGTTCTAATTTAGAAACGGTTAATGCACGTGTTATTGATGCTGCTTTGCCTCCCGCTTACCCCGCAAAGCCAGAAAAAAAGAAAATTGTAATGGCCGTCATTTTTTTAAGTGCTGTGTTTGCAGTGGGTGTTGTGTTGTTGCTAGATTGGTTGGATAACACGATTAAAACGCCGGAAGATGTTGAAGAAAGGTTAAAGGTTCCTTTGTTAGGGTATTTACCGTTAGATAAATCCAATAAAGATGAGACGCCATTTCTGGGCTTTCTTGCCGATGATAAATGGCATTTTGCGGAGGCGGTAAGAACCATTAGAACAAGTTATGTCTTGTCGTGCCTGGATAAACCGGCGAAAGTAACCGTCATTACTTCTACTGTGCCCAATGAAGGTAAGTCAACGGTTTCTCTTTGCTTGGCGCATGCATTGGGTCAAATGGAAAAAGTATTGCTCATTGATGCAGACATGAGAAAACCGTCTATTGGTAAAGCCTTGGATATTTCACTACTCACGCCGGGGTTATCCAACTTGATAGCCGGTACCGCAGGTTTAGAAGAGTGCGTTACTCGTCTGCCTAATTCAGAAGTTGACATTATTACGGCAGGGGTAGTGTTAGGAAATCCGTTAGATCTTATCGCTAGCTACCGTTTTACACTTGTGCTTAAGAGCCTTAAAGAAAAGTATGACCGTATTTTGATTGATTCTGCGCCGGTGCAGGCAGTGAGCGATTCCATTGTTTTAGCAACGCATGCTGATGCACTTATTTATGTAGTGCGCTCGGATAGCTCATCTATCCCCTTAATCAAAAAAGGCTTAAGGCGTCTAAGTGAAACACAAGCTCGTTTTTCTGGTGTGGTGTTGAATCAAGTTGACATTGAGAAAATGAAAAAACGATCAGGTTATGAATCTGAATATTATGATAATTATGACTATGCTTATGGCGATCCAAACGGTTAATATAGTATATATACGCAACGCAAACTAAGGATATCTCAGTTTTGATTGATATACATTGCCATCTTCTTCCGGGTCTCGACGACGGCCCCTCAACAATGGATGAATCGCTTGCGTTAGCCAAGTGGGCGGTCGACCGAGGCATTACCCATTCGGTGGTAACGCCACATATACACCCTGGCAGGTGGTCTAATGAAGCGCTAAACATCCGTGCGAGTGTAGACGGTTTTCGAAAAGCCTTGGCGGATAAAGGTATCCCTCTCAATATAGGTATGTCAGGCGAGCTTAGAGTGGGCCTTGAAGCTTTACAAATGGTGGCCAATCATCAGGTACCCTTTCTTGGCAAATGGAATAGTCGCTATGTGATTCTGATCGAGATGCCTCATAGTCACATCCCTGCAGGGATGGCGCAAATGATACGGTGGTTGATGCAACGCAATATTCACCCACTTATCGCTCATCCTGAACGCAATAAAGATATTCTAAGGCATGTTGAAAAAATTCAGCCACTTGTTGATGCTGGCTGTTTGTTTCAAATAACCGCGGGGTCAATAGCGGGACGTTTTGGCTCAACAGCTAGGGAGCGAGCTGTACAGATACTGGAAAGGGGTGTTGTCACCGTGATTGCCACTGATGCGCACAACCTCAAACGTCGACCTCCCAGCCTAGATGAGGGGCGAGATGCAGCCGCAGTGATCGTGGGGGAAGCAATGGCTAATAAGTTAGTGGTTCACAATCCATGGAAAATTGCTTCTTGCCAATTCGAATAAATGTATTAAGAGCGTTGCGTTTTACTTTTCCGTCATTTTTTTACAAACAATAAATTCTAATGGATAATGACGGTAATGAATATACTCTATAAATTCCGTTATCTTTTGCTGTTGCCAATCTTATTGTTGATCGTCTTTGTAGGTTCGAAAATGATCTCGGGTGTTGTTATTGATCCAGCATTTAATTATGCAAGAGAGTGGTCGGTTCAGGGCGGGGTGAATGCCAAACAAGACTGGGATGATGCTGTCTCGCGAGCTCGCTTAGGTATGGCTATCGATCCACTCAATCCTAATTATCCAGAGCTATTAGGGCGCCTACATTTTTGGCGGTTTTTCATTCAAGATGCGCCTATTCAATCTTATGAGCAGGCGCAGTTAATCGTTAATGCCGGATTAGAGCCTCTTAGACGGTCGATTGAAATGCGACCTACCTGGCCAATGGCATGGGCCAGCTTGTTGCAATTAAAATCTATTGGAGATCAAGTCGATTACGAGTTCGAGCAAGTTTGGAATAAAGCGATAGATCTAGGCGATTGGGCGTCAAGCGTACAAACAATATTGTTGGAGGCAGGTCTCATCCATTGGGATGTTGTTAACGAAGACTTCAGACAAAAGACCATCAATATCTTTATCTCCATGACCAGTAAACCCTATAGCGAGCTCAAAGCTATTGCGGTGGTTAACCGTCTCAGTGCATGGCCACTGTTTTGTAATGTGTTAGTTGACCCGTTACTCACCGTTGAGAGAATGCGTCAAGCCTGCAGGTCTTTGGGTCAGCCCGCTGCTTGAGCATGGGGGGGTTAATTTTCCATGTCGTTTTTTAAGGCCGTCACCTCAGCTGAGCTTCGAAATCAAATGCTGGGTGGAACCATCCCATCTATGGTCAGTTTGGCCACTTTCTAGCGCTTCAAGAATCGGCGTGGCAAGCTGTTTGCCTAACTCTACACCCCACTGATCGAACGGGTTGATATCTAATAGCACACTCTGCGTGTGTACTTTGTGCTCATAGAAAGCGAGCAACGCCCCTAAATTGCGTGGATTAAGCTGTTGTAAAATAATGGTGTTGCTCGGCTTATTGCCAATGACAACCTTGTGCGGCGCTAAACGGAGAACTTCTTTCGGGCTAACCCCAAGCGCTTCAAGTTCTTTGGTTGCCTCGTGTAGCGTCTTACCCTGTAATAATGCTTGTGATTGGCTGATGCAGCATGCTTGTAGGTACTGGTGATGCTTGTCTAAGTGGCTCATCGATTGACTGACAAGAATAAAGTCGACGGGGATAATATGTTTTCCCTGATGGAGTAATTGATGAAAGCTGTGCTGTCCGTTAGATCCTTCTGTTCCCCATGCCACCGTGCCGGTAGGGTAGTCTATATTCACCCCATCGCGTGTCACACTTTTTCCTAAGCTTTCCATATCAAGCTGTTGTAGATAGGCGGGTAGGCGAGTTAATCGTTGCGCATAAGGTAGAACAGCATGTGATTGCGCACCCCAAAATTGGTTGTACCAAAACTCACACAGACCCGCCATAACGGGTACATTATTCTCGATAGGGGCATGCCTGTAATGCTCATCCATCATGTTTGCGCCAGACAATAAATCGGTAAAATTATCCATTCCTATGGCAATAGCAACGGGAAGGCCAATAGCCGACCATAAGGAGTACCTTCCTCCTACCCAGTCCCACATGGGGAATATGTTTTCTGCGCTTACCCCAATCGCTTGCGCTGCAGGTACATTGGCGGTGATAGCAATAAAGTGATGTTCTAACATGGCTGTTTCGCAGCCGCTGTCGACTAGCCATGCTTTAGCTGCCGCAGTATTGGCAAGAGTTTCTGGGGTAGTAAATGATTTAGATGCAATGATAAACAGTGTTGTTTCTGGGTTGGCACCCAGCAGCACGTCGGATAAATCTGCGCCATCAATATTGGCAACAAACTCAACATGGCCTTGCCATGTTTGATAAGCAGATAATGCTTGTGTCACCATTCTAGGCCCCAAATCCGAGCCGCCAATACCTATGTTAACCACGGTCTTGATGGGTTGTTGAGAGTAGCCTAACCACTCCTGTGCGTGGATCTTTTTCACGCAAGACTGCATTTTTATAAGCGTTCCCGTTGCTAATTCCTGCTCTGTAGTCGTTGCATCACCTTGATGCCTTAAGGCGGTGTGAAGAGCCGGGCGCTGTTCGGTATTGTTGACATGTTTGCCTAAAAATAAATTGTCAATTTCTTCTGGCAGGCAGCAGGTGTTGGCAAACCTTTTGAATAATTCAATGGTTTTCGATGTCAGATGATTTTTCGAGTAATCAAAAAAAAGGCCTTCTAGCTGGATAGAAAATTGCTCTGCTCTTTGAGGGTTTTCATCAAAAAGGCGTCGTAACGGAACGCGCTTTAGCTTCTCTGAGTCTACTTTCAATGCTAGAAATACATCTGTTCTCAACGTTGTCATGAATACTTCCAGTTGATAACCTATAAGGCTACGATATTAGTTTGAGCGATCGACTGAAAACTCTGCCAGTTCTATCATAGCTTGTTTATAAGTCGAGTCAGGTAATGAACGCAATGCACTGACCGCAGATGCAGCGTGCCCTTTTGCTAGGTTAAGCGTGTAATCAAGCGCGCCTGATTGGTGGATAATGTCGACAATTTGGGCTAGTCGCGATATGTCCCCATTGCGAATACTGTCAGCAATTAATCTTGATTCATCATCGCTGCTTTGCGTCATTGCATATATTAATGGGAGTGTAGGTTTGCCCTCGGCAAGGTCATTGCCAATGTTTTTTCCTAAATCTTCGGCGTTACCGGTATAGTCCAGAGCATCATCGATGAGCTGAAAGGCAAGTCCCAGGTGATAGCCATAAGCTATAAGTTGTTGCTTTTGATCGTCGCAAGCGTCAGACAAAATAGCGGCTGTTTCACACGCTGCCTCAAAAAGTATAGCGGTTTTTTTGCGGATAACGGCTAAATAGACGTCTTCAGTGATGTCAGGTTGATTGACATTAATAAGTTGTTGTACTTCACCTTCCGAAATCATATTGGTGGTATCGGACAACGTCTTCATAATGTGCATATCACCAATAGCCACCATCATTTGAAAGGCGCGGGAATACAAGAAGTCTCCTACAAGGACGCTGGGAGCATTGCCCCATTTTGCATTGGCAGTCAATCGGCCCCTACGTAAATCAGACATATCGACCACATCGTCATGCAGCAGTGTGGCTGAATGAATGAATTCTATAATGGCGGCTAGATTATGATGCTTATTACCCGAATATCGAAGTGCTTTCGCGACTAGCAGCACAAGAAGAGGGCGGAGTCGTTTGCCTCCCGCCTCAATAAGGTAGCTGCCAATATCTTCAACTAAGCCAACGTCAGAATCAATGTGGCTGATGATAAGTTGGTTTACAGCTTCAAAATCGCGGGCAACCGCCTGATGGAACGAGTGGGTCATGGTTTCTCTGCTTTTTAGTAGGAGGAAGTCTTACGGTATTTATGTCAGCCCAAAACGGGATTAAGTATAATTGATGCGCTCTTTGCCATGGTGATTGTATAGGGTTGATATAATAAGTCGATAAATCAAGTTGTTATATAACATGTGATGCTATGGGTGAGGCTGGTGACTGTCAAGACTTCTTGATGCTTATGCGAAATATCGTTTGTTTTATGACGATTTTGTTTTGCTTTAACGTCATTATTCATCATTTATTCTATTTATGGTGAGGTTATGCTGCTGATACATCACGATAAACATTGCCTGAACCCAGTAAATGTCGTAACATTCGCATCCCTAAATTTACTTAATGATCTATATACGCCGCAAGTGTATCTGTTAATGTAATGTTAATAGTACGAGAGCTGTTCCAGATGGGCATTTATATGGCCAATAATGGGTAAATCAGCACTTAGTGTCGTCCATGAGTTCAGATGCAATGATTGGAGCAAAAAATGTACGCAGTAATTAAAAGTGGTGGTAAGCAACACCGTGTCACTGAAGGTGAGACCCTTAAGTTAGAAAAAATTGAGGCAGCGACCGGCGAGACTATCCAGTTTGACGAAGTGTTGTTGGTAACTGATGGCGACAACATTACCATTGGTACGCCAATAGTAAAGGGTGCAGCTGTAACGGCTGAAATATTAAGCCACGGTCGTGGTGATAAAATCCGTATTATTAAATTCCGTCGTCGTAAGCATTCGATGACGCGTCAGGGTCACCGTCAGTGGTTTACTGAAGTGAAAATTACTGCAATTATTGCTTCTGGCGCGAAAAAAGTGCTGGTAGAAAAAGTGCTGGTAGAAAAAGTGCTGGTAGAAAAAGTGCCGGTAAAAAAAGTGGCAGCAAAAAAAGCTGATGCAGCGCCAGCCGACGGAGACGACCTAAGCAAGTTAACGGGCGTTGGTCCAGTATTAGTTAAGAAGTTAGTTGAAGCGGGCGTTACTCGCTTCGCTCAGATAGCAGCCTGGTCTGTTGAAGATATTGCGTTGATAGATGAAAAATTAAACCTTAAAGGCCGTGTCGAGCGTGATGATTGGATCGCTCAGGCTAAAGAACTTACTAAGTAGGAGTGTTGACAGATGGCCCATAAGAAAGCTGGTGGTAGTACTAATAACGGTCGCGATTCCGTAAGTAAACGTTTAGGTGTTAAGCGTTTTGGTGGAGAAGTAGTCCTTGCAGGTAATATTATTATTCGTCAACGTGGTACGAAAGTACATGCGGGAGAAAACATAGGTATTGGTAAAGATCATACTCTTTTTGCCAAAGCCGACGGCGCGGTGCAGTTTACTATTAAAGGCCCGAAAAACCGTCAATTTGTTAGTATTGTTGCGGCGTAATTGATTTTTTTTGCTCTTCTTTGAGCCGTGTTAAAAAAGCCCTATCGCAAACGCGGTAGGGCTTTTTTGTTGTTGTACTATTATTTTCGGCAAATCAGTCGTTTGGGTGAGTCGAACTAGGATAAGTCATGAAGTTTGTAGATGAAGCACCCATATCTATTTATGCGGGCAACGGTGGTGGTGGCTGTTTAAGTTTTCGCCGTGAAAAATATATTGCCAAGGGCGGCCCTGATGGCGGCGACGGCGGCGATGGCGGTAGCGTTTACCTTGAAGGTGATGGGGACTTGAATACGCTGGTCGATTATCGTTATCAGCCTAAATATCGTGCAAAGAACGGCGGTACAGGTAGTGGCAAAAATTGTGCGGGTGCCAAAGGTGATGATTTGATCTTAAGGGTGCCTGTCGGCACATCTATCTTTGATGTTGAAACCGAAGAGTTGCTGGGCGATATCACCGAAGATAAGCAGCGTTTATTAGTGGCTCAAGGTGGTTTTCATGGTTTGGGTAATACGCGATTTAAATCCAGCACCAATCGTGCGCCACGTCAAACGTCGCCGGGGAGTGATGGTGAGCATCGAGACTTAAAGCTTGAGTTGAAAGTGTTGGCTGATGTAGGTCTGCTGGGCTTGCCTAATGCAGGCAAGTCCACTTTTATTCGTGCGGTATCGGCTGCCAAGCCTAAAGTGGCAGACTATCCGTTTACTACGTTGGTACCTAACTTAGGTGTCGTTAAAATTGAAGAGCATCGCAGTTTTGTGGTTGCGGATATTCCAGGCTTGATCGAAGGGGCTTCAGATGGCGCGGGCTTAGGTATTCGTTTTCTCAAACATCTGACGCGTTGTCGAATATTGCTGCATATTGTTGACATGGCGCCTTTTGATGAGTCAAGTCCCCTAGAAAGTGCAGAAGCTATTATCCGTGAAATCGGACAGTTTAGCCCTAAGTTGGCGAATCGTGAACGTTGGTTGATATTGAATAAAGTGGATATGTTACCCGTAGATGAAGTCAAAGCACGATGTCAGGCGGTGGTTGACGGTTTGGCTTGGCAGGGGCCGGTTTTCTCTATCGCTGCCATTAGTGCGCAAGGTACGCTGCAGGTGTGTCGTGACATTATGGAACATATCGAAAGTGTTAAGTTGACTGAAAAAGAAGATCCTGAGCTTGCTGAGCAAGAATTAGCGTATCAGCTAGAGATGCAAATAGACGCACGTGAGCGCATCGAGGCCCTGCGACTTAAGCATCGAGCAGAGCGTATGCGAGCGAAAGGTAAAGTGGTCGATGTTGATGGTGACGACGACCTTAATGACGACTACGATGACGACGACTATGATGTTGACACTGTATACGTTGAGTAGGACGGCCAAGTCGCGAGTGAAAATAGCGAGTTAAAAATAGCGAGTAAAAAAGTGTGTCCTCAATAATCTCGAAAAGTACTAATGAAGATTTGGCTGGCAGCCTGGATAAAACATCAAGGCTCAAGGTCAGTCGAGCTCGTCGCTGGGTCATAAAAATAGGCAGCTCTTCGCTAACGGATAACGGGCGTGGTCTGGATGTTGCGGCTATTCAGGGATGGGCCGAGCAAATGTATCAGCTGCGTGAGCGAGGCATTGAGTTAGTATTGGTGTCGTCGGGCTCTATTGCGGTGGGTATTGAGCGATTGGGGTGGTCTGCAAGGCCAAGCCATGTGCATGAGTTGCAGGCGGCGGCGGCGGTGGGTCAAATGGGTTTGGTGCAAACCTATGAACAGGCTTTTCAGCGGTTTGGCTTGCAGACTGCGCAAGTGTTGCTGGATCATGATGACCTGTCAAATAGAGAGCGTTATTTAAACGCCCAGTCCACATTGAAAACACTTATTCGTTTAGGTGTTGTTCCCGTTGTTAATGAGAACGATACAGTGGTCACAGATGAAATTCGTTTTGGTGATAATGACACTCTAGCGGCGCTGGTGGCTAACTTAATTGAAGCTGATTTGCTAGTATTGCTGACGGATCAAGAGGGAATGTATGATAGTGATCCTCGCAGTAATGAGCATGCTCGCTTAATTAATAATGTCTCGGCTTCCATGCCTGAATTAGATAGCATGGCAGGGGGTGGGGGGAAATTGGGTCGCGGCGGCATGGTTACCAAAGTCCGAGCAGCAAGATTAGCGGCGCGATCGGGCGCCAACACGGTCATTGTGGGCGGGCGTATTGATAGCGTTTTAATATCGCTCGCCGATGGTGTAAATGTGGGTTCGTTATTGTTAGCGGATCAGCTGCCAGAGGCAGCACGCAAACGTTGGTTGTCGGGTCAGCTGCAGTCACGCGGTGAGTTAGTGTTGGATGACGGCGCTGTGGATGTGTTGCTTCGCTCTGGAAAAAGCTTGCTGGCGGTGGGTGTGGTTGCGGTTGAGGGGCGTTTTACCCGAGGTGATATGGTGATTTGTAAATCTATTGACGGCAGAGACATTGCTCGTGGACTAGTGAATTATAATTATCAGGAAGCGCAAAAAATTCTTGGTCAATCCAGCGATAATATTGAAAACCTATTGGGTTATAAAAACGAAGAAGAGCTGATACACCGTGATAATCTTGTGTTGGTCTAGGAGCCTGTCGGGCTTAGGAAGAATCTACTGCGGCAGCAAGAAATCGGTGCCTTTTGCCGATCATTTTCATCGCCTAGTGGCGCCTACTTCTGGAGAATAGGCTCACTATTCGCCTCAAATGATCGAAAAAATGCCCTCGACCTCTCACTGCCTCGCTACGATCCCCTGAGTCCGACAGGCTTCTAGCGTGTATTGTTCAAGTTTGTGTTGGTGCAGCCTACATTGTTCTAGATTATCTACACTTTATCCCTCTTAATTGAATCATTGGAAAAACCATGTCTGTGATTAACTCTCATATCGTTGCCTTATCTGCTTATGCACCACCGTTAGAGGGGCGCAATCCCAATGCGTTTACCTTGCTAGATTTTAATGAGCGTACGATTCCGATTGCGGAGAATGTAAAGCAAGCTTTGCATGACTATATTGATGCGGGTCGATTACAGATGTATCCCGCCTATGGCGATATTGTTAAGCGGCTAGCGGCCTATGCAGGTGTTGCAAATGATCAGCTAATGATCACTAATGGATCCGATCAAGGTATTGATTTGGTGTTTCGTGCCGTCGCGTCAGCCAGTGCTGAGGCGATTATTCCTGGGCCGTCATTTGCGATGTATCGGCAGTGTGCTCAAGTTGAAGCGATGCTAATACACGAGCCGCAGTACACTCGAGAGGGAGGCTACCCACTAGCAGAGGTGTTGGGTCTGGTGAATGAACATACGCGTGTGGTGGTAGTGTCTAACCCGAATAACCCCTGTGGCACGTTAGTGACTAGTGATGTTGTTCGGCAAATTGCGCAGGCGGCGCCTAATGCTGCTATCTTGGTGGATGAATGTTATTTTGAATACAGCCATCAAACAGCCGTTTCATTTATCGGGGAATTTCATAATCTTTTTGTGACGCGCACTTTTTCTAAAACATGGGGAATGCCATCGTTGCGTTTTGGTTACTTGATGAGCGCGGCAGAAAATGTCGCAGCCTTATGCAATATTCGCGGCCCTTACGATATTAATCAGTTGGCCGTTGTTGCCGCAAATGCTGCGCTAGATGATCCTTCTGAAACCGAGCGCTATGTCGCAGAAGTCATGGAGCAGGCCAAGCCATTGCTTGAGTCGTGGTTGGGTAGGCACGGGATTAGCCATTGGAAAAGCAATGCAAATTACCTGTGGTGCTTTCCCAGCAATCCGGACGAGGTTGCGAGTTATCTACAGTCAGAAAATTTCTTGGTTAGGCCTAAAATGTATGGTGATCGCCTAGGGTTGAGGGTGACGATAGGCACGCTGGCGCAGATGCAGCATTTAATGACTGCGTGGGAATCTTATCTGGCGTGCTAAGGGCACTTAGCGAACGCGCATAAAAAACCCCTCTATGGCATGACAATAGAGGGGTTTTTTTATGATTTTCTATGTATTAAGCCGCTAGCGCTTTAACTTGCTTATGTAGGCGGCTCTTATGGCGAGCGGCTTTATTCTTATGAATAATGCCTTTGTTCGCTAGTTTGTCGATAATGGGTGCGGCAGCAGCATAAGCGGCTTTAGCAGTCTCAGCATCGCCGGCTGCAACAGCGGCAATAACTTTCTTAACGTGAGTTCGGGTCATCGAGCGTAGGCTCGCATTGTGCTTGCGCGCTTTTTCACTTTGAATTGCACGTTTTTTAGCTTGGGGTGAATTGGCCACCACAGTGCTCCTGTATGTAAGTTTTAAAATAAACCGGAATAAAAATCAAGACACTAACATTAGCTAGTCACTAGCCGTTCGTCACCTAACTCTTTACCTAATTCGTGCCACCTAATTCGTGCCTAACGCCCTGATACGGAATTTAGGGTGCGTAATTATGCCATTCAAGGCGTCGAAGTCAAGCAGGATTTGTGAATTAGCTATAATCGACGGTTATTATCTTGATTGGGTATACGCTACCCTGCGTGGTGTATTTGCCTATTATCCAGTAAACTCGGGCAATTCACACATATACGACATTATCTTATATGACATTAAATAAGCGGCTATGATAAGTCGTGGAGTTCATTCAGCGTGACACTATCACCGCCATCACCGCCATCATTATCAACCGAGCCACCTAAAGCGCCGCCGCCAATAAAAAATGGAGGCTTGTTGCGCTCAGGGTTGTTGGTAGGAGCAATGACAATGTTATCTCGCGTGTTGGGTTTAGCGCGCGATGTGGTATTTGCGCATACGATTGGCGCAAGTGCGGGGGCGGACGCCTTTTTTGTTGCCTTTAAAATCCCTAATTTTTTACGTCGTTTATTTGCCGAAGGTGCATTTGCCCAGGCGTTTGTGCCAGTATTGTCAGAGTACCGCGAAAAGGGTTCGATGAAGGCAGTAAAGGGCCTAGTTGATCGAGTCTGCGGCTGTCTTGGCTTGTCCTTGTTGCTGATAACGATTGTCGTGGTAGTGGCAGCGCCGCTAGTGACGTTGGCGTTTGCGCCGGGTTTTTGGAACGATCCGTTCAAGCTCGCACTAACGCAAGAGATGCTGCGTATTACCTTTCCTTATTTGTTATTGATTTCCTTAACGGGCTTTGCGGGCGCAGTCCTTAATAGTTACGACCGTTTTGCCATTCCGGCCATTACGCCCGTATTTTTGAACCTTTGTTTAATCAGCGCTGCAGTGTGGGTGAGCCCTTACTTTGAGCAGCCAGTGATCGCCATTGCTTGGGGCGTATTGGTCGCGGGCATGGTGCAGTTAGCGTTTCAGTTGCCGTTTCTATGGAAA
The DNA here is from genome assembly GCA_047636495.1 of Candidatus Endobugula sp. Lineage (GTDB taxonomy): Bacteria > Pseudomonadota > Gammaproteobacteria > Pseudomonadales > Cellvibrionaceae > Endobugula. The sequence goes on along the minus strand of JBLILH010000009.1, from coordinate 57,385 downwards.
ATTAATTTATTGCCAGCGCCCAAAGTAGACTTCGCCGATCCCGGTGTAAAGCGCATATTATTGTTAATGGCACCTGCGATTTTCGGTGTGTCGGTATCGCAAATTAACTTGCTGCTCGATACGGTGTTGGCCTCATTTTTACCCACGGGCAGTGTGTCGTGGTTGTATTATTCAGACCGTCTAGTGGAGTTACCGTTAGGTATTTTTGCGATTGCCATTGGCACGGTGATTTTGCCTAGTTTATCAAGGCAGTTTGTGGGCGAAGATACCCAAAAATTTGGCGAGACGATAGACTGGGCATTGCGCTTAATATTGCTTATTTCTTTACCTGCAGCGGTGGCATTGTTTTTATTAGCAACTCCTATTTTAACGGTCTTGTTTGAATACGGTAAGACCAATACCCACGATATCGCGATGTCAGCACTCAGTCTTCAGGCGTATACGATTGGCTTAGTGGCATTTATGTTAATTAAGGTGTTGGCGCCGGGTTATTTTGCTCGCCAAGACACCAAAACGCCGGTAAAAATTGGCATTATTGCGATGGCAGTGAATATGCTGTTTAACCTCGCATTGGTGATTCCATTTCATTATCTTTGGCAAATCGGCCACGTAGGCTTAGCGTTGGCAACGGCATTATCCGCATGGCTGAACGCAGGCTTGCTGTACCGTGGATTGCGTAAGCAGGGAGTTTATCAACCGTTGGCTGGTTGGGGGGCGTACCTCGCTCGATTGCTTATGGCTAATATAGCGATGGGATCGTTACTGTGGGGTTCGTTTTATATCGTATCCGATTGGTCGGTCCTAGACGTGTGGCAGCGAGTCATGATGATGGCGGCTTGCTGTGCATCGGGCCTTATGGTCTATCTGTCAGTTTTGCTGGCAAGTGGCTTGCGATTGCGCCATGTAAGGCAAGCCGCTTGAGTGGTATTTGATCCGTATAGCGCTTAGGCTTTTCGAGTGTTATAACATGTTGTGTTGACGAGGGACTCTTTTTGGCATTGATAGGCATTCTTACTTACGTTTTTTTCGGTTAAAAGTTATACTTGCGGCCTTTTTTAATTATCTACGTGGTCACGGAGTATTAATAAACTATGCATTCTCATGAGTTTCTTCGTGGGTTGCACAATGTGCAGCCAGAGCATCGTGGCAATGTAGTGACCATTGGCGCTTTTGACGGTGTGCATTTGGGGCATCGGGCTATCTTACAGCAGGTGGTTGATCAGGCTCGAAAATGGCAGTTACCATCGCTGGTAATGATTTTTGAGCCGCAACCCCATGAATTTTTTTCGGGTGAAAAAGCACCTGCTCGGTTAATGCGGCTGCGCGAGAAAATAGAAGCGCTGTTTGTGGCAGGGGTTGATAGGGTATTGTGTTTACCCTTTAATCAATGGTTAAGTCAGTTGCCCGCCGATGAGTTTATTCAGCATATTTTGGTTGAACGCTTGGGGACTCAATCGCTGGTCATTGGTGATGATTTTTGTTTTGGTCGTGGGCGACAAGGCAATTACGCATTATTACAATCAGCCGGTCAGAAAGCGGGTTTTGCCGTCACCGATACCGCGACCTATCTGGTTGATGGTGAGCGTGTGAGTAGCACGCGTATTCGACGAGCGTTGGAGCTGGCTGAGTTTAATCATGTACTTGCGTTGTTAGGTAAAAATTATACGATTAGCGGCCGAGTCGTCAAAGGCCAGCAGTTAGGGCGGCAACTGGGTGCGCCAACGGCCAATGTGCATTTGCATCGTTACCGTTCGCCATTGGCGGGCGTATTTGTGGTGAGCACCACGTTGGAAAACGGTGAGGTTTTACCGGGCGTCGCGAACGTAGGTGTTCGCCCTACCGTATCGGGTGATACCAAGCCGATTCTCGAAGTGCATCTGTTTGATCGAAATGACGACCTTTATGGGCAGATGATTGTGGTGCAATTTGTCCATAAAATCAGAGAAGAAAAGTGTTTCGATGGGGTCGATAGTTTGCGCCAACAAATCCGAAAAGATATTCAGCAAGCGAGACAGTGGGTGATCACTGCCGCATAACATCATTACTTTATTTCTAATTTACCTTTAAGCATACGACGTTACCTATGACCGACTACAAAGCAACACTGAACTTACCGAATACCTCTTTTCCCATGAAAGCCAATCTTGCGCAACGCGAACCGCATATCCTTAACAAGTGGAATGCTGATGAGGTGTATCACGCTATTCGTGATGCCCGGGCGGGTAAGAAAAAATTTATTTTGCACGATGGCCCCCCTTACGCCAACGGTAATATTCATATTGGTCATGCGGTCAATAAGATCATTAAAGATATCATCGTTAAATCAAAAACCCTTAGCGGGTTTGATGCGCCTTACGTGCCAGGTTGGGACTGTCATGGTCTGCCTATTGAGCACAATGTTGAGAAGAAAGTCGGTAAGGCGGGACATAAAATTGATGTAAAAACCTTTCGCCAAAAATGTCGCGAATACGCGGCGAAACAAGTGGCAGGCCAGAAAGAAGACTTTATACGCTTAGGTGTATTGGGTGATTGGGATAATCCTTATCTCACTATGGATTTTAAGACCGAGGCAAATACGGTACGTGCCCTAGGTAAAATAGCTGAAAACGGCTACTTAGTGCGTGGTTTTAAGCCTGTTTACTGGAGTGTGGTGGGCGGTTCTGCACTGGCCGAAGCGGAAGTTGAATATCAAGATAAAGTGTCCTATTCGATTTATGTGCGCTGTTTAATAACTAATGAAGTAGACCTTTGTGATCGCATAGAAGGCTTGACGGGCGAAGGAGACCTGTCGGTTGTATTGTGGACCACTACGCCTTGGTCAATACCCTCTGTGCTGGCCATTAGTGTAAACCCTGAATTAGAGTACGTTGTTGTTCAGGCCGGAAATGAGCGAATGTTGGTTGCCGACGCGTTACATGAAGAGGTGATGGCGCGCGGTAGTGTTGAAGACTATAAAATTGTTGGGCGTGTTAGTGGCGCACGTTTAGAAAAGTTAATGTGTCGTCATCCATTTTATGATCGTCAGTTGCCTATTATTTTGGGTGATCATGTGACTACGGATGTGGGTACAGGTTGTGTTAGTACCGCCCCTGATCATGGCCCTGAAGATTTTCAGGCCGCTAAGAAATACGGTATTGAAACGCTTAACTATGTTCAAGGTGATGGCACTTTTCATGCGGGTGTCGAGCTGTTTGCTGGCGAACACGTGTACAAAGTAGACGATAAAATTGTTGCGCTATTGGAAGAGCGGCAAGCCTTATATTTTCAAACAAAATTTGAGCATAGCTTCCCGCATTGCTGGCGGACTAAAACCCCGTTAATTTATCGTGCGACACCGCAATGGTTTATCACCTTAAACCACCACGATTTACGTACAAAAATCAAATCAACGATTGAAAACGTAGAATGGATCCCACAATGGGGTGAAGCACGTATTCAAGGTATGGTTGATGGTAGCCCGGATTGGTGTGTTTCTCGTCAGCGCACGTGGGGAGTGCCTATTACCTTGTTTGTGCACAAACAAACACAAGAGATGCATCCGAATACACCAGAACTTATCGAAAAAGTCGCGCAAAAAATTGAGCAAGACGGTATCGATGCCTGGTTTGATTTGGATGCGGCTGAGTTATTAGATGCCGACGATGCAGCGCAATACGAGAAAGTTACCGACACGCTAGATGTGTGGTTTGACTCTGGCGTTACCCACCACTCGGTGTTGCGTGATCGTGATAATTTACAGTTTCCTGCCGATTTATATTTAGAAGGTTCAGACCAGCATCGTGGTTGGTTTCAATCATCGTTAAAAACCTCGATGGCGATTAATGGTGAGGCGCCGTACAAACAAGTGTTAACTCACGGCTTTACCGTCGATGCACAGGGCAAGAAAATGTCTAAATCCTTAGGCAATGTCGTCCCACCACAAAAAGTCATGAACGATTTAGGCGCAGATGTACTGCGCCTGTGGGTGTCGGCGACAGACTTTAGCGCCGAAATGAGCGTGTCAGATGAAATTTTAAAACGCACCGCCGATTCATATCGTCGTATTCGTAATACCGCTCGCTTTTTATTGGCAAATCTCGAAGGGTTTAACCCCGAAACAGATTTGCTGCCAATCAATGACCTTGTTGAATTGGACAAATGGGCCATCAGTCGTGCGCGGGAATTACAGCAAGATATTATTGATCATTACGATACTTATCAATTGCATAACATTTATCAAAAGCTACATAATTTTTGTATTGTGGATATGGGGGGGTTTTACCTCGATATTATTAAAGATCGCCAGTACACCACTAAATCAGATAGCGTGGCTCGTCGGTCAGCACAGACCGCGCTGTATTATATTGCCGAAGCCTTTACCCGTTGGATTGCGCCGATATTAAGTTATACCGCCGATGAACTATGGGACGCTTTACCTAAAGCCAGTGGCCGTGAAACCTCAGTGTTTTTAGCTGAATGGTATGACTTGCCGCAGGCAGAAAATAATGACGAGATGGATGCCAGTTACTGGGCGACCATCGCGCAAGTGAAAAATGCCGTCAATAAAGTGATCGAGTCTAAGCGAAATGACGGGGTGATTAGCAAATCGCTAACTGCATCCGTGACGCTGTATTGTGATGGAGAGTTATTTAAGCAGCTGACCCGTTTAGAGGACGAGCTACGTTTTGTGCTGATTACATCGTCAGCAATCGTTAGCGACGTTACCCCATCGGCGTTGTCCGATGCGACCGACGTGGAGGGCTTGTCGGTATGGGTTGAAGCCAATGCTGATGATAAATGTGTGCGTTGCTGGCATCATCGTCCCGATGTTGGTCAGCATGTATCGCATCCAGAATTATGCGGTCGTTGTGTCGATAATATTGATGGTGAAGGCGAGGTACGTCACTTTGCTTAAGGCCAGACTTAATGTGCTGAAGGAACAGATACTTGCCCAGCAACCGAAAAAAAAATGCCTATGGCTTGGTCTGGCGCTACTCATTGTGGTGGTTGATCAGTTGACCAAATATATCGCATCTGATAATTTGACATATGCTCAGCCGGCGGCCTTTTTACCGTACTTTAATTTTACTCTTCTGCACAACTATGGGGCGGCCTTTAGTTTTTTATCTGACGCAGGCGGTTGGCAGCGCATTTTTCTCAGTATTATTGCGTTTGTCGTGAGTGTGGTTTTAGTGTTTTGGATTCTGTGCATTAAACCAGAGAAAAAAATAGAGATGCTAGGCTTGTCATTGGTGCTGGGTGGTGCGGTTGGTAATCTTTGGGATCGGATTTACCTTGGGTATGTCGTTGATTTTATTGACTGGTTCTACACTACCGGTACTAGCGATTGCTTGTCTTTTTTCTACTATATTTTCTCTAGCCAAACCTGCCATTGGCCGGCATTCAATATTGCAGACTCCTCCATCATGTTAGGCGCTGCTTGCTTAATAATTGATATGTTGTTTTTCGAAACGCGTAAAATAACACTGGAGTAGATACCACTACCGCCCCGTTGACGTGACCGATTATATTGAATCTTAGTGGGTGATCGTCAATCAGCGTATGCAATGAGTGTATTCTGGCATGCTGAAAAACGCTTACGTTGATGCATTTCAAAAAGCATAAACAAAGAATATAAACAAAAAGCATAAAAAGGTATTACATGAATATGATGTCTGATGTAGTTATATCCGAAGGTACAATGGTCACGTTACACTTTTCCATTACCTTACCAACGGGTGAAGTGATTGATTCCAACTTCGGCGAAGAAGCCGCCACTTTTACGGTGGGTGATGGTAATTTATTAGAGGGCTTTGAAGAAGCGGTAATGGGCCTAGCGGCCGGTAGCCGAGAAACGTTTACCATATCGCCAGAAAAAGGCTTCGGTCAGCATAACCCGAGCAATATGCAAACAATCAAACGAGATCAGTTTGCCGACGATATTACCCTAGAAAAAGGCTTGATGCTGTCGTTTGCCGATGCGCAAAATACTGAGCTGCCGGGTGTGGTGGCTGAATTTACCGATAAAGAAGTTATTGTTGACTTTAATCATCCGTTGGCAGGGAAAGCAGTATTGTTTGAAGTGCAAATTATTAGCGTTGAGCCAACTGTTCAGCATTAAATATAAGCATTCAATATAAGCATTCAATATAGGCGTTAACAGTGGACGTTAACAGTAGTGATCAATAATAGGCGTTAACAGTGGACGTTAACAGTAGTGATTAATAGTAGGCATTCAAGACAGGTTAATGTTCTTGTTACTGCCCAGTAGTTAGCTATGCGGCTGGAAAGTGGTTGTGTTAGCAAAAAAAATCAGGTGTTGTGATGAAAATTAAATTAGCGAATCCACGGGGTTTTTGTGCGGGTGTCGACCGCGCCATTGATATCGTTAACCGCGCGCTCGACGTTTACGGCCCGCCTATATATGTTCGCCATGAGGTGGTGCACAATAAATTTGTGGTTGATTCGCTGCGTGATCGCGGTGCTATTTTTGTCGAAGAACTAAATGAAGTGCCCGACGATAAAATTGTTATTTTTAGCGCCCACGGCGTCGCTAAAACGGTTAAAAATGATGCCGAGCGTCGCGAGCTAAAAGTGTTTGATGCGACGTGCCCGTTGGTGACCAAAGTGCATTTGGAAGTCACTAAATATAGTCAAGACGGTACCGAATGTATTTTGATTGGTCACGAAGGGCATCCTGAAGTAGAAGGCACTATGGGGCAGTATGATAACGTCAACGGCGGAATGATTTATCTGGTAGAGGATGAGCAAGACGTCGAAAATCTCAGTGTGAAAAATCCTAATGCTTTGAGTTATGTCACGCAAACCACCCTATCGATGGATGATACCGTGAAAGTTATCGCCGCATTACGAGAAAAATTTCCTCGAATAGAAGGGCCGCGCACGGACGACATTTGTTATGCCACTCAAAATCGCCAAGACGCCGTCAAACAGCTGGCGTTAGAGTGTGATTTAGTTTTAGTGGTGGGCTCGCCTAACAGCTCGAACTCCAATCGCTTGCGCGAACTCGCCGAGCGCTGTGGTACAGAAGCCTATTTGATCGACTCAGCCGATGATATCAGCGCAATATGGCTACACGGCAAACAGTCCATTGGGGTCACTGCAGGCGCATCTGCTCCTGATATCCTCATACGGCAGGTCATTGTGGCGTTAGAAGGTCTGGGGGCAAGCCCTCCCCAAGAATTATCGGGCAAACCGGAAAATATCAGCTTTTCACTGCCCAAAGAACTGCGTTTACTTGCCCAATCAATTTAAGGGTGGAGCGTGCCATGTTGACCGAGTTAACTTCCGAGTAGCCATAATATCAGCCGTTCGTCTGTCTTATCTGCGGTTAATGTCTTACATGTGTTAAACAGGTGTATATGAAAATTATTACGCGTCTTCAAGGCTTTACCCTTATCGAGCTGCTGATCACTATAGCTGTCGCTGGAATCTTACTGGCGGTAGCAGCACCTAACTTCAGCAATTTAATATCGGGTAACAATGCCCGTAGTTCAATAGAAAGATTAACCCATATATTTGCTTATGCCCGAAGCGAGGCGGTGAGCCGTGCTAGTGATGTAGAGGTATGCGCGAGTACCGACGGTGTAAATTGTGTTAATCCTGGCACTGATGCAGATTGGGGAAATCAATGGCTGGTACGCAGCGATGCTGGCGTGGTGCTCAGAGTGGAAAGTATTAATGCTTTGTCTGTCAATTTTGCCGTTACCAATAATGCTGTGCCTGCAGTTGACTTGGACGCATTCACTTCTGTGTGTTTCAACTCACTTGGCGAGGAGTGTAATTCGACACTACCTTTCGTCGTTTTTACTGCCACCTCTAATGGTCAAACGTCTTTTATACGTTTAAATAGAAATGGTTCGGTCGGCTTATGATAATGGTTCATGATCAAGCGCCTGAGGAAGCAAATATTAAACCGGTCAGGTTTGTGAAAAAACTAACATCCCAGCGTGGGGCTAGCTTTATCGAAGTATTGGTCGCCTTAATTATCCTTGTGATAGGCCTGCTGGGTTTATTAAGTATGCAGGCTAACGGACTCAACAGTAGTCAAAGAGCTATCTTCGCGGCGGAAGCCAATTTTTTAGCAAGTGATATGACCGATAGAATCTTGTCTTATGGTATAGCGGGTGCCGATCAGGGCGAGTTTAGAGGCATGTCAACCCGAAATGCCTTCGCTGTTCAGCCCGGTGGGGTAACGGCTCTAGAGATGCAAGTGCTGGTGCAACACGCGGCTGATTGGACTAATATTATCGGTAACGCTAGCTTGCCCAGCGCCGACGCAGAAGTAAATTGGAATGCTCTCACAAACGTGTATACGGTGACAATACGTTGGGACGAAGAGCGAACAGGTTCAGCGGGACGGGTCTGCAATAGAAATAGAGATGCTGCTACCAATAATTTAGATAATTTAACGTGTCTCAACTTTCAGGTAACACCATGATGCTTAGGCTTTTTGTTGTTTTGGTTACTGCGGTTAATTCTGTTACTTCTGTTACTGCGGTTGTCCCTCGTTGTCCTTTCAGACAGAGGGGGGTAGGCCTAGTAGAACTCATGGTGTCAATGACAATTGGCTTGATTATTCTTGCGGGTGTTATGCAATTGTTTGTTAATTCACAACAAACATCGATTACTGCGAGTGGCGCATCGCGTATCCAAGAAAATATTCGTTATGCCATAGCGCGAATGGGTGGCGATATTTACCGCGCTGGCAATATGGGGTGTTTCAGTTTTTCGGCTGTCGGGAGTCCTACCGCCTCTGCGACCGGGGTGTTAGAAAATCAGTTCGTTTATAATCGTTTAGATGCGGCTACAGCTGCTTATGAAACGACAGTTACCGGGCCTGTAAACGCTTACGTTGCTCAACGGCCTTCTGATCGAAACAACGGCCTCAATGCTGATTGGCAAGATTTTGAGGGGTCATTTGTTTCAGGTTCCGATGGGCCGGTAGATGATGGTGATGACGATATAATCGATGAGACTGACACATTAATCGTCAAGTATGCTGACAGGTCATCGGCGATTGCAATTACGGGGGCCACGCCTGCCAATCCAGTGCTGACCTTGGGGGTGGCAACACCTGTACTACAAGACCAGTTGGTGATGGCGGGTAACTGCACTGGCATGTATGTTTTTAATGTCGCTGAAGACTCTGCTGGCAACAACGTTACCTTAACGAGCGGTGATCACAATATTGCTGCTGGCGATCCACTGAGTTTTTTCTATGTTGGTGAGTCTGGCTCCCATGAATATTCAATTGGTAATTCCGTAGGACTTGCTGTGGGCGATGCATGCACTAGAGCCACACGTCAATATTGTTCGCTGTTCCGTGCCACTAATGGCGTAAGTCAAGAGTTGGTGGTCGGCGTGAGTGACTTACAGGTGAGTTACGGATATGAAGACGAGGATGATTATCAAGACAACGTTGCTACCTTAGGTACCTTAGTTGTTGATCGAGTCATGGTGGATATGGAATTTGTCGTTCCCGGAATGGGCGGGAATAACTTAATGTCTAGCACTGTGACCCGAGTGTTCGCCGTGCGCAATCAACTGTAAACACACAAGGTTAAGTGTGCGTTAAATATGAGTTAAATGGTAAAAGTATGAAGCGGTCTTATCGATTATCACCATCACCATCACCATCAGCGCAGCAAGGCGTGGTATTAATTGTGGCGCTGGTAATGTTATTAATGATGACGGTTGCCGGCGTCACCACCATGAGCGGTGCGACGTTACAAGAGCGTATTGCTGGCAATCAACGGCAAAAAATGGTGTCACAAAATAATGCTGACCGGGCGCTAGTGGCGGCTGAAACGTTCATGGATACTTACCATACAGGCCCTTCGTTTAATGACGCAGGCTTACAAGGCGAATTCACCTCCAACGGACCGGCATATGCTAAAGGCTTATATCTTACAGAGGCCAATTTGGGTGGTGGTACTATCCAAAGTCCCCCCGCGGTCGGCTTTAGCCAAACAACCCCAAACACGTGGACCGACGCGAACAGTGCAAATGTTGAAGTCGGTGGTGATGTAGTAGGACGTTATATTGTCGAATATATGGGGCATGGTTATTTCGATAGCAATCCCGTAGGTGGGCGTGCTTACGAAAGGAATAGTGGTGCCCGAAGAATTTTTCGTATAACAGCTCTGGGGCTTAGCGGTAATGACAACGTGGTGACTATTATAGAATCACTGTATTTTGAAGCAGCACTCTAGACTAGACGTTAAATATTTATACAAGAGTTAACGAGGCATATTTATGCGTAGTAACCAATCAAGTAGACGAAGTCGCGAAAGCTCGGTAACGACTAAGCTACATAAATACTTATTAAGCTCTGCGTTGCTAATGTATAGCTCGGCACTTATTGCTGCTCCCGGAATATTGTCAGATCAACCGTTAAGCTTAGTTTTTTCATCAAACCCCAATATTATGTTGTTACTTGATGACTCTGGTTCTATGGATTCTGACCAGGTAGTAACAAACGCAGCTCAACAAGAACATGGGGTGACCGTTGACAACAACGGTGCGTCATTATCGTATACTACGCTTGAGAATAATTTAGAACTGCGGGCATTGTGTGCGGGCTATAACGCCCTAGCGTTTGACCCTACGACTGAGTACTTTCCGTGGCAAAAGTACTTAAAAACAAGCTTTGTTAATCACGCAGAAACAATAGATTTCAACTTAAAAAAGGTCAAAACCCCTCTGTTCACATCAAAAAGCTCTACGGCTGATGTAGATCTTACTGAGCATATCTACATTAAATGGAATGATAAAGCCCCATTGGATGTTTACCAAGCAGGAGAGTGTGGCCCCGACATCTCGGTATATGATGGTTTTGCTGGTTCCGAGGCTGTTGATAGTATGCCTGAGAGGACGAATAGTAATGGAGTCTACACTGCAGGGTATAAGAAAGTCATAGATAAAAAGCAAGGTGTCATCACCGACTCCAATAGCAATAATGGGAACTACCTTCGCTATGATGAAGGCACCTTAGTTATTGATGTGCCCGGAGGTGGAGATAGTAGTACCACGGACAAGATTACGTTTACGCTTATCGAATTTAATGTTGATAGGTATGCAGGTGATACTGATAGCTTGACGGTCTATGCGGGCGAAGGCACCACGGGTATTGCCAATACGATTCAGGTGACAGAAGAATATATCACTAATGGCGAGCCTGTGGGAGTAACCCCATCTGCGGTGACTTCCTTAGAATTAAATAAGGAAGGTATGGCAAACAGAACAGGCGACATTAGACAGTTTACGGTTGAGGGTAGTACCGTCACCTTAGTGTTCGATGGCGGACAGAATAAGTATCAACGGTCAGGCTTTGTTATTAGATGGCAGCATACATCGGCTCCAGCGAAGGTTGGGGATGGGCTTGTGACTTTTGATGACTGTGGCCAACACAGCTGCCAACGTGTAGCCGATCTGCCCGTCACCGCAACCGATCTGCCCGTCACCGCAACGGGCGACGATGATAAAAAAACCCAGGTTAATTATGCTAATTGGTATACCTATTATCGTACTCGCTTGTCAGTCGCTAAAAAAGGCCTGTCTGACGTAGTTGTTAATGCCTTGCCTTACCGGGTGGGGTTCGCTTCTTTAAACGATAATGGCTACGGTGGCGCGCATGTTAAAAATATGGCGGATGCAGAGGGGGGAGTTAATAGTACAAATAGGGGTGAGCTGTTAGAGAAAATATACGCGTCACGCACGGTTAAATTTAAGAACGGTAGCACGGTTAAATTTAAGAACGATACTCTCTTACTTAAAGGCTTAAGTAATGTGGGTAGGTATTTTACCGAGAAAAAAGATCCAGACGATGATTTCTTCGGTACAGATGCCGAAAACAACGCTATTGAGCCAACGCATATAGAAACAGGCACTGTTACTAAAAGCCCTATTTTTACTAATGACTTCGAAGGGCAATGTCAACAAAACTATACTCTGGTCTTTACTGATGGTGAATGGGGTGATGATGTTGCTTCTTATCATGGGAGCGAGCACGACATTAATGTCGATGGTACCGACGCTAATGAGACGGGATTCGTTGGTGATCAAGACAGCAACGGTCGTTATGACAACAGCATATATAGAGACGGTGAACCCGATACTCTAGCCGATGTAGCGATGTATTACTTTGAGAATGATCTAGCTACCAGCGTGGACGATAAGCTAGAGGATGTGCTACACAACGAACTGATCACTAAGCAGCATATGAAGACCTACACTATTGGCTTTGGTGTTCAAGGAGAGGTTAACAGTATGCCAAGCACTCAGACACTTATTGCTGATTCTGTTTGGATTCCTAAGGATGGTACGTTGAATAAAATTGACGATTTACGTCATGCCGCTTTTAATGGTCGCGGTAAATATTATGACGCGACCAATGTGGATGATTTGTCGGAAAAACTTCAAAGTTTTGCAGCCGATGTGGGGAAGTTGGCGGGGAACTCGGCGGCAGGTGCATCGGTCAGTTCTTTTCAGTTAAGCAGTCAATCATTTCTTTACAGTACAAGCTATGAATCGGTATCGTGGTCTGGCGATTTAAAGGCGTTTGCCTCAGATGGTAAAGGTTTCGTTAAAGAGGTTAGCTGGTCAGCTGACGCGCGTATGTTAGCAAAAGGCACTGACCGAAATATAACTCGTCAAATCATCACTTATAATGGTGAAAAGGGTGTGCCCTTTGCATTTCCGGAAGACTACACCAATATGTCGGGCGCTAACAATATTAGCCTATTGCAAGCTCAAGATTTATTCACCTATGCCCCTTATATCGAAGACAATGCAGCCTTCCCTAGTACCGTAGATTCGGGTGAAATTGGGTCAAACCAAAGTTACGGCAACAAATTGGTTGATTATTTACGTGGAGCAGAAACATATGATGGTTCGTCAGTAGAGGGTAGGGCTTTTCGCGATCGTGGCAGCAAGCTAATTGGGGCTATGATACATTCACAGCCAGTTTATGTGGGAAAGCCCAATAACAATTATATTGATGAATTAGAAGCCAAAAAATACTCTGAATTTGTCAAAAATAATGAAAAGAGAAGCCCCGTGTTATATGTGGGTGCTAACGATGGTATGTTACATGGTTTCTATGCGGATCACTCCAAAGAGAATGAAGAGCCGTCTTTTCTCGGTGGCGATGAAGTATTTGCATATATTCCAACGATGATCTCTGACACCCAAAATGGTGGGAAGGGCTTGCATAAATTTCCACTGGAAGAGTTCGAAGGCAATGCTTATGTTGACGGTAGCTCAGTAGCCGCCGACGTGTATGTCAACAGCGATAAGGGCGACGCTATTTCATTTAATGATCCACAGTGGCGAACGTATTTAGTGGGGGGCCTGCGTGCAGGCGGTAAAGGGGTATATGTTTTAAATGTGACTAATCCCAATTCTTCGTCGGGTGTTCATCCGCGCCTAGATCAAGCACAACAGACGGTCGAGGCTAAAAAAATTGTTGTTAATGAATTCACCCACGACAAACTGGGCCATGTGTACGGTCAGCCCAGTATAGGGAAAATGAACAATGGCCGTTGGGCAACAATAGTAAGCAACGGCTACAATAGTTCTTCTAGCGACGACAGCAACAGTGCTGCGGCATTATTTATTATATATTTAGACGCGCCTACTGACCCGATCGATAACAATGGTATTGATAACGAGGGCAAAGGCGATTTCACTGTCTTAACAGCGCCTAGTTCGTGGATCAAATGCGCAGATGACGGTGACGAGTGTGCATTACCTATTAACGCTCAAGTACGTTTTGTTTATGCCTCGACAGAAGGCTCGACAAAAGAGTACAGTGAATCACAATTTAAACATTTAGGGGATTATACATGCAATGGCAGCGATTTTAGTTCGACTTCTGATTCGACGATTAGTGGTGGTCAATGCGAATATAGCGACAGCAATGGTCTGTCTAGCGCAGAAGTGGTTGATCTTGACGGAAATGGTACGGTCGATCGTGTTTATGCCGGTGACTTGCACGGTAATATATGGATTTTCGACGTCAGTCATAGCGGAACTAATGGGGCTAAAGACTGGAAGCTACACAGCAGCGACCAATCACCCTTCTTCACCGCCTGTAGTGCCGATTTAATAAACGGCGTCTGCCCCTATGACCATAGGCAGCCTATTACCACTAAGCCTCTTGTGCAGAATCACCCTAATCAAACGCTAGGGGAAGCATATCCCGATCAGTTGGTGTCCTTTGGCACAGGGCAATATTTAATTTTCATTGATAAGGCTGACCAAAGTCTGCAATCGTTTTATACGGTATGGGATACTGGCCCCGAAGGCAAAAATTTATCTAAAACTAGTTTGACAAAGCAAACAATCACAAATGATCCTGGATTTGACACAAGAACAACATCATCTCGCCCTGTTGTTTATAACGTACCAACGTCAACATCATCAGAATCATCAACGGTAGGTTTTGGCTGGTATTATGATAACTTACCGGGTGCGGAGAAAGCGGCCGCTGAACCTGGTAAGGTGCCCGCCGAACGAGTAATACTACCGACATTAGCTTACGGTAGCGATCTTTTATTTGTGACCAATATACCTAATAAGGGAAGCTGTAATGTAGTAGCGGGCATTAGTTATTTCATGGCGGTAGACCTTCTGACGGGAGGGCCGCCGTCAATCTCCCCTTTCGGTCAGGATAGCGAAGGATCGAATATTGCCGGTCGAAGAGAAAATTTTCTTGTTGGTGCGGGTATTGTTGAGAGCGAGACCGGCACGGACATTATTCTTACTGATGAGACGGGGGAAACGGAGTCAACGACGCTGAAGGCAAATTCGCCGAGTGATAAACCTGGCGGTCTATTTAGCAATAAAGGAAGAAAGTCATGGTCAATCCTTCGATGAATGCTATCTGTTATGTATTGTGTGAAACGATAAGTTTAAGGCGGTATAAGTGGTTGTTTATTATTTCGGTCGGTTTATTAGGCTGTTTCTTTTCATTGCCTAGCGATGCAAACGACGATGGTGGTCATATTGTCAATATTATTCACCTTGTCGATCATAAGCGCAAAGAGGTGATTATTAATGATCGCACGCACATCATGCTTATTGGTTTGAAAGTGTATATATATGAACAAAGAACAGATTCGTTGCGCAAAGTAAACCGCTATGCGTTGAAGAAAGGGCAGTCCGTTTATTACACTACCGAAGTAAGAAAAAGTCGTAGCTATGTGAGTAAAATCACCATACTCCCTTGAACGTAATATAATCAATGAGTGACGAGAGGCCATTATATGCCACTAATGATGAAAGGCTTTACCCTAATAGAATTATTAATTGTTGTCGCTATTATAGGTTTGTTGGCAAGTATCGCATACCCTTCATATACCAATTTCATCACCAATGCTCGAAGATCTGAGGCGATAGCGTCTTTAGTTAGCATTACATCTGATCAGGAAAGGTTTTATACTCTTAACAATAACTATGCTTCTTCTGTGACGGCTGCAACTGGCTTAGGCTTGACGGGTCGAAGTGAAACAGATTTTTATACTATCAGCGTTAATAATGATGCCGTTTTCACTTATACACTAACGGCTACCCCTAATGGTTGGAATGACCCCGTTTGCAATGAGTTTACATTGAGCAATACGGGTGTTAAGACTATAAACGGTACGGGAACACTGAACGATTGTTGGAGGTAAACAGGCGCTCACTAGAGGTGCTCTATAATCGACCAGTAGACATCCGCTATTGTCATATACAGTCACCGGCATGAATCTCGTGTCTTCGTCCGTATCGTGCCCTACCCGTTCGGTAAATGATTATTTTTCTTATGTGTTTTACGTCGACCACTTTAGGGCATAAGGTGAATGTACCATTTTGATAAGAGGTTGAACCATTGCGGGTGTAACGTAGGTAACGAGATGAACCTGACGCTCGCCAATAAATAAGATAGTTAACGTTGCCAATAGCCTCAATGCGATCAATTTTTTCGTCAGTATCTCTGCGCTTATTATTGTTTATGTCGGTAAATACCATTAAGGGCTGTTGCCAATCGTTGATGCAATCCGTTTGGTTTGCACTGGGGCAAAGTATTGTATTATATATTTCAAATGTTGCTTTTAGGCGAGTGTAGTAAATAAGAGAGAACAGACGCTCATAAGTGCTCCGCTGTTTTTGGGCGTTAATCATAAGCCCGATAGACGGTACTGCAACAAAAAATAGTATGGCGGAAACGCTCAGTCCACACATCAGCTCAACCAAGGTGAACCCTTTTCGCTTTAGCATATCATCATCCTTGAATGTGTATTATTACATCCTGTAATAATTAAAGATTAATGCATTTTTTATTCGTCAGTGTCAAGTGCCAACTTTTTCAAACGGTAACGTAAAGAACGAAAGCTGATTCCTAGTCGTTTGGCCGCAGCAGTTCGGTTCCAGCGACTACGCTCTAGCGTTGTTAATAAAATATTTTTTTCGATATTTTCAAGGAAAGAGTCAATCGATTCTATACTTGAATCATACGCATTGCTGTCATTAATAACCGTAGTAGTAGAAGAAGTGGTAGGGGTAATATGATGAGCTAACCCCTCTTTTTCTTTGATGCGAAGTGTTGGAAGTAGCAGATGGTGGGTGTCTATCATTTGGTCGGCTGCTAAAGCACATGCACGTTCTAAAATATTTTCTAATTCACGGATGTTACCAGGGAAATCATAGGTTTGTAGTTTTTCTAGGGCAGTATTGGAGATGGCGTTTGTAGTGCAGTTATTACGTAGGGCGATTTTTTTAAGAATGAAGTCACTTAATAATGGTATATCATCTAACTTCTCTCTTAACGGCGGGACAGAAATATCGATAACATTTAAGCGGTAATATAGGTCACTGCGGAATGTATTGTTGTTCACTGCTGCTGCTATGTTCTTATGCGTTGCGCTAAGAATGCGCACATCAATGGAGATTTCTGATTGTGAACCTACAGGTCGTATACTTTTTTCTTGTATTACCCTAAGTAGTTTTACCTGCATATCTAATGGTAAATCGGCAATTTCATCCAATAGTAACGTCCCGCCATCTGCAGCCTGAAATAAACCTTGTTTATCTTGATGAGCACCAGTAAAACTCCCTTTTTTGTGCCCAAAAAACTCACTTTCCATTAACTCTTTGGGAATGGCGCCACAGTTGATAGCGATAAAGGGGCGAGCTTTTCTAGAACTGCACGCGTGTATCGCATGGGCCACCACTTCTTTGCCGCTGCCCGATTCCCCTGCAATGAATATAGGTGCCTGTGAGCGAGAAACTTGTGCGATTTTTTCTTTTAATAAGTGTACAGATAGTGATAGGCCGATAATGTTATCGAGAGCATTTTCTTTTCTAGTAGGCGTGGCTGAGATGGCGTTGTTAATTAATTGTCGTAAATCCTTTAGGTCAAAAGGTTTGTTAATAAAATCAAAAGCGCCAAATTTCATCGCTTTTATGGCGATATCCATCGAGCCGTGAGCCGTAATGACAATCACTGGCGTGCCAGGATATTTGGCAGTAATATGGGCTACGATATCCAAGCCAGAGCCGTCTGGAAGCTTTAAGTCAGTAATGCACAGTGCGTAGGTATCTGATTCAAGCGCGCGGTAAGCCTGCTCAATATTTTCTACGGTATCAGCGTCAAGACCCATTCGGTTGAGCGTGATAGAAAGCAGTTGTCTAATGTCTGGCTCATCATCGAGAATAAGTATTTTATTTGTCATTGTTTATGGTTTTTTGAGTAGAGTTATTAAAAATCAATCGAAAACAGCTTTTTTGAGATAAGGTTTTTCTTAAATAGAGGATATTTGTTTGATTGGCCTCACATAATTCTTTGCAAAGATATAAACCTAGACCAGACCCTTGAGGTTTGGTAGTAAAAAAAGGCTCAAAAATGCTATCTAGGTCTGCTTCGCTAATGCCATTTCCTTCATCAATGATGTCAATATAAGGAAGGTTAGTCGATGAGTCGATGTGTACCTCTAGAGATATAATGTTTTCAGGGGGTTTTTTCTGGCTGTGACGCAATGCATTATCAACCAAGTTGCTTATTATCTGTTGTAAGTGATTTGGGTCAATGCGGCCATAAATATGCTGTTTAGCCGTTACAATGACTATTGCTGACTGCTCATGAGACTGATAGTTAACCTTAAAAGTGTTAAGCCACTCACAAAGATTAATCATTTCTGGTGAAGATTGCTTACGTCTAGAAAACTGTAAAATGTTATTAATGGTCTGATCAATTCTTTGTGAGTTTACTTGGATCATTCTGAGTAGTTCCTGATCACTGGGTGAAATATTTTCTGACTCATCAAGTAGTTGGCTGGCATGACTAATGGCGCTCAAGGGATTGCGAATCTCGTGCGCAATACTAGATGTCAATCGCCCAAGGGACGCGAGCTTGATTTGTTGAACTTGTTGCTGAATATGTTTTTCATCCTCCATAAACAGCATCAATGCGTTGATGTTGTTATCGATAAGTTGAGTGAAACTTATTTTTATATTGCCACCGTTAGCATTAGCAATGACAATTTTTTTAGGCGCTTGGTGGGTTTTTTTCCATAAGAGTAATGCATTGTTTAATTTAGGTACCTCTTCTAACTTGGGTAAAATTAAATTGTTCGTTAAGAATTTTTCTGCAGCGTGGTTGATTAGCAATAACGCATTGTTATCATCTATCACTACAATGCCCGATTGAAAGGTTTCAATAATTTTTTGGCTGATGCCCTGTAAGTGTTCAGCCCTCATGGATTGTTTGGCCGTTTGTTCTTCACTACGTTCGAGTTTTTTCGAGAGTAAGTGAAAAGTAATCGCGGTAGCAAATAGTACCGTGCCAGTGAGCGCGGCCGCTAATAAGTATTCATTGCTATTGCTGCTGCTGAATGAGTTTATAATGCTATTAAATATGATGAATAACGATGCGAAAGCCGCAAGCGCAATGCTTGTTTTACCCCGTAAAAAGGTGCCGCCAATGGCCATAGGAATGAGTAATAAATAGCCTAGGGCACCAATAATGCTGTCACTCGTAAAAATCATTTGGGTGAGAAGAATAAAATCGATAACTAATATAAAGACAATGTTCGAGCTTTTTGAGGGGAGTTTCCCCAGTAGAAGCATGGCCACAGAGAGGCCGCATAAAAAGATATAAAGACAGCCCGTGTAGACAAAGACGAGCGGGCTCTGTACGCCTAAAATTGCACCTCCAAAACCCAATAGAAATAGCGCCGTCAGCATGGCACTCATCGCAAACCGATAGTACACGTAAATACTAAACAGGCGTTGGTTGTCATCATTTGTAATGTAATTAAGCATATTAGACGGCCGAGAGCTTTCCCTTTATTGCAGGTGTTCGCTATTATAGAGACTTATCCCAAGGTAGCAAAACAATAGGCTCTTTGTGCATAAGTGGAAAGAGATATTTCTTGGCATATCTCGGTGAAATAAACGGTTTCAGAGAAGAAAAATAGTATGGCGCTAGTCAATGTAGTAATGGCACAAATAAACCCGTTAGTGGGAGATATTGTCGGCAATACGCAACAAGTGATGGATTGTGTGTTGAGCTCGCAGCGTGAGTATGGCGCGGACATGGTTGTTTTTCCGGAATTAACGCTTTGTGGTTATCCTCCTGAAGATCTATTGCTGCGCCCGAGTATGGATCAGCGAATTGGTGCCGCGCTTCAACGGTTATCGGTACAAACGTTCAGTGCCTTAGTCGTGGTGGGGTATCCCAAAAAAGTGGGAGAGCATCTATATAATATGGTGGGTGTGCTCGAAGGTGGCCTGTGGATCGCCGAATATGCAAAACAGCGGTTACCCAATTATCAGGTGTTTGATGAAAAGCGATATTTTGAGCCAGGTACGCAAGCCACTGTTTTTGACTGTAAAGGTGTCCCGACAGCCCTCAGTATTTGCGAAGATATATGGCACGAAGCCCCGTTGCTGCAAGCGAAAGCTGCGGGCGCTAAGTTAATGGTCAACATAAATGCGTCACCTTTTCATCAGCATAAACAGCAAGAACGCTTGGACTTACTTTCCCGGCGCGCGCAACAAGGCAATATGGCCATTGTCTACGTGAATCAAGTTGGTGGTCAAGATGAACTGGTCTTTGATGGAGGCTCCTTTGCGGTGAACGCTGACGGTCATTGCGAGATACAGGCACCATTATTTGAAGAAGGTTTGTTCTTGGCCCAATGTGAAGTGACTGATGACGTTGATGGCGCAGGTAACACGCATAAAAAGGCTAGCTTTTTAACGGGGCCAGATATAATGCTTACCCCCACATTAGCGGTTATTTACCAAGCATTGGTGGTGGGTCTGCGGGACTATGTTACCAAAAACGGTTTTAAGCACACTATCTTAGGCTTGTCTGGTGGTATTGATTCGGCGTTAACACTGGCTATAGCGGTGGATGCATTGGGCGCAGCTCATGTGAGCGCTCTGATGATGCCCTTCCTTTACACCTCCGAGCTGAGTAAAGAGGATGCAGCCGAGCAGGCAAAACGTTTGGGTGTAAGCTATGACAGTATCGCTATTGAATCGGCATATAAAGCATTTATGTCGAGCTTGTCTACGCAGTTTTCTGGGCTGCCCGTAGACTTGACCGAGCAAAACTTACAGGCTCGCTGCCGGGGGGTCATGTTGATGGCGATGTCTAATAAGAAAGGTTGTTTGGTGTTAACCACGGGGAACAAGAGCGAGCTGGCCGTAGGGTATTCAACCTTATATGGGGATATGGCGGGGGGCTTTGATGTATTAAAAGATGTGCCTAAAACGATGGTGTTTGAGCTGGCAACATACAGAAATAGTGTGGGTGAAGAAGTGATCCCTCGATCAGTTATCGAGCGGCCACCTTCTGCAGAATTAGCGCCAGATCAAAAAGATGAGGATAATTTACCCCCCTATGACGTGCTTGATCAAATACTTGAGCGTTATATCGAGCTAGATGAGAGTGCAGATGACATCGTGCAAGCGGGGTTTGACAAAGAGACCGTTTATCGCGTCGTGCGCTTAGTCGATATCAATGAGTACAAGCGGCGACAGTCACCAGTTGGTGTGCGTATATCCAAGAAAGGTTTTGGCAGAGATAGGCGTTACCCGGTTACTAATGGCTGGAAGCCCGGTGTTTAGACAGTAGTGACAGGTGAACCAACGATCTAAGGTAATCAATGAATGTTTGCCTTAGATCGATGAGTGTTATCGAACTGCTGGATTAACTGCTGGGTTATAAGTCGACTCACTATTGAAGCCCGGCGGTTTGGTGTTGCCTAGTACGCCAAGAGAGAATTTGTTTATCCAAGACCCAATGGAGGTGGTGCTATACGTATAATCAAACTCGCCTAGCTCGTTGAGCGCGGGGTGATTAGGGAAATTGGCTTTCAATACGTCAATGCTATCACGCGCTAGGTCATCCATTTTCATTTTATGATAACCTTGTATCATCACTGCTAGCGCGTCTGGAACAGCGGTGGTTTCCTGAAAGTTTTCAACCACATAGCGTCCACGGTTTGCGGCGGCTAAAAATGCCTTTCGCGCTAGATAATAGTTTGCTACATGAATCTCATTTCTAGCCAGTAAGTTGCGTAAAAATATCATACGCTTGAGGGTGTCAGGCGCGTATTCACTCTCGGGGAATAGCTTAGATAGAGTCGAAAAATGGTTGAAAGATGCACGTGCACTGCTGATATCGCGTTTGCTCAAGTCAGTATTAAATATCTGCTGTAGGAATGTTTTTGCTTCAGGGAATACAATCAACCCCTTCATGTAATAGGCATAATCGACATTGCGATGCTTTGGGTGCAGGCGAATAAAGCGATTAGCTGATGCGGTTGCCGACTCTTTTTCATCAAAACCGTAGTGGGCATAAATCAGTGAGAGTTGAGCTGATTTAGAATATTGACCAAATGGAAACTTTTTTTCCATCACTTGTAAATAGTTGATAGCATCTAAAAAGTTATCTCGTTTAAGATCTTTTTGTACTTGCTCGTATAGCTGCGCTTCTGTGCCATAGTCAGCAAGTTTAAACGTGTTAGCGCACCCGCTCACCAGCCCACTAACAATGATTAAGATAATAGCGCTATATTTTGCCAGAACTCGAGCAAGACCAACAATACAGAGAGGGATAAAATAAAAAGAAGACAGCATCATAAGATCGGACAACAAATCAAGAAGTGGTTAAAATCGTAATTGACATTATTACACTATTTAACCACAGTGTATAACCGAATACCAACTAGGCTTTCTTATTTCCCCCCCATGACAATTTCTATTCAACAACAGCACATTGTGCCAGATAACGACGTAGGCAAACGCGTCGATCAAATCGCCACCCATTTATTCGAACAATATTCTCGTGCGCGTATTCAGGAGTGGATTAAGAAAGAATCTATCTTGGTAGACGGTTGCCCATGTCGAGCGAAAGACAAGTTGATTGGGGGTGAGTTAATTACGCTGAATGCCGAGCTGGTCGAGGAACAGCGGTGGGTCGCGCAAGATATCGCTGTTAACGAAGTTTACCGTGATGAGCATATTATTGTCATCAATAAACCGGCAGGTCTGGTGGTGCATCCCGGTGCGGGCAAGCCAGATAATACGCTGCTCAATGGATTGTTATTTCACTATCCCGAGCTATCGACCTTGCCTAGGGCGGGTATCGTTCACCGATTAGATAAAGATACGACTGGACTTATGGTCATTGCCCGTTCCTTACTCGCGCATACTAGCCTCGTACAGCAGCTGCAAGACCGCAGTTTAGGCCGTGAGTACGAAGCGGTAGCCATGGGAGAGTTAACCGGCGGTGGGGTGATTGATAAGCCTATGGGCCGACATCCGACTCAGCGAATTAAAATGGCGGTGATTGATGGTCAATCTCGCTATAAGTCGAGCTCTACGCAAACAGCAAAAGAAGCCGTCACACATTACCGCTTACTCAAGCGTTTCAAAGGCTACACTCACATAGCTTGTCAATTAGAAACGGGCAGAACGCATCAAATTCGCGTGCATCTAGCGCATATCAATCACCCGTTAGTCGGTGATCCGGTTTATTTAACTCGGCAAAAGTGGGTGGCGGGCACGGAGCCCGAGTTAAAAGTGATATTGGCTAGCTTCCCACGGCAAGCTTTACATGCCCGACGACTTACGCTGGTTCACCCTGCGTCAGGTGATACGCTCGAGTGGGAATCCGAATTACCCAGTGATATGCAGCAGTTACTTGCGTCGCTCACTGAACATGCATAGATAACATGACGTATAACTGCTTTTAAGATAAGCGTTTTTTGGTAAATATCTTACCCTTAATAGGGGTGGAGCGGTAATGTTTAATATTCAAAAGTTAATATGGCCAGCACCTTTTCAAGTCAAGGCATGTTTCACCTTGCGAACAGGCGGCGTGAGTCAGCAGCCCTACAGAAGCTTTAATTTGGGTGCGCATGTTGGCGATAGCCCGCCTGACGTTATATCTAATCGACGCCAATTATTGAACAACTTACAGCTAGAAACTATCACGTGGCTCACACAAGTTCACGGTAATAATGTTGCTGATCTTGACGTGATTGACAATGACTTATTAGCGGATACCAATAATATTGTGGCAGATGCCTGCACGTCTCGAGCCACTCATCGCCCCTGTAGCGTGATGACCGCCGATTGTTTGCCCGTATTTTTTTGCAATCGAGCAGGAACTCAGGTGGCAATGGCTCATGCGGGTTGGCGGGGACTACTGTCTGGAGTGCTACAAGAAACACTGCGTACGTTTGGGCCGACAGCGTCGGTTATGGCATATTTAGGGCCGGCGATCAGTGCGCAAGCGTTTGAAGTGGGGGATGATGTAAGAATGGCTTTCTTGTGTCATAACGCATCGTTTGGAAAGCACTTCGAAGCCTCTCCAACATCGCAACGGTGGATGGGTGATTTATATGCAATAGCAAGAGAAATATTACAGCAGTCTGGCGTGAGTGAGATCTATGGTGGAGACCGTTGCACCTTTACTGAGAAAGACGCTTTTTTTTCTTATCGTCGCGATGGTGTGACAGGTCGTATGGCTAATCTTATTTGGTTAGAATGAAACTTTTATTAATGCCCGTGACGACGAAAATTTTGGCATTCAACGGTAATATATTCAATCACCAGTATCAGCAGGGATCCTTATGAATAAACCACAAGACCTGAACCCCGTCGCTAAGCAATGGTATCGTGAATCTTGGGCATGGTTTATTTTGACGCCACTTATTGTGATAGTGATTGTTTGTAGTATTTACGGGACGGTTGCGTTCCGTTATGCCGATGACCGAGTAGTGGATAACTACTATAAAGAAGGGCGCTTAATCAACGTTCGCTTAGACGAAGATTTGTTAGCGGGTGCGCTAACGCTCAGTGCCGAATTAGTCTTTGATCATTCTATTAATGAGTTAGCGATTACACTAAAGAACAACACTCAAGTGTATCCCGAGGCTATCTATTTGGAGATGAGTCATGCTTCGGATCAAGCGCAGGATCATAAGCTGGCCTTAAAGCATGTAGCGCAGGGCCATTATCAGGTAGAGTTAGATCGAGAGCTACAATATCGTTGGTACTTACGCCTTCGCTCTGACAGCAAACCACCACCAATTGATACCGTCGACGCACTCAATCCTGCTGATAATGTCTGGCGCTTACGGGGTGAAATTGATTTTTCTAAGCAAGCATCAGTGACCTTAATCGCAGACTGGTAGTGGCTCCCGACAATTTATTGAGCTTTTCTTATCAAGTTTCAATGCCAAGGGTGTGCGAAGTTGAGAGTATTAGTCCGTGAATAGCGCTGAAAATAAACCGGTAAATAGTTCTGTGAATAACCCCTCCACACTTCAACCTCTCAGCTGCTATCACTGTGGTTTACCCGTCGATAAAACGGGAGAGTTCGTCCTCACATTGCAGCAACAAGCGCGCGATTTTTGCTGTCCCGGTTGCTTAGCCGTTGCTACTATTATCAACGACGATGGTCTAGAGCAATTCTATCAATATCGTTCGCAATTGAATCGACGCCCCAAACAACAACGCGAATCCTTCGCACTTTACGACCGTGATGATGTGCAGCGCGGCTTCGTCACCCATCATCACGTCGTTAGGCATGATGATGCGGTTAGCGGTGACGTGAATAACATCAACGATACTGCTGCAAATAGCCCCGAAAGAGAGAGTACAGCCCATCTTCTTCTCGACGATATCACGTGCGCAGCTTGCGTATGGCTAATTGAACAACACTTACAATCTATTGCCGGTGTGGTTTCTGTTCGTGTCAGCGCCGATACCCATCAATGCGCTGTGTGTTGGAATCGTCAACAGGTGAGTCTGAGCCAATTAATGATGTCTTTAGAGGATATCGGCTATCGCCCCCATCCCTTTAGCGAAGATAAGAACGAAGAGCGGCAGCAACGTTATCAACGTATGGCGTTGATGCGCTTAGGTGTGGCAGGCTTCGGTATGATGCAAGTGGGAATGGTGGCGATCGCTTTATACGCTGGCGATATGCAAGGGATTGATGATCAGTGGTGGTCGTTGCTGCGCTGGGTAAGTTTGATCGTGGCAACACCGGTGATATTGTTTAGTGCTCAACCGCTATGGTCTACGGCGTATAAAAATATTTTACGTGGACACCTCACCATGGAAGTGCCGGTGTCTATTGCCATTATTCTCGCTTACAGTATCAGTGTGTGGGCAACCACAACGGGCACAGGCGAAGTCTATTTTGATTCTGTTTCGATGTTCACCTTTTTTTTACTGTGGGGGCGTTATTTAGAAATGCGCACCCGCTATAAAAATCGGCGGCAGACACATGCGACAACACGTTTATTGCCTTTGATCGCAAGGCGCATGGTCAATGACCGCATCGAAGAGGTTGTGCTCGACGAGTTGACTATAGGTGACCGCGTGCATATTGCTGCTGGTAATAGTTTACCCTGCGATGGCGAGGTGATTCAAGGTGTCAGCACGGTTAACGAATCGCTGATTACTGGAGAAGCGGAGCCGGTGCGGAAACAGATTGGGGATCAGGTGATTGCCGGTACCGTCAATATGGACGGCACATTGATTATTCGAGCCACCGCGACACAACAAGCAACGCGCTTATCCACTATTGAGCGCCTAACCACCTTTGCTGAGCAAGATAAGCCAAGGGCGCAGCAATTAGCTAACACGGTCGCTCGTTACTTTGTCGCGGCGGTGTTAGTGGGGTCGGCAGCGGTGTACACTTTTTGGTATTTTCATCAACCAGAAATGGCGCTGTGGATTACTCTGTCAGTATTAGTAGTCACTTGTCCATGCGCTTTGTCATTAGCCACTCCAGCAGTATTGACCGCGACTCTGTCGCGCATGCGCACTAACGGTCTACTGGTACTGAAAGGCCATGTGATTGAAACGTTGGCGCAAGTCACACGTGTAGTGTTTGATAAAACGGGTACACTCACTTACGGAAAACCCTGTGTGGTCAAGATGACTATAGTGGACGGCCGCTATCCCCGAGAGCAAGTGCTCGCTATCGCAGCGGCTATAGAGCGAGGATCGTCGCACCCGATTGCGCATGCGTTTATTGATTATGAAAAACACTATCGCGTTGATAATCATGTATTACATACGGGTGTAGGTGTGGAAGGTAGCGTAAGCATCGATGGTAAGGATCGCCGCTATTTTTTAGGTAAGCCGACCTTTTTAGATGCGAATATGGCTCCGCCTGCAAAAGGCCAGTGGTTATTGCTCAGTGGGAGTAATAATGATCATGATAGTAATAGCAATGACGAACAATCGCCTATCGCATGGATTTGTTTGTCTGATGAGTTGCGAGCGTCCGCTAACAATGCGGTTGCTGATTTACAAAAGAATCGCTTGGCTGTCGATATCCTCAGCGGCGATCATGTGTCGGTAGTGCGGAGTATAGCGAATAACTTAGGCGTATTATCCTACCAAGCGGGTGTCATGCCTGAAGAGAAGTTGGCGTATATCCGTCAGCTACAGGCCAATAATGACACAGTGTTAATGCTCGGCGACGGTATTAACGATGTGCCGGTGTTAGCGGGTGCGGATGTATCTATTGCTATGGATTCGGCGTCTGATTTTGCGCGCACGCATGCAGACGCTATATTATTAAATAACGATTTAACCATGCTGGCGAAAAACATCGCTTTAGCGCATCGTTGTAAAAGCATTATGCGACAAAATATGGCTTGGGCCTTAGCCTATAACTTTAGCGTATTGCCGTTGGCTGCTGCTGGATTTATTCCACCCTATTTGGCCGCCATTGGGATGTCCTTGAGTTCGCTAGTCGTCGTTATTAATGCACTGAGAGTATAAAATAAGATATTGTTCTTGGTATTGTTCTTGTTATTGTTTTTGATATTGTTATGTTGCCGCCCCTGTATTCGAAACCCCTGAGAAAATTGGAATGGAAAGCTTGTATTTATTAATTCCCATCGCTCTAGTGATTATTGTATTAGCGATTAAAATATTATTCTGGGCCATTAATAACGGCCAATACGATGATTTAAAGAGTGAAGGGCATCGAATTTTATTCGATGAGCCTATAGAAAAAGCTCCCCGACCCTCCGCGTCTGTCACACCAATAGACACAGAATATACTGATATTGCTACCCCAAAAAACAATGTGGTGAATACCGATAAGCCGCAACACGAGGATCAACGGTAGTGGATTGGGCATCGTTTTTTGTGGCCTTTTCTATCGGGCTGTTAGGGGGTGCGCATTGCATTGGTATGTGCGGCGGTATTATGGGGGCGCTCACAATAGGTGTGGCCGATACCCACTATCAAAAACGAATGTACTTTATTGTGCTGTACAATATAGGACGCATTAGTAGCTATCTATTGATCGCTTGGATTTTTTATCTTTTTGTTGATCGTATTCAATGGTATTTTTCTATTCAATTTATGCGCTTCATTGCAGGATGCTTATTAATTGCAATGGGGTTATATCTAGCGAATTGGTGGCGAGGTTTAGTGTATCTAGAAAAAGCAGGGGCTTATCTTTGGCGCTATGTGCAACCATTCAGTCGTTCCCTGTTGCCCGTTAAGTCACCTTGCCAGGCATTGTTTTTAGGCGCCGTATGGGGGTGGTTGCCCTGTGGGTTAATCTATAGCGCATTGGCTTACTCGGTTTCAGCAGATAGCGCCCTGCAAGCAGTGATGACCATGTTTGCTTTTGCGTTAGGGACGCTGCCCGCGGTGATGGCGAGCGGTTTATTAGCGGAGAGAGTAGTGGCATTGGTGAAAAATACGTCGATTAGGCAGGGAATGTCGGTGCTTATTATTATTTTCGGTGTGTGGACGCTGGTCACAGCATACCAGCACAGTCACCAGGCATCGGCACCGGCAAAGACAAGTGAAAATCGTCATCTTATCCATTAAATAGCAGTAAATAAGATGACGGTTTAGGTGCTTTTTAACGTTATTATTGTAAAGCCTATGCGGTAGTCCTATCGTTCAAGTATCTCGTTCAAGTATCTCGTTCAAGTGTCTCGTTCTTTGTAGTCTCCGGTGTTGATGCCGTAGCGATTTAATTTTTGATTAAACGTACGGCGCTCAATGTGTAAGTCATCGAGTACTTTTGCGACCTTGCCTTTATGTTCTCGTAACTTTAATTTTATAAGTAATTCTTCATAGGCTTCTACCTGTTCTTTTAACGATTGGTTTTCGTGGCGATAAAAATCATCTAGTTCATCATTGTGTAATGCATGGTCAATATCGGTACAGTTGGTTAATGCATAGCGTATGGCAACATTAATTAACTCCCTCACATTGCCTGGCCACTCGTAAGTGATGAGTTTTTTTTGTGCTTCATCTGTTAATGGTTGATATTGAGTTTTTAAGTGATCACATTGAAGCATTGAAAAATGATTAAACAGGGCGATAACATCTTCTTCGCGGCTCTTAAGGTCGGGCAATCTAATTTCAGCGACTTGTAAGCTAAAAAATAAATCTTGTCTAAAGTGATTGCTGCCTCGTAGCTCTTCTTTCGTGGCAGAAATAATACGGCAATAAATCGGAATTTGTACATTGCTGCCCACTGGAGTGATCACTTTATTTTCCAGCGCGAGTAAAAGTTTAGCTTGTACTTTGACGGGAAGGCTATCTATTTCGTCTAAAAAAATAGTCCCTTCTTTGGCTTGTTCTAATTTTCCTCTGTGCAATGATGTCGCATTAGATGATGCGCCTCGGGTATAGCCAAATAATTCTGTTTCTATCAGCTCCTCGGGTATTGCCGCACAGTTAAGCAAAATAAAAGGTGCTTCACGCCTTTCGCTATAATCATGCAAACAGTGGGCGACTAGCTCTTTTCCTGTGCCAGTATTGCCATAAATAACCAAAGGAATACTCATAGAAGAAAAGTCTAAAATATTCTTTTTGATCGCCTTCATTGTCGCACTATAACCAATAATTGATTGATCTAGTGCACTCTGAGCGGTACTTTTTTCTTTTGTTGTGCTGAGCGAAAGTGTCGCTCGTCGTTTTTCGATTGCGCGCTCTAAGGCACTGATTAAGCGCTCTGAATCCACAGGTTTCTCTATGAAATCATAAATCCCATGCTTCATTGCATCAACAGCCGTGGAAATGTCGCCATAGCCCGTCATTAAAATGATGGGTAAGTGAGGATCAATACGATTAGCCGCGGACGCAAATTCCAGTCCATCATCATTCGGCATGCGTAAATCGGTCACGATGACCGCAGGAAACTCAGTGCTAACCCTTGGGAGTACAGACTTGGGTGAACTATAGCTTTCTATCTTTTTGAAATGAGTTGACAGCAAATCTGCAGTGCTAATACGTATATCTTTGTCATCATCGATTAATATTATGCTGATGTCGTCTTTATTCATAGTGGCTGTCAGTTATTCCATTTCAATATTGTTGTCAGGATTTTCTTTGAAAATAGGAAATTCAACAGTGAAACATGTCCCGTTTTCAATGTTTTTAGCACTAATTTTCCCGTTATATTCTTGTATTATCTCATGGGAAATAGATAAGCCCAGCCCCAGTCCTTTGCCGACCTCTTTGGTGGTAAAATAAGGGCTGAAGAGCTTAGGCATTATAGTTGGATCTATGCCGACACCGTTATCAGTAATATGTAAGTATATTCTCTCTTTGTCGTGAGCAATATCAATAGTGATGATAGCATCACTATTGCTTTCGGCGGCGTCGATCGCATTTTTAATAATATTGGTAAATACTAAGTCAAGCTTTAATGAATTAGCTTGTACATATAATAAGTGAATATTTTGTGTTTGACGAAGATGTTTTTCATCTAAGCTTATTTTTTTGTCAAAAATAATATCTTTTGAGCTATCTATAGATTGCTTGACCGCGCTTAAAAAATGTATTTTCTCATGGGCTTGTTCATCTTTATAGCTAAAGTTTTTGAGTAAATTGATAACGTTATGCATCTTTTTGCCTAACGGGTTAAGGCGGCTTGCTGATTCTTTAGCCCCATTCCAATCGCCGTTAGTGATTTTTGCGCTCACAGCGGAAATCGAACTGTTAATAGCGGATAACGGTTGGCTGAGTTCGTGAACGATGGTTGCCGCCATATTACCTAGTGCTGCCGCTTTATTTTTTTGAATAAGAGTCGCCTGCACTTGATGTAATTCTTGCGTGCGTTTTTCGATTGTCTCCTCTAGTGAATTATTGATGTTAACTAATTCTTTTTCGGCCTCTATTCGTCGAGTAATGTTGATAAAGGTCATTAAATATAATTCGGTATTCATTGCGCTTACTTTGCTAACAGCAAACATGATCGGTGTTATTGTTGACCTGCCATCAATGATGTTTTTTTGGGCGTTGTCAGCCGTATGGGTTATGGTGCTGGTTTCATGGTAGGTCGCCGATGATATTTTATCGAATAAAAGTTCGCCTAGATTATTAATGTTGATATGGATAACATCATTAATGCTAATAGTGCCAGGCACATGGGTTTTATCGCCAAATAGTAAAAGTTTAGCGTGATCATTAAAAGAAATAACGTCACCTTGTTCTGTAAATAAAGTCACGCCAACGTGAATATTATCCATTACCGTCTTGAGTTCCTCTTGCCGAAGTGTTTCTAAGCTGCGGTTTTTATTGATAGAGGCTATCTTGTACCTTCGTTCTCGCCCAATCAAATAAGTAAACAGTATAAACAAGCTAGTAATAGAAAAGAATGCCAGCGTAGGATAGAGTAGTCTTTGGTGTTTTACTAAATAATAAAAAGACCAATCTATATTCGGGATGGAAGATTTTTTTGATAAATACAATTGATTATTGATGGCCCAAAAAGTGATTTTAGGTAAGGGATAGATGTTTATGGTGTATTGTTCCTCGTATAGGTTAGTGTGTTGTTTGTTGCCAAACTGTTGTGAATCATTAATCTTATTTAATACACTGTCATTCAAGTCGCCTATAGTTTGATAGCGCCACTGTGCGTTAGAACTCAGGATAATAATGTTGTTACCATCAGCCGTAATCACGGTGTTTTCTGCACTGCGCCAATTATCTTCCCAGTAACTCATCGAGAGTTTTACCACGGCAACACCTATATTGTTACTATTATAAATGATCGGTTCGGCAATGAAAAACCCAGGGATCCCAGTGGTTGCTCCTTGAGCATAGTAGAACTGTCTATCGCCTGTTTCTAGCGCACGCTGAAAATAGGGTCTGAACGCATAGTTTTTATTTAAAAAACTACTAGTTTGATTATAATTACTCGCGGCAACGACATTACCGGATATATCCATAATATAAACCGCATCGGCGCCGGCTCTTTTTGCGATAAAAAATAGCTTTTTATTGATTAATAAACGATTATCTGTGGGGTAAAGCAGCGTGTTTATGAGTAGCGTATCACTCGCTAATAATGCGGGCAAATATTCATATTGGCTGATAGATGCTGTTAATGATTGTTCATATATTTTTGCGGTAATCTCGCTTTGATTTTGAGACTTTATGAGTAGCGACACATAAAAAACACCACTTAATAATATGCTGAAACATAGGCCGAGAAGAAACCATTTGATAGACCATATGTTTTTTCTCTGATGTTGATTGTCAGACATGAATAATTTTTCTCTGCTAATAATTAGCCATTAATGTTGTAGACAGTGTGTGGTTTGCGTTTTGGGGTAGCTTTTAGTCAGTAAATGTATGAGTTTAAGTGTTTTAAAGCTATCTAGCCAGTAACCGCAATGTTGAAGGCACTGCGCAGCACTATTGATTTGTTTGTCGATATGCATAAATAGTGTCTCAACACGTAAGGCGGTTAATGCTTCTTGTAATGGTGGGCTTAAGAATGCGAGCCAGTCGTCATAATGTGAAATATCTTGCCCATGTGTGCTCTTTTTATATGGGTATAGATGTGTGAAGTTTTCCAATAAAGCTGCTAACTCAACAAAACACTGGGGATGATAATCTATTCTATTTAAGCAAGGCGTCATATGTTCTTTTACGCCAAGTGCGGCGATAATTTTTTCTACCGCCGGGCCGGTACCAAATGGAACGCGTTGAGACATGCGTGATTCGATAGCAAGCGTAGGCGCGTTGAGCGAACAAATAGCGCCTAACTTGGCTAGCTTGTTGAGTAAGTAGAAGTCTTCGCCCCCAGATCGTTTGGGGAAACCCCGCGCTTGGCTGTATTGATAAATGTTGGTTGCTATACAGCTACCTAAGGTGTGGTAAGCGTAAGGCGAACCGGCACGGCGTAAATTATCGACGTAATAATATAAACTGGCCTCATATTGCTGGGTGGCTTGATCAATGACACTGTCGCCAGACGGCGTATGTCGATAGGGATATATTGCGGCGCTGTAGAAATCGTGAGCATGGTATTGTAAATCATCTGTAGCCGTAAAATAGTCAGGCGGTAAGTGTGTATCAGCATCTGAGTAATGTACCCAGTGATTCGCCAGCAGGTTATCTAGCGCGAGTTGGCAAGCAATATCACCACCAATTTTCCTCGCTAATCCCACGCCCTGCTTGCGTGGGATTTTTTGGGTGAAACGATCAATGGCTAAGCAGTCAATAGTTGAGTTGATGCTCGTGAAAAGGTAAGGGTAGTTCGGATCGATGCCACTATTTGCGGTGTGTGCTGTAGAGTAGTTATTCCTTAATTCATTCCATAAATAGTTATTGCTGCCAGTTTCTTCCACGTTATCGGGTTGGTTAATAACGGTGATCAGTAGTAAGCGCACGGGCAATATAAATGTGTTGGCAATACGCTGAATAAAAGCGCAGTCTTCATTAAATGCAGGGATCACCAAACAGTGCGTATACGGAGGGGTGTTTACGTTACGAAGCTGTTGCGTAATAGCAATTTCTGGCTCAGCGTATTTACTCAGATAACGGGTTAATGCTGAGCGCGTATTGTCTGGCATAAGATGTTGGTGTCGCACGGCTAATGCAGCGCAGCGCGGATAGGCAGTTGTTCAACAATAGTGGCCTCTATGGTCAGCAGTTCATCTAAACGCTGTTCGATGTCAGCCTTGGTGAAATACTGGCTGGCGAGCTCAATAAACAGTAAGTGATGTTTTGCTTCTGAGTCGGTGATGAGCTGGTAAAATTGTTGTAGTTCTGCGTCGGGGTGATGTTGTGCAATCAACCCGAAACGTTCGCAACCCCGTGCTTCAATAATGCCTGCGATCAGTAAGCGGTCTAATAAATAATGTTCTGTACCATCACGCATAGTCTTTCGTAGGGCATTAACGTAAGGGTCTTTCTCGTCACGGTCTAAACATTGTCCCTTGCGTTGCATGAGCTTAATGACTTCGCGAAAGTGAGCGAGTTCTTCGATAGCCAAATCTATCATCGCCTTAACAATGTCTGGCTTGTCGGGATAGTGAGATACCATCGACATTGCCATGCCGGATGCTTTTTTTTCTGCCTGTGCATGGTCATTAAGAAAGCGATCAAAGCTATTTAATACGGTATCGACCCACGCTGTTGGTGTGGCAAATCGAAGAGTTAATAATTGTGCATCGATGATATCGGTCATAGGGATGGGTGTTTTCTCAATATAAAGGGTTGATATGGGCATTGATTATACAGGCAGTGTTAAACGCCTTGCTAGTTAAGTCGCTCAAATCAACTCTCAGCGGCTTATGGCGTATCCTCACCATAGAAACAGGTGAGAAAACGGACAACAAACAACGCGTTAGCCAATACGGCCTCATACGTTTATAATAGTCGGCTATTTAATAAGAAGCTTGTCGTTAAGTCACCTCTTATCAAGTTATGAATTGTTTTTTGAAAGCTAAAATAACCGTGTTCTTCGTTGATGATTTCGCCATTAGTTGGCTATTATCTTCATGTTTCTCCTCAAATGCGATCGCTTTATCCCATCAAAAATTCAACACAGACTTTATCAGAGGTTCCGTTAAAAAGGCGACTACACACTCGTTTCGTCATATTCGTTTCATACAACGCAAGGTCTATTCATGGTTATTTCTCCTAAAGTTCGTGGTTTTATTTGCACCAATGCACATCCTCAGGGCTGCGCAGCTAATGTTAATCAACAAATTGAGTTTATTCAGTCGAAAGCGCCTTACACCCCAGCAGGCAAAGCTGCAGCGCCTAAAAACGTATTAGTGATTGGTGCATCGACAGGCTATGGTTTGGCTACACGTATTACAGCGGCATTTGGTTATGGTGCGGCGACGATGGGTGTCTTTTTTGAAAAACCACCGACCGAGCGTAAAACGGCCTCGGCGGGGTATTACAACTCTGCCGCATTTGAAGCGGCTGCGCACCAAGCGGGTTTATATGCCAAAAGCTTTAATGGAGATGCCTTTTCAACCGCGTGCAAGACGCAGGTGATTGAGCAGATTAACGCTGATATGGGTAAAATTGACTTAGTGGTTTATAGTCTGGCATCCCCGCGCAGACAAGACCCCGTAACGGGCGAAGTCTATTCTTCGACATTGAAACCCATTGGCAGCAGCTATACCGCCAAAAATCTACACACCGACAGCCAGGTCGTCAGCGAAATAACGGTTGAGCCTGCTACCGAAGCGGAAATATTGACCACGGTTAAAGTGATGGGTGGCGAAGATTGGCAGCTTTGGATGGATGCGCTAAGTGAGGCAGATTTATTAAGCGAAGGCGCGCAAACCGTTGCTTATACCTATTTGGGCGAGAAAATTACATGGCCTATCTATGGTCATGCGACCATCGGTAAAGCGAAAGAAGATTTAGATCGTGCTGCGGATGAACTGCGGACTCAGCTGTCAGCGGTGGGCGGTTCGGCGCGTGTGAGTGTACTGAAAGCGGTAGTCACACAGGCTAGTTCGGCCATTCCAGTGATGCCTTTATACTTAGCGATTTTATTTAAGGTGATGCAAGAAGAAGGTACGCATGAAGGATGTATCGAACAGTTGCAGCGTTTATTTACCGAGTGTTTGTATACCGACACGCCAAGACTGGATGATGACCATCGTTTTCGCGTCGATGAATTAGAACTTGATCCTACGATTCAGGCCAAAGTAGAAGCCATTTGGCCGCAGGTTACGACGGAAAACTTGCACGATCTGTCAGACTTTGCGCTCTATCAAACCGAATTTTTGCGTTTATTTGGATTTGGTGTTGAAGGTGTTGATTACGCTGTGGAGACAGCCCCGCAGGTTGACGCTAGCTTTTCATCGGTTGAATAGAATCAGTTAGAGAGCGCCTGAATAATTTATACGCAGTGTTTCGTTGATTTATTCCGAGCGTCCACAGACGCTTATGGCTTATAGGGTGATTTAATTCATGCAATACCGAACATTAGGCAAGACAGATATTTCCGTCAGTTTGATCACCTTGGGCACGATGACCTATGGTGAGCAAAATACCCAGGCAGAAGCGTTTGAACAAATGGACTACGCGATAGATAACGGCGTTAACACCATTGATGTTGCAGAAATGTATCCTGTGCCCCCTAGGGAGAGCACCTACGGCGCATCAGAGGTTATTGTGGGTCGATGGTTAGCGGAGCGTGGGATGCGCGATCAGGTCGTGCTTGCGACTAAAGTTACTGGTAATGGTATTAACAATCCTGGCTTCGAATATATTCGTGGTGGCCCTCGCCCTAGCGCAGTCCAGATCAGGCAAGCAATTAATGATTCTCTAGGTCGTTTACAAACGGATTATGTCGATTTATACCAAATTCACTGGCCAGATCGACAAACCAACTTTTTTGGGCGTTTGGGTTGTGAGTCGCTCGATAAAAAGGCGCAGATCATCCCGTTAGAAGAAACGGTCGCCACGCTAGGTGAACTCTTGAAGGCGGGTAAAATCCGTCATTATGGTTTATCTAACGAGACGCCTTGGGGAGTAATGGAAGCCTGTAGGGTAGCGGATAAGCTAGCCCTGCCGCGGCCAGTGAGCGTGCAAAATCCATATAATTTATTAAATCGCACTTACGAAATTGGTCTGGCTGAGATATCGCTACGAGAAAATATTGGCTTGCTAGCGTATTCTCCATTAGCGTTTGGTAGATTGTCAGGGAAGTACTATAGTGGTGCGCTACCTGCTGGTTCACGCTTAGCGCGTTATGACCGCTTTACCCGTTATAACAGTCTTTACGCAAAAGCTGCAGCAGACGCTTACGTCGACTTAGCGCTAAAGCATCAAGTTGATCCGAGTGAGCTTGCGCTAGCATTTGTTAATCAGCAGGAATTTGTCGCGTCGAATATTATCGGTGCGACCACATTAGCACAGCTGGACACTAACATCCGTAGCGTAAACTTAAGGTTAAGTGATGACTTGCTATTAGGTATTGCGGCCCTTCATCAGCAATATTGTAATCCTGCACCATAACCTTCTAATGTGTCCCCGAAAGTATCCCTAAATGACCTCAAAGCCATCGCCTTTTATTCAATTGCTATCTCCACGTTACTGGCTGACGTGGATATTACTACTGTTGTCCGCTTTTCTGGCGCAATTACCGTTTCGATTGCAGATGTGGCTGGGTCGCCGGCTGGGTCGATTACTATATCGCGTTATGTCAAGACGTCGTTATGTGGCTGAACGGAATGTTGAGCTATGTTTTCCTGAGTACAGACTCGTGCAACGCGATGCTCTGGTTAAAAAGCATTTTGAAGGGAACGGCATGGCCGTGTTTGAAACCGGCATGGCGTGGTTTATGCCTTATTCGCGGTTGCGTAAACGCTTTGTGATGAAAGGTGTTGAGCATTGGCGAACGCTGCAGTATTCGGCGACCGGTAAGCCTCGCGGCGCATTGATTATGGCCATGCATTTCAATACACTTGAAATTACCAACGTCGCGATTAATCGCTTATTTGATATGTCTATGTCCTATCGTCCGCATAATAACCCTGTCTACGATCGGGTGCAGCAGTATGGTCGTGAACGACATAATTCACGTTCAAAAACGGTGAACCGTCGTGATGTGAGGGGAATGGTCAAAGCAA
The DNA here is from genome assembly GCA_047636495.1 of Candidatus Endobugula sp. GTDB lineage: Bacteria > Pseudomonadota > Gammaproteobacteria > Pseudomonadales > Cellvibrionaceae > Endobugula. The sequence goes on along the minus strand of JBLILH010000009.1, from coordinate 19,985 downwards.
TGAAGCAGGGCGGTTGGTTGTGGTATGCCGCTGATCAAGATTACGGCCCAAAGGTGAGTGAATTTGTGCCTTGGTTTGGTATCGATGCGGCGATGGTATCCGCTCCACCTCGTTTGGCGGCGATGGCGGAGGTGCCCATTGTGGGAATTACTTACCGTCGCTTGCCAGACTTTAGTGGTTACGAGATTAATTTTTTACCCGCGTTTGAACCGTTACCTTCAGGCGATAATCGCGCCGACCTTATTCGTTTAAATCAGCATTTTGAAACCTGTATTCGTGCCAACCCCGAAGAGTATTTATGGGTGCATCGCCGCTTTAAAACTCGTCCGCATGGAGAAGAGAGTCTCTATGGGCAATAAATACATGCTGATGTTGCTACATAGAAAGACAGGGCTTATTTGTCATGCCGTCAGGCGGCACAGAGGTAAATGACCGATTAAGCTTATTTTTTCCTGCCCCACCGATGAATAAATAGTAAGGTAAGCCGGTATGAGGACAAAAAACTTTTCGTCCGACGGCATCATCCTAATTAACGCACGAAATCTTCTTGTATAAGCCGTCTTGCGTTAGTAACATATCGCCTTTGACGTAATAATTTTATCGACAATAAAGACCATGTTTTGTACTTACCTTTTGGAGCACCACGATGGCGAAGAATAGCGCTATGATCCAGGGGAGTCTGGTTGCATTAGCCACTCCTATGACTGCAGATAACCGCCTTGACTGGGATGCATTAACCTCGCTAGTTCAGTTTCACCTTGATAATGCTACCAACGGTATTGTGGCCGTAGGCACTACGGGTGAATCTGCGACATTGTCCGTAGATGAACACTTGCAGGTTGTTGACGCAGTGGTTAAACAAGTCAATGGACGTATTCCGGTGATCGCAGGGACGGGCGCTAATTCAACTCGCGAGGCAGTCGTACTTACCACGGCGGCAAAAGATTTGGGTGTTGATGCTTGTTTGTTGGTGGTGCCTTATTACAATAAGCCTACCCAAGAAGGCTTATATCAGCATTTTTTACATATTGCTAACTCGGTAGATGTACCCCAGATACTTTACAACGTCCCCGGTCGAACTATTACGGATATGAGTAATGAGACAGCGCTTCGCTTAGCCAGACACCCCAATATTATCGGTATCAAAGATGCGACCGGAGATATGGCACGTGGCCAATCGCTTATCGATCAAATTCCTAGTGATTTTTTCGTGTTGTCTGGTGATGACGGCACTGCGAATCAACTTCTCTTGATGGGAGGCAAAGGCAATATATCCGTCACTGCCAATATTGCGCCTCAGAAAATGTCTGAATTATGCAGAATCAGCATGCTAGGCAATCATGCGGCTTCTGCAGCGTTACAGGCAGAACTGATGCCGTTGCACAATGCCTTGTTCGCTGAAGCGAATCCTATTCCTGTGAAATGGGCTTTACAGCAAATGGGATTGACTTCGTCCGGTATTCGCTTGCCGTTGACGACCTTATCTGAATCCTGTCAGCCAGCTCTGTTAGCGGCAATGGCGGCTTTGGGCTTACTCAAATAAATATATATGGAAATCCACTTGTTCTCTAAAAACATAACATCAGTGATCTATAAAACGATATTTTCACTCGCGTTTTTGCTTTCTATCACGCTGCTATCTGCATGCTCCAGCAACGATGCTTACCTAGATGCTAAAACACTACCGCCAGTCGTGGTCCCCGACAACTTAGATAGGGAAGCGCTTGGGCAAATCTACATCATCCCAGAAGGTGATGGACGTTTAGCAACAGGTGAGTTTGCAGAACCGTTACCACCAACCTTGTCATCACGACAAACCATTACCGAACCTCGAGTGCAAACCTTTCAAAATAAATCATGGTTAGTGGTGCCTAAAGATGCCTCTGCGACATGGTCTCAGTTGTTGATTTTTTTGCAGTCACGACAAGTGCTTAATCTTAGGCAGGACCCTAGTGCTGCGCTTATAGAAACAGATTGGATAACCGAGACGGCAGAGTATGGCCAAGGCCTGCGTTATCAGCTGCGTTTAGAAGCGGGTTTTCAGCCTGATCTAACAGAGATTCATGCGACAAATATTGGCGGTAAATCGAATACATCGATTCCGCCGACAACACAATGGCCTGATGTATCGGAAAGTCAAACTCACCAAGCGTGGTGGCTTAAAGAAATAGCTAAAGCAATTTCTCATCAAAAAACATTAGGTGATTCTCTTATTGCTAGTGCGATTTCGTTCTCTCCCAAAAGTGCGTCCACAAGTATTGATGGTGAACCTATTGTAGAGCTCTTAGTTAGTGAAGAACGTGCTTATAATGTGCTGCTCAATAGTTTAAACGATAGTCAATTTGTGACATACGATTACGACGCGTCTACTAGTGTTATTTACTTTGATGAGGATGAAACGCAAGCAAAAAAGACACTGACCAACAAAGTCACTGGCTTTATTTATAATATTGCAACAGTGCAATTTCTTAAAAATAAAAGTACTTATGCTTTAAGGGAAGTGCTTGCGAATCTCCCTAATGAAGAGCGTGTTGCTCAATTATTCCCAGAAGTTACTCAACGAGAAACCAGCCAAGCGCTATCGGGTGTTCCTGGTTATTTATTAGTACTACGTAACGTCGCAGAGAATAAGCAACAATTATTTTTACGCGATGGCTATGGTCGACCATTACCATCGGCAAAAGCAAAGTCATTGTTAGACACTGTTAGAAAACAACTTTACTAGCCAGTGCTAAGTAGTAATGTGTTTCGTAGCGTCAATATATTAGCGTCTACGCTAGTAAGCTCGCTCAATTCTATTAAGACTCTAGTAAGTAAGGATATAGCGTGACAATAGCTTTTTCATCCCTGGGTAGCGGTAGCAAAGGTAATGGCACCGTGGTGCGTAGTCTTTCGAGTAGCGCCGATGATGACAGCGAGGCTCCCTCAACGCATAGCACTACGGTACTCATTGACTGTGGGTTTTCGTTGAAAGAAACCGTGCGACGTTTAGCGCGCATAGGTTTACGACCTGACCAGCTAGACGCTATATTAGTGACCCATGAACACGGCGATCATATAAAAGGAGTGGGTCCCCTAGCGCGAAAATATGATATTCCTGTTTATATTACCGCAGGCACTCTGCGCACCAAAAAAACCGGCGTATTAGACAATGTGAATATTATTCATCGTTATGAAACTTTTATAGTGAACACTTTTAACATCACGCCCGTGGCCGTTCCTCATGATGCGAGTGAGCCCGCGCAATTTATTATCGAGTGTGACAATAAGCGTTTGGGTATTTTAACTGACTTAGGTAATGTCAGTCCCCATGTTGAGATGCACTACCAATCCTGTGATGCGCTGATTTTAGAGGCGAATCACGATCCAGCTATGTTGGCATCAGGTAATTATCCCTTATCATTAAAGCAGAGAGTGGGTGGTGCTTGGGGGCATTTAAGTAATCAGCAGGCCGCTCGATTTTTAGCGTCGGTTGATCGACAAAAATTAGAGCATTTGGTGGTTGCACATATTAGCCGCCAAAATAATAGTATCGAACTTGCGCAGCAAGCGTTTGGCGATTTGCATGATCCAATAAAAAACGTGGTTTATGCCTGCCAAGAAGATGGCTTTGATTGGTTAAGTTTATCACCGCATCACGAACCAGTAGCCGCAGCTATTTAAGCATGCTTGTTTAGAAATAACGGTTTAGCAGCCACTATTACACATACATACTAGGTAATTACGATGGAAAAACGTCAAGAACTCTACGCGGGCAAAGCCAAATCGGTCTACACCACTGATAATGATGATTTACTTGTGCTACATTTTCGCAATGATACGTCTGCGTTTGACGGAAAAATTATTCAACAGCTAGACCGCAAAGGCATGGTGAATAATAAGTTTAATGCTTTCATTATGCAAAAATTAGAAGCCGCAGGTATCCCTACGCACTTCGAAAAACTGTTGTCAGATAATGAATGCTTAGTAAAAAAAATGGCCATGATCCCTGTAGAATGTGTTGTGCGCAATATTGCAGCAGGTTCGCTATGCCGACGTTTAGGCGTTGAAGAAGGTATAGCGTTAACACCGCCGACCTTTGAGTTTTTCTTAAAAAATGACGCACTTGGCGACCCCATGATTAATGATTATCATATTGAATCTTTCGGCTGGGCGACCGCAGATCAGTTAGCGGTGATGAAAAATTTGACCTTTCAGATCAATGAAATATTAAAAGCCTTGTTTCTTGAAGGTAATATGCTGCTGGTGGATTCTAAACTAGAATTCGGCTTGTATCACGGTGAAGTGATTCTTGGTGATGAATTTTCACCAGACGGCTGCCGTTTGTGGGATAAAGATACTCGCGAAAAACTGGATAAAGATCGTTTTCGTCAAGGCTTAGGTAATGTGATTGAATCTTATGAAATGGTTGGGCAGCGCTTAGGTTTGTCTTTTTAGTCTTTATCAATGGGTAGTCGTAACGCTTATAATAAGCGGTTATATTTGCTTTATGGTCAAAAATTGCATAAATTAGGGATATAAGCAGCATTTTTGGTTTTCTCATTAACGTTTAGGTATTCATGACTTCTATTTCAGGCATCAGTAACGACCATTCTAGAAACGGCATGGTCGACGACCGTCGTCGATATGAGCGCAAAGTGGCCGCTATACGCGTAGAAATATCGCATCCTTCTATCGGCGTGATGATTGGTTCCACTCAAGATATTTCAGACGGTGGCGCGTCAGTTCAGCTTGAGGGCCAAACATTTCCACCGGTAGGCACCGAGGTTCACGTGCGTTTTATCAAATTGGCCGGTGCGGTTAATCAAGACCCGGTAACGATGAAAGTGATGTACCAAAAACGTAATACTCTCGGTTTAATGTTTGCCTAATTCCCCTATAAATACAGTTCCAGCCACTGCCTTTTCTACTGCATTAGAATCTATTTCAGGTATATGTTGCGACGATGTAGCGGTTCGTGATCAAGCCGAGCAGCTCTCTAAACAGTTCCAGCGGCCGTTATTACGCGAAGCGCCTTCCCGACTAGAATCGGGGAAATACGTATTGTGGGTAACGACCCAAGGCCTTTGCTTACAAGCAACCGGTAAAAAATCACCCGGCCCTATCCACATCGACTTTGTGAGTGGTGCAAGCGCTCATCGCCGTCAATTTGGCGGAGGGAAAGGTCAAATGATCGCTAAAGCGGTCGGCGTGAAAGGCTCATATCGACCACACATAGTGGATATCACCGCAGGCTTGGGGCAAGACGGCTTTGTACTCGCAACACTGGGTTGTGAAGTGACACTCGTCGAACGTTCGCCTATTGTTTATAGTTTGCTGAGTGATGGATTGAGTAGAGCGCAATTAAGTGCTGACCCAGATGTGCACGATATTCTCGCGCGCATACATTGCTTTCATCAGCAGAGTGCTGATTATTTACATCAGCTTGAGCGTGCAGACGTTATTTATTGTGATCCGATGTTCCCTGAACGAAGCGGTAAAGCCGAAGTCAATAAAAGTATGAAGGCTTTCCATCATGTGGTGGGTGGCGATGATGACGCTGGTGATTTACTGGCGCTGGCGTTAACGAAAGCTCGTTATCGAGTCGTAGTAAAGCGCCCCCGGAAAGCGCCGGCCATTCATGATCAATACCCGGCCCTATCGTTACCCGCACCAAATGTTGTGTTTGACGGCAAGTCGACAAGATTTGACGTCTATACCTTCAAGAAAATGCCGTAATGTCGCGCTAACACTTAGCCAATCAGAGTAGTATCGCTGAATAGAGGCGTGCCTTTTCAGTAGAATCGCGTCGGCCAATCAAGTTGAGTACAAACGTTGATTCAGTGTCAATATTTATTTCTTCAGTAGTCCAGGGCATTCGTTATAGGCATTTTTAATATGCTCATTGTTGCTTTTTAACCAGCGTTTTGTTCGCCCGTATTATAATTTAAAGATAGTTTCCCTGCGTTAATATTAAACGCTTTTGGTTTGATCGATGCCGTCGTGTGACGTCATACGGCATAAGTACGATAGCCACCGGACTACGGAATATAAAGCCTTGCCTTGTGTAAAGTAAGCGACGGTAGTGTAACCCGCTAATAGCGGCTCTGGCTGGACCAGCATAATAAAAAGGCTCCTAGTGCTAAAATAGAAATGCTAGCAAGTAATCTCAATGAATAGCACCATAAACTGTGGGCTGAGTCGTACAAGTACTCGTCTCATTAAAGGGTGTATAAATAGAAGGTAAGGCAGATTGCGCCTGGCTAAGTGTTGACTTATGCTGGCACTATAAGTTGCCATGGCAGGGGCAAGAAAGGCCGATGAACATAAATACAGATGATGAGTGTTGCGCAAAATATACCACTTACTGTTGACGGACGGGACAAAAATGCAATTACAAGACTATAGACGAGAGTACGTTCAAGGTGGTTTGCGCCGCAAAGGCATAAACGAGAACCCTATAGCGCAGTTCGAAAACTGGCTGCAACAGGCGATAGAATCAGGTCTTACTGATCCTACCGCGATGACACTAGCAACAGTGGATGAGTGTGGGCAGCCCAATCAACGTATCGTGTTGTTAAAACAGGTTGATGATAATGGCTTTGTTTTTTTCACCAATAAAAAAAGTATGAAAGGTCAGGCGATAGCGGCTAACCCTCATGTGAGTTTGCATTTTCCTTGGTATCCGCTAGAACGGCAGGTGCGAGTACAAGGTACTGCCACTTTACTAGATGAACAAGAAGTGGCTAATTATTTCGCATCTCGACCTAAAGAGAGCCAGTTAGCCGCATGGGCATCTGAACAAAGTCAGGTGATTCCATCGCGCGATCACCTTATCGAGAAATACACCTCACTTCAGAAACAATATGCTGATTCTGATGTTCCGTTACCTACTTTCTGGGGGGGGTATCGGGTGACTGCTAAGGTGATTGAGTTTTGGCAAGGGGGAGAGCATCGTCTACATGATCGCCTTCAATATACTCGACTCGATGAGCCTAATACGACTGCATGGCGGATTGAGCGTTTAGCGCCTTAACCACTTGTGGATGGGCACTCGCTAGTCTTTCGGCGATAGCGGTCAAAAAGAGCAAACTGCCACGCCCGGGCGGCTAAAACGACGGTGATATTTTTTCGTTGTGATGGTGGCAGCCTTTGATCGTGGTGTGCAAGCGCATTAAACTCTTGAGCGAATTTATCCATTTTTCTCTGCATTTCCTGCTGTGAAAACTCACTGAGCTCCGCGTTGATCACGACTAAGTGTTCATTGAGTGCAGTAAAGGGGCAACGAAAAAAATCGTGTTCAACATGCTGTTGAAAAAAGCGTTGTATCGGGCCGTTACGTTGCCAGTGAAAGTTGGGAGCAATGCGTAATTTAATACGATTATTCGGCAGCAGTTCGATAATACGTAAGCGATCAAGCAGCGCGAGTTTTTGTATGCAGCCCGTTTTACTAATGGCAATCTCACCGCATAAATACTCGAAGCCATGACCATTCATCACATAAATCGCAATCATCAACAATAATGTGTCATCGACTAATTGCTGTTCTTGTTCAGCGCTAAGCTTTTGCAGTTGTGGCTGCTCCTTCTGCATCAAGGCCATTAGCTCCGAAAGCTGCAAATCAATCATCTGGCAAACCCATTCTAGACGCTGTAAGCTAAACGACTGCTCGATAAATAAACGTTTTATTGAGGCTTCGCTCATGCCTAAATGACTCGCGACATGCGCATAGGTCTTGCCTCTCGCTTTGAGCTGCTTTTTGAGTGTGCTTATGAGCGCGGGTGTTTGTGACATGGCTAGCTCTTAGTGTGATCTGTAACAGGGGAATGTGAAACATTAAAGTATTGAATAGTAATGCTTTAAGTGTGAAATGAGTAGACTTTTTGATTTTTGGTCGCTTTTATTGATGTTTTAGCCGATTATTGAGGGGTCACCTCAACCTCATCGGTGCTGAATGCAGAGAACATTCAGTAATACAGCAGCCTAGCCTCACCAGGATAATAATAATGAAAAAGCTCTTTTTAGTTCCCCACGCAGCGGCTTTTTTTGTCGCCATATTTCTTAATGCCTTTGTTGATTTGGGGCATAAAATCCTTATTCAAAATACCTTATTTAAAATGCATGACGGTAGTGAGCTGGTTGTTTTCACCGCCATCATCAATGCGTTAATTTTACTACCATTTATTATGTTGTTTATCCCTGCTGGAGCAGTATCTGATCGATTCCCTAAGCATCAGGTAATGCGAATATCCGCTTGGGTCGCTGTAGTATTAACATTGTTGATCACCCTAAGTTACGCGCTCGGGTGGTTTTGGTTTGCCTTTGGTATGACGTTTTTACTCGCTGCCCAATCGGCGTTTTATTCTCCCGCTAAGTTAGGTTATATCAAAGATTTTTTCGGCAAGCAGCATCTAGCAGAAGCGAATGGTCTTGCACAAGCAATCGCTATCATCGCCATTCTGGCCGGGACATTTATATTCTCTATCTTATTTGAAATATGGTTTCCAGAAAATGCGGCTAGTAAGGGCGAAGTGCTCCAAGCGTTAGTTTTGGCGGGTGGATTATTAGTTGCTAATAGCGTACTCGAATTAGTGATGGTTTATCGTTTGCCGAATATTGACGATGCACCCGCTGAATCTAGTGCCAGCCTTTTCGAGAATACGGCCGCTGACACTGAACCCTCTCACATGAAGACACCATCGCTATTTGCTCGCAGCGTCACCTCGGTGTTGCAGGTGTCGAGTATTCGCTTGTCTATCATTGGTTTAGCCATGTTTTGGTCGGTGGGACAAGTTCTGTTGGCGGCATTCCCCGCCTTCGCGAAAGATTCCCTAGGCGAACTCAATACCATCGTGATTCAAGGTATTTTAGCCGCAACCGGTGTGGGCATTGCTATTGGTTCGCTTATCGCGGGGCGTTGTTCAAAAAGCTATATCGAAACTGGCATTATCCCTATTGGTGCTGTTGGCTTGGCGATCGGTTTATTTATATTGCCGCAGTTAAATTCGGCACTGACCTTGGCAGTTAACTTTTTATGGATAGGTGTTATGGGCGGTTTATTTATTATTCCGCTGAATGCGCTGATTCAATACCACGCAAAAGATAAAGACTTGGGTAAAACCTTAGCGGCTAATAATCTGATTCAAAATATAGCGATGTTAAGTTTCTTAGCACTGACGGTTGCCTTTTCATTAGCGGGTATTGCTAGCCAACAATTACTCCAACTGATAGCCGTGATCGCGCTAGTGGGTGGAATGTATACTATTGTCACCTTGCCTCAAAGTCTTATTCGTTTTGGTTTAGGCTTTGTCATGTCGCGCCACTACAAGACCGATGTTCAAGGCATGCAAAACATTCCTCAAAAAGGAGGTGTGTTATTACTGGGCAATCATATTAGTTTCGTTGATTGGGCCATTGTACAAATTGCTTGCCCGCGTCCAGTACATTTCGTGATGGAAAAATCGATTTATAATCGCTGGTATTTACAATGGTTTTTAACACTCGTGGGGTGCGTACCTATTCAAGCAGGTGCGCAAAGTAAAGCGGCGTTAACAACAATAGCGGCGTTATTAGATGCGGGAAAAGTAGTGTGTTTATTCCCCGAAGGTACCATAAGCCGCACGGGTAATATGGCGGTTTTTCGCAAAGGTTATGAGCACGCTATTGCGCAAACGTGTGATCAGTCGATTCGCATCGTGCCTTTCTATTTGCACGGTTTATGGGGCAGTCAGTTTTCCCGCTCATCAACCCGTATTAAAAGTACTCGCTCGGCAGGCTATACCCGCGATGTGATCATTGCGTTTGGTGAAACGATGCCGAAAAACAGTCACACCGATGTTCTCAAGCGTCGTGTGTTTGATTTATCTGTGCATGCATGGAATGCGCATATTGATGTGCGGTCGAACATCGCCGCCACATGGATCGATCGAGTCAAGTCACAGGGTGATAGTGGCCCGGCGATTATCGATGCCCTAATGGGACGCGAGTTGTCGGCTAGTAAGGCATTGGCGGCTGCCAGCGCTATGGCAAGACGCATACGCTCGCAGACACCGGAACAAAACGTGGGTGTGTTATTACCCACTAGTGCGGGTGGCGTGCTAACCAATATGGCGACGTTATTAGCCGGTAAAACAATTGTTAACCTTAACTACACCGCAAGTAACGATGCGATTACAGCGGCGATAAAACAGGCGGAAATCTCAACTATTTATACCTCTGCCCGTTTCATCCACAAGCTAAAAGACAAAGGCATTACGTTAGAGCCTTTACTAGAGCATGTGCAGTGGGTTTATGTGGAAGAACTGATGCAATCTATTCGTCGTGCAGAAATGGTGGCGCGTTGGTTAGTCGTTAAAGCCATGCCCACCGCGCTATTAAAAAGCGTATTACTGACGTCGATACCGAGCAATGCTACCGCCGCCATCTTGTTTTCTAGCGGTAGCGAAGGCTTGCCCAAAGGCGTGCAATTAAGTCATCAAAATATTATCGCCAATGTGCAACAAGTCGCCGATGTATTAAACACGCAAGACAACGATGTCGTTATGGCCTCGTTACCGTTGTTTCACGCCTTTGGTTTAACGGTGACGCAATTTATGCCGTTGCTCGAAGGCTTGCCAATGGTGTGCCATGCCGACCCTACCGATGTATTCGGTGTGGCAAAAGCTATCGCAAAAAACCACGTCACATTACTGTGCGGCACGTCGACGTTTTTACGCCTATATTGCCGTAATCATAAAGTGCACCCCTTAATGTTGGATAGCTTACGTATTGTCGTGTCGGGTGCAGAAAAGTTATCGCCCGATGTGCGCGATGCTTTCGGAAAAAAGTTCAACAAAGCTATTTACGAAGGCTATGGTGCAACCGAGACGGCTCCTGTGACCAGCGTAAATCTTCCGGATGTGATGGACTTGCGGAGTTACCGTGTACAGCAAGGACAAAAGTTAGGGAGCGTGGGTATGGCATTGCCGGGTACCAGTATTAAAATTGTTGATCCAGAATGGTTAATGGAAAAATTCAGCGCAAAAAAAAGCGGAGAGATAGGTAGCTCTGTAGGTAACTCTGTAGGTGGCTTGATAGATAACACGATTGATCGTCTGACGATGAATGAATTACCCACCGGCCAACAAGGTATGATTCTTATTGGCGGTGTGCAAATTATGCAGGGATATTTACAGCAGCCAGAAAAAACCAATGAAGTGATTAAAATAATTGATGGCCTGCGGTGGTATGTCTCTGGCGATAAGGGTTTTCTTGATGAAGAAGGCTATCTGACTATTGTTGACCGTTACTCTCGCTTCGCAAAAATCGGTGGCGAGATGGTCAGCCTCACCACTGTAGAAGAAACCGTGCGCAAGGTATTAGCGTTGAATACGATAGACGAACACCATGAAGTGCTAGCGGTCAATCTCCCCGATGAGAAAAAGGGTGAGCGTATTGTATTGTTAATGTCGTCATCAAACGCGGCCAGTGATGAACTTATCCGTATCGGTGACGTTCGCCATGCAATGATAGATAATCAGTGCAGCCCGTTAATGATTCCTAGTGAGTTAATCACTCTAGAGGCATTACCTAAACTCGGTTCGGGTAAAATGGATACCGCAAAAGCCAAAAAAATAGTCAGAGATAAAACCACTATATCTAAAAAATCCATGCCTAAAATATCGGGTACATTTAACAATACCCCCCCGGAGAATTCGTAATGCGAGTATGGATACACAATAAAAAACGACGCATATGGCTGCCCCCCATAGCGGGGTTTTTGTTTTATGGCGCGTGGGCATTCTTCATTAATTTTCCACATGGTGTCGAAAGTGCTATTGCTGCCGCGTTGACTCAAGGGGGGTACAGCTTTACGATCACTCTGGTACTTGCACTCGTCATTGAATTTCTATTTCTGCGACTCGGTACATTATCTGCGACCGCATCTATACCAGGAGCGTGGCGAAATGTATGGGTGTTTATCGCGGGCTTCAGTTTATTGCTCATTACTTCAGTGGGGATCAACGTATTAACCGGTACGCCTGAAGTTCTGTGGACGGTGTTGCCGGGCTTAACGATCAGTGCGGTGTATACAGTGCTTTATATCCTAGCGCTAAATAAAGTAGAGGGGTAACTCGTGCTATTAAAAACAGTGCTATTAAAAACAGTGCTATTAAAAAAAGTGTTACTAAAAAAAGTATTACTGACAAAAATATTGACGCGATACGGCCGACTACCTGGTCTACTACCAGGCATCTTACTCTTCATGTTATCGGTTACCACGCAAGCGACAGACTGTGTGATTTTACTTCACGGTTTAGCACGAAGTGATAGTTCCTTTTCTACACTGCAGGACACGTTAGTCAACCATGGCTATCGAGTAGTCAATCATCATTACCCATCAACACAATACGACATAAAAACACTCGCAAAAGCTGCGATTGATACATCACTCAAAGAGTGCCAGGCCATATCTCGTTCTCAGACGAAACAGCCAAACATTAATAGCACTGCGATTCACTTTGTCACACATTCTATGGGTGGGATTTTAGTACGGCAGTATTTGCAAGACTATACTATTGCTAACCTCGGACGCGTTGTGATGTTAGGTCCACCCAATAAGGGCAGTGAGGTGGTTGATACGTTTGGTGGTTATCAACTATTTAGATGGATTAACGGCCCCGCTGGCATGCAGCTAGGTACTGGCAAAAGCACCGACAGTAGTAGCGTGCCCAACACACTAGGCGCCGCCAATTTCGAATTAGGCATCATCGCCGGTACACGGACGATCAACCCCATACTGTCATCCATTCTACCCAAGCCTAATGATGGTAAAGTGTCAGTCGAAAGCACCACGTTAAAAGGCATGAAAGACCATCTCGTCATGCCCGTTACCCATACTTTTATGATGAATAATAACAACGTGATTAAGCAAGTGTTGTATTTTTTAGCGTATGGAAATTTTTTTCGGAGTGAGTAGAGCGGAAAAAATAGACTTTTTTCACTGCTGTCCTGTTAACTTTATGATAATTGACTATAAACCATACTGACAACGGCCAAACATTAGCGGATACCGGATCGAGCCCGGCATGACGGCCCGGCATGACGAATATGATGAGCCAGAGACATGAAAAGTAAAGTAAGACCCGTTATTCCGGAAAGCGCTTTTTGCTTATCCTGAATCCAGGGTGATCAGTAACAGATTAGATGAGGGATAAAACGCGGCATGACAGTATTAGCTAGCAGGATAACAGTGGAAATGAGTGAGTATTTATGAAGTTAAATTGTGATATGGGCGAGAGTTTTGGCGCTTGGAGAATGGGTGCTGATGCCGAGATTATGCCTTATGTCGATATGAGTAATATCGCTTGTGGTTTTCATGCCTCCGACCCGCAAGTGATGAATCATACCGTTACGTTCGCTGTACACCATAATGTGGCGATTGGTGCGCACCCAGGCTATCCCGACTTAGCGGGTTTCGGAAGAAAAGAGATGGCGTTTTCAGAGGAAGAACTAGTCAATATTGTGCTTTATCAAGTCGGTGCGCTACAAGCTATTTGCCGAGCACACCATACGACAGTTGATTACGTTAAACCTCATGGGGCTTTATATAATACGATGATGCGTGATCGGAGTGTCTATAAAGCTTTGCTAAAAGCTGTTGCAGCACTCTCACCAGCACTCTCTCCAACAATTTCCCCAGCACTTTCTTCAACACTCTCCCCAGCACTTTCTTCAACACTCTCCCCAGCACTTTCTTCAACACTCTCCCCAGCACTTTCTTCAACACTCTCCCCAACACTTTCTTCAACACTCTCCCCAACACTCTCCCCAACAACAGCACCGTCAATCATCGCGCCGACTATTCCCCTTATGATTATGGCGACCCCAGATCACCTCGAATATAAAAAAATGGCAGACGAATATGGCGTAACGTTATTGCTAGAAGCTTTTTGTGATCGTGCGTATACCGACGAAGGCTTATTGCAATCTAGAAAAATAGATGGAGCAGTCTACCAAAATATAGACACCATTATTTCTCAAGCTAAAAAATTAATTATCGAGCGCACTGTGACGACATGTACAGGCAATAGCTTGTCGATTAATGCAGATACTCTATGTATTCATGGCGATGGCGCTTTAGCGCTCGAATCGGTACAGCGTATTCGGGAATTATTAACACCGCCATCGCCTCAATCATGAGTTCAACAATGAATATTTTTCGTGTCTCTGAAAATACCGTCATGATCTTATTTGATCAAGTCATCGATGCAGACAACTTCTCTGTGATTAAACAGTGTGTGCGTAATATAAAAACCAGCGTTAATGATAAATGGATCGCCGATATCATTATCTCTTACGCTTCTATCCATATTACGTTCAACCTATTAGCCGTATCAGGAATAGATTTTACTCGCGCCTTAAAGTTGGCATTACTCCTATCTAATGGTAATGATGCAAATAATGACAACGCTGAAAAAGCAGAAAGCGATCAATGTTCGCCGTCTAATACGATAGAAATTCCGGTATATTACGGTGAAGAAGTGGCGCTTGATTTAGCTCATGTGGCGAACAACGCTAATCTCACCAAAGAAGAAGTTATCGCGATACATACCAGTCAAATTTATGATGTATACGCCATCGGTTTTGCACCAGGTTTTGCATATTTAGGTAATGTAGACACACGTATAGCCACCGCAAGAAAACCAACCCCACGACAAAAAGTTGCTCGTGGTAGTGTGGGTATTGCCGATCAACAAACCGCTATATATCCTTCCGAGTCGCCCGGCGGTTGGCAAATTATTGGCCGAACACCGATTCAATTAATTGATTATAACAGTGCAAACTTAACGCAGTTTACAGCTGGCGATAAAGTAAATTTTACAGCAATGAGTCAAGCAGAATATCTTCAAATGGGCGGTGAATTGTAATGTCTTTACAAGTGATAAAATCAGGGTTTTTATCCCTAGTACAAGATTATGGCCGCTATGGTTTTCAAAGTATTGGCGTGACTAATGGCGGGCCACTCGATGAGCATGCATTTTTATGGGCGAATCGGTTATTAGGCAATGACTATAATGCACCACAAATAGAAGTGAGCTACGGTGCCTTTTCGGCGACCTTTCTCAACAGCACGATGATGGCTATTTGCGGTGCCGATCTATCTGCCACAGTCAACGACCTCGCCATCAAGCCTTGGCAGTCATATATCGTACATGCAGGTGATACCATTAGCTTTAAAGCGCCAGTTACCGGACTTCGGTGCTATCTCGCCGTTAAAGGCGGCTTTACTGTCGCACCTACACTTGGTAGTTGTGCTACCGTGGCACGAGAAAAGTTAGGCGGTATTACGCAAGACGGCGAAAAACTAGTAGAAGGCAATCTCGTCAAGTATTTCCCGCAACCGCACGAGCTAACAAAACGAGTCCCGTCGACTTTTGTTACCGGCCACTCATCAGAATCTCAACCCTCAGAATCTACATCACAGTACCCCAAAAAAATTAACCTACGCTTTATTCCCAACACATCGGTGACATCGGCAGGTGAAGCAGCGCTACATACCTTTACCCAATATCCCTACAAAGTAACCCCCCGTATAGATCGTATGGGATATCGATTGTCTGGCGCAGTGATTAACACACCATTAGCGGGCATTATTTCTCAAGGTATTTCCCTGGGCTCAATACAAGTGCCTAAAGATGGCCAGCCCATCGTGTTAATGCGCGACCGTCAAACCATGGGCGGCTACCCACTCTTGGGTTGCGTCGCATACCTAGATCTATCAAAACTTTCCCAAAGCCTACCGGGAACCGAGCTATCGTTTACCCCCATCAGCGTAGAAGCAGCAGAAGCTGAGCTGATCGTGCATAAACGTTTTTTTGGTGTGGCTCATTAGGGTTGTGAACTGGTATTAAAGGGGTCTATTAAAAGGGCCAAAGCCCTTTTCTTCCCCACCTAAAAGCAGTGAGAAGACAGTTATTGAATATAAACAATTTCAAGAAAGAAGCGATGCTGAGAAAGCCAAGATGTCATTTGCCTAGTATTAAAAGGGCTTTGACCCTTTTGATCGTATCGGCCTGTCGCCGTACCTATTGCTGGTGGAGAAATAACCCCAAATGCCAGTCCTCAAACTCATCCAACCGCTCAGACTCCGTCATCGCCAACACCGCTTCTGGTGTTTTGTTTATCCAGCAGGGCAAAGGGAAAAAAGATCGGTTCGTCCCGATAGGGGAAAGAGCGTTATTGTGGCTTGATAAATATAAAAATGATGTGAGACCTTACCATCATCTGCCCCGTAGCCCAGACGGGCTATTCTTGGACGAGACGGGAAAAGCACTCGACCCACACAAAGTGAGTAGGGCAGTGAAAAAATACGTCAAACAGGCCAATATCGACAAGGTGGGCTCTTGTCACTTGTTCCGTCACACAATGGCGACATTGATGCTAGAGAATGGAGCTGACATCCGCTTTATCTAGCAGATGCTAGGTCACAGCCAACTATCGACCACCGAGATATACACGCATGTGGCCATTCATAAATTAAAGGACATAAATTAAAGGAGGTTCACCAGCTCACGCATCCTGCTAAGATAGAGCGACAATCGCCCAGTGAGGATGATCTGCTTATGGCCTTAGCTGTTGAATCTGAAGAGGAAAAATACCACTGATTAGTTTATGATCGTAGTATGATAGTGAAATATCAGATGGTATGAATTAAGAGGAGATGTTGCAATGAGTCAACGTACAGACAGTTATAATGAGCGGCTGGCCGCAGAACTTCAGCAAGTGCCAGAAGAATATATGCCAGCGCTAATTGATATGATCCATGCGTTCCGTGCAGGTGTGATACAAAAGCACTTTGAAGAAGAGTTGCAAGAGAGTTTGCGCCAAGCGAAATCGGGAGCGATATCGCCAATAGATACTTTATGGGATGGGATTGATCATTAATGGAGATTGGTTATACGAAGATATTTAAAAAGCACTTACGTAAACTGAGTAAGCGGTATCGATCCATTTACAGTGACTTAGAGCCTGTGGTGGATGAACTCAAAACAGGTGTGTTGATTGGAGATCGTGTGAAAGGGCTTGATGATATTGTTTATAAAGTCCGTGTCAAAAATAGCGATAATCAAAAAGGAAAAAGTGGTGGTTATCGCGTAATTTATTATCTTAAAACCACAGATGAAGTTCGCTTAATGGCGATGTATAGCAAGTCTGATCAAGAGAATATGAGTGAAGATAGTCTTCGTCGTATTTTACTATTGACTGATTAAAAGCTTGTTTATGGGAGGTAATAGGCTTCTTCCTTCGCTTGTCAGATGGCTGTAATACTGCTCCTACACATCCTTGTGTTCCCCAGCATTAGTGCATCCTGCACGTCAACAGCGCAAGCCAAGCGCCAAGCTACCCTAGGAGCCTGTCGGACTTAGGAAGAATCTACTGCGGCAGCAAGAAATCGGTGCCTTTTCCCGATCATTTTCGTAGAATAGGCTCACTATTCGCCTCAAATGATCGAAAAAATGCCCTCGATTTCTCTCTGCCTCGCTACGATCCCCTAAGTCCGACAGGCTCCTAGTGCTAAATCTGAATCATCATCACTTAGTAAGAAAGAACTAGTCACAAAAGTTGTCGGCCCCACTTTTGGTGTTTTGATCTTTATGTCTCTTGCTCATCATATTCGTCATGCCGGGCCGTCATGCCGAGCCGTCATACCGGGCTCGATCCGGTATCCGGTATCCGGTACTGTTTGGCCGTCGTCAGTATGGCTTATAGTCAATTTTCATAAAGTTAACGAGACAACAGTGTGGCAATATATTAAAAAAATGACAGGACGTCACAAAACCAACAAAACTGATTGTGTTCAGTCATAAATTTGACTATTATTCACGCCAAATATAATAATAGCGCGAGATAACAGGATGTTTAGCAAGATATTCATAGGGGTATTAGTGGTATTTCTTATCGTAATGATAGGGATATTTTTATATTCAAACCATCAGTTAAGTCAGCCATATTTAAGTACTCCCCCCTCATCGCAGTCAAACAATGCGCAAAAAACAACGCCTTCAGAAACTACCGCTTCGCAAAAATCAACAAGCAAAAATGATGATGTGAATGCCATCAATTCTGTTGCCGTGCAAACGCCAAACGAACAACAACCCGACAAAGCCCTGCCCATTCCCGCTCATCAACTTAAAAAAATTATTGCAGATAAACCGAAAAATGATGCGCTAAAGAAAGGTCTAGATGAAAAAATTCAAGCAGCCAATCAAGCGATAGCCGCAATAGATAAAGCGGTAGAAAAGCAATTACCCGATAACGTGTCATCATCATCGCCCCCAGAAAAAAAATCCACCACGACTCCCGATAAAACATCTGCAGCAATCGAGAGTCGCTTGGACAACATTAAAAATCATTTACAAAAAACGCAATAAATCAAAAATTTTTAAACCAAAAAAGGAAAAACATTATGAAAAAATTAACCACGCTTCTAATACTATTGGCATCATTCACATTTTTTAGCACGTCGGTATTGGCGGTAGAGGCTGAGGGGACAATTGATGAGGTGAGAGTTTGTGGTGCTAGTGCAAATAATTGGGTCAATGTGACTTACTTTAAGTTATCCACAGGGCAGTGGTTTTTTATCCATACTAATTATAAGGATGTTGCTGACCGTGATGATAATGCATCAATGTCCGTGGTTATGACCGCTTATAGCTCTAGGTATAGGGTAAAAGTTAATGTCAATCATGGTATTGGGAATGCGAAATATAATCGTTGTGGTATTACCCCTGCTGCAGGACTTTGGGATGCCGAGGGCGATTATATAGCCATTACAGAATACTCACAATAAACCAATGCTACATCATGACTTTAGCGCTAAAGCTCGAAAAGGGAAAAGGTATGTTTAACAAGGCCAAAACACTAATCAACCTAACATTATTGTTGACTGCTGCAGTTGCCCAAGGGGTCGCTGCACAATCAACTATTGTGGGTTCAACCCCCGCAGAATTTAATGTGAGTGGTGGTTCGGCCAGTTATTCTATCCCTATTCAAGTCGCTCCCGGCCGTGGTGGTATGCAGCCAGATTTATCGCTAAATTATACCGGCGGTGGCAATGGTGTATTGGGCATGGGCTGGAGCTTGGGCGGTTTGTCTAGTGTTCACCGTTGTTCGGCCAATCTAGAGCAAGATGGTTTTGTAGCGGGAATTACCTTTTCCGATAAAGATCGCTACTGTCTTGACGGTCAACGGTTGATTCCGGTGAGTGGGGATAATGGTGCGATAGGTACCGAGTACCGCACCGAGATTGATGGTTATGCGCAGATAAAGTCTTATGGCGGTTCGGTTAATAAACCTAGTTATTTTATTGCTAAAACCAAAGCAGGGCAGGTGATTACCTTTGGTGGCGGTACTGGGAATGTGGCTAATGCTTCGTTGGTTTTTCCTCAAGGTACGACTGCTTGGTCTGTAAAAGAGATTAACGATAGTACGGGGAATAATCCTATTAGTTATGAGTATTTTGTTGATGGGAATATGCAGTATTTGGATGAGGTGAGTTATGCTGGTGGAAGCGTTCATGTTGAGTATGAAGTCAGGGCAGACGTGAATGGTAAATATTTTAAAGGTGCAAAATTATTACAGCGAAATCGAGTAGCGGCGATAAATTCTTACAGCGATGGCGTTTTAAATAAGGAATACATATTTGATTACTTGAATATTAGCTTTAATCAATATTCAGTTATTAATTCAATAAAAGAATGTAGTGTAAATGGTGAATGTATCGCTCCAATTTCATTCGTTTGGAAAAGTGCAGATAACGGCAATTTTGATCCAATTATAAGCAATACGCCAAGGAGTGAAGGTAATTACGGTGCATCAGGTTGGACGTTTGTTGGTATGCACGATACTAACACTGATGGTTTGATAGACGGTGTTTGGGTTTATAAAGGCAGCACCTCCAATAATGGTGTGCGTATTTCTGTTAGCTTGGGGCAAGGCAACGGACAGTTTGGCGCAATTATCAG